>DATIAT010000115.1:0-17798 GCA_035457905.1 Nitrospiraceae bacterium
GAACGGTCGTGAACAGCTTCTGCTCTTTAGACCCTTCTACCGGCTTGAGCTTCCCGGTCACTCTCTGATGAGTAATCGTGACTTCCGCTACTTTACCGGCCGCCACGAGGGTTCTGAATTCACTGTACGGAATGTCTTCGAGATTCTGAGTGGCCACGATAAAATCGTGTACGAGAGTGATCGCAAAAATCGCGAGAAAGACATACCAGATTGAAAAGGAGATTTTTTTATTCACCGGCATAATGATAGTCTCCTTTCGGTTTCACACACCTTTTTCTCTACCATGTTCCCGTATCGTGCAGATCGACACAACGTTCCGGGGAAGCTGGGCCGATTCTGCCGCAATTCCACCGTAAGAGGCAATTCCCCCCGAAGGCGGACAGGAACAGCAGATGGAGAAAGATGAACCAGAACAACCGGCTAGCTTCGTACGAGCACGATCGCAGCAAGCAAAACAGCCAAGGCAAAAAGGAGCGAGACGCGAGCGATCCACCGAGACCAGAGAACGAGGGTATGATCGAATCTGGTTCGACGTTCCGTGGGAAGCTGTGCGATTTGCCCGACGCGAGGACCGATGACGAGATCATGGGTCAAGGTCAAGAGAAGAAGGATCGTCACGAGTCCGAGCTTGGCTGCCAGGATCATGGGCCATTCCGATGGGCTTGCGATCGGAATACCACGCTGATGCGCCAACAGAGGTCCCGTCAACAAGAGCACGGCGACCGCGGTCCAGACCACAACCCGGAATCGACGGGCCGTGGTCAGAAAGAGCGCCGATTTCTGTGACGCAAACGGCTCGCGCTTTAGTACCGGCACAAGCACAAGGGACAAAAAGATCGTCCCTCCGATCCAGCTGACCGCCGCGACAAGATGGAGCCATATGAGAAGTGATGTCTCCATCATCCGTCGCACACGACATTGTGGTGGGACCGGGTTCCTCTCAATTCTATCCTGGACCCGATGGAGACGAGTGCGCTACTCGCCGGTCAAAAGAACTTGCTCGGGAACTGTCGCACCAACGACCTCGTTAGAGTATCTGCGATAAGATAGACGTGCTCCCGCATCATGGGCCAGGTTGCCTCTATCTGGGCATAATCTTTTTTCTTGTAGAGATTGATTTGAAGAACATGGTGGGCTCCATGCGCCGCGATCAGGCCACGAATCGTGTCTTTCTGCAGGTAGGGATCGACTCCGTTAAGAAATTCGGCGAAGTGATCGGCATTGGACGCCAAGCGGACAAGCGCAGCATCCTGCCGGCTCTTATCCCCTGCGATGGTGGCCTCGGAATATTCTTTGACGGCTGCAGTATGGCCGACCAGCAAGGCAAAAAATTTCTCTGATCTCGCTTCGCCATAGAATGGCGCAACCGTGTTGGCGATTTGCTTCGCATTAGCGACGACTTCTTTCTCAGCGGCATCCCGCTCCACCATATTGCTGGTCGCGTTGTATAAGACGACGTGCTGAACCAGAAAGATGTGCCCGAGCCAGAGATCGCGAAGGGTCTGCTGCATCTCTACGACACGGGCGGGATTCGCATCCTTCACTGCTCGCGGCTCCTGGTCACAGCCCATCGCGCCAATGAACATGAAGACCAGTGCCGCTATCGATTGAAGTATCTTGCTCCTCAAGCTTTTCATTCAATCCTCTAGTTTTCGTCGTCGTTTGACAGCCGAAAGTTTCTTTGCTTCCCCGGCTTTCGTCGGAGCCGGTTGACCTTTCTTCCCTGTCGAGCAAAGGGTGATTCGGAGGCCAGCCTACAATCATCCAGGCCTTTGCCGCAACACTTCTCCTTCGCAACAGCTGTGCCGGGACTTGTACGCAATGTTCGCCCCCATCCTTTCGTCAACAAGGATGGAGGTGAGTCCACGGAAGAAAATCGTAACGTAGGGTAAAAACTGCGGCTCGGCCCTTTAGACTGAAACCGACCAGGAATTAGTGTGAGTCGATATACGGAAACGCATGGCGTCGCATTGTCTAATTTCTTGGACAGAGCCCGGATTGATCTGGGGCACCGGAAGTACGGACCACTCTAGGAGCCTGTCCGACATGACCCTTCCTACTGCGGCGAACGATCTGCAGCCATCTGCGTCGTTCTCGACCAGAAGAAATCCTCAATGTAATTCAGCGAATACACCTCCGGTTTTTCGGGGCCTGCGGCCTCGCAGCTCGCCGCACCTCATTCGCCTCGTCACGAAGGGTCATGCCGGACAGGCTCCTAGCGAGTGTTACGGCTTCACAGCGAGATCTGTACCTATGCAAGCACAGGGGTGATAGAATTTTCCCCGTCTACGACATAAGATCGACTCGAGGGTATCTCACCGCCATGCAGAACTTCCGTCATATTGCCGATTACGCATGTCGAGTCCAGAGATCTCACGTGGCCCTCTGCTATGTCCTCATCGCAATCCTCATGGGTGCATCGATTCCGCAACCTGCAACAGCGGCGACGCATGGGCGGCAAAGCCCTGTTGAGGACATTGCCGCACTCGCCGGCAATTCGAGGATGCTGACCGTTGTCGAAGGCCCCTTTTTCATGGGGACCGCCCGCACAAGCCACGAACGGTTCAGCCTTGATCTTCAGTATGACGACACAGAGCAGCCACAGCGCCGCATCTGGCTCGATCAGTATGAAATCGACCGGGATGAGGTGAGTCTGGGAGAGTACCTGCTGTGGCTACGACAGCAACAGCGTCAGCTCTCCGAGGAGGTGCGGAAACTGATCGATCATGTCACGACGGTTCATGCTATGTCCCCCGAGACATTGACACGTTGGCCGGCACTCTACGTTACCTGGTCCGAAGCCTCGGATTTTTGCCGCACGCAGGGGAAACGGCTGCCGACAGAAGCCGAATGGGAAAAGGCGGCTCGCGGAGAGAGTGGCAATCTGTTCCCCTGGGGACAGAAATCTCCCACACCTGCGCTCGCGATGTTCGGACAATATCACGTTCATGAGATCCCCATAGTGGCGCCCGTTGACAGCGGCGAAGATGGGCGAAGTCCCTATGGCCTGCACCATATGGCCGGGAACGCAGCCGAGTGGGTCGAGGACTGGTTTGGAATCGATTACTATGCGACCATGCCGGATCGCAACCCTCGCGGACCTGCCAACGGCCGATACAAGGTGGTGCGAGGAGGATCGTGGAAGAGTGCGCCGGCGTTGCTGCGAACAGCCACCAGAAGCGGGGCATCACCGGATCAACGCGCTTCCACTATCGGATTTCGTTGTGCACGTTCCGCGCGATAAATTCGCGGGACTTGCGAGACACCCTCCACATCGCGCCTCTCTCGCATGTCTCGCGCTTCACGCCACCTGCTTCGGAAAGGAGTTACATGATCCAGGCCTGCCTGCTGATTGCCATTGTGCTGAGTTTTGAGGTGGCGAGCCATCCCCTCCGTGTCGCTGCATCGGAGAACGAAGAGCGTGGATGGAAAGCCTATACCAACACTCGTTTCGGTTTCTCCATCCGTTATCCCGAAAACTGGCGCCTTGGAAATCCGCTGCCGGATGGGGCCGGCGTGACGCTCTACCCTCCGATCGACAACAGCCTTGTCGCAGTATCCGGCCACATGAATATCCTGGAAGGCAAGAGCCAGGATAGGCGGCAGACCCTCGATGAATTTGCCACGGCCCATCGGCGCATTATCACGGAGCTCTATGGTAACAAAGCGATCGCGATACGGTGGCGGCAGGATCGGGACATGTCGCTGGCAGGATCCCCCGCGAAGGAACTGGCATTCACGTATCCGGATGCCACGCACGGCGATATCATCGAACGCCACATCTTTTCACTGGGCCGCAATGAGGGTCGCGGGATACGAATTAAAGTGCCTCTCTCGGCAGAAGAACGAGTGATGCAGACGATCATGAAAATGCTGGAGACGTATCAGCCGGGACGAGATCAGAATGCGATCAGCCCTCTGGTGCCCAAGCCTGATTCTTCACAGACTGCGCCGCACCCATAAACTCTCATCCATCTCGCTTGTCGTGCATTGCCCGTTACTACGCGCCGCCATCCCGTATCGCATTCAGATGCGTCATCGCCTCCCTTGCCGCCGCACGGGCTTTGGTCGCAGGGTTCAAGGTAACGCCCGGATCGACCTTGTCGCCCATTTCGGCCACTCGCTTGCACTGCTTGATCGCTTCCTGTAGATGAGGCACCGCTCCTTTACCGTGTTGATCTGTGGGCGGCAATGCCTTGAGAATCGCTTCTGCGTGCATCGTCACTTGACCGCAATGATGGACGATGGCCTTCGCATCGCCCATGCCTCCGTGCATCACCATGTCTTCGGCATCCTTTATCATCGCTCTACCGTGAGCTTGGATGTCTTGCGGTGGCCCGGCATGAGCTAAGGAAGTCCAGACTGATGAGCTGGCCGACAGGCTTCCAAACAGCGCCCCCAGCAGGACAGCTTGGATCTTCAACATCATTTCGCTGCTCACTTCGTTTCAAACAGCAGGTCGAGCGTGACCGTACCGTTCGGCTCGATCGTTAGCTCCCTTTCCTGGACACCCAGTACCGGATGCCAGGCTTTCACTCGGTATGTGCCGGGGGGAAGATCACTGATAACAAACGAACCGTTCGCGTCAGTGACGGCATAATACGGGTTGTCGATGGCATATCCCCAATTCTGCATGTAAGGATGCATGCCGCACTGCATGGTGAAAATTTTCCGGCCCTTGACGAGATTCACGATATCGGTCGTACCGGTGGCTTTCAGCGAAGGGCGATGGAGCACAATATCCACTCCCGCCTGGTCATAAGCGTAACCTTGAATATCATGCGAGACGGGATCCCGATTCGCCACGGTCACTTGTCGCTTATCACTCACGACCGTGACGAAAGGAAGAAATTGACACACGTTGGCTTCGACCTGGGCGCTCGTAAACGTGAACGGCTTCCCGCTCGGCACCCCTTCCACGACCACAACCACATCCTTGAGGCCGCCGCCTTCTCCGACATTTACTTCCTTGAGGAACCGGTGCCCGTCGCCATCGGAAATGGCGCCGCAAAATACACGATCCGGGTATCGGCGCAACTCGAACGCCTTGGGCTCCGGCACTGCTCCCTTAAATGTCACCGTCCCCCGTAGCGCCGCCCCGTCAGCCACAACAACCGTGTCATACGCGCTTGCCGGCAGGAGAGCTCCTAAGCCGATACTCGCTTGAACGACGACACCAAGAGCCAGGACCGTTATAATCGCCCGTTTCACCGATGTTCCTCCCTCACGTATTACGTCGTTACTGTTGCGTCTCTGCTGACGGATTTGCCCGTTCCAACCGTCGCGGTAGTTCGAATAAAAACGGAGATTGCGTTGTGAAGATGACGTGGCGATACTCTTCCGACCACTGACCCTGCTTGCTCACCGTCTTCACCGGAAACCGCTGGACCTTGGTCACCCATTGATAGTATTGCCGAGTCCCTCCATTTTCTTCGACGGTGACTTCGAACAGCTCGGTGGGATAGCCATTCAGCGTCTGATCGCCGACGAATTCCCGTGAGCGTTCTCCTTCCATTGTCTCGCTCACGACCAACCGATGGTCGCTTGCGATCGGCACCTCAAGATACTGCCGCCGTTTGGACAAAATGAGCCATGAACTCTGGCGGTCCATCCGCACAATGATGATGCTGGCGCCCGCTTGCGGTTGGGCGAACTCAAAGCGCCAGCGGTCATCTTTGGCATTGACATGAGCCGTCACCACGGACTTCCCGTTCTTCACAATTCGCTCGGCGGAAAAATCGAGTGCCGCCGCAGTCTGCGTCAAGCCGCCTAAGGGAATCCACGCCAAACCGATCAAGATCCATTGAGCAGCCGTGCGACGCCCGCGCATTTTCATGGACTGGTTCTACCGTATCGCTCCCGCGCACTGCAAGCCGCGCCTCTGCCTTCGTTGTGAAAACGAACGGGGGAATCCGGACCTCGTACGGTCGGATTCCCCCGCCCGGTTTTCTCCCATCCGATCCGGGGTCAGTCGGTCTTCAGAGACACCGGTATGGATTGCGCCGGAATCTGCTCCTCGGCCTGCTGCGTTGCTGGCGTCTGCCCGCTCAACGGCAGGATCGCCCGACTGTCGCGGTCGAGCACCGTCAGCGTCCCCCAGTGGCCAGCGTCGAGATACCCCGGTCTCTGGTTCAGCCACAGATAGCTGCCAGGGATCCCGTTCGGACCTCCAGCCCCACCATGCAGCCAGGCATTGATCACCTCGGTGCCCCCGAACTCCATAGTGCTCACGAGATCCGCTCCGCTCATGTAGGGCTCGTGCTTCCATTCATGGCCCGACACGCTGAACAGCTGTATCTGCTCGCTGAAGGCACCCATCACATGAATCACGACCGGGTCGCCCACATGAGCCGCGATGCTCGGGGTCACCGGCTGATCGCCCGCCTTGACGCAGACGAATACTTCGCTGTACGCACAGCCTTTCTCGACCCGGTAATCGGTCGGCTCTGACCGGTAGTTCACCGCTGTCACGCCTGCGACCTTTTGGATGTATGGCATGAAGCTGGTGCCGATTTGGTTATCTTCATCCTGGAATAGGAGGGCGAAGGATCGATAGTTCTGTCGATTCTCGTTGCCCGACAGGCTCCGATCCACAATCACGTCCGCTCGCCAGGAACTCTTCTGGGCTAGATCTTCGCCGGTCGCCGGATCGCGATACTGTGATCCCCTCGGCCCGATGATGATCGCTCCGAAGAGCCCGTTCCGCGGATTCTCGATCACATTCCCCCAATCCTGAATCAGGGCGGCGTTTTCCCCGAACTCAGGATGGGCAAAGAACGTGTAGGTTCTGCTCTTCCCTGGCGCCACAGTCTGGTCGCCTGGATTGTTCCCGGCGTTGATCCCCATCGATTCCTTGGGATCGTACGCCAAATGGTCTACGTGGAACCCGGCCCGGTCCTTGCCCATCTCGTTCTTGAGGTTGACCTTGATACAATCGCCCACGTTCACGTGCAGGGTCAACGGGCTCGGTTCAATACTGCCCGAGGCGACCTTGGTCTTCTCGCCTTCGAGCACGTACATCTTGCCGGTCTCGTTGCCCAGCACCATCTTGCGCTCCATGTCCACTTCCATCACTCCAGGCGTTCCCTTGTTGTAGCGAATCGCCTTGTCGATGGCTGCGACGTTGAACGTCTTTACCGGCGCGTCGGCCGGGCAGACAGACTTGGCCGACTGCGGAATCTCTTGCCGGCCCGGCAACGGCTTCAGTGTCGGATCCGCCTTGTCCAACACCCTGAAGAGGCCCCAACTGCCTTCCGCGAAGTGAGACGCGCGACCGCTGTAGTAGGGATAGTCGCCCGCCATCTGTTGCGGTCCTCCTGCGGCAGGAATGGCCGCATCGTACCGCTCTCCGATCACCACATGCAGCGAACTCCTGGGGATGGAATTCTTGCTGTACCGTTCCATCGGGAACCAGTGTCCGCTGATATGCCAGGAGTGCACTTCGTTAGCCGATCCTTCGATCAATCGGACCACGATCGGGTCACCCAAGTACGCCCGCAACATCGGGGTCTCGGGATCGCCGTGGATCAAACTGCTGAATAGCTGCGATGGATCTGGATTATTCGCAAGCCGTATCGACAGGGGCTCCACGCGCATATTGTAGCCTCCCCCCGTCGTCGCTTCGCCGCCGTTCAAAAACTTAAACGGCGACAGGTTGAGTTTGGCTGGATAGACCGCAGTCGGAGTACCGTCCACGGAAATCGCCCCAACCTTCACTTGAGGGTTATCGGCAGTAATCAACTCCGCCGTCCGTGGATTGGAATCCATGACCTGTGTCACGATTTCACGGAACGACCCTTTGATATGCGCTGACACCGGCTCGAGGGTGTGAATGTCGGCCACCGGCCCGCTGCGGACTTCTTTGCCGGTCATCGGGTCATGATAGGTGGACCGCGGCGGTTCAGCGATGAACGTGGAGTAGAAGCCATGGCCCCATCCGTCCAATCCAAACACGTGGTCATGCCAGAAGGTGGTGCCGAAATCGGCATCCACATACCAGCGCTCTCGGATCCACTCCACCGACACGATCTCGCCCTTTTTATGGCCATACTTCAGCGGCCGCTCGAACGTGATCGTATTGCCATCGATTTTGCTGATACGTGCCGACTCGAATCCACCCACTTCGTCCATGCCCACGCCTAACTCGGTCTTGACGTGATAGCGTGAGGCATCCTTCACCTTGATGCTGCTCGTGCCCTTGGCCGCATCGGCCTCGATCGTCGTATTCATCGGGACGGGCATGCCCTTGCCGGGATGCTCGTCCTTCAGAATCGTGAACGGCCGCAACGACATCTCATACGAGAAACCGATGATCGGGCCATCCGACGCCTGCGTGTCGAACTGGAACATGTGCGGATGCAGATTCGTCTTGCTGGAGAACCCTTGCCGCACATCATCTTTCAACTCGCTCTTGTACACCACATCGATGCAATCCTGTACGTTGCCGCGAATCACCAGCGGCATCTGTTTGGCAGGATTCTTCCGAACTTCCTGCTCTTCTTCATGCAGCACGTAGAGCAACCCACCCGGATCCACAATCGCTGGCGTCTTGGCCGTCGCCTTCTTGAGCGTGATCGGCAACGTGATCGCATGGATATTGAAGTACTTCTGCGGCGCGCCTTCCGGGCACAGGCTCCATGGTCCTTGCTCGCCCGGTTTCGGTGGTTCGGTAGAGTTGCTGCCGTCGTCGCGGCGATGGATCGGCTCCAGCCACGGTGCACCGCTGTGGCTCGGAGAGAACGGCACGCGCCGGCCCAGGTGCGGCCGTAACCATGGCCAGGCAATCTTGCCGGATCGCGGATCGAAGAGGATCTCCTGCCGCTTACCCGGCGTCGCCGACTTGTAGTTGACCCATTCATACGTCGTCTCCGGCTCGCTCATCGCCTTCTGCCCATCCCACGCCCAATCGTTGACGGTCGGGTCGTAGGCCAAGGTCTGCTCTTTCTCTGTGCTCTTCTTGCCTGGCTTACCTTGCGGCGTGAGCATCATCTCCACCCAATCCTTGATGGAGACCTTGACCGGGTCAGCTTTCCAATCGGTCTTGTCCTTGGTGATCTCGTACTTCTTCCCGCCGTACCAGTCCACCGTGGTCCCGACAAGCTTGTCCGACGGAGTGCCCGTCTTGACCTTTCCGACTCGATCCGGCAATTCGACCAGCGGCTTCATGACATCGGTCTGGAAACCGGGTTGCTGCAGCGTGTTGTACACACGCCAGAACCCCCACATGCCCGTCACATAATGTTGCGGGATGTGGCAATGGAACACGAATTCACCGGCCAGAGCTTGCAGGCCTCCTGACCCACCCTCGATCACCTGATCGTAGACCTCTGTCGGCCCAATGGACTGCACATCCAAACGGTCGGAAGGATCGCTGATCGGAGGGAACTTCACCGGCCCATTCTTCGAGACTGCAAAGTCCAGATTGCTGTTCCCCGGCTGGCGCGCCCAACGGATGGAGCCGCCGTGGAGGTGATGCGAGTGGACAATTTCTGAGCCGCCTGCCATCCGGAACTTGGCCGGATCACCGAGATACGACCTGGGAATGGTGGTGGCCGGGTCACCAAAGGTATAGGACCCATATGCCATGGACTCGTCGCCATAGAAACCCATATGGGCCTGAAGCTCAATGCGCGTGCCGTGCGGTTCGCTTCGGTAGTTCAACAACCGCGCACCCGGCCGATAGGAGTCGGTATGTGGATCGCGCTGGGGTAGCATCTCACCTTTCTTGTTCAACAGACGAAATGCTTCGTCACCGGCTTCATGATAGAAAATCGCGAATTCTCGGAAGTCCGCTCCCTTCGGATCTTCGATCATCGCCTCCCAACCGCTCGCCATCGGCTTGCCGTCGAAGGGACTGAGATAGCTTGAGCCACGCGGCTCCACGACAAGCATGCCGATCAAACCCTGGTTGAACTGCTCACGCGCTGCATGCGACCGGAAAAATCGCGCACCCTCCTGCGTATCCGGCTTGATATACCACTCGAAACTCTGCTGACCGCCTGGCTGGACCGTCGTATCAGGATTGGATGGGGTGGCAGGTTTTCCTGAGGCCGCTACCACCATAGATGAACCGTTGATCACCAAATTCGTCGGCTCATCTGCGATCTCGTTGTGGAGGGTGAGCTTGAGACAATCGCCTTGGTTGGCACGGATCACGAGCGGCTGAATGATATCACCCTGCAACCCGTTCGACACGGCGCCGGGGTCGTTCTCCTTCTCCCGTGCCTCCCTGTTCGCGGCTTCTTCACCGCGCGCTTTCTCGACGTTCTCCTTCAACACATACATGTAGCCTGGGAAGTAGTCGAGGAACCGGCTCAGTGTGATTTCGATGTTGATTGCCGAGACATGATAGTCTTTCACTGGGGCAGTGGCCGGACAGCGCTGCCCGCTACCAACGGTGACTTTTGTCGGATCCTCCGTTACCAGCAGAACGCCCTGCTGTAACATATGGCTGTTGGCGCCCGTGTTATAGCCGCCGTTCTTAGCGATCGATTCCTGTTGGCGCTTTATCTCCTCCACCATCCGGTCGTGCAGAACCGATCCACCCTCACGATAGATCACTTTCTGCGCCGGTGTCTCACCCGTCTCGCCATGGTGGGTGTGCTGGTCTGCGGCGCGCCCCATCGGGGTTGCCAGCAAACTGCCGGCCAGCAGCACGCTAAACAGTATCAGAGCGATGCTCGTGCGCCTGCGTCTTCGTCGTGGTTCAGTAAGAAAAAACTTCATCATTCGGCCTCCCGGTTATGCCCGCCGTGTCCGGCGGTGTGGTTAAGATGACTTGTGTTGTTCGTCTGTCGCTCCCCGTTTCACGCTGTAGGAAAGGAACCGGCCTCCGAGTCGCCCGGCCTTTCTTGCGGAGGGAATAGAGCTGGTGAAGGGTTCCTTCTTGCGAAGGAATGGGTCATTCGGAGGCCGGTCCTAACCACCCACACCTCCACCAGCACTCTTGAGCGAGCGCAATAGATGTGCCGATCATCAACTCGACGGATGAATCGTGAAATTATTTCGATGGGAACGTGTGTTACGCGATGAACGCGGAGAGGTGACCGGAACTCTTCGTGAGGCATCTTTCTACCGCGTTAGGCACGGTATGACGCTGCTAAAGTGCGATGTGAGAATTTTCAAGACGTTAAAGCGTCCAACTTCTTAGACAGTCGGAGAAGAGTGATGGGGAAAAGAGGGACATTCGGAGGGTAATTCAATCCGATACTCACGGATTTTGTTATAGAGACTCGCCCGGATGATCTCGTGTGTGCTCCCTCAGTCGCCAGTACACCGCCTCTCATCTCGGAGTTCTGAAAGAACCGTGAGGATCTCTGTTGGGCGTGGAGGACATCCAGGAATACGGACATCGACCGGAATGTGGCGCTCCACCGGACCGGTCACGGCATAGCTTCCTTTGAACACCCCACAGTTGATGGCACAATCGCCGAGTGCAATAACGATTTTTGGATCAGGCGTCTGCTTATACACATCCTTCAATGCCCGTTCCATATTCACGGTTACCGGGCCGGAGACAACCAATGCGTCGGCGTGGCGCGGCGAAGCTGCGATGTGAATGCCAAACCGCTCGGCGTCGTACACGGGATTCATGAGCGCGTTCATCTCCATCTCGCAGGCGTTGCAGGAGCCCGTGTCCACCTCTCGAATTGTCAGTGACCGTTTGAAGAGCTTGGTCTTGTCCTTAACCTCTTGGGCAACCGGTACCGCAGGAACCTCCGCTTCAGGGTACTTGCCCGTCACGACCCCGGTCTTCAGACTCTTCTTAATGATGCGAAACATGTTTTCCTTTCTGGTGAAGCGTGAAGCGTTAGGCGTCAGGGATTTTGGGACAGAAGTTGCGCCGCCTTACTGTCATGCTCCTTACACCTCACCCTTTACCCCTCACTGTCAAAGATCATTCCCCGCGTATGAGAGGCTAAAGCTCTTATTGATCAACGGAAAATCCGGAATGATATTCCCCAGCACTGCCCATTGGATCGCAGGCCAGTTCACAAACGACGGATCGCGCACCTTACACCGATGAATCTGCCCTTGCTCGCCGGCCATCACCACGTAGAGAATTTCGCCCCGCCAGCCCTCTACCGCGGAGAATGCCCAGGTTCCCGGAGCTGGCACACCAGTCGGCGGGGTGAGAACCAGCCCTTGCGGAATACCTCGGTTAATTTCCCTGATGAGTCGGATTGACTCATGGATCTCATCCAGCCGCACCCGCATGCGCGCCCGGACGTCTCCGTACCTATACAGCACCGTTTGGGGCGGCAACTCGACATAGGAGGCGAAAGGATGGTCGCGCCGAATATCTTGATCGATGCCTGATGCACGCCCCACTACGCCAATCACTGCATGGTCCCACGCCGTCCGCTCAGTGAGCACGCCTGTCGTTTCCAGTCGGTCTGTCAGTGAAGCATTGGCAATCAGAATTCGTTCGAGCTCGGTAAAGCTAGGCTCGATCCCATCCAATTCTGCGACGATCTGGGTCAATTGCTCTGGGGTCAGATCGATGCCGACACCGCCGACGCAATTTACCCCTCGCAGAAATCGCGATCCCGTCACCCGGTCATTGAGCTGCATGATCTGCTCTTTCATCCGTCCACAATGCGCATGGGGCAGAGCATAGGCCGTGTCGTTGCAAATTGCACCGACATCGCCCAGATGATTGTGCAAGCGCTCCAGTTCGAGAAATAGACTCCGCAGGTAACGGGCGCGGGGCGGGACCTCAGCCTGCATCAGCATTTCGACCGCTTGACAGTATGCGAGGCTGTGGCCAACCGTCGTATCGCCGGACACCCGCTCAGCGAGTGGCATAGCTTCCGTGAGCTGTTGCCGCTCAAAGAGCTTCTCCACGCCTCGGTGCTTCCAAAAATGGTGGATCTCGAGCTGCATAATGGGCTCGCCGGCGACCGAGAACCGGAAATGGCCCGGCTCGATGATGCCGGCGTGGATCGGTCCCACGGGAACCTCAAAGACCCCTTCGCCTTCAATCTGTCGGAACGCGTACTGCCCTTGAGTCCTGCCCAAGACAGTGTCCCATCGAAAGTCTTTCTTGAGCGGGTGGGAGCCTTTGGGCCAGTGTTCATGGCGGACAAGCCTGCGCATGTCTGGATGGCCGACGGGGATCAAACCGAACATGTCGCGGATCTCGCGCTCATACCATTTCGCCGCATGGATGTGCGGCGTGATGGATCTGAATAGACGCTCATCGCCATGCAGGTCCGTACAGAGCAGAAGCCAGTCTTTCAGCTCAGCCAATGTAAAGAGATAAAGGATTTCATAACGATTCTCCCGCGGACGATGATCCACGGCCCAGAGAAGCGACAGGCTGCCGCGCAGATTCGGATGCGTGTGGAGATAATGAGCCACTTGAGGCAGATCATCATTATTCACTCGCAGCCTCGACGTTCCATTGATCGGGGCCATCTCCACGATGGAAGCTCCGTAGACCTCCTTCAATTGAGTCATTGCTGCCTGCGAATCTGCCATGTTCTTACCCCACCATTATAATAAGATGCAGATTGCCCGATCCTTGAGCCCTCTCACTGGTTCCGGAAGCACCAGACCAAACTCCACCAATGCGGCGCCAATCAGGATCAGCGGCACATGTCTTATATCCCACGGCTCACCGTGTCTCACGCCCTCCGACGCCGTGCCCCACACCATCGAGACTACGCGAGAGGTGAGCCCCCCGAACAGGGCCGCCGCAAACAGGAGGAACAACGTGACAATCGCGAGACTGCGCACATCGTTGGCAATGATGATCGTAAGAAATCTTCCCATATGCAGCGTAGTCGCCACGATCATGGCCAACAGGAAGCCATGAAACAGAACAAAGGACAGGCCCAGGCGCTTCGGCGTAATCATACCCCGAGCCATGTCATCATCGAGATACGTCCAGGTATATAGCGAGCAGGCCAATCCGATAAACGTCACGATGAACAGGATGAAGGCAGAGAGCGCATCGATATAGACCAACCCCCAGAGGGTGGTCAAGGGTCCGTGAACCAGCACTTGCTGGATGAGGGTGATCTCAGATACGACCAGGGCGGCCATCGTGGCGAGATTCAACCCGTGCAGCAGGCGGGCATGCGTGGTCGCCAAGCTGAGCAAGACAGCCATGAGCGGTGCGCCGAGAAATACCGCCACCGGCGCGACGATCGTGTTCATCGAGGCGCCTCCAGCCCGCCGCCGAAGATCGTCACGATAGATGCCAGCAGCGTCTCCAGACCAGGTGGAACGTAGAGGCCGATGGTTCCCAGCGCGACGATGTTGATTCCGACGGCAGCGCTCGTCCAGATTCGGCACTGTCTGCCTAACGCAGTGCCTGCTTCCCCCGGCGTTCCAAGTGCCATCCGTAACACCTGATAGAGCAAGGTCGCAAAAGCGAGGGCGAGCAGAGCTATAAAGACGTATGCCACTTCCGGCTTGACGCGGTAGGCTCCGATGGCGATCAACACTTCGCTGGTAAAGAGTCCAAAGGGCGGCATGCCCGCCAGCGCGACGCCAGCCACGAGGATAGCGGTCCCTACGATCGGCATTTGATTCAGCAGGCCCGTCACGCGATCGAGCGATTTGTGGCTATACCGGAGGAATACGAGGCCGGCGCTGTAGAAAGCCGTGGATTTGGCTAGGGCGTGGTTCATCAAATGCCACGCGCCGGCAAAAACCCCGAGACCTCCGATACCAAAGCCCAGCAATGCGATCCCGATGTGTTCGATGCTGGAGTAGGCGAACAGCCGTTTATAGTCTCGCTGGACCAGAAAGAAGGCTGCCGAAACGGCGAGCGACAGCAATGCCAACCCGATGATCAGATAGCCGGCAAACTCGGGCCCGACAGTTCTATCCGTCACGGCCTTGAATCGCAGGATTGCGTAGACGGCAAGCGTGAGCATGTTGGCCGATAACATGGCACTGACCGGTGTCGGGGCTTCGGCATGCGCATCGGGTAACCAGGTGTGCATCGGCGCGACTCCCGCTTTTGTCCCATAGCCGATCAACGAAAAAATGAAGGCCACTTTGATCGCAGCAGGATCCAGTTCTTTGGCCACCCGATAGAGTTGGGACCAGCGCAATGCCTCGTTCGACACACCCAAGATATGCTCCGAAGCGTAATAGACGAGGATTGTGCCGAACAACGCGAGCGCAATGCCGACCGAGCTCAGGATCACATACTTCCAGCCGGCCTCCAGCGCCGCCTTGCTTCGGTCAAATCCTATCAGTAGCGCTGCCGAAAGAGTGGAGCCTTCGATCGCAATCCACATGATGGCGATGTTTTCTAAATTGACAGCCAGGAGCATCGCGCCGAGGTATAGGTCAAACAGACAGAAAAACTGGCTGTAGCGTCTCAATGACAGTTGCGCACGATCCATTTCTTCGCCCACGTATCCCACGGCATACAGCGTCCCGGTAGCCCCCACAAAGCCAATAATCAAATCAAGCCATGCGCTCAGCGCATCCGTCCGCAGAAAGCTCCCGACGGACATTTCGTCGGTAACGATAACTTGTCCCACAACCAGCGCGGCAGCGGCCAGCATAGCCCCGGCACTTGCGCATTGAAGGACTTCGATGGCGCGCCGCTGTTGCGCGAACAGGCTTCCAAGTCCCGCCACCACCGGAGCCGCGACCAGCAACAGGAGAGGCCACACCATCGTACTAAATCCTCACCAGGATGTTCGAAAAGGCCCTATCACACCTTTTCCATACCGGAGTGGCCGGCGCGCTCTCAACTGCGCCCCTCCAGCGAGGGCCTTCCGATGCCGCGCGCTGCGGGGGCACGGGGAGCATCCCAACCACTCCCCACCCCTTATTCCTTCAGGGTCGTGAGCTTGCTCGTATCCACGCTGTCGAAAGCGTCCTGCAGCCGATGGCTATAGATGCCGATGATCAGCGCACCCACTAAGACATCGAAGAAGACGCCTAACTCCACGATCAGCGGCATCCCATACGCTGCCGCCGCTGCCCCCAGGAACAGGCCGTTTTCTATGACCAGAAAGCCGATTACCTGTGTCACCGCCTTCTTGCGCGCGATCATCGTAAAAAACCCGATCAAGATGATTGCCAGTGCGATCGCCAGCGAATCGCGTGTCAGCAGGAACCCCAGGGGAATGATGGGTTGGGTGATGAAGAATGCCAGGATCACGAGCGCGCCACAGATCAACAACCCGGTCGGCACGTTCACGTTCATTTGAAGTTCACGTTTTACATTCAACCGCTCGATCACTTGCTTCAGAATCCGCGGGATGACCACGACCTTGATGACGATGGTGAGGGCGGCCGCGATATAAATGTGATGAATACCAGTGAGGAACGCGACGAGGGCTGCTGTCAGGGCCAGAAAGACCGACTGCAGAGCGAACAAATCGACACAGGCAGAGAGCCGCCGCTGCGCTGCAATCCCAAAACACGTCAGCAGCAACAGCGCTGAGCCTAAATCAACCATCTGAGATCCGATGTGCTGAGTCAATAGCGACACGTCATCCTCGCAAGACGTAGAAGAAAACCAACCCAAGTAGCGCCAGGATAAAGGCGACCCCCAGCAAGTCCGTAACTCTGAATAAACGCAGCTTTGCAAACATCGATTCGATCACGCCGATCAGCACGGCTAACCCCGAGACTTTCACGAGATAGGTCGCCAAACCAACGCCCAGCGCGGTCGGCTCAAAACTAGTCGCGATCCCCCACGGGGCGAACACATTGGCGATCAAGGTGAGAAACACCAACAACTTGAGTCCTGCTGCCCATTCGACCAGCGCCAGATATCGTCCCGAATATTCCAGGATCATCGCCTCATGGATCATGGTCAATTCAAGATGAGTGGCAGGGTTGTCTACCGGCACACGGCCGGTTTCGGCAATGGCCACGATGGAGAGGGCTGCCAGCGCCATCAGATATGGCGACGGGTCCGTCACGATACCTTCCAACAGCGCGGTCTTATGGACAATGGTGCTCAAGTTGGTCGATCCCTTGGTCAATGCAATCGCAAAGATTGAAAGAATCATTGCCGGTTCGGTCAGGGAAGCAACGATTGCCTCGCGGCTGCTTCCCATCCCGCCGAAGGCCGAACCGGTATCAAGGCCGGCCAACATCAGAAAGAACGTCCCTAGCGCGAGTAAATACACGAGCGCGATGATATTGCCTGCGAAGGCCAGCGGCGTCATGGACACAAACACCGGCACCAGCAGTCCCGCCGCCAACGTCGAGGCAAATAGAATGTAGGGCGTCACGGTGAAGATCCACGAGGTGGTCGTCGAGACCACCGGTTGTTTCTGAAACAGCTTGACCAGATCGCTATAGGGCTGGAAGACGCTGGCGCCCTGCCGTATCTGGAGACGCGCCTTCACTTTCCTGATCAGCCCCACGATGAATGGTGAAACGGCCAGTAAGACAGTCGTTTGGGCAACAACGAGAATAATGGCTTGTAACATCGGTTACACCGCGAATAACAGCAAGACGATTAGCGTGACAAAGATATAGGTCAAGTACAGGTGCAGGCTCCCCGCCTGGATCACCCTCAGGCGGTCAGCCATGGTTGTGAAGAACGCGACCAGGGGATCGTAGAGATACGTCTGAAAAATCGGTTCAATGTGAAACTCAAACTGTCGCCGTTTCGCGAAGTATCGGGACTCCTCGAGGAACTCCGTCTCCAGCTTGACCGTCGGCTGATAGATGGTGCTGAAGACTCGTTTGATCGGCTGGACGAAACCGGTTGCGGTGTATTCCATCCGGGGCGTGAGGTTGATTCCACAGCCCCACGTTTTGTACCGGCGAGATTTCACACGACCGCCGAGCGCCACTGCGAGCCC
>DATIAT010000116.1:0-41039 GCA_035457905.1 Nitrospiraceae bacterium
GAGAACGAGAAAGCGGCAATGTCGAAGATCGCCGAGGTATGGGGCCGGCCAGGGTCGGAGGGGTGGGACTCGGTGGTATCATACTGGTGCTCGTCGTCAGTTACTTCACCGGTATCAATCCTTTGACTCTCATCAACATGCTCAGCGGCGTACAGAACATGACGGAATTATCGACACCCTCCGAGCCCGCACCGACCGGATTGCCCAACGACCAAATGGGCAAGTTCGCCTCAGTCGTCCTTGCCGACACTGAGACCACCTGGAGACAACTCCTTGGACCGCGGTATGAAGATCCCCGCCTCGTACTCTTTACAGGAGCGGTCCAGTCTGCTTGCGGAACGACATCTTCGGCTGTCGGACCTTTCTATTGCCCGAGAGACCACAAGGTCTATCTCGACCTCTCCTTCTTCAACGAAATGGCCCGGCGATTCGGCGCCTCCGGAGACTTCGCCCAAGCCTATGTGATTGCGCATGAAGTCGGCCATCACGTGCAGAATCTCATGGGCATTGCAGAGAAAGTGACACGCCTGCAGCGCCAGGCCTCTGAACGGGAAGGAAATGACTTGTCGGTGCGAATGGAATTACAAGCGGATTGTTTCGCCGGAGTCTGGGGCTACCATGCCAAGCATGAGCGGAATCTCATCGAGCCTGGCGATTTCGAAGAAGGGCTACGAGCGGCGGCAGCTATCGGCGATGACCAGCTTCAAACAATGTCTCGCGGCTACACGAGACCGGAAAGTTGGACCCATGGATCTTCTGAGCAACGCATGACCTGGCTGAAACGCGGACTCGAAACCGGCGACCCGAACGTCTGTGATACTTTCTCGAATAACCGGCTATAACCGCCGTCACTTTATGGACATCGATCAATATCAAGAGCACCCCGACCAGCCGGCTTCCCAAGGAATTTGGGCCGCGCTTCTCGCCGATGCGCCCTGGAAGGCAAAATCCGTCATCGCCGCTGGTATCGCAACCGTCGCAGGTCTAGCCTCCTGGATGGCTGATCTCTCATCGCCTGCCGTGATAGGCATCGGCGGGAGCTATCTGGGAGGCTTCTTCTTTGGCTGGGCTTTCCGGCGATTTATGAGGGCGGCCACACTGATCGCCGGAGGATTGCTGGCCTGTATTGCCGTCTTGGAAGAGACCGGCTGGATCGATTTCGATTGGACGACAGTGGAAACGCAAGTCCAGCACGCCATCGCGGCGGCACAGCAGGGTGCTCAAGGACTGAAACAGATCTTCTCCGGTTACCTTCCTTCGACGGGAGCAGCCGCGGTCGGGATGTTCTTCGGATTTCTGAAAAAATAGCAAGACGAAGTCAGTGCGGTGCGCTGCGCCCGGGGAGCGCCTGATACCACCCGTTGGCTTGAGCCAATGCAACCGGGCAGTCGAACAATCGGGTAAGGTTGGTTTCGGTGAGGACAGCGGGTTTAGTCCCATCCTCTAGAATCTTCCCCTGCTTCAAGAGCACGACACGCTCGACTTCCGGAGGAATCTCGTGGATGTGATGCGTCACCACCAACAACGTCTTCCCCTTCCGTATATGGGCGCGGACGAGATCCAGATAGTGAAACGTCGCCGTCAGATCCAGTCCGCTCGTCGGTTCATCAAGCACGAGCGCCATAGGCTCATGCACTAACGCGCGACCGAGGAGGCATCGCCGCTGTTCGCCCGTCGACATCTCTCCAAACCGTCGATCCCTCAATGAACCGACACCCATCTCCTCCAACATCTTGTCTGCCACAGCAATCTGCGCATAACTGAAATCCTGACGGCCATAAATTCCGATGCTGGCGTAATAACCGGACAGGACCACCTTGAGGCCGGTCACTTGGTCCATATACTGATGTTGAAGATCATGGGACACCATCCCCAATCGCTTGCGAATGTCCCACACATTCCACCGCTCTTCGCCGAAGAGCCTGATATATGTTTCATCTTGCGGGACCGGATGGACCTCGCCGACCAGTAATTTCAGGAAGGTGGATTTCCCGGCGCCATTGGGGCCGAGGATCGCGACATGTTCGCCCTCTTGAAGAGACAATGAGAAGTCGGTGAACACACAGGTGTCTCCCAGGTAGACGGTCGCTCGATGGATGTCGAGAAGTGGTTTCATACGGTATCGGGAGCTTGATTTCGCACACAAGCGAGTTTAATATTCGCTCCCGATAAGGCAGCTTCCAGGGAACCCTCCCCATGTGGAGCACCGAAGTCCTTGAAGTCAATCCTGCCTGCGACGTGACCGTCCATCGTGTTGGGTCGGCCGATCAGAAAGTCCTGCTCGCCGATAATTTCTACAGGCATCCGCAGAAAATCGCAGAACTCGCGCTCGGACTCTACTACACAGAGCCCCGTGCCGTCGTCGGAAGTTATCCCGGCTCTCGCGCGATGATTACCCTCGACACGACGCCGCTCATCCGGACACTGAGCAAATTCTGGGGCGAGTCGTTGCGACCATTTCACACAGAATATCATCCGGTGATTTTCTCGGCCATTCTGAACCGGGATTACACGCTCACCCCCTGGCAGCGACAGCCCCACATCGACCAGGGAATTACGGCGATGGTGTACTTGAATCCTGAGGAGATGTGTAGCGGAGGCACCGGCCTGTACCGGCATCGCCCCAGCGGCCTCTCTCGTGTGCCTATCGGGATGACGGCCGATCTCCTGAACCTTGCGCGACAGCATGGGTTTTCCGAGCAAGCCCTCAGCACCCAGGATGGCTACGCGGAACTCATCAATACGGTCTTCTTCCGCCCGGAATATGCGGCGAAGGAGAATTCGTATATCAACGATGGCAATGAGTATTGGGAACTGCTCTACCGGATCGACATGAAACCAAACCGGCTCGTCATTTTCGACGGGCGCATCTTCCATTCGCAACACATCGCACCCACTCGGTTCCGTGACTACTTCCGCATGAACCAAGTTCTCTACCTGCAAGGACACGACTGATGCGGGCTACGCTTCGGTGGGATTTGAGTTCACCCTTGAGGCCGGCTTCTTCTTTCCCGATACGGCCGTCCGCTTGAGTGAGCCGGAAATCTTCGGGGTCGGCGTCGTCACATCGGCATTCTGTGCGCGATGCAGGAGCGCGTGATCCATGAGGACCAGCGCCATCATGGCCTCAGCAATCGGCGTCGCTCGAATCCCCACACAGGGATCGTGGCGACCGTTCGTCTCGACGATCACCGGCCTGCCCTGCTTATCGATCGATCGGCGGGCCACACGGATACTCGACGTCGGCTTGATCCCGATCGTAACCACAATATCCTGCCCGGTTGAAATACCGCCGAGAATCCCTCCCGCATGATTGGTCACGAAACCATCCGGGGTCAGTTCGTCTCCATGCTCCGATCCGCGTTGCGTGACTGAGCCGAACCCCGCGCCGATCTCGACAGCCTTCACAGCATTGATGCTCATCATGGCGCCGGCCAAATCGGCATCGAGCTTCGCATAGACCGGTCCTCCCCACCCCACCGGTACGGATTCCGCCACCGTCGTGATCCTGGCGCCGACCGAATCGCCCGACTTCCGCAGCTCGTCCACAAAAGACTCAAGCCTGGGGACGACTTCGGAGCTCGCCGAGAAGAAGGGATTCTTACTGACCTCTGCCCAATCCTTGAACGGTGCCTCAATCGGGCCGAGTTGGCTCAGGTACCCGCGAATCATGACGCCATACTTTTCCCTGAGCCACTTCCTCGCGATCGCCGCCGCAGCCACTCGGACGGCCGTTTCGCGCGCAGATGCACGCCCGCCTCCCCGATGATCGCGAATGCCGTATTTCTGCCAGTAGGTATAGTCCGCGTGCCCAGGCCGGAACGTATCGATCAAATTGCCGTAATCCCTGCTCCGGGCATCCTCATTCCGGATAAGGAGCGCGATCGGGGCGCCGGTGGTCCTGCCTTCGAAAACACCAGAGAGGATTTCTACGCTATCGGACTCCTGCCGTTGCGTCACGTGGCGAGAGGTCCCCGGCTTGCGGCGGTCGAGATCCCGCTGAATGTCATCGACGGAGAGAGAGAGACCGGGCGGGCAACCATCCACGACACAGCCGATCGCCGGGCCGTGGCTTTCGCCGAACGACGTGACGGTAAATACCCGACCGAACGAATTGCCCGCCATGGGGTGGAGTCTCCCTATCGCAGGAGGTTCAAAAAGGCCAACCTTCTCACCCGCCCAACCCTGGAGCGCCGAGACGCTCCTTTTCCCAAGCAAGGCCGCAGCGAGCGAAGAGGCGAGGAGGTACAAACCACACTTCGTGTGGCCCGTTCGCCCATGCAATGATTCTTGGCGAACGGATAGCCCCCTCTAGTGCTCCCGGCCTCCGAGAATCTTATTCGGCACGTTGAGCCTCTGAGCGATGCGAGAACAAAGCTGGCGGTCTTTTTCAACATCCTGCTACTCGACAAGATCGAGCTTGATGCGCAATTCTTTCAACTGATCGGCGGAAACGACGGACGGCGCATCGGTCAGCGGACATTGTGCACGTTGCGTTTTGGGAAACGCAATCACGTCACGGATCGAATCCGCCGCTCCCAACAGCATGATAAGCCGATCGAGCCCGAATGCAATCCCTCCGTGCGGGGGCGCTCCATAGTCCAGCGCGTCGAGCAAGAATCCGAACTTCGCCTGCGCCTGCTCTTTGTTGATACCGAGCAGATCGAGAATGCGCAGTTGGATATCGCTCCGATGGTTGCGGATACTCCCGCCGCCGATTTCGCTTCCGTTCAACACCATATCATAGGCTTTCGCCCGCACCTTGAGCGGCTCCGAGTCCAGAAGCGCCATATCCTCATCCATCGGCGCAGCAAAGGGGTTATGCATGAAGATGTACCGCTTTTCCTCCGGTGAATAATCCAGCAATGGAAATTCTGTCACCCACGCCGGTTTCCAGGCAGTCTTGTCGATCAGGTTGAGTTCCTCGCCGAGCAGCAGCCTGATTCTGCCCAGGACATCATGCACGATAGCAGGTTTATCGGCGCCGAACAGGACCAAATCGCCGGACTTCGCATCCGGCAGCGAGGCAAAGAATGACTTGGCATCAAGAAACTTGGCGATGACCGATTCGAGCTGCCCCTCCGCTGTGATCTTGAGCCAGGCGAGCCCTTTCGCACCGAAGCTTTTTGCCGTTTCACCGAGCGCATCGATGCGACTGCGGGCGGTCGAGGCGCCACCCTTAACAATCAAAGCCTTCACGATCCCACCCTTGATCGCCGCCTCCTTGAATACCTTGAACTCGCTCGCCGCCGCAAACCCTGTGACATCATACAGCGGCATATCGAACCGCAGGTCCGGTTTGTCTGAACCGTAGTGCCCCACCGCCTCAGCATAAGTCATGCGCGGAAATGGTGTCGGCAGTTGAACGCCGCCCGCCTCGCGAAACACCGTGACGATCATTCGTTCCATCACACTCATGACTTGATCGCGGTCCGCAAAAGACAGTTCCACATCGATTTGGGTAAATTCCGGCTGCCGATCGTTGCGCAAATCCTCGTCGCGGAAGCAACGTGCGATTTGATAGTAGCGATCGACCCCGCTGACCATGAGTACCTGCTTGAAGAGCTGCGGCGACTGAGGCAATGCGTAGAATTGGCCGGAGTTCACCCGGCTGGGCACCAGATAGTCCCGCGCGCCCTCCGGCGTGCTCCTGGTCAAAATCGGCGTCTCCACTTCGAGGAAGCCTTCTGTGTTCAGAAACCCACGCACGGCCTGTACGATGTCGTGCCGGAGGCTCAAAAGCCGCTGCATTTTCGGGCGGCGAAGATCCAAGTAGCGATACTTGAGTCGAATCGACTCCGTAACTTCTGCATCGTCTTCAATCACGAACGGCGGCGTTCTCGAATCGTTCAGAATCTCGACGGCATCCACAAAGACTTCGACCTCACCCGTCGGCAGATTCGGATTCTTAGACTCTTCAGGCCGGGCCATCACTTGCCCGGTTATCGACACGACGCACTCGCTCCGCAACCCGTGGGCGGCTCGATGCACTGCCGCGTTGCGCTCCGCGTTGAAGACCACCTGTGTGAGCCCCGTACGATCCCGCAGATCGACAAACATCACCATACCGTGGTCACGCCGGCGCTGGACCCATCCGTTTAAGACGACGGTCTGCCCGACAGCGGCCTTGGTGAGCTCCCCACACCGATGAGTTCTGATCTTCATACCACCTTCGCTTTCTTCGAACGGGCCCATCCAGCCCGGCTGATCCGTTTCTTGATCCGAGTGACCCGCTCCTCTGTATCCTCTGTTGAAGCCAACTTCTGCGCCGCAAGTTCGCGCAACGCGTTCGCTTCACGGTCGGTCAAGTACCGAAACTCGCCGGATGCCAGATTACCCAACGACAGCGGACCCATCTTAATCCGTATCAGCTTTAAAACCGGGTGACCGACCGCCTCCAACATGCGCTTGACTTGATGCTGGCGGCCTTCTCGAATCGTCAATTCCAGCCAGGAGTTTTGCTCGGCCTTTTTGATCTTCTTCACGAGAGCCGGCCTGGTCACCCCGTCTTCCAGCTCGACGCCCTGTTCCAACTGCCGGATCTGTTCATCCGTCACCACCTGCTTGACCTTGATAAGATAGGTCTTCGGAACATGATAGCGGGGATGGAGTAACGTCTGAGCCAAGTCGCCGTGATTGGTCAGAAGCATCAATCCTTCGCTGTCGAAATCCAATCGGCCCACGGGAAACACCCGCACTGAAATCCCTCGGAGATAGTCTTTGACGGTCGGCCTGCCTCCCGGATCGTCCAAGGTCGACATGACGTTCTTGGGCTTATTCAGCAGAACATAGACGTACGGTTGGGTGGATCTCAAGTGTTTGCCGTCCACCTTGATATGGACTAGATTCGGGTCGACCTTGGTGCCGAGCTCCGTCACAACTTTTCCGTTGACGGTCACACGCCCGGAGGCAATCCACTCCTCGGCCTTTCGCCGCGAAGCTAATCCGGTCCCGGCAATAACTTTCTGCAATCTAACTTCCATAGGTGCCTTCCGTGAAGCGTATCTCGTATCTCATCGTTCGCAGGATCAGATGGCTTTACTTCGCTTCACGCTTCACGAACGACGCCTCACCTGTATTCTATTCCCATTCTATCGTGGCCGGAGGCTTCGAGCTGATATCATAGACCACCCGATTGACGCCCTTTACTTCGTTGATGATCCGGTTCGATATCTTTCCCAGCACGTCATTTGGAATCTTGGCCCAATCCGCCGTCATGCCATCCAAACTCGTGACTGCACGAAGCGCAACGACATGCTCATAGGTTCGTTGATCGCCCATGACACCCACAGTCCTGATCGGTAACAACACGGCGAGAGACTGCCAGATCTCCCGATACAAACCTGCAGCGCGGATTTCCTGATCGAGAATGGATTCGGCAGCTCGCAGGATGGCCAGTCGCTCCCTGGTGACGGCTCCTAACACCCGGATGGCGAGACCGGGTCCTGGGAAGGGTTGTCGCCAGACAATCTCATCAGGCAGACCCAGTTCCTTCCCGAGCGCCCGCACTTCGTCTTTGAACAATTCCCGCAAGGGTTCAATCAATTTGAGCCTCATGCGGGCCGGCAGGCCGCCTACATTATGATGCGTTTTGATCGTGGCCGACGGGCCCTTGAAACTTACGCTCTCGATGACATCGGGATAAAGCGTGCCCTGGACCAGAAATTTCGCAGCTGCCGCTTTTTTGCTGGCTTCTGCCTCAAATCGTTCGATGAACTGTTTGCCGATAATTTTCCGTTTACGCTCCGGATCGATCACCCCTTTGAGCCTGGCAAGAAACGCATCGGATGCATCAAGGAGCCGCAAGTTTAGGTGCAACTGCTCAGCGAATGTCTGCTTGACTTGCTCCTTCTCGCCGTTCCTAAGGAGCCCGTTGTCGACGAAGATACAGGTCAACTGATCGCCAATGGCCCGATGAGTCAACGCGGCAGCCACCGATGAATCCACCCCGCCGCTCAAGGCGCAGATCACTCGCTCCTTTCCGACCTGCTCGCGGATCTGCCGCACTGCCGTATCCACGTACGATTGCATCGTCCAGGTCGGCTTGCAGCCACAAATGTCGTAGACGAAATTGCGAAGCAGCGTCGTCCCTTCAGGCGTATGAACGACTTCCGGATGGAACTGGAGGCAATAGATCCGGCGCTTGTGATCGTCCCGCTTCATGGCTGCGACCGGTGAATTGGCCGTGTGCGCGATCGATCGGAAACCCGGCGGCATCCGTTCGATCCGGTCTCCGTGTGACATCCAGACGACGGTCGATCCTCCTGCGCCGATTCCTTTGAAAAGATTTGTGCGGTCGTCGATCGTCAGATCCGCCCGGCCGTATTCCCGATGCGTAGATTTTGCCACCTCCCCGCCCGAGAGATGCGTCACAAGTTGCATCCCGTAACAAATGCCGAGAATGGGAATGCCTTGATCTAGGAGTTCTTTGGGAACGCTCGGCGCTTTCCTCTCATATACGCTGGAGGGGCCGCCCGACAAAACGATGCCTTGCGGACGATAGGCGAGAATGGTGGCCAGGGAGACGGTGCATGGCAGAATTTGCGAGTAGACGTGAGCTTCGCGAACTCGCCGTGCAATCAGTTGAGTGTATTGCGACCCGAAATCGAGGACTAGGATTCTATCGTGCCAGAGTTCCATCGAGACGTCATTCGTGAAGCGTGAAGCGTCGTTCGTTTAGTAAGGGAAAATGAATCTTGGTTGCGAGATAGGCTTCACGAGGGACGATTCACGCGGGGCTATTCCCAATCCATCCGATAGTTCGGCGCTTCCTTTGTGATGATCACATCGTGCACGTGGCTTTCGCGGAGACCTGCAACAGTCTGCCGAATAAACGTGGCCTTCTGCTGCAACTCCAAAATCGTCTTGCATCCGCAATACCCCATGCCGGATTTCACTCCGCCGATCAATTGGTAGATGACTGCCGAGAGTTTCCCTTTATACGGCACACGCCCTTCGATGCCTTCCGGGACGAGTTTCTGAACCGACCGCCCGCCCTGTCCGTACCGATCTCCACCACCGCGTTCCATCGCGCCGATCGAACCCATGCCTCGATACACCTTATAGGTCCGTGCCTGATAGAGTTCGGTTTCTCCGGGGGATTCTTCCGTGCCTGCCAGGAGTCCGCCGAGCATGACCGATGAGGCGCCGGCCGCCAAAGCCTTCGTGATATCACCTGAATGCTTGATCCCTCCGTCTGCAATAATCGGAACGCCGCTGCCCGCGAGGACTCTTGCGCAATCTGCAACCGCGGTCAATTGCGGCATGCCGGCGCCGGAGACGATCCGTGTCGTACAAATCGAACCGGGCCCTACACCCACCTTCACGGCATCGACGCCGACCCTCAATAAATCCTTCGCCGCTTCGGCGGTGGCGATATTCCCGGCTATCAGTTCGATCTCCGGATGACGTTTCTTGATCAGCTTGATCGTATCCAGCACCGCTTGAGAATGCCCGTGGGCGGTATCGATTACAACCACGTCTACGCCGACTTTCTTGAGCCGCGCGACGCGTTCATCCGTTTCCGGCCCCACCCCGACGGCCGCGCCCACGCACAGTCGGCCATGTCCGTCCTTGCACGCGCTGGGGTACATGATGCGCTTTTCAATATCTTTGATGGTAATGAGCCCCTTGAGCTCGAACTGCTTGTTGACGACCGGCAGCTTTTCGATCCGATGCTCGTGCAACACCTCGCGGGCTTTTTCCAGACTTGTCCCTTCAGGTGCGGTAATCAGCTTGTCCCGCTTCATGATCTGCGAAACCTTCAAATCCATCCGGGTTTCAAAACGCAGATCGCGATTCGTGAGAATCCCGACCAGTTTTTTCTCTTTGGTAACGGGAATCCCGGAGATCCGGTATTTCGCCATCAACGCGTGGGCGTCGCGAATCGTTTGATCGGGCGAAATTGTG
The DNA here is from genome assembly GCA_035457905.1 of Nitrospiraceae bacterium. Lineage (GTDB taxonomy): Bacteria > Nitrospirota > Nitrospiria > Nitrospirales > Nitrospiraceae > Palsa-1315. The sequence continues at coordinate 9,910 of DATIAT010000116.1, forward strand.
ATCGGGTCGAGAATCATCCCGCTCTCGGATTTTTTTACCCGATCCACCTCAGTCGCTTGATCAGCCGGTGACAACACACGGTGAATAATCCCGATGCCGCCTTCGCGCGCGATGGCGATCGCGAGACGGGACTCGGTCACCGTATCCATGGCAGAGCTGATGATGGGGATGTTGATCTTGATGTGCCGCGTCAGGCTGGTATGCGTGTCGACTTCGTTCGGTAATATCTGAGACTTGGCCGGAACCAGCACGACGTCGTCGTATGTCAGTCCCAAGCGTGGTTCTTTGTCCAACATAATAACCCCGTCATTGCCCCGTCATAATGTCTGAAAGTCTTAAAGTCGATACCATCTGAAAGTTTTCTAATCTTAAAGACTTGATGACTTTATGACTTGAGACTGTCAGATTCCTGTGTCAACTCCGCTGTTGTCTCTGCGTCTTCCTGAAGTCGTTCACTCCCTTCGTCTGACGGCATGAACTGCTCGACCCGAGTATTCCCGCTATCGACGACAAACACGCTTCCCTTGGCATCGACCGCGATGCCGTAAGGGAAATTAAACTGACCTTTCCCGTTTCCGAATCCGCCCCACTGAGTAATGAAATTGCCCTCTTTGTCGAATTTCTCGACACGGTGATTGCCGGTATCCGTTACATAAACATCTCCGGCTCCATCGACCGCAATCCCCCAGGGAGACCGTAACTGTCCTGCATCTTGTGCGAGCGGGCTGCTGGCGTGACCAGGTTCAGCGCTGCCGCCCCACTTGACCAGCAACTGCGGAAGCACATTCGTGCTGGTGTCGAACTTCTGAATCCGGTGATTGCCCATATCGACGACGTATACGAACCCGTCCGTCTGGTCCACGGCCACGCCGCGCGGGAAATAGAACTGGCCGTCTCCGTTCCCGAAGCCGCCCCAGGACATAATAAATTCCCCGTTCATATCGAACTTCTGCACACGGAAGTTGGCGCTGTCGACCACGTACACATACCCGCGCACTCGATCGATCGCAATACCCCAGGGTGAGTTGAACTGCCCTTCGCCGTTGCCACGCGATCCGAACTTCATGAGATAGCCGCCGAGCTTCCCGTCGAATTTCTGGACGCGGTGATTGTTCGTATCGACCACCCAGACGTCTCCCTTACCGTCGCAAGCGATCCCGGTGGGATTATGAAAGTTGGCATTGGCGGCGCCGAAGTTGCCCCAGAGAATAATGAAGTTGCCGGCATTGTCGAACTTCTGAATTCGGTTATTGCCGTTATCGACGACGAACAACGATCCCTGCTGATCGATGCAGAGCCCGTAGATCGGAGCCATGAACTCACCGCCGTGCAGCAAGGATGCGCCACGCCCCGTACGGCCCCATTCGGACACGCACAGATACCCCGACGTATTGACCAGAATCGTCGCGCCCGCAGGAGTGGAAACGTTTCCTCCCACATCCTTAAACCAGACATAGATCGATTTCTGGCCGTCTCCCGGCGACAAAATGAACGGGATCGTCGCGCCGAACTTGAGGGCCGGCGTCACATCCACCCATCCAGGCGTCCCTGCCACGGGAGTGATCGGTGCCTCGGAAATAAAGTAGGCTGCGACCCCGGTATCGACATCGCTTGCGGAAATCGTGACGATGACTTCCGGTGTGTTCGTCATGAACGCGCCGTGATTGATCACGGCATAGGGATTTTGCGGCGCCGTGATGTCGATGAGCACGGGAGTCGCCGTTACCTCGCTCGACAAGTCGCTTTCGGCGCCGCTCTCGAATACCGCAGTCACGGCATAGTGATAAGGAATATCGTTCGAGAGACCAGTGTGCGTATAGGGGTTCGACACGCCTTCAAGTTTCGTCGCCGTCTGGGGCGTGAGCTTCGGGACGGTATTGAAATAGAGGTTGTAGGACTGGGCACCGGGAACCTCCATCCAGCTGACGAAGGTTTCCGTATCCCCGGCTTTGACCGCCACGCTACGAGGCGCCGGAGTCGCGCTTGGCGTCTGACTGACTGCCGTCTCCTCCTTGCCGCGATTGAGCTCTTCGTCCGTCGGCACATACTTAAGAATGCGTCCGTTGCCGCTATCGACCACATAAACCGCACCTTCTTTGTCGACCGCGATCCCATACGGGAAATTCAGTTGGCCTTCTGTCTTTCCCCGGTTTCCCCAGGAACAAAGGAACGTCCCGTTGCCGTCGAATTTTTGGATGCGATGGTTCCCGGTATCGACGACGTAGACGTTGCCGAGCACATCGCAGGCGATCCCCCAAGGCGACTTGAATTGACCCGGGCCGGATCCCTCTCGCCCCCACTTGGTGAGAAAGCTTCCACGGGCATCGAACTTCTGGATGCGATTATTGCTTTCGTCGGCGACAAAGATATTGCCGACGAAATCGACGGCTACGCCGCGCGGGAAAAAGAAGGCGCCATCGAAGCTGCCGTCGCGACCCCATTTGAGCAGCGGGGTCCCGTCCGATGTGAACTTCTGAATACGTGCGTTGCTTGTATCAGATACGTAGAGATTACCTTCCATATCGGTCGCAAGCCCCCAGGGCACATCGAACCGGCCCAGTTCGGCCCCGCGCCAGGCAAACCCGAACTTGCCCCAGGCCTGCATCGAATTACCGTCGAGATCGAATTTCTGAATACGGTTATTCCCGCTGTCTGCGATGTACAGCACGTCGTTCGGGCCGACGGCCAATCCACGAGGATAGTAGAAACTTCCTTCCTGTGAAGAGGGTTCGCCGCCCCACCGCGCAAGAAACTTCCCTGACTTATCGAGCTTCTGAATCGAATGGTTATCGGTATCGGCTACGTAGATATTGCCGTCTTTGTCGAGTGCGATCCCTGTCGGCGAGCTGAACTCCCCGTCATCGACACCTTCCCGTCCGATGCACATGGCCAGCAGATAGGGCGAGGGGATCGCCATGACTTCTTGAGACTCGAGACTCTCCCCTTTTTGTGTCACCACAGTGATGACGTAGTGGTAGCAGGTTCCGTTGGCCAGATCGTCATGGACAAACGGACTCTGAATACCTTCCAGACAGGTGCCTTTTTCTTTATTCACTCCGATGACGGCTTTAAAATCGTCGGCTGAAGCGATCGGGCGTGTGAGATCGGAGGCCTTGATCATCACGCCCTTGGTGGTTTGAAAATAGAGATTGTAGTACATGGCATCGGGGACAGGATCCCAGGAAATAGTGACCCGGCCATTCCCCGATTTCGCAGTCACATTTGTCGGAGGCGGTGGGAGGTCTTCTTCTGCGGCGATCGAATCGGCGCCGCCCCATTCTTCTTGAGTTCCATCGATAGTCAGACGCAGTCGGTCGTGCCGAAACGTCTCGTCGAGCAGCCAGGCTTTGATCATGGAATGACACATCCTGTTGCTAAAGCCGCCCACCTCAAGGAAACACGGGGCCCTTCAATAACTTGGAATAGGATTTTCGAGTCTAACAAAGCGGCAGAAACAGAGTCAAGAAACAGAACAGGGTAACCGCGACAGGGGAGCATTCCGCGGGGTTTCTTTCGGCAAACACTTCACACGACGCGCCTGAGATCACACCGTTCTTAGCAGGCACGGTCAAACGCCGACTCCGTCCCCGTGTTCTACTGGCTCTTCGAGGAGCGCTCCGTCGGTCTCTGCTTCTAAAGTTGTTGCGGTCTCACCATCTGCAAGATCTCTCGTGACAGGAAACGCCAATGACTCTTCCTCCATCGGAAGAAGGGCCTGCTCGGACTCCCCGAGTTCTTTGAATTCACGCAACGGTGGGAGCTGGCTTAAATCCTGTAATCCGAAATGCTCGAGAAAAAACTTGGTTGTCCCATACATAATCGGCCGGCCGGGCACGTCTTTTCGCCCTACGATCCGGACCAGTTTCCGCTCGCACAGCGTGCGCAGGACACCGGATGTCTCGACGCCGCGAATTTCTTCGATCTCAGCCCGCACAAGCGGCTGCTTGTATGCAATAATCGCGAGGGATTCGAGCGCAGAGCGAGAGAGCTTTTGCGCAGGCTTGGCTTTATCCAGCCGTTTCAGCCAGGGCGCATATTCCTGCTTCGTGACCAGGCGATACCCGCCTGCAACCTGCACGAGTTGGAGACCTCGCCCATCTTGATCGAGATCGTGCTTGAGCAGGCCCAGAGCCTGAATCATTTCGGCTTTAGAGACTGTCCCTACAACAGACATCAGGCGAGCGATCGTTACCGGTTCATGCGACACGAACAACACCGCTTCGAGAATGGCTTTGAGTTCCCGCGTATCCATGGCCTCCGCCCGGCCATGTACCGCTTGGGCACCGGCTTCCTCGGCTAGATCCCCTGCAGTCCCGTTGTTCTCATTCGCAGGAGCGGTATCTGTGCGGCCGGTGTCACCGGTTTCTTGTTCCATGGGCGATTTCATACTCCCCTCCATTCAGCATCATCCAATTCTGCCGGGTCCGGTACGAGTGAAAAGGCTCGCGACACAAGAATCGGTCCGAAATGCTCCGTCTGGAATACCCGAGCCGTTCGAAGCCGCATTAGTTCCAGCAACGCCAAGAATGTGACGATGATGACTAGGCGATGACAGGCAGGTTCGAAAAGCGCAGCAAAATTCACCGACTCCTGCTCCTCCAATATTTCCAAGATTGCATTCATTCGATCCCGCACCGTCAAGTTGTCCGGCAGAACCTCCATGAATTTCTTGCCGGGGCTGCGATCCAGGATCCCCTGCAACGCATCCACTAAATCGAACAGGCTCACATTGTCGAGCAGTCTCTCATCTGATTCCAGATCAACCGGCGGACCTTGTTCACGACTGTAAACCTCCCGCCATAATTTCCCGTGTTCGTCCAACTGTTGAGCGGCATCTTTAAACCGCTTGTACTCAAGTAGCCGCCGCACCAATTCCTCACGGGGATCGGGCCCGTCTTCCTCATCCGAGGCCGTCTCATCGACAGGAAGCAACATCTTGGATTTGATCTGAAGCAAGGTCGCCGCCATTACGAGAAACTCCCCTGCGACGGTCAGATTCAGGTCTTCCATTGCCTCTATGTAGGTGAGGTATTGCCGGGCAATCAGATGGATAGGAATGTCATAAATATTGATCTCGCTCTTCTTAATGAGGTGGAGCAGGAGATCCAGAGGACCTTCAAAGTTCTCAATTCGAACTTGATAGGGCAATTCGGGTTGTTCAATGGTATCGAAACGATTATCCACGCGTGGACTTATACCAGCTTTGGGGGAGACGGAGCAAGCCTCCATCTATTAGTAGTGGTATGTGGAATCACAAGCTCCCGTCACCGCAGCCGGATCAGATAGGCGATCAGTAGAGCGCTCAATACCAGGAGGGAGAGGATGATCGCGTACTGTATGACCTGATTTTCACGTCCCGGGGGGATCTGTTCGGTCGCCGATCTAGTCGTGCCGGTAAACTGTGGAGCCTTTTCGAACACGGCTTTGGAAAAGTCGTCCGGGCCCTTGAACGACGCATTGGAAAAATCCGCCGTCGATCGGAACGCGGTCCCGTGAAAATTCGCGTACCCATCGAAACGGGTATAGGTGAAAAATGCCTCCCTGGCAAACGACGCATCAGAGAAATCCACCTGGCCTTGAAAACGGCTCCCGGAAAACCCGGTACCCGACTTGAAGTGGGTGCGCGACAGATTGACATCTTTCTCGAAGGCCACCTCCAAAAATTCCGCCAATCCGTTGAACGCTGACCGCTCGAACGTGACCGGCTCCTGAAAAACCGACCGGTGAAATCTCGTATGCGGGCCGAAGGCTGTTTGTTCAGCGAACACCTCGCGCAGAAAGCGGCCTTGCACAAAATAGCTTTCCCGCAAAAACCGCGCGCGTGATAACACCACCGGCTGAATGAACACAGCCTGTGAGAGGTCTACCGGCTGTTCAAATTCGGTTCCGCTGAATGTGACAGGCCCTTGCACCACCAGCAGGCCTTTGGCCGACTCGTGCCGAATCGCTCCTCGTACGATCGAGTCAACGATGGTCATGGAGCCAGGAATTACCCGCACCTCACGCCCTTGCAGCTCTTTTAACCCCTCAAGCTCGGGCGGCAACGGCGCCACAGGCAACACGTCTAGGGACAGGTCGCCGCGAACGATTACCCCCGAGAGATCAATCCCTTTCCCTTCCTTAAATGCCCCCAGCAACTGCGTCGCATCTACCGCTTGCGTTTCCCGTTCTTGCTTCGTACAGCCGGCGTCCAGATGAAGTATCAACGCTTTTTGCGGTTCTGAAGCAGGGGTTTCTATCCGACAGTTCGAAGCTGCGACCCCACGTGGAAGCCAGAGAAAGACCAGACCTCCCGCCACGATCAACGCTAATATCCGTTTCATACGGTGGGGCGTGAAGCGCGAGACGTGAGCGTTGCGCGACGAGCAGGAAAGGCGGGACGGGCGAGAAGGGCGCGATCTGGAGTTCGAAGATCGGGGTTCGAAATTCCGGAAGCCTCGAACCCTCCGCCGACTCGCCAGTCGCGCTTGCCTCACCAGTCTCACCTCTCTTGCTTGTCTCGCTCGCCTCGCCTTTCCCGCCACTCTTGCGGGCAAAAGCAGTTTTTCTGCAGCCTGTTATACGGAACGCCAGGGGACAACGCAAGGTAAGAACCGCCGAATCGCTATGCGGCCCGAAGGGATTTGATACACTTTCGGAAGCTGTGAGACCTGAAACATCAACCGCGAAGAGTTTCGCAGGAAGAGCGCTCGAACGTTCTCGAGATGAGAGGCCAGCGATGTTGCGCCATCTTGCTGTCACCTTCACACTAATTGCCAGCCTCCTGTGTGGACCCTCCGACTCCGTCTCGACGGACACTATCGTTGAACTCCCCGTTCTGGCGGCGGTTCACCAAAACAATCTCGGTGTGTTTGAAGTTCTGATGATGTGGTGGGACAAGAAACCGGAACCGAATCCCATCCAGCTACAATGGCTCCTCGCCGGCGTGCGACTGGGAAACACTCATTTGGGCGCGATGTCGCAGGCCCTAGCTTATGCAGTAGAACGTACTCCCTCGATCCAGCACAGCGGGACCGTCTCGGTGCAGGGGGTGGCCTATCGACCCACAGGCACCGACGGACCGAGCGCTGGAGCGGCAATGGCCGTGGGATTCATCGCGCTGTTCAAGGGTGACCGCATTCAGCGTGGCATTGCGCTGACCGGAACCATTGAGCCGGAAGGACAGATCGGTCCGGTGGGAGGCATCCCGGACAAAATCCGGGCTGCCGCGCGGGAAGGCTATCGCACGATATTGGTTCCACGCGGGCAGATTCACGATGCAAGATGGAATCTGAACGAATTGGGATTCCAGCTCAATGTGACGGTAAAGGAAGTCGACACGATCGATGAGGCATATTTGCTCATGACAGGCCAAAGGATATAGCAAAAAGGTTCATTAGGTTTATTTCATTTATTTGGTTTATCTGGTTAGTGTCGTTCAACCAAACAAACTAAACAAACCAAATAACGGTCTTCCAACGCAGGTGGTCTTTTTGGGCATCTTTCTAAGCCGTCACTCCATGCATGATTGCGTCGTACTCTGTTTGCGTCAATCTATGCATGCCCAGCCTCAATCGTCGAGTAAGTTCGGCCTGATCGGCGATCTGCAATACATTGAGTAATAGTGTCTGGCTCGCAGCAGTCGTACAGGCTAACCGGCGCACCTGTTCGATGCGCACAAATCCGAATCTAGCCTCGGTTTTCAGATCGTCTCTCAGAAACGCATCCAACGCAGAGAAGTCCAATACAGGCGGCACGATCTGAAACTCGGCACAGAGCCCGGCCTTCAGTACATAGACAAGACCGCGGGACTTCGCATCGAGATAGGCCTGCAGATTTGTCCTAATCAGCTCGGTACAGAGTCCCCAGAGACCGTGTCCGAGTTGCAGCTCGGCACTTTCTTCTGAAGTGCGTTCGCGCAAGGCTCCGGCCACGAACAAGAAATGACTCATGAGACATTCACGGAAAACAATTCAGCGGCGGGTAAACCGAACGGGAATGGACGCCGCGCTCAGGGAAAGAATCAGGGCGTTACCTTCCGGACGACTCGGACGAGTCGTCCGGTATGGTATCCGAGGCGGATGTCAGGGTGTGTGATAATCGTCTGCGTCGTCTAGCAGGCCTTCACGTTTTTCAGGAAAATCGGTGTCCTCATCCTCCCCGTCCAATGTGAGTTCTTCTTCCACATCCTCATCGCCCTCAACGGCAATATCCACATCATCTTCGCCCAGTTCATCGTCGAGGTCCGAATCTTTCGGCAACTGCGAACCCATCGGCTGCGAGAGCAACGGCTTCTTGGGCTCCTCGCCTGCGAAAGACTTCACAGATTTCTTGTCGAACGCCGAACCCGCCGATTTGGACGCTGCGGCTGAGCCTGTCGTGGTTGCAGATTTTTTCTGACCCGCCTTGGATGCCGCGGCAGAGGACTTCTTGGCGGTTTTCTTGGCCGGTTTCTTGGCTCTCTTCCCGGCGGTCTTCTTGGCAGCTTTCCTTGTCGCAGACTTCTTGGCTGCCTTCTTCACCGGGGGCTTTGCTTTGGCTTTTGCCTTCGCAGATTTCTTCTTCGCCGGCTTCTTCTTTTTCTTCGCCATCGATATTCTCCTCTCTCATCCATTGGATGTCTGACGTGACCTCCATCTAGCATAACTTATAGGATCTTGCAACTCACACTTCTACTCCCTCCGCAGCAACGCAAAAGGGGTTCTCTCTTCATCCTACCCACCCTGTCCTGTTCGTCACCGTACAGGTAACTGAAATCAACCACCTGAGAGCCAGGAACAAGACAGCGATGGATTTACCACGCCAAATCCCCTCCGAGCGCCCAATGGAAGGGAGAATCCTACAAACAACTAGCGGCGTCAAGAGGAAGGGCGAGAAATCCTACTGTGGCTCACCTCCTTGAGGCCTTGCGAGAATCCCGGCTCGTCGTGTAGGCTGCGGCGCGCAAACAGATCGCGTCGATCATGAAGCCAGCCGTCGTCGCCCACGAACCGCTCAGTCTTACCGGAGAGACGTTCAGCCAACTGGCATGGCGCATCCCCGATCTCGTCGCCTACCAGCACAACGAAGATGAATGGTGGCTCGCTCCCCTCGATGATAATCTGCCAATCATACGATTGAATCGTACAGGGCTGGAAATGTTACAAGCGATGACGGGCCACACGACAGTGGGAGCACTGGCTGAAAAATATGGGGCGAAAGTCTGCGGACCTGATGGACAGCCTGGGCAGTGGCATTTGCAGCGTTGGGCCCTGCCCACCTATTCCCTCTGCTATTACGGCATAGAGCCTCCGGGCGGCCACCGTCACAAAGCCAAATGGGATATGCTCCTTCAACAAGTTCGGGAAGGCTGGTCCGGGCAGGAAGGCTTCGAAGGAGAGGAGCATCTTGAAGACTTCCACCATCATGAACTAAATGACAGCGGGAAAGATGACGGCCATTTCGACCTCATCGAAACCACCGTCTCGCACCTCTTCCGGGAACCGAACGACACACTCAATGGCTTGACCTATGGCCGGCTGCTCCTGCGCCAATTGCGGAAACTCGGCTGGTTCGTCCACAAACCGCATATTATCGTGGAAGTCGGAGGAGGGCTCGGCTATCTCGCCCGTGAGTTGGGAAAAGAGCTCTTGCCGTTTGAGAAGCAGACGATCCGGTACATCTCTCTCGACATCACCCGATCATTTCTCACGCTACAAGTCAACCGCGCCAGGGCCGGAGGCTGGAACGGCATCGGCACCCACGCCAACGGAGAATGGCTGCCCTTCAAAGACAACTCCATTGACCTCGTCATCGATAATGAAAATATGGCCGACATGACGCCGGTGAAGCTGACCAGGAAAGAGCTCCTCGACGGGAAAGGCGACACGCTGCAACATCAGGAAGCGTTGGATTGGATCAGACGCGTTCGACCACCGCTGGATACAAACCTGCCCGGCGACGTCATATTCAATCTCGGCCCATTTCGTTTTGTGGCGGAACTCTGGCGAGTTCTGAAGCCTGGCGGCAGGGCGTTTCTCACCGAATTCGGTATCGAAGAAGGCTGGCCGGCGCCGGTCAAGCTGCCGGGCCACACAGAATACGAGGTCCAGTATAGCCACCTGCGGCAGGCGACCCGCTGGTTGGGCTTTCATGAACGCTATCTCTCATTGCCTCAATTCCTCGGTATCAAACCGGACACCAAAGTGCTTTGTACAGGCGCTGCCTATACCATTCAACGGTTCTGTCAGGCCATGGGCAAGCCCTTCACCGTGCGAGCATACACGGAAAAAGAATTACGGAAGACGCTGGGCGAGATGCTCCCCAAACTCCACGGCTGTCACTACCATGATGTGGCCGATCCGGCCTGGTTCGGCCTCCTCGACTTCAAGGTCTTATTACTCGAAAAGCCCGGTGGCACGCCGAAAACGAGTTTTTCGGAAAGCAAAGGCTTTCGGTGGTATTCGCAAAAGTAGGGGGATTGAAGGTAGCCTGGTTGGTTCTCCGTGCCCGCTGACCGCGCACACGAGGATGATCAGATTCTTGTGCTAAGGGCGGTGCTCGGTCAATGCGCGCAGTGGAAAACCAACCAGGCAACCTTCAGCAGCGTGTCACAGAAACAAAATGCACCCGTTGGACTCGCGCCGTGAAAAGTGGCGGGCACTATGGAGTCTTCGCACAGCGGAATCCGGTGCCAAGGCCGCGGTACAAGGGCGTGTGTGTCTCACGCTCCGACGTACGCAGGGCATTGATATCGCTCCCCCACGAGCCGCCACGGACGACTTTGAATGTGCCCTTTGACGGCCCTGTCGGGTTCTTCGATGGGCCTGTCTTGAAATAGTCCGGGTCATACCAATCACTGACCCATTCCCAGACATTTCCGGCCATGTCATAGACACCGTAGGGACTCTTGCCATCCTCGAACCTCCCTACCGGCGTCAAGGCCCCGTGGTTTCTCCAGTCCTGATTCATCGAGTTCGCATGAAACCGCGTCGGAAACTCATCCCCCCATGGATAGGTCCGGCCATCCGTCCCCCGCGCCGCTTTCTCCCACTCAGCCTCGGTCGGGAGGCGCTTGCCGGCCCACCTGCAATACGCATCTGCATCCGCCCAATCCACATTGACGACAGGACGCTTCTGGTGATACCGGCGGTTCATAATATTCCAGTCCGGCGGCCGTTCCCTCGACGTGGAGTCCAAGAACTTCGCATATTGCTCGACCGTTACATGGTGCTTATCCATGAGAAAGTCATCCAGATAGACCCGGTGCATCGGCTGTTCGTCGGCCTCTCCAGTCGTACTCCCCATTATGAACTCTCCCGCCGGCACCAACGCCATCGACTCTCCTTCAGCCGAAGCCACCACCGCCTTCTTGCGATTCAGTTTACTCTTCTGCTGAATTTTTCCCTGCAACTGTTGGTAAACGACCCTTTGTTCTTCGTCGAGACCCAACCTATTTGCAAGGTCAAGGGTGTCTTCCGCCTCAGCAATCCTCGTGGGCGACGCGTTCGGCTCGTTGATGGCCTGCTTCCCCTCATCCAGCAATCGCCAGACTTTGGCTTTGCGCCCCCGTTGCGTAGCCAAGCCGGCTACCGATGATTTCGCATCAAGCTCCAGTGAGGTTTCATAGTGCTCTTCCGCGCAGGACCAGGCTTTCAAACCCCGGCAGGCCTCCCCAAGAGCGAAATGTGCTCCGGCATTTTCAGGTTGTTGTTGGAGGCCGGCCTCAAAGGCCGTGCGTGCTTCCTGGTACTTGTGTTTCTTGAGGAAGTCGTAACCGGCGGCAAATTTCTTCATGCGATCATCAGCAACTGCCGCGGCAATCGTCGCATCGGCATCGACCCCGAGCAATGCGACAAGCGCAAGGACCTGTCTCATAAACCACCTCCTCTTTCGGTCAAAGAGAGGATGACACTCCGTCCTCATTCAATTTGATTGGGTAGGGAATTATATACCTCGCTAATCTGAAACACAACTACGCGGGGTCATGAGCTGTTCCCCGTTGAGTTGAACTTTGATGGATTAGTTGTGTGATTTCCTGCGGATTTATCTGCTGGGAAAAGCCCTCTCATCGTCCCCGCATCGTCCCCGCATCGCTGCGTCCAGGATGACCCCTTCGCGCAATCCCAGGTCGCTGACAAGGACACTTGACGTCCCGAGCGTTTCCATTATTGTGCGAATCATGATTGCGCCGGCGGCGATGACTTCTTCGCGACCTTGCTCGAGACCGGGAAGACCAAGACGCTCGGCTTTCCTCCGCCTCAGCAGAGTCTGTTCGAGTTCCTGAATCGCGTCGAGTTGTAGTCTGTAGTTGTGGATTCTGTCTGGCTCGTAGGAGTGCAGCTGCTGGGCCATAGCGGCCAGGGTGGTAATCGTCCCCGCCGTGCCGACAAATGCTGCTGTCTGAGAGGTGCCCATGTCGGCGATCGCCGCCTCGGTTTCTCCTGCCACCCACTCGCGCGCCTGACGGACTTCCTCTTCGACCGGAGGATCGTGGTGTAAGAGCCGCTCGCAAAGTCGAACGACACCGATATCGATCGAGCGGCTGAACGGTTTCTGACCCGGTCGATCCAGAATGAATTCGGTACTGCCGCCGCCGATATCGAGAGCCAGCACGTCGGTCACGCCCTGGGGCAAGCCGGATCGGATGCCCAGCATGGTCCGTCTGGCTTCTTCTTCGCCTGTGAGAAGCTCGACCTCGAACCCCGATTCGCGTTTTGCGCGATCGAGAAATTCATCACGGTTCTCCGCATCGCGCACTGCACTCGTCGCCACAGCTGCCACAGCATCGACTCGAACGGCGTCGATCTGCTCCCGCCACTCCCTGAGGCACTGAAGCACCCGATTCATCGCGGCGATTCTCAGCCGCTTAGTCTGATCGACACCTTCGCCTAGGTGAAGGATCCGCCGGTCAGACCGTATTGTCAGGAGACCGCTCTCCTGCTGCAGGTCGGCTATCAGCAATCGACACGTGAGCGTGCCGATATCGACGCCGGCGAGACGCATCCTGCGCGGGAGATCCTTCATGTCTCGGCCCGAATCTCCGTCATCTCAGATTCAAGCTTCTCACGCACATCTTTAAGCTCTTGGATGTCTTTGACAAGCCGTCCGATTTCTGCGTTGTACAGGACCCGTTCAATCGGTTCACCTGCTTCACGAAGAGTGACCGCCCGTTCGCCAATATCCCGATACAATTCGTCTAATTGTTGATCGAGCTTGCGGATTTCGAGGCGGATTCGCAGCAACTCCGTTTCTTCCAGCGCACGGCCCGCAGCCTGTGCCGTGCCAAGACGTAGCGTCGTCATTCCCGCCTTCAAATCATGCCTCAACCGCTGCAGCAAGCCCATACAAACTCCTAGCTGACAGGTGGTATGCACCAAGCTGACATTCGAATTCCAATCCTGTCAGCCTGCCACTCTGCACGCTTGTCAGCTTTTCAACTGACCGATCCCAAATCCAGCTTCGATTTCCACCGGCGCAACATCGCCTCACGCAAGAATCGATGAATCGGCGACTTCAACTGCGGATCCTGCTTCAACAGCGCAAAGGCTTCCTGCCGCGCCTGTTGTAGTATATCGGCATCCCGCACCAGGTTCGCGACGCGAAACTCCGGCACACCCCACTGACGGAGTCCAAAAAACTCGCCTGGCCCGCGAATACGGAGATCCTCTTCGGCAATCACAAACCCGTCGGTCGATCGCACAAGCGCCTCCAACCTCTCCCGGACCGAAGATGAGGAACTACTATCTAATCGCCCTGTCACACCCTTGCCCCTCCATTTGCCCGGTGTCATGAGCAAACAATAGGACTGATGTCCGCCTCGACCCACCCGGCCTCGCAATTGGTGCAACTGCGCCAGTCCGAACCGCTCGGCATGTTCGATCATCATAACTGTGGCATTCGGCACATCGACTCCCACCTCCACCACCGTCGTCGAAACCAGGACCTGAATCTCCCCCTTCTTATACGCTGTCATAACTTGTTCTTTCGCCTCGGACTTCATCCGACCATGCACAAGTCCGACGCGAAACTCCGTCAACTCATCCGATTGCAGCTGCTCTGCGCCTTGCATGGCTGCCTGCAGATCGGTCTTCTCCGATTCCTCGACAAGAGGATACACCACGTAGGCTTGCCGGCCACTTCGCAATTCGTCGCGGAGAATCTGATAAGCCCGCCCCCGTTGGCCGTCGCTTAAGAGAAATGTCCGCACCGGTTTTCGCCCAGGCGGCGCTTGATCGATCACCGAAACATCCAGATCCCCATATACCGTCATGGCCAGTGTGCGTGGAATCGGCGTCGCGGTGAGCACCAGCACATCGGGTTTATAGCCCTTCTCAATGAGCGCCTTTCGTTGGAGCACGCCGAATCGATGCTGCTCGTCCACCACCGCCAGCCCAAGGTTTTTAAAGGTAATCCCCTGCTGGATGATTGCATGGGTTCCTATCACGATCTGTGCAGTGCCGGAAGCCACTCGCTCACGCACGGCTTTACGCGCCGGCGCACGTCCGCCGCCACTCACGAGCACCACAGATAGGCCGAGTGGTTCCAAAAGCTTCTTCATCGCCCGATAGTGTTGCTCGGCGAGAATTTCCGTCGGCGCCATCAGCGCCGCCTGATAGCCGGATCCGCAAGCCAATAGCATCGCATGCACCGCCACGATGGTTTTGCCGGAACCGACATCGCCCTGCACCAGGCGGTTCATCGGCTTGCGCGATGTCATGTCCGTGAGAATTTCACGAATCACGCGCTCCTGCGCCGTGGTCAACTGAAAGGACAGCGTCCTATCCAGCTTGCCAAGGAGCGGCGTCTTCGCATTGAACGATACCTGTTTAATCTCTTCTTTCCCTACCCGTTGCCGCGAAGCCAATGCGAGTTGGAGCACGAACAGCTCTTCGAATGCCAAGCGACGATGCGCCGGCGTAAGACCTCTATCGAGCTGTCTTTGATCCGTCCCGGGCTGAGGGAAATGCACATCCAGAATGGCCTGTTGAACGGGCAGTAACCGATAGCGGGCACGAAGCGGAACAGGCAACACTTCCCGCGCCGCGGCTGCATGCGCATCCAGCAAACCCTTTATGAGCACACGCATTTGCCGGGACGTCCAACCCTTTGTTTCGTGGTACACAGGAACAATACGCCCCACGTGCAGCGGTGCTTCGGTTTCTGCACCCACGACTTCGTATTGCGCAACCTCCATCCTCATCGCCATCCACCCTTGAGCACCGGCCACAATCCTCCCCGTCAGCATAAGTCTCGTCCCGATGCTGAAGAGTGATTCGAGAAACGGCTGATTAAAGAATACAGCCTGGAGACGGCCCGTCGAATCCTCGACCACAATATCGAGAATGGCCAGTCGTCGACTGCGCGCGCGTTTGGCCTCGCTTCGAACGATTGTGCCGCAGATCGAGGCCTGCATACCCGGAACGAGTTGGCCGATCGGGGTCATAACCGAGCGGTCTTCATAGCGCCAGGGGAGGGTCCAAAGGGCATCCTCAACCGTCTCGATTCCGAATCGTTGTAACAATGCGGTGCGCTTCGGGCCGACTCCCTTTTCAAAACGGATGGGCTGCTCCCACCAAGGCCGCGAGGGAACTTCTGTCATGCCCGGTCCACGCACAACAACAGACTCAGGCTGCTGCCAGGCCCGGGCGGGATCGAGAACGGCTTTCCGCAAGGCTCCGAGAATAGCCGCGGCTTCCTGCAGACGACGCTGCTGGTCCTGTGCCGGAAGACGCGGCTGATCTTCCAAGAAGAGCTCACGTAACCGGAGCAACGCCGCTTCAATCGCTCGCGGATAGACGCGATCGGATAGAGCCTGCATCACCTGCGTGGAGATAAACCGATTCAGGTTCTTGACGGTGGGTAGGTGCGCAAACGCATCGCGTGTTGCGAATTCGATCGGGCGCGAAACACGATCCAGCCAGTGCTGAAACTGTTCCAGGGGTTTGGGCTCAGGAGAGCTCCGTATCACAGTGACGGATGGTATCATAGCCTTTCTCCATCCTCAACGAGCAGGACCGGTTGATCTGGTTTCTTTGGTTTGTTGTGTTCATCTGGTTAGTCTTAGTTCAACCAAACAAACCAAATAGACCAAAGGAACCAGATCAACTAGCCTCGCACGTCTTGTCAATTTGGCCACAATCCTTTGTAGCATCCCCCTAAGGTGATACATTGATTATCATTCTACGAGAACCTGCATGTATCGTCGCAACATCTCTCATATTCTGTTTCCGATCGCCTGCCTGATCGGGTTGTTTGTCGTCTATCAAGCCTGGTTCAAGCCGACTTTTCTGCCTGCGAAACTACCAGCACCTGCTCAGCCCGGTGCTGTCACGGAAAACTCACAGGCCGCACCGGCAAACCGCCACCAAGATGGCGCGCCGGGGCCCGGGTCAAAACAGACTCGGGTAATCGATTCGAGCATTGTCCCGAAGACAGCGCATCACGAACTCTTAGAAACGGTTCGCGACGAGATCGAAAAGGGAAACATTAAAACCGCGGAAACTAAGCTGGCCGATCTATCTGCAGCGATCGTAGATGACAGCGCTGCGCACCCTTACGTGTCCGTTCTCTGGAACAATCTGGGCATTCTACAGGAAAAGCACGGCGGGACCGCCGCTTCGGTCAATGCCTTCAAGAAAGCTGCCTCGTTCGATGCCAAGAATCCCGTCGTTCAACTGAACCTAGCCCATGCCTACTGGGAGCTGCGCGATCCGGCCATGACGCAGGAATTTTTAGAACAACTAGCTGTCCTGGCTCCGAACGAGCCCTTCCCCCATCTGGCGCTTGCTGAATTCTTTCAAGAGAGGGATCAACTCGGCGAAGCGGCGAACCACCTGGATCAGGCTGTCGCACACGCGGGCAAAGATCCCGCTGTGCAATCCTATCTGCGAACCGTTTCGGCCAAAGTCCGCGGAACCGAGAAGAGCGAAGAACGACTCACCAGCCGAAACAGCATGCACTTTACGGTGAAATTCGACGGAGAGGCAGATCAGGCTATCTGGGCTGCCGTGTTGGAGATTCTCGAGGAGGCGTACGGAGAGATCGGTCAAAAATTCGGGCACTTTCCATCAAAGACCATTGTCGTTGTCCTGCACGTCAAATCCACATTTCAAAGCGCAACCGGTAGCCCTGCGTGGGCCGACGGGCTCTTCGATCCCGTGCTCGGACGCATCCACGTTCCTGCGCAGGATGCCTTGGCAGACCGAGCCTGGCTCACACGCGTACTGCGACACGAGTTTGTCCATGCCATCCTGCACGACCGGTTCGGACCCGCCGGCAGTGCCATCCCAACGTGGCTCAACGAAGGCTTGGCAATGGAGTTGTCCGGC
Source organism: Nitrospiraceae bacterium (assembly GCA_035457905.1). Taxonomy (GTDB): domain Bacteria; phylum Nitrospirota; class Nitrospiria; order Nitrospirales; family Nitrospiraceae; genus Palsa-1315. The sequence continues at coordinate 27,198 of DATIAT010000116.1, forward strand.
GATCGCTGGTCGGATCTTGATCAGCTTATGAAGCAGGGGTTTACACTGATTCCTCTGACCGCCTTGGAAGGGGGATGGGGGGGACTATCAGGCGATGCCGCTGCCGTCGCGTATCTGGAGGCGAACTCGGCCGTGCACTATCTGATCGAACATTTCGGCATATATCGTGTGCAAGAACTCCTCGCACACCTCAAGGCTAGACAGACGCTTGCTGCAGCCATGCAATCGCAACTTTCGCTGTCGTACGAGCAATTTCAGTCCCGGTGGGTCGATCAGCTAGAGGAGCGCAGCAAGAGAAGCTAATCAGATGAGATCACTTCCGTACTCATTCCCTTCGAACCCTGTACCGCGCCATGCAGGTAGAATCTCAGCCGCGCCATCGTGTTCGGCCACAACGTCGGTCTCTGCCACAATGGGCTCGATTGTATCTTCCCATATGATCTTCCGGCCCTGTTCATCCATCATCCTGATCTGGAACTCGATCTGTTGAGATTCGGGTGCCATCTCCCCTGTCTGGCCAACGAAGGCCCTGCTGACATATTCAGCTCGTGCAAACCCGGTTCCTGTTGAGAAACGATCGACCCACACAGTCTGTCCTGTTGCCGAATCGATCGAACGAAGAAAGAACTGGGGCTGGCCATCGACGGCCACTCGGCTGTGAACCCTTGTGACTGTCGCTTGTGGCGCAACGAGACGAGTCGCGGCTCTGTGGACGGAAGCGGACTCTTGATTGTCGACATCGAGATTCAAAAGACCTTCCCAGAGAAATTGGCCAGTAGCTTTGTCATAGGCACGGAGTGCGAACGAGGAAAGTCCGTCGGTCCCCGGACCGACTCCACCTGCAAAAATCCGTTCACGAGGTTGACTGTCCGCTAAGGCTGCATCCTCTCTCACATTCAATTCGTACGTTTCTTCGGAAAGAATCTCGCCGCTCTCGGCATCATAGGTTTTTACGGTAATCGTTGACGTTTCCGCGTTCTCATATCCAACACCGGCAGCCACAACTGTTATAGGTATTGTCGGTTCGAAAGAGGTCGGATCCGCGGCCCACGCCTTCAGCGGAAGACCGGAGCCAACCAGCGCAGAGGCAGTCAGCCCGATGCAGAAAGCCCTGCTCGTCATCCGACTGATCCGCTGCTCTTGATACACCCCCAGGAGCTCACGTCCGATCGGCCGGGACCATTCTCTCAGTTCGCGTATCATCTGAATAGGCCGCCTGATAATCGTCATAATGCGGGTCTCCCTGACTTGTCGCGAGTCTCGCATTGGTGGCTTATCGCGTAAATTCCCCAATATGGGGAGAAAACCCTTCGAAAGAGGGGGGAAGACTAGCGAGGAGGGTGAGGGTTATGGAATGGTTACTTCTGTGGCCTTGCTCGACTCTCGTTATCGGGATTTTCGGCCGCCTCAGAAGGTGGGACTTTTCCGAAGAGGGAATACCGATATCGGGCCACAAACCAATACAGCAGATAGCCGAACGGCTTAACCAGTGGAAAACTCAGGAGAACTGCGAGAGCTCGTCCACCCTTAAGGCCCGGTAGAAGAGCCAGAAATGCGTCAAGTCCTCGGGAAATTTCCCCGTGAGGACGGACCAGGAAGGCGACATTTGGGCGACCGGGCCGATAGCTCTCCCCCAAGGCCTCTTTAGCCTCTTCGCTCTGATAGGGAACCATGCGTACAGGGGCGGCTTCCGCGTGAGTCGTCAATCGTTCCAGACCCGCCTTGGCGGCGACACAGAAACGGCATTGGCCGTCGTAGACCAGAAGACAAACTTGAGACTTGCTTTCCGGTGCATCTGCCATCGTTCTAACCCGCACAGGTTCCTGCTCACTGCTATCAGCGCCCCATTGTCGTATGCAGGAGACCCAGGTATCATTCCACGGATGCGACATAGCTGGACACTTATCGGCCTTCTCGCGATTCTCTGCATCATTGGAGCTAACACCATCCAGCTCATACCGGCTCAGACCGAGGCCGGTCGGGTCGGATGGATGATCTATCTCCTTGCGACTCCCCTTACTCTTGCAGGTCTCGTACGGATTGGATGGGTCTGGACCGCCATGGCCTGCGTCATCTATGGAACGGTAGGACTGGCTTTGGACCTTTCCACGGTCACGAGCATCCTACGTGGACAAGGCGACCCCGGAGGCTTATTGCTCCTCAGCGCAACGAACGGATTCGTGAACCTTTTGCTGATCCTGGTCGGCGGTCGCGCATTCTTACACTCCTCCCGGGAGACCGCGCTTCCAGTATCCCGCCCTCCCAGTCCTCCGTCCCCTTCTTCATCCGCAAGACCCTGACCCGCTCAAATCCTGCATCGATCAACCATGAGCTCGTTTCTGTGGCCCTATAGGTATCGCCCCGATCGGTGAACAGCAACATTGAAACGGCGAAGAGACTCGCCTCTTCGGGAAACAAGCCTTCCTTGTCGTGGAGAAAAGCATCCTGAATCAGCAGGCGGCCTCCGGGATTCAATGCGGCCAGCGCGCGCCTAAACAGCGACTGATTGTCTTGTGGAGAATAGATGTGGAGCACGTTCGAACACCACATGACATCGTAGGTGCCGGGTATATCATCCGTCAGCAGATCCAACGGCATGTAGGAAAGTCTGGCGCCGGCCTTGTGCGTCGAAGCAATTTCCTTCGCCACATCGAGGGCTGCAGGACGATCGCACACCGTAGCCCGGAGCGCAGGATTTTTTGCGAGAAAAGCCATGGCATAGGTACCGGGACCTCCGCCAAGATCAAGCAGAGTCTGCGCTCGACTCAAGTTGATCTGGGCTGCAATCTTCGGAGCCGTCTCCAGCGTTCGTTGATGCATCGCCCAGGTGAACCGACGGCGATAGTCGGGCTCCTCCGGTGTGTCGTGACCAAGCGGCAGTCCACTCTTCACCGATTCCAGCAGGCGGCCCCACTCGGCCCAGTGGTTCGTGATCAGCCGAAGGTAGTCTCCGCGATAGTCTGGATGGTGTCCATTCAATGCCGTAGCGCTCAACCGGCTGTTCCTGTATGTCTCGCCCCGTTTTTCCAGCAGGCCGGCCATTGCAAGATTCCGGCAGAGAATGGCCAACCCCCGCTCACTCACCTTCATCTCACGAGCTAAATCGGCAATCGTCCAGGAAGCCGCCCCGACGGTCGTGAAAAGGTCCAGCTCGACTGCGGCGATTAGGACCCGCGACAACCGGTAGCCCGTAACCGCATCGCGAAAGTCGTCGAATGTGGTGATCTGCCTGCTCATTAGCCCGCATGACTCATGACGGTTTGTCGCGAAATCGCTGAGCCGTGTCGCGAGACCGGCGCGCGGAGCCGTGAGGACCCGATGCGTACTCGTGCAGTACGGTGAGGGTTTGAGGGGCGAGCCCGCCTACCGAAGGCTCGTCGTAGCAGCGGATCGTGAATTGTAGCAGAAGTGTTCATGGATAATGTGGGCTAGGCTACGCCGATCGTCTGCACGCACCAGCGCATCAGATCCTGCACCGCTTGAGGATTGGTCGGCTCCACACCCCGCTCGAATCGTACTGCCACATAATCATCGTTCATCTCGGTCTCTTCAGAAAAACCAGACTTCAGCAGAATCGGACGGTATTTCGAGACCGCCGGCTGGATGTAGTACTTGGCCTGCTTTGCGATCTCGTCGGTACCGAGATCTTCCGGTGTCCCATCGGAGAGAAGGCTTGTGACATCGTCTAACGCCATGCCGTACTGACAGATCAGCCGTCCATCCGGTGTGAGTTCCAACAACCATCCGTCTGAACCCAGGTCCATCGTCAATGTTCCTCCGGCTTCCAATTCCAGCAGTTGAGGAAATGCAGCGGTCAACGAATTCTTGAGTGCGGCCCAAGTCGTCGAGGTTTCATCACTCATGTGTGTGTCCTCCCGCGGAGCGGCGCCCCATCCTGCCCGGCGAGGCTGTCGTGCAAGGCAGCCAGACGCCGGATATTCTCTTCAAGTTTCGGCAGCTGGTATTTGCGATCCATCTCCACCACCAGTTCAAGGAGATCTGCCGCTTCCTGCAGCTTTCCCATCTCTTCATAACATTGAGCCAACAGATATCGGGCTCCTCCCGTCCGGAGTTCATCGTGCGCACGCTCAGCAATGGACTGGCTGGTTCGGCAACAGGCAATCGCGTCATCGTATCGATGTTGAAGTAAAAACGTTCGACCGATCATACGCCAGGCATCGGCTACGCCGCCTTCATTGCCCAATCGCCGCATCAAGGCCAGAGACTGCTCATAGTATGTGATCGCCTCCCCGTATGCCTTCGTCTCGCGCGCGACCAATCCGAGATCAGAAAACAACACTGCCTTGCCGGCATCGTCATGAGTCTTGGACATCAGATCCAGCGCTTCGAGATAGTAGGCTTTCGCGCGATCCCATTCCCCTGCATCGGCTCTCAAGTTCCCTAAATTGCCCAACGTTGTCCCGATCCCCTTCTCATCGCCGAGAATCTTCTGAAGTTCCAACACCTCTTGATAGTAGGTCTGTGCCGACTCCCGACGCCCGCTGACCGCACAAATATTCCCGAGATTTCCCATCGTGGCGACCAATGCCCGTTGATCTCCGGTCAGTCGGTCGCATTCCAACGCCTTCGCATAGCAGGTGTAGGCATCGGTATAGTGCCCGCGCGAAAAATGCTCGTTTCCCTGGCGATTAAGCTCTTCTGAGAGTCCGTTGCGTAACATCATCATGAGGACTGCAGCAATCGTTCGACCGCCTGCTTGGCGCCCGTGAGTATCGAGGCGCCGTCGCCGACCAAGAGACTATCGAAATTGTACTTGACGAGACGACGTAATCCCTCCCTGGCCTTAAATACATCGGCATATTTTTCCGCAGGCAGCAGATTGACGGAACCGACCGGCTTCCCGATCAACGCATCTCCGACGATCAGCACGCCCTTGCCTTGCGGAATGAACAAGGCCGATTCCCCGGGAGACTTCTGGTCTTTTAACTGGATGACCCAGATTCCACCTGTGAGCAATTCCCCGTCTTTAAAAGTCTTGGTGGGCTTCAGTTCCATCTGCGGCGCATCAGTCTCTGGTACATGCAGTTGACAGCGAAACTCGTTCTGGTACCTCGCCGCCTCGCGTGCATGGTCGCGATTCGTCACAATGATGTAGTCGACAGGGCCGTTACGCTGAATCACCGATCTCGCTTCATCGGTCATCGGCGGAGGATCGATCAGGATCTTGTGCTCCCCAACCGTCAGAAAGAGCCCGTTGAAATCGAGCTGCTTCTCTTCGGAGAACCAAGACCATTGCCAGATACCGGGAAGCAGTTGTTTCATGATATCACCGCGCGACACGCGGGAGTTGCGAGCGGTGCGAGACACGCCGGGACAATCTCCATCATTCCATGCTGGTTCGCACTTCGCGTTCCTCCCGCCCGTCGCGCTGTCTCAGAGAGCGGCAACAGCATCCCTGACGGTTTTCGTTACTTTAGCCAGGATACCGGCGTCGTTTGGCAGATCAATGATGTCGTCCTCCGGGACCGTAATGAATTTACGATTCGACCCCTTCGTGAGGGAAATCAGAAACATACTGTTAGAAGGCGTCACAGGAATAACCACCTGCACGGCAGCATCCGTTCCCTTCACCACCTCCAAGAACTTCAGTTTTCCCTCCTCCATCTCATCCATGAATACCTCTCTCGCTGACATGCCGACAGAGGGAATCACACTTGTCAGCTTACCGACTTGTCCGCTTGTCAGCGCTACATTTTCGATGCACTGCCAGCCAACAATTTTTCAACTTCCGCCATTATCACTTCCTCGCCCGCCAAATCCATATTTCCGACCCGCTGCCACCGAATCACTCCCTGCTGATCGATCACATACACGTTGGGAATAAACTTCCCTCCACCATACAATTTGTCCGTTACCTTATTCGGGTCCAGCAGATACGGATAGGTGACCTTCACCGGGAAAGAAGACAAAAACTCGCTGACATTCTTCTTGGAATCACCGGAGGAGTTGACTCCCAGCACGACGACATCTTTTCCTTTTGTCATTTCAGAAACTTTTTGAAGCGCCGTTCCCTGGATCAAACAGGGCTCGCAGATATGAAACAGTCCGAGGACCACAACCTTCCCCTTATAGGTATCCAGTCCCAGGGTCTCACCGGTGATGGCCGTCAAGGCAAACGAAGGCGCCTTTTCACCTACCTTGAATAATCCAGCAGCAAGGACAAGATGGGCCATAATAATGGGGGCCAGCAGAGCAAATAGTGCACTCCCGAGCTTTTTCACGACGCCCTCCTGCTTCTCAATGTTTAATGTTGAATGTTAACTTCTGATCCGTCTGAAAGTTCCACATCGTTAATTCATCATTCAACATTACGCAGCTTCCCGCAGCGTTGCTATCCTACCACGCAGATTTTTTCAGGGGCAACGGCGCAGAGCCCCACACAGCTGCCACAGTGCCAGATCCCGCAGGATGCTCAAAAAGTTCGTCCAGCGAGGCCGCAGGCGGAGCAAGAACCGCAGGCGTACCCTTGAGGTACGTTGAGGATTCTTGCGAGCCGAGAACAAAGCTGGCGGACTTTTTCAGCAGCCTGCTAGAGGGATGGTTCGAAGAGGCCAAGCTGCCACTCTTCTGCGCGAGTCAAGGGAATGGGGTAGCGTTCGGTAAAGCAGGCATTGCAGTACTGGCCCGCTGTGCCGGGGGAGGCGTTCAACATGCCGTCGAGACTCAAATAGGCGAGGCTATCGGCCGTAATGTACTTCCGAATCTCTTCGGGCGTGTGGCTGGAGGCGATGAGCTCCTTTCGCGTGGGTGTGTCGATGCCGTAGAAGCAGGGTGAAACGATCGGCGGGGAACTGATGCGCATGTGCACCTCTTTCGCCCCTGCATTGCGAAGCATCTTCACAATTTTCCGGCTCGTCGTGCCCCTCACCAGCGAATCATCGACCACCACGACCCGCTTTCCCTCCAGTACCTCCGGTACGGCGTTGAGCTTTACCTTTACACCGAAGTGGCGGATCGATTGCTCCGGCTCGATGAAGGTTCGTCCGACATAGTGATTTCGAATCAGGCCGAGTTCGAACGGAATCCCCGCCCCTTCGGCATAGCCGAGGGCGGCAGGAACCCCTGAGTCCGGTACGGGGATGACAATATCTGCCGCCACCGACGATTCCTTCGCCAACTGCCGGCCCAAAGCCTTCCGCGTGGCATACACCGCGTTCGCTCCGAAGATCTTGCTGTCCGGCCTGGCAAAATATACATGTTCAAATACGCACATGGCTGGGCTGACCTGGGTAAACGGCTTATAACTCGTCACACCCTTGTCGTCGAGCAGAACCAGCTCGCCAGGCTCGATCTCGCGGATAGCTTCAGCTCCGAGCAGATCGAACGCACAGGTTTCCGAAGCCACGAGGTAGGTATCGCCCAGCCGGCCGAGGCAGAGAGGCCGGAATCCATGGGGATCGCGGACTGCGATAACCCCTTCGTCCGTCAGCAGGACGATCGAAAATGCCCCGCGAACCTGGCTTAACGCATCGACGATGCGGGCCAGCAACGTATCCGCCCGCGAATGGGCGATCAGGTGGATGATGACTTCAGTGTCCGAGGTGGATTGAAAGATGGCGCCGTACGCTTCGAGCTCATGCCGTAACACTTGCGCGTTGATGAGATTGCCGTTATGCGAGAGGGCCAGATTCCCGAAGGCAAAATTGACCGAGAACGGCTGGATATTCTTGAGGTCGCTCCCCCCGGCCGTGGAGTAACGATTATGCCCGATCGCCATTGAGCCGGTTAATTGCTCGAGCACGTGAGTATTGTAAATATCCGCGACAAGGCCCTTGCCCTTATGGACATGAAACTGCTCGCCATCGCCTGAGACAATGCCGGATGCTTCCTGCCCGCGATGTTGCAGGGCATACAGCCCGAGGTAGGCGAGGTTTGCTGCTTCCTTGTGGCCGTATATGCCGAAGACAGCACATTCATCGTGGAATTTGTCGTCACCGACTATCGGCAACCCCTTACCGCTCACCCCTCCCCCCTTACGGCCGTTGCAGCAGCCGTTCAATCGAAAAGGCCCAGCGGTCGTAAAGCTGGTCGATTGGAAGGTCGATACGGCACTCCTTGTTCCATCGCCCTTCTTCCACAGCGATAACGAGCCGATCGCCTCCTACCGTTCCGATCCTGTTAGCAGAAATACCGGAATCCCAGGCGCGATTCAATACCCGATCAACCATATCAGGCTTCACCGAAAGGATCACACGTGATTGGCTCTCACCGAACAAGAGGGCATCCAGCCGCGATGCGTCGAGAGATAACTCTACCACAGCCCCTCGACTGATGTCCGGCGCAGAAATACAACATTCAGCCAAGGCTACGGACAACCCGCCATCTGAGCAATCGTGGGCGGACTGCACAATTCCCTCACGGATCGCGTACAGAGTGAAATCATGGAGCGCCTTCTCCGTCTCCAGGCTGATGAACGGCGGAGATCCTTGCTCGCGGTGATGGAGCACTTTCAGATATTCGCTCCCGCCCAACTCCTCCCGTGCCCTGCCCAAGACAAGAATCACATCGCCGTCATGCTTGAACCACTGCGTCATTGCCTGATCGGCTGAATCGATCAGGCCCACCATCCCCAACATCGGAGTGGGATAAATGGAGAGACTGTTGGTCTCATTGTAGAAACTTACGTTGCCGCTCACGATGGGAATCTTGAAATATTCGCAGGCATCTCTCATGCCCTCGATCGCCAACACAAACTGCCACATGATGTCTGGCCGCTCGGGGTTGCCGAAGTTCAAACAGTCGGTAAGCCCGATCGGTTCTGCGCCGGAGCAGACCAGATTCCTCGCTGCTTCGGCCACCGCAAGGCGGGCACCTTCGTAGGGATGCAGCAGGCAGTAGCGGCTGTTACAGTCCACCGTCATGGCGACGGCCTTATTCGTCCCTTTGATCCGAACCACCGCTGCATCGGAGCCGGGCCGAACCATTGTGTTGGTCCGCACCATGTGGTCGTACTGTTCATAGGCCCAGCGTTTGCTCGCAATCGTTGGTGACTCCAACAGTAAGAGCAGCGCCGCATTCGCATCCTTCACGTCAGGCAGCGCATCGTAGTTCAGGTTGGTCAGCATGTCCTGATAGCCCGGCGGCGAATAGGGCCTCTCGTAGCGCGGTCCATCATCGGCCAGCGATTTCGCCGGAATCTCCGCCACAACCAGGCCCTGGTCCTTCACGCGGAGCATTCCATCGCCCGTGACCCGTCCCACCACCGCCACGTCGAGATCCCACTTCTTACAAATTCGGATACATTCGTCTTCCTTGCCCGCCTGCGCCACCATCAACATACGTTCCTGCGATTCCGACAGCATCAATTCATAGGGTGTCATGCCCGGTTCGCGCCGGGGCACATCGGTCAGGTCCAGCTCAATCCCGTTGCCGGCACGGGAAGCCATTTCACATGACGAACTCGTCAGTCCGGCTGCGCCCATATCTTGAATGCCGACCAGGAGATCGCCCGCCATCAGTTCGAGACAGGCTTCCAGCAACAGCTTCTCGGTAAAGGGATCGCCTACCTGTACGGTAGGCCGCTTCTGATCCGACTGGTCGTCGAAAGAATCGGACGCCATCGTCGCCCCATGAATTCCATCGCGACCCGTCTTCGAGCCGAAATAAATCACCGGATTGCCGACCCCCGCCGCCGTCCCACGAAAGATCTTATCCTTGTGTGCGATACCAAGACAAAAGACATTTACGAGCGGATTCAGAGAGTAAATGTCGTTAAACACAATCTCACCACCGACCGTCGGAACACCCATGCAGTTGCCGTACCCTGCGATCCCGGCCACGACACCCTTGACCAAGTGTCGGTTTTTCGCGTTGTCTAACCCGCCGAACCGTAGCGAGTCGAGCAACGCAATCGGGCGCGCCCCCATCGTAAAGATGTCGCGCAATATCCCCCCGACCCCTGTCGCCGCTCCCTGATAGGGTTCAATGAACGACGGATGGTTGTGCGACTCCATTTTGAAGACCACACAGAGCCCGTCGCCGATATCTATTGCACCGGCATTTTCCCCAGGCCCCTGCACAACCCGCGGCCCCGTCGTCGGCAACTTCTTCAAATGCACACGCGAACTTTTGTAGGAGCAATGCTCCGACCACATCACCGAGAACATCCCGAGTTCAGTGATATTCGGCTCCCGCCCAAGAATCTCGACGATCTTTTTATACTCATCGTCCGTCAAATTATGCTGCGAGATGAGGTCTTTGGTCATACTCTGTTTGCCAGACTTCATTCGCCGGACTTCCTTATCTGTTGATCCATAGCTTGTACGCGACTTGCTTCTCTCGCCTTCCGTCGCTCGACCCAACCCCTCTTGTGGGGCTTGCACAATGCACAGGCCCGACGTTTACGCTTATATACCTTCCCCATACACCCTTCCTTCACCGCTCAATCGGACGTCTGGCCTGGTGGTAAACGCGAATCACTTGCAGCTCTTGCCCAATGACTCGATAGTAAATTCGATAAGGAGGAACCGGCCACGTCTTGACCCATCTGCCATCCCGGAGCAACACCTCTCTTCCCGTTATGGCTTCCGATGCCAGCATCCCGATCACCTCAACAATGTGGGCAAGGACTCGATCTGCAGCAATGGGGTTGTCCTTGAGGATGTATTCGTAGGCCTCCCGCAAATCCTTACCGGCTTGAGGTGCGACAACGATCGTCATCGCTTGGATGGGCCGCCCCGAATAATCTCACGCACAACATCGGCGAGGGGAATCCCTCTGCCGGCATCCAGGTCGGTCAGTCCGACAAGAATTCCAGCCTCTTCCTCCTCCGTCAGGGTGTCAACCCGATCAACGGATTCGATGGCGTACCGCCCTGGGGGAAGACTTCGCAATTCTTCCGGAACGTGACTCCCATCCCACTTAATAACCTTGGGTTCCATGTGCGGCCTCCTCAAAGTTGCCGTTCAAATACTATCGTATTCATCGTCCGTCAGATTATGCTGCGCGATGAGATCTTTTGTCATAACCGATGCCGGCACGATCACCTTACCCTCTCGTTATACATCGCACTGACAACCTTTGTTTCGAAGTATCACAATCTGCCTTCTTGGCGTATCCACATAGCTCGTCTGCTTCGCGCTTCCCGTCGCCTCTCTCTTCGCCAGTGGGCTGCGATGTCGATACCCCCGATTGCTCATCTCAACAATAAGCGCGTCATGCCGTCCATACAGTGCCTTCAGCCTCCCCTTCCACCGCAATGTCTCAGGATGCTGCGAATACCCCTTCTTGCCGTTCACGATCACCGACCAAATCGCGTGCAACTCCCGATGCTCTCCCAACAAATGCGCGCGGCAGAGTTTTTTCGGTGGAACATCCCATATACGCATCACTTGTCATTCGTCGCATCAGTGGGAAAATTTCCCGAGCACTCCTCTCACAGTTCTCGCAGACCGACCAGTCGCAAGCCACTTAGCGCCGAGGCTTGCGAGAACCCCTTCCACTGTCTTCGCTGGTTCTTCTCACGGTATTCGAGGCTTTAAGGGATCGAATTTTAACAACCCAACAAATCCATCTTGTAAGCTGAGAATCTCAACACGATCATCTTGGAAGTTGAGAAGTTCCTCGACATAGCTGATGCGTTTCTCATACAACTCTTCTACAAACACCATTCCAAGTCGCCAAGGCTGACAATCCTTCCAAACCAGGTAACTCCGGGCTTCAAAGTGGTTGGAGTATACTTGGCTGCATAGATTAGTGATATCTCCCAGAACCTTTTCAGTTCGACATTTTTCAACGATCACGGCCCCCTTGACGTTGTACTCTAGATTCAGGGCGGCAAGAACATTTGTCTTAAGTCGAGTGGGACCGTGTTTCGTGCGAAATGCAAAATTACCCGAGTCATCGAATGCTCCAAGAAAACTGTGGTGAGGGCCAACTTGCTTTTGAATCAATCGCTCTTGAGCTTCTTTTTCCCCTACATCTCACTTAGTGCGATTGTGAGAGAAATTGACCATTCCATGGACAAACAGAATTAGTTCCTGCATATAGCTCGGAGCTTTTCATTTTTGTTTCGTCAATGACAGCCAGGGCCTGCGTCGCGCATTACACGGAGGCTCGAGTCACCGCACTTGCCGAACAGATGCGGCCGTAACGCGGCGGCGAGGACTGTTCGAAGTTCCGTTCGAGCATGGCTCGGGACGGAACGAGTTCCACAGCCGAGCAGATGAGAGGCTTAGTGCGGTCGAGCCGGAGTGTTTGCGCAGCGCAGGCCCTGGCCGTCACGTTCCCACCATCTTCAGCGGCTTCTTATTCCCCTTCAACGCCTCCAGCATCGACAAGAAAATCAGCTTCCCGTCTTCATTCCCCAACACCGCTTCCGCACAGCGTTCCGGATGCGGCATCATGCCGAGCACGTTGCCCTCTGCATTGATGATCCCGGCAATGTTGTCGAGCGAGCCGTTCGGATTCGCCTCCGGCGTCACCTTGCCATCCTGCGTGCAATAACGGAACACGACCTGCGCATTCGCCTGTATCGCTGCCAGCGTAACCGGATCGGTGTAGTAGTTGCCATCCGCGTGCGCGATCGGAATCTTGAGCACCTGACCTGACTGAAAGGCGCCTGTAAACGCCGTGGCCGCATTCTCAACCTTCACATAGACATCCCTGCAGATAAAATGCAGCGACTCGTTCCGGAGCATGGCGCCGGGCAACAATCCTGCTTCGAGCAGAATCTGAAACCCGTTGCAGATGCCGAGGACCAGCCCACCCTTTTTCGCAAACTCCTTCACCGCCCCCATCACCGGCGAGAATCGCGCGATGGCGCCGGTTCGCAAATAGTCGCCGTAAGAAAACCCGCCAGGGAGCACAATCGCATCGAGTCCAGCAAGCAACGTCTCCTTGTGCCAGATCATCTCCACGTACTGACCCAGCACATCCTTGAAGACATGCTGGCAGTCGTGATCGCAATTACTGCCTGGAAAAACCACCACTCCAATTTTCATTTCACCTACCCTCACTCCGTTGCAGCGAGATGGCAGGATTTGGTTTTACTGCGCGCGTCCAATGAGGGCCTTCTTAGGCCGCGCGTTGCGCGAGCACGAAACCAAGTCCTGCCGTCTCGCCATCTCACTGCAACTCATACCGATATTCTTCAATGATCGTGTTCGCCAACAAATTCTCACACATTTGCTTGACCTCAGCCTCAGCCTTGGCCTTGTCCTTCTCGTCCACATCCAGTTCCATGTACTTCCCGACTCGCACGTTGCCCGCATTCTTGAACCCCAGCGAATCGAGCGCATGCTCGATGGCTTTCCCCTGTGGGTCGAGAATCCCCTGTTTGAGCGTCACATGAATTCTGGCTTTCACCGCCCCCTCCTTGCCAATCTTGTTCATTTGGTCTGTTTGGTCTGTTTGGTCTGTCTGGTTTATTTGGTTGAACAAACTAATCAGATGAACCGAATCAACCTGTATCGCTAGTCTCACAGACCATCATCTGTGCGTGTTCTACAAGCACAGAGAGCGTTCATGTCGCCCTACCCTAATCACTGCTGACTCCCAGGATCTGAATCTTTGGGCTGCCTGTCTATGTATCTCCTAATCCACAAAATCCCCGCGGCAGTCCCTAGCCCAGCCAAAGCAAGCGCCACCATCGGCCAGCGCCAGCGTGATCCCTCCAGGCGATAGGCCAACACGGCCACCAGCGCCGTGGATACCAAGATCGAGAGCACCAACCCATAATTCATGAACCACGACCGAAACGCCTTCACCTGCTCCTCTTTTCATTCATTCTCTAGTGAGAGAGTGCCCCTAGAATCATGGAAAGGCTGCGGTGACCGGTCTCATATGCGCGCGTTCAACGAGGGCCTTCCGAGGCCGCGCGTT
>DATIAT010000117.1:0-49991 GCA_035457905.1 Nitrospiraceae bacterium
TGGCCAGTCGGACGCTATCAACAAGGGCTGGGGTCGCGCCACCGGAAGGTTCCTGGCGTACCTCAATTCCGACGACACGTATTGTCCAGGAGCAATTGTCGCAGCGGTCAACCACTTGGTGCGACATCCTGACATCGGCATGGTCTATGGTGACAGCAATTTTATCGATGAACGGGGGGGGCTACTCAAAGTTCACAATGGCAGGTCAATGACTATCGAAGACATTCTGTGCTGGTCGTGGCATATCTCTCAACCAACTGTGTTTCTACACAGAGAAGCAATTGATCGGGTGGGGATGATGAATGTAGACCTTAATTATGCCATGGACTATGACCTTTGGATTCGGATTGCAGCTCAGTATCAGGTTCTGTACCTGTCTGCTGTCCTGGCCAACGAACGCCACTATCCAAGCTCCAAGACTGTTGCTGCGCCTGAGCTAGGACTGAAAGGGAGGCTTCAGGCGCTCGAACGATTTTTTTCTTGTGCTCATCCTCCTGCAATTCATGCCTTGAAAAGTATGGCACTGGCAACCAACTGCTTCAAACTGTCTCGCTATTACCTGGGGATGGGAAATCCTGCCGAAGCTAGAGCCACTGCACTAAAAGCTCTGAAGGTTCGCCCGCCAATGCGGCTAGTGGGAAGCAATATGCACCTCTTTGCGCTCGGTCTCGTTCCGACCCCCCGATTTGGAATGTGGCTCAGAAGGAGCGCAGGTCGGTTTGCCAAGAGTGCGAATACCTATCCGTATATGAGTGGTTAGGAGTTGCGGTCAGTTCACCATCGAATCGATGTGAGTCGTGCGTTGTCCATCCTTAGCAGAACTTCCTCCTGCTGAAGCCGCGCATAGCGGTTGGCCTTGGACGGAAGAGAGCGAGGCCCTACCGCCCACGATGGCTGACGGCGCCCCGTGGCCTTGTGTCAGCATTGTGACGCCTTCCTATAATCAGGGTCAGTTCATTGAAGAGACGATCAGGTCAGTGTTGTTGCAAGGATATCCCAATCTCGACTATGTCGTAATCGATGGCGGCTCGATCGACGGCAGTCTGGATGTCATCAAAAAGTACGAGCGCTTTCTTTCGTTTTGGGTGTCGGAGCGAGATGGTGGGCAGGCCCAAGCGATCAACAAGGGATGGAGGCACACTAAGGGGGACGTGTTGGCATGGATCAACTCCGACGATATCTATCTCCCTGGCTCTGTCGCCAAAGCCGTTTCCTATCTCGCCGATCATAAGCAGGTAGGGATGGTATATGGCGAAGGGTATCATGTCGATGTCAATGGTCGAATCGTCGAGCGCTATCCGACTGAGAAATTCGACGCTGACCGTTTAGGAGACACCTGCTACATTTGCCAACCAACCACATTCATTCGACGTTCCGTCATGGAAAAAGTCGGGCCAGTGGACGAGTCCCTCAGGTTCTGTATGGACTATGATCTGTGGATTCGGATTTCACAACAGGCTGTGATCGATTACCTTCCTGACTATATAGCCCACAGTCGCTTGCATGAAGAATCCAAGACGATCAAGCAAGCAGTTCCTCGAGCGCGAGAAGCCTTGGACATGCTTTATCGACATTATCGGTCTGTTCCGCCTCTCAAAGTTGGCGGGTACGCGCGAGCCGTCCTTTCGGGACGACAGACCCACAAGGGAGAATGGAACAAGCTTGTGCTGATATTGGGTATGACGGGAGTGTGTATACGAGAGTTTCTCAGATACAACCAAAAGATCCCTCTCTCGCAGATGCATAGATGGGGAGGAGGCTTGCTAGAAGGGTTTTCAAAATTGATCAAGGCCGAAAGTAGTCAGCGACCACCCGACTAGAGTTGAATCAATGACGTTGAAAGTTGCGATCGTCCACGATTGGCTTACGGCGATGCGGGGTGGCGAGCGATGTCTGGAGGTGATGTGCGAATTATTCCCGGACGCGGACATCTTTACGCTTGTACATCGGAAGGGACAGGTTTCGCCTGCCATCGAGAAACATTCGATTCGGACCAGTTTCGTTCAACGTTTGCCTTTCGCGTTCACGCACTATCAATACTACTTGCCTGTTTTTCCCCTTGCGATCACATCCTTCGATTTTCACGAATACGATCTGGTCGTCAGTTCCAGCCACTGTGTAGCGAAAGGGCTCCTTGTGCCCACCAACGTCTGCCATGTCTCCTATGTCTATACGCCGATGCGATACATCTGGGACCAATTTGACGCCTATTTTTCCGATGGACGAGCGGGGTGGCTTACACGAACAGTTATGGGTGTGCTGCGCCGGCATCTTCAACGATGGGATGTATCGTCAAATGATGGTGTGTACCGTTTCGTCGCAATCTCCGAACATGTCGCACATCGCATAAAGTCGTATTGGGGGAGAGAATCGACCGTTCTGTATCCGCCGGTGGACTGGCAGTCGTTCACAGCATCTGATCGAGACGAGGGGTTCTATCTGCTGGTCTCGGCGCTTGTCCCGTACAAGAGGGTGGATCTAGCCATTCAGGCTGCTAATCGGATGAAGCTCCCACTCAAGATTATAGGAGTAGGCCAGGACGAACATCGATTGAGGCAGCTTGCCGGTCCAAGCGTTGAAATGCTTGGCTGGCAACCTGATTCTGAAATCCGTCAGCACTATTCTCGTTGTAAAGCTCTTCTCTTTCCCGGCGAAGAGGATTTTGGTATCGTTCCACTCGAGGCGATGGCCTGTGGAAAACCGGTGATTGCCTACGCCAAGGGTGGCGCGCTGGAGACTGTCGTTTCGTTGGCCCCTTGCGAAGCTTTCGCTCGGAAGGATAGAGCTGTTGGTATGTCGACTAGGGCCGGCGAGGAACAATATTCCACAGGCGTGTTTTTTGATGAGCAGAAGCCGGAATCGTTGGTCGAGGCAATTGAACTATTTGAACGCAATCGGAGCAGGTTCGATCCGGAAAAGATTCGAGCGCATGTAGAGCCCTTCGACAGGAAATATTTCAAGGAACGCATGCGTCAGTTGATCGAAACGAGCTGGAACGACTTCCGTCGTACACACCTATGCTGAAACGGCACTCGCAATTTCTTCAGAGCCTCCTCTTTTTGTTTGACCTTACTCTGATCTCTGCCTGCTGGATGGCAGCCTATTACATTCGTTTCATGACCGACTGGGTGCCCATCGACAAGGGTGTTCCGCCACTTGAAATCTATATGTATTTGCTTGTGCCCATCCTGTTCGTATGGGGAGTGTCTTTTCGAGCGTTTAACCTGTATCGGCCTCGACGGATGGGCTCCCACCTGGCTGAAGTATTCGACATTGCGAAAGCCAATTCGTTGTCGGTGTTGATACTCGTCGGATTGACGTTCTTCGTGCGTCAGTACGAATATTCCCGCCTTGTCTTGCTCTATTTCTGGGTTCTGAACCTTGTCGCGCTCGGCTTTTCGCGGATGGTCTTTCGCGAATGTCTGAGATTTGCCCGAAGGCAGGGCTATAACCAGCGGCATGGTGTGATCATTGGGGCAGGCAAACTCGGACAACGAATTGCCCGATCACTGTCCCTTCACCCTGAATTCGGCATTAAAGTCCAGGGGTACTTAACACGCCACCCGCAAAAGCTGGGCCAGATTTTTGAAGGGATTCCGGTCATCGGCCTGTACGGAGATTTGGAGAAGTATGCGCCGGATTCGGACATTGTGTTTCTTTGTCTGCCCCCGGAGTCCGAGTCGCAAGCGGAAAAAATGGTGAGTTATCTAGCCACCACCACCGTCGAAGTGAAAGTCATCCCCTCGATTTATGAGTTTATTACGCTCCGTGCCGAAGCGGAGATGTTTGAAGGCTTGCCTCTTATTACCCTGCAAGGCTCCCCCCTTCAAGGGTGGAACTTGGTCATCAAGCGACTCATCGATATTTTCGGAGCCACAGTGGCTCTCGTGGTCGGCTCTCCGGTTTTTGTGATTATCGGAACGTTGATCAAGCTCACGTCATCGGGTCCGATTCTGTACAAGCAAACACGCATGGGGCTGGACGGTGTCGCGTTCGAAATGTTGAAGTTTCGATCGATGCGGGTCGATGCAGAATCTGAGAGCGGCCCGGTCTGGGCTCGTCCAGGCGATGAACGAAAAACTCCTTTGGGATCTTTTTTGAGGAAGACGAGCCTCGACGAATTACCGCAGTTCTGGAATGTCTTAAAAGGAGATATGAGCATTGTGGGGCCGCGACCTGAACGCCCGGAGTTTATTGTGCGTTTCAGGGAAACGCTTCCGCAATATATGCTACGGCACAAAATGAAAGCAGGTATTACAGGGTGGGCGCAGGTGAACGGGTGGAGAGGAAATACCTCAATTGAAAAACGGGTCGAGCACGATCTGTATTATATTGAGCATTGGTCCGTCTGGCTCGACTTTAAGATCATGTGGCTGACGATTTGGAACGGATTTGTTCATAAGCATGCCTACTGATCGAACATCATTGGTGAGCGATCGGTTGCTCGTAGAACGTCGATTTTTACCGTTTCTTGTGTTTGTGCGACCTGCTTGTTAAGATCGCCACATTCTCTAGCGCTTTCCCCTCATGGCTTCCAGATTCACTCCTCAACGAAGGCAACGTTCACGCCCTGCAGAGCTGCCACTCTCGGTGCTCCGTGGGATCAGGCTCTTTGCCACGGACGTGGACGGAGTCCTTACCGACGCAGGCATGTATTATTCTGAATCCGGAGATGAGTGGAAGAAGTTCAATACGCGCGATGGTATGGGGATCAAGCTGTTGCAGCGGGCAGGAATTATTACTGCCATTGTGACGCAGGAGCGGACCAAACTGGTCGCGCGGCGTGCCGAGAAGCTCGCGATTCCCGAATTGCATCAAGGAGTGATGGACAAGTTAAAGGTTATCCAGGAGATGGCAGCCAGACACGGCCTCTCGCTTGAGCAAGTGGCCTATATTGGAGACGATGTGAACGATCTTGCCGCACTGAAGGCCGTAGGGTTTTCGGCCTCGCCGGCGGACGGCATGTCGGATATCGTGAATGCCGTCGATTATGTCTGCCAGAAGAAAGGCGGGGAGGGGGCTGTCAGGGAAATCATCGAAATGATTCTGAACGCCCAGGAGGATCTCTTACGTTAATCGTTCAACACTACCTGCGGAGAAGGATGCTCTTATGGCGCTTCACGCTTCACGCTTCACGAATAACGATCTGAATGCTCATCTTTATCCGGTCATCATGGCCGGCGGCAGCGGCACCAGGTTCTGGCCGCTTAGCCGGCAGTTGTTTCCCAAACAGCTGCTGCGGATCATGGGAGATGAAACATTGATCCAGCAGACCCTGCGCAGGGTGATCTGTGGTTCGCCGCCCGATCGGGTAATGATCTCCACGAATCCGGCTCAGGCAGAGTCCATTCGCGTTCAGTTGAGTGACTGGAAAGAGGCGCTCGCGAATAACTTCGTCCTTGAGCCGGAAGGGCGTAATACTGCTCCGGCCATTGCGTTAGTGGCGTTGGAACTGGTCCGCCGTGACCCTGACGCGATCATGCTGGTGGTTCCGGCCGATCATCTCGTCAAAGGCCAGCGCGCGTTCGACTCGGCAGTGGCATTGGCGGCGATGTTGGCGGAGCAGGATTATCTGGTGACGTTCGGCATTAAGCCGATCCGTCCGGAAACCGGCTATGGGTACATCAGGCCCAACCGAAAAGTGACGTTGAAAAAACAAGGCACGCTCAAGGGACATCCAGTCAGCCGATTCGTCGAAAAACCCAATGCCGCCAAGGCAGCGCAGTATCTTAAGGCCGGAGGCTATTACTGGAACAGCGGCATGTTTATTTGGCGCGCCGCAACGATTCTTGAAGAGATTCGACGCCATCAACCCGTTCTCTTTCGTGGCATCGAGGAGATCGGCCGGTTGAAGCAAACGGGGGCGTCCGGGCAGGCCATAGATGATGTGTACCGGACACTCCCATCGGTCTCGATCGATACGGGTGTAATGGAGCGCTCGAAGAGAGCCGCGATCGTGCCTGTGTCCTTTCTATGGTCCGACGTCGGGAGTTGGGGAAGTCTGGACGAAGTGACGCCGAAGGATAAATCAGGCAATGTCGTTGTCGGCCGTGTGGTTGACGTTGATAGCCGCCGGTCGATCATCTATGGAGATCGCCGTCTTGTAGCGACCATCGGACTTACCGATATGGTGGTGGTCGATACACCGGACGCCACACTCGTCTGTCCGAAATCCCGCGCGCAGGATGTGAAACAATTGGTCGACATCCTGAAACGGCAGCAAGCGCCGGAACACCTGGAACATCTGACCGTACACCGGCCCTGGGGGTCTTATACCGTTTTGGAAGAAGGTCTTGGTTATAAAGTGAAGCGCGTGACGGTGAAGCCCGGAGGGCGGCTCTCGTTACAGATGCACCATCGACGGAGCGAACATTGGGTGGTGATTGCCGGTACGGCGCGAGTGACAAGAGGCGATGAGGTTTTCGATCTCAAGGTAGGCCACAGTACGGAAATTCCTGTCGAAACCAAACACCGGCTGGAAAATCCTGGTCAAGAGACTCTGCATATCATTGAGGTGCAGAACGGGCCCTATCTTGGAGAGGATGATATCGTCCGGTTTCAGGATGATTATGGCAGAACAAAGAACTAACCATCAGAACGTCATCAAGTCATTGAAGTCTTCAAAGTCTTCACGTCGATACTCCTCGGCTTGGGACTTTACGGCTTGCAGACGTTCCGACTGATCGAGGACTATGGGTTTATTTCGCGAATACGATTTGCGCGGCATCGTGGGCCGAGAACTTACCGAATCCATTGCTGAGCAGATCGGTCGAGCGTACTGCACCTATGTGAAAGGGCGTGGGGTAAAGACTATTTCGGTCGGCCGGGATGGTCGGCTCAGCTCGCCAGGACTGCACAAATCTCTTATCCGGGGGCTTCTCGCCGGCGGGTTGAATGTGGTGGATATTGGGATTTGTCCTTCACCGCTCGTGTATTTTTCCCTGTTTCAGCTACCGGTCGACGGCGGCATCATGATCACTGGGAGCCACAATGCGGCGGAATACAATGGATTTAAAATCTGTATCGGTAAGGACGCGATTCATGGGGAGGAGATTCAAGCGCTCCGGGCGGTGATGGAAGCCGGCTCTTTTGTATCAGGGGCCGGACGTCTGTCTGAGCATCCCATCATCCTTGACTACCTTGCCTATATCAAAAAGAGTTTTCCCCACGTCGACGCGAAACGCCTGCACGTTGTCATCGATTGCGGGAACGGCGCTGCAGCCCTGGTCGCCAAACAGGCACTGGAGCACCTGGGCTGTCGTGTCACAGGTCTCCACTGCGATCTGGACGGAAGATTTCCGAACCACCATCCGGACCCGACGGTTTTAGAGAATCTCGACGATCTGATTCAGGCTGTCAAACAATACAAAGCCGATGTCGGGGTCGGTTACGATGGAGATGGTGATCGCATCGGGACCATCGATGAGCAAGGGAATGTGTTATGGGGCGATCGCCTGATGGTTGTCTATGCGCGCGACATTCTGGCCGAAAGACCGGGCAGTACGTTCATCTCGGAAGTCAAATCGTCGCAGAGCCTCTATGACGATATTGCGAGGCAGGGGGGGCGCCCGATCATGTGGAAAACTGGCCACTCCTTGATTAAAACGAAGATGAAAAGCGAGAAGGCCGTATTAGCCGGTGAAATGTCCGGGCATATGTTCTTTGCCGATCGGTACTTCGGATATGACGACGCGATCTATGCCTCCTGCCGCCTTGTAGAAATTCTCGCTAAAACTGGTCGTCCGCTTTCCGCGTTGGTGGCGGATCTTCCCAAGATGTCCGTTACCCCGGAGATCAGGGTCGATGTGTCGGACTCCATTAAATTCGAGTTGGCCAGGCACGTGCAGGAACGGTTGGCGGACTGCAGAAAGACCCGCGAGGAGCTAAGTCCGGCCAAGTTGGTAGTCCGCGACGTCATCACCATCGATGGCGTGCGTGCCATCTTCGACGACGGCTGGGGTTTAATCCGAGCCTCGAATACCCAACCGGCGCTCGTATTACGGTTTGAAGCCACTTCGCCGGAGCGATTGGCAATGATCCGCGCGGCTATCGAAAGTGAGCTGATTGCGGCCAAACAGATTCTTGGTTGTTAATAGGTTTGTTTGGTCTGTTTCGTTTATTTCGTTGAAACTAGACGAACCAATAAACCCAGCCAGCCCAACCAATCAAACAAACTAGATCAATGCCTACTCTTTTCCTTTGCACGTGGCTTGTGCCGGCATTCGTCATCTTGAGTGTCATGTGCGATGCGGTCTTATGGGCCGGAGTCGGCAATCCTCCATTGGCGCGATCTCTCCAAGTCGGGGAGCGTCTTACCTACGACATTTCTTGGTTGAATATCACGGCAGGTACCGCGGTGATGACTGTCGGCGCTGCCGGTACGGACGGAGACCGGACGCTGGCGAAATTGATTACCACGGCGCAGTCGAGGCCGGTGATCACCAAGTTCTTCCCGGTGGACAATCGGGTGGAGTCCATACTGGATCCAGCTACGTTGCTGCCGGAACATTTGATGTTCAAGCGGCGGGAAGGGAAAAAGAAGGAAGACATCGAGTACCTGTTTCACCAAAAGGAGGGAGAGGTCACGGTCGTCAAGGGCGGAATGACCGAGAGGTTGCAGATGACACCGGGTACCCAAGATATCATTTCCTGCCTTTATTATGCGCGCAGCGTCTTGTCGTTGCAGCCGGGCGCATCGCTGACAATAAATGTGTATCACGATAAAAAAAACCGCAAATTGGACGTGCATGTTGAAGAGATTGAGACCATCAGCGGCTCATGGGGGGAAGTTGAAACGGCCCGTGTGTTAGTTGTCATGCCGTTTCAGGGTATTTTCCTCAACAAGGGCAATATCCGGGTATGGTTCACCAATGACGAACGGCGCATTCCGGTTCGAATGAAGGCCAAGGTGATTATCGGATCTATCGTGGCCGATCTCGTCAGCGAACTACCTGCTCCTTCAGCAGCGCAATGAGGCAACCGGCCTTTCGTTGCCCACCCTGTCCAAAATAGTTATAATCGCCTTCACCATGGGACAGTTTTCTCTTACTTTAAGCAGATTTATCGCTCAGAAGCAGACTGCCGACCCTGAGGCGGCTGGAGAATTTTCCGGTCTTCTGACTCAGATCGGGCTGGTTGGGAAACTCATTACACAAGATCTCAGACGTGCGGGCCTCATGAATATCCGGGGAACGACCGGCGAGATCAATGTGCAAGGGGAGGCGGTCAAGAAACTGGATGAGATTGCGAACGAGACTTTTCTAAGAGTGTTTCAGCATAGCGGTCATGTGTGTGCACTGGCATCGGAAGAGATGGAGAAGCCCCTCCTGCTTCCGGAACATTGGCCGAAGACCAATTCGATGCTGCTTTTCGATCCTCTCGACGGCTCCTCGAATACGGACTGCAACATGCCTCTTGGTGCGATTTTCTCCGTTGTGAAGGCCGAGCGCAGAGATCGGATGCCGACCGAGGATGAACTCCCTAGAAAAGGAATAGAACAGATTGCCGCAGGCTATCTTCTCTACGGATCAAGCACCATGCTGGTCTACACGGTTGGACAGGGAGTTCACGGGTTTACATTGGATCCCGACACCGGCGAGTATCTCCTGTCTCACGAGCAGATCCGTATTCCTTCTCGAGGCAAGATCTATTGCGCGAACGAAGGGAATTATCATAAGTGGCCAAGAGAAACGAAAAACTATTTCGACTACCTGAAAATCAAAGATACAGCCACAGGGCGGCCCTACAGCGGACGTTATTCCGGCTGTCTCGTGGCTGATGTGCACCGGATTCTCCTCGAAGGAGGCATCTATCTTTACCCTGGCGAGTTAGATAGGCCAGAGGGTAAACTGAGATTGCTGTACGAATCCAATCCGCTGGCATTGGTCATGGAGCAGGCAGGTGGAAGGGCCAGCACCGGCGTCATGCGTATCCTTGAAGTGGAGGCCAAGCGATTGCATCAACGGGTGCCGTTGATCATCGGCAGTACGGACGACGTGCGTGATGCAGAGGAATTTGTCCAGGGTAAACGAATGTAACAGCTCAGGTGGATAGGCTGAAGTGTTAGGAACTCTGACCTTTAGCCTAAAAGCCTTCAGCCTGAACACCTGAATAGCTACGAACGAATAACGATTCACAGGTCCCGGTTCACGAATCTATGGGAGGTTCGGCATGGCTGATCGAGTTCAAGAAATCTTGAATTGGTACAGTAGCGATAATGCAGGGACAAGAACGAACATCGCCCGTTTGTTACGCCATGGAAAACTGGCAGGGACGGGCAAGCTGGTGGTTCTGCCCGTCGATCAGGGATTCGAGCATGGTCCGGCAAGGAGCTTCGCATCGAACCCAGGAGGGTATAATCCCTTCTATCATTTTCAATTGGCCATCGATGCCGGGTGTAACGCCTACGCGGCTCCGCTTGGATTTCTCGAGGCCGGCGCCGCCGAATTTGCCGGGAGGATTCCGCTGATCCTGAAGTTGAACAATCACGATGTCCTGCATGACGAGAAGGACCCGTTGCCTTCGGTCACCGGCAGCGTGAAGGATGCGCTCCGGCTCGGTTGTTCTGCGGTCGGATTTACGATCTATCCAGGGTCTTCGCATTGCAACACCATGTACGAACAGTTGCGCGCCATTGCCGAAGAAGCGAAAGACTGCGGGCTTGCTGTTGTGGTCTGGTCCTATCCCCGTGGCTCGGCCATCAGTAAGGAGGGAGAGACGGCGATCGATGTGGTGGCCTATGCGGCGCAGATTGCGGCTCAGCTGGGCGCTCACATCATCAAGGTCAAGCTTCCCACTGGGCATCTTGAACAAGCTGCGGCCAAGAAGGTGTACGAATCGGCCAAGGTCCCGATCGCCACGCTGGCAGAGCGGGTCAAGCACGTTGTGCAGAGTGCTTTCGATGGGCGCCGGATCGTCATTTTCTCCGGAGGGGCCAAGAGCGAGGACCAGCATGTGTTTGAAGAAGCACGTGCCATTCGAGACGGCGGCGGATTCGGCTCGATCATTGGGAGGAACTCGTTTCAACGCCCTAAAGGGGACGCGGTAAAGTTCCTTCACACCATCATGGAGATCTATTCCGGCGAGATGCGGTAACGCGTCGGGATATTCTATTATGTGTATATTGTTGAGATTAAGAGGGATGAACAGCAGGGATCATCTATGAAACCCGTTCGTGCGTGGCTGATTCCACTCAGCTTGGTAGCCGGAGGAATTATTATCGGGATCGTGGTGGCTTCCGACATGGGTTGGTTGCCGACCGGCACGGCCGGGCCTGAGCCGACACCCAGCCCTATCGCTCGCCCCGTTGCGACCGCGCCACAGTTGCCGATGGCAGGGGGAGACGGGAAAAATTTCGTTGAAATTGCGAAATCGGTCAAACCGGCGGTCGTCAACATTGCGGCCACACGAAGCGGAAAATCCGGAGAAGGTCCGCACGGCTCACCGCTCGACGACCCGTTTTTTCGCAAATTCTTCGGCGACGAATTCTTTTTCAGGCGCGATGCTCCGCAGCGAGAGCCGAGAGAACGAGGCCAAGGGTCCGGAGTCATTGTGGAGTCCAACGGCTTGATCGTTACCAACAATCACGTGGTAAACAAAGCCGACGAGATCAGGGTCTTTTTATCGGACAAGCGGGAGTTTAAGGGCAAGCTGATTGGAACCGATGCAAAGACGGATATCGCGATCGTGAAAATCGAGGCAACCGGGCTCCCAACTATTCCCTGGGCCGACTCCGACCAGCTGGAAGTTGGGGAGTATGTGTTGGCCGTAGGGAGCCCATTCGGGCTTACCCAGACCGTCACGATGGGGATTGTCAGCGCAGTCGGGCGAGCCAGTATGGGCATTGCCGAATACGAGGACTTCATTCAAACCGACGCCGCAATCAACCCGGGAAATTCGGGAGGAGCGTTAGTCAACGTGCGCGGCGAACTGGTTGGGATCAATACGGCGATCTTCAGTCAAAGCGGCGGTAACATGGGCATCGGATTTGCGGTGCCAAGCAACCTGTCGCGCTCCATCATGGATCAGCTGGTACGGACCGGGAAAGTCGTCCGTGGCTGGCTCGGTGTGTCGATTCAAGATTTGACTCCAGAGTTGGCCACACAGTTCGGGATTGCCGACACGAAGGGGGTGCTTGTCAGCGATGTCATGGCGGATAGTCCGGCCAAGAAGGCAGGATTCGAGCGCGCAGATGTCATCGTCGAATATGACGGTAAGTCGATGGATTCACCGACACATTTGCGGAATGCCGTCGCCCAGACTCCGATCGGAAAGAAGGTGACGGTCAAGTTGATTCGGGACAAAAAGCCCAAGACGATCGAGGTCACGATCGCGGAGCAGCCAAAATCGTTAGGACAGCCCGGCACAGAAACGAGCAAAGAGTCCGCGGCGCCGACTGGTATCCTCTCGGACCTCGACGTCCGAGAGCTAAATGAGGAACTTGCCGCTCGCTACGGATTGAAGGCCACCGAGCGTGGTGTCGTGGTGGTCGGGGTCAAGGCAGGAAGCACGGCTGAAGAAATGGGAGTGCGCGAAGGAGATATTATTCTCGAAGTCAATCGTAAGACAGTGAGCTCGCTCAGATCCTATGAACAAGCGGCTTCCGGCCTTGCCAAGGATCAAGCGGTCCTCTTGCTGATCAAACGCAAAGGTCAGACGATCTACCTCACACTGCGACCTTGATGTTGGTTAATCTGGTCTATCTGGTTGATTTGGTTCATCTGGTTCATCAGAGTGAGTCTTGGCTCAACAAAATGAACGAGACAAACCAAACAAACCAATCAATTCAACGGCCTTCTCTATGACTGCGGCTCGCTCGTCGAAGGTCAAACCGACTCTCCGTCGCGTTCCTTCGGTGGTGGCTCTCGTGCCGGCTGCCGGCCGCGGCCTTCGGATGGGTGGTTCTGTTCCCAAACAGTTTCTGTCGTTAGGCGGCGAACCGCTTATCGTTCAGTCGTTGCGTATATTGCAAGCCGCCTCCGTGGTCGACCAAATCGTTCTCGCTGTTCCGCCTGCAGACATCGAATATTGCGAGAACGAGATCGTCTCCCGGCATCGATTTAGCAAAGTGACGAAGGTGGTTGCAGGCGGCGCAGAGCGACAGGACTCCGTGCGATGCGCGCTCACCCAGGTTCCACCGGACACGGAGATTGTGCTCATACACGACGCCGTGCGGCCATTCGTCACGCTCCGGATGATGACCGAGGTCGTGGCTGCAGCCAGAAAAGAAGGCGCGGCGATTATCGCGCTTCCGATGAGGGATACGGTAAAGCACGTACGCACGGATGGGACGATTGAGCGAACGGTTGATCGTACCCCCTTGTGGCTCGCTCAGACTCCTCAGGCCTTTCGGCGGGACTGGATTGAAACTGCCCATAGGAAAGCGCATGCCGAAGGGATTCGGGCGACCGACGACGCGTTCCTGGTGGAGTGGATGGGGTATTCAGTGGCCGTGGTGGAGGGGAGCGGGGAGAATATCAAGGTGACTCGACCCGAAGACCTGGTGATCGGAGAGGCTATACTGGCATCGCGTAAAACAAGTCGGAAAGTTTAAAAGTCTGTCAGGTCTTCAGGTCGAGACTTTATGATTTTCGACTTTCAGACTTTTGACTCTTTCATTGCACGAAAGGGCATCAAATGCGCGTCGGTTGCGGCTACGACATCCATCCGTTAGGTGCGGGACGAAAGTTGATTCTTGGCGGGGTCGAGGTGCCTCACAGCAAAGGGTTATTGGGACATTCCGATGCCGACGCCTTGGTCCATGCCCTTTGCGATGCACTGCTCGGAGCGATGGGTGAAGGGGATCTGGGCCGGCACTATCCGAGTTTCGATCGGCGGTTCAAGGATATTTCGAGCTTAAAGCTGTTGGAGGATGTGGTCGGAAAGATGCGAACGAAGGGGTATCATCTCGTGAACGCCGACACCGTTATTATCGCACAGGCCCCTCGTCTCAGTTCATACCTTCCTGCTATGCAGAAACAGATGGCGCTGGTGCTGGGAGTCGACCCTGACCTCGTCAATGTCAAGGTAAAGAGCGGCGAAGGAATCGGTATGATCGGCCGGGAGGAAGGGATTGCCGCCCAGGCGGTTTGTTTGATCGAGAGAGTATGAAAGCACCGGGAGGTCGCGGTCTTGAGTCATCAAGCCTGAAAGTCATCAAGTCAAAGGAGGGATCGTTGGCTACGAGAGAGCGATTTGAGGATATCAAGGCATGGCAAGCAGCCAGAGACTTGGTCTTAGCTGTATATCGAGTCAGTGGCAGAGGGAAATTCGAAAAGGATTTTGGCTTGCGCGATCAAATTCGTCGTGCGTCTGTTTCGGCGATGTCCAATATCGCCGAAGGGTTTGAGCGGTGTTCCGACAGAGAGTTCCATCGTTTTCTATACATTGCAAAGGTTCGGAAGGAGAAGTGCGCAGTCATCTGTTCGTGGCGTTGGATTTGGAGTACCTGACGACCAATGAGTTTTCTAATCTCCGCTTGAATGCTGAAGAAGTGACGAAGGCATTATCAGGGTTCATCACATACTTGGCCCAAAGGACCCGATATGATGTAATCTTCCCTCCTGAGACTTGACGACCTAGAAACTTTATGACTTGATGACATCTGGACGAGATGTTCAAGATAATTAAACAAGATCTCGAGGCAGTCTTTGACCGCGATCCGGCTGCGACCAGCTGGCTTGAAGTCGTACTGACTTATGCAGGCTTTCATGCGCTGCTGGCTTACCGCTTCGCTCATTGGCTAAAGTCCTACAACGTGCCGTTCATTCCACGGGCGATTTCTCAATTCGCTCGCTGGCTCACGGGCATCGAAATCCACCCTTCGGCCAAGATCGGGACCGGCTTCTTTATCGATCACGGGATGGGTGTGGTGATCGGTGAGACGGCCGAGATCGGAGATTTCGTGACCCTCTTCCAGGGTGTGACGCTCGGAGGGACGGGTAAGGAACGAGGGAAACGCCATCCTACACTCGGCAAGCACGTGGTCGTCGGGGCTGGAGCCAAGATCCTCGGTGGGATCACGATCGGCGACAATGTGAAGATCGGCGCCAATTCGGTTGTGCTCAAGAATGTCGCTCCAAATTCCACTGTCATTGGAGTGCCGGCTCGCGTTATTAAAACCCAAGGAGAGCGGCTACCTGATGCCACCATGGATCATAGCAACCTGCCGGATCCAGTCAGTGACCGAATCATGGCACTCGAGCAGGAATTGATCGAACTCCGCAAGAAGCTGGAAAACCAGGATTCCCCCCACCTGTTCTAACTCCTATCTCACGAACAGTCAGTCAATCGGATGTTCTCGTGAGGGCGAGAAAGGGGGGAGGCTCTCTCATTGCCCCGCCAGGTCCTGCGGATTTCTCCAAATGTTTAACAGAATACCAGCTGGTTGCATCTGTCAGATTCTCGCAGGTACATATCGTGTCATGTGTGTGAATTGCTGTCCGGTTTCGTTGAGCTGAGTTCGGAATGTAGAAATGTGCTCCGCGGCTTTAGAGAGCCGCGGAGCAGAAGTCTTAACTCGAAAGACACGTTTTCATAAATGCTTTACGCTCGTTGCCCTTGAGTTTCTTGTCGCCTGCTTCTTTATTACAAAATTTCATCTTGCTCTGCTGAGTCCCACCCGTCTTTATCGGTTTAGTGGAGAGGCATTCCTTCATAAACACCTTCCGTTCATCGTTGTCTCCATCGTCAAATCCTTTTTCGTTCGCTTGGGCATTGCAGGACTCCATTGTGTGTTGTTTCGGCTGCGCAGCGACCGCAAATGGCGAAGCGTAGAAATTAAGCGAAAAGAAGGTTGCCGCCATGATGATGCTGGCCATTCTCAACATATCCATCTCCTTTGATTGAGGTGAAAGGTAAATAGTTCGGATAACATACCAAATATTCCATCGCATGTCTCCATAAATTTAGCGATCCTTTCTAATAGATGCTTTAGGCGAAGTTATAGCCCTGGAAACGGAGCGAGACAGGTATGGCGGGTGTCTGGTTCAACCAAACAAACCAGACCAACCAAGGAGACCGATCTGTCATTCGTAGTCTACACGCATGAGACAAAGCCCATGAGAGGGAGCCGTCTGGCCTGCTGCAGACCTATTTCGAGCCCGCAGGATCTCTGCCAGACTGTCGGGAGTCCGTTTGCCCAGCCCCACTTCGACCACCGTTCCTACCATGGCGCGGACCATATGCTTGAGAAATCGGTCGGCATAGGCCTCGATACGAATCTCGTCTTCGTAGCGGGTGACAGAGAATCGTTGAAGATGGCACACAGGATTGTCGTTTTCCGTGAGGGTTCCCTCAAATGAAGAAAAGTCCTGTGATCCGATCAGTGCCGCCGCGGCCTGTTGCATGACAGTCTCATCCAGTGGTCTGTAGATATGCCAGACGAACGCGCGGTCGATGGTGGGGCGGGCCGGACGGTGGAGGATTCGATAGACGTAGAGCTTGCCTCGTGCATCGTGTTGGGCATGAAAACGAGCATCGGCGAATGTGGAGGACCGGACGGCGATGTCTTTCGGCAGCACGGCGTTAAGCGCCCGCGTCCAGTTGGATGCGGGCCAGTCCCGGTCCGTATGAAAACTCGCGACTTGCCCACGCGCATGCACGCCGGAATCCGTCCGGCCTGCTCCGATGACGGTCGCCGTGGCCCGACTGACCTGGTGGATGGCTCGTTCGATCGCTTCCTGGATTGTAAGGCGGTTGGGCTGGCGTTGCCACCCTGCATAGCAGGTCCCGTCGTATTCCAAGACTAACTTGATCGTGGACATCGACGTGGGAAGTAGAACGGTGCGGGGGTCATCGCGTCGCAAGCTTCGTTGAATCGAGGAACGATTTGACGCCTTCCATGAGCGCTTCTGCCACACGGGTAGTGAAGTGGCCGCTTCGAAGCAGTTCTTCTTCTGCAGAGTTCGAGATATACGCGATTTCTGCCAGGATGCTGGGCATGCTGGTGAAACGGAGTACATAGAAGGGCGCAGTTTTCACCCCATGGTCCACCAGGTCATAGTGACCGTTCAGATTGGCGATCATGGCTTCCTTGGCGGTCCAGGCGAGTTCGAGAGATGCCTCGATCTTCTTTGCCGCCAGGAGATCGGCGACAAGATACTCCCATCCCACACCGGTGCTGTTGAGAGGAGTTCCATTTTCACGGGCCGCAACTTCCAGGGCCCGTTGATCCTTGGCCTCTCCAAAGTGATAAATTTCAAGTCCCTTCACGGAGCGTTGGGGGTGCGAATTCACATGGATCGACACGAAGAGATCCGCTTCTTGTCCGTTGGCGAACTTCGCTCGGTCTTCTAACTCGACGAATTCGTCCCGTTCACGTGTCATCAAAACACGGATTCCCTGTTGCTGGCGTAAGAGGTCGCGCAGTTTTAGCGCCACCTTAAGCGTGATGTCTTTTTCTTCCGTCCCATGCTGCCCACGTGCACCGGGATCTCTCCCGCCGTGCCCTGGATCGATCACGATGGTCTTAAAGGACTTAGCTCGTGGCTGAGCAGGCTGCGAAGGGGTGGGAGGAGTAAGTGCTAGTCCTGGTGTTGGTACGGGAAGCGGCGTTGTTGGGGGTTCACTTAGAGGCACTAGATCGATGACCAGTCGATGAGGATTCGACAACCTGAGCAACTTGTAACTTTGAAATGACCCGGCAGGGAGCGAGACTTCGACCGATCGATCAGATGACTGGGTAATAATAAAAGGCTTGGCAAGGCGACCGGCGGTAAGTTTCGTCCTGGCGGAAGGGCTTAACGTCGCGTTGGGAATTTCGATAGTCAACCCCTCGGCATGGAGTTTGGGATGTTTGCTGGGGTGGGCTTGCGCATCCAGATCGAGCACGAGCCTGGTCAATCCCGGCGAGCTGGCTGTTCGGAGATTTTGTATTGTGGTCAGGCCGAGCGTAGTGGGAGATAGGTGGATCCGGGAGGTGCGAGACGCATTGGGCTTAGCAGGAGGCTCTTGACGGACTGCACTGACTGACGCATACGCTTGGCCTGCGTAAAACAGATCGAGGTCATGGCCGGAGAGGCCGAGGAATCCGGCCATGAAGGTGAGAGCAAGGATGCGCCACAAGGCTGATCGCATGGGTATTTGCAACGTGTGATGGGATACAGAGTTTTTCTCAGATGTGTAGGCCGTTGTCAAGGGTATCAGCATACTACGCGCGAGACTAGCGAGACCGGCGGGAAAAGCGAGACCGAGAGAGCGTGAATCGTTATTCGTGAAACGTGAATCGACGATTAACGGTTAACGATTCACGTCTTTAACGAGGCTGCATCTCTCGCGAGTCTCGCTCCTCGTGCTTGTCGCGCGCCCTTGACTGTCAACGATACAAGCAGTAGGGTCCTATCTAGTTCATTTGGTTAATTTCGTTTGTTTGCTTGTGAACGAAGCTATCCAAATGAACCAAAGCAACGAAACAAGCCGGGATTGCACGGTTAGCCATGGCGCTTCATCTGATCGTCGACGGGTACAATCTCTTGGCGCTGACGGGCCGGATCGGTGCGGGGGGCAGCTTACATTCCGAAGAGGCGCGCGAGTCCTTCCTGCGCGATTTGGCGGCATATCGTGAGCGAAAACCCCATGCGATCACCGTCGTCTTTGACGGGTGGCAACAGGGATGGAGTACGGAGCAGCGGGAGCATCGACTCGGTCTTGAGATTATCTTTTCTCGACGGGGAGAAAAAGCCGATCAGGTGATTCAACGTCTGGCTGCCGAATTCGGATCTGCCTGCGCAGTGGTGAGCTCCGATCGGGAGATTGTCGATGCTGCGAAGGCGCAAGGCGCCTTGGTGATGAAGGCTCAGGAGTTTATCGGGAAGCTGCGCGAGGGGCTCTCGGGCCGCTCCCCCGTCTCTATCCATAAAGAGCTGGATACCGGGGAAGATTTTCGTCCGAAGCGAAGTTCGGAAAAGCGCGGGAACCCAAGAAGGTTGCCCAAGGCGTTGCGACAGCGCAACCGGCAGCTCAAGCGATTTTGAACAGGCGCTTCGCGTTCTCGGTCGTGATGCGCCCGATGGTTGCGATCGACATGTCTGGGGCATCGGCATGAATCTCCGCCAGCTTTTGTGCGACGAACGACACGTAGGCCGGTTCGTTTCGTTTGCCTCGATGAGGCGCGGGTGTCAGATACGGGCAATCGGTTTCGATCAGGAGACGGTCTAACGGAGCGGTCTTGGCAATGTCCCGCAACACCGTCGCGTTTTGAAACGTGAGAATACCGGAAAAGGAAAGGTAAAACCCCAAATCCAGCGCATCCTTCGCCAGCCACGCATCGCCTGAAAAGCAGTGAAACACCCCGCCGACTTCTGACGCGCCTTCCTCTTTCAAAATTGCAACCGTATCCTCTTGGGCTTCCCTCGTGTGAATAATCACAGGGAGTTTCAGCTCGCGTGCAAGCTGGATCTGCTCGCGGAACCGCTCGCGCTGTTCTTTCGGTGGCGAGTGATTGTAATGGTAGTCGAGGCCGATCTCACCGTAGGCGACGACTTTGGTATTTTGTGCGAGACGGCGGAATTCGTCGTACCAGCCATCGAGGATATGCCTCACTTCATGTGGATGGACTCCGATGGAGGCATAGATGAACGGGTGTTCCTCAGCCAGTGCGATCGCCGCCCGGCTCGTCGCCAAATCGCACCCGATGGTGAGGAAGGCTTCGACCCCCGCTTCTCGAGCACGAGCGATCACTGCCGCGCGGTCCTCGGTATAGCGGGCATCGTCCAGATGGGTATGCGTATCGATCAACATAGGGGTCTATTTGGTTGACTTGGTTTGTTTGGTTTATCTGGTTAGTCTGATTCAACCAAAGGCACAAAACAAACCAGACAAACCAAACAACCGGTTAGATGGGCTTGGTTACGATCAAGTCGGCCAGTTCGGTGAGTAGGGCTTCTGTGTCTTCCCAGCCGAGACAGGCATCGGTGATGGAGACGCCATGGGCCAACTGTTTACCCTGCTGCCAGGCCTGATTGCCGGGATTCAGATTGCTTTCGAGCATGAGCCCCATGATGGATTGGCGGCCGTCGCGGAATTGGCGGAGGACATCTCGCGCAACCATGCCCTGGCGTCGATGATCTTTACCGGAGTTGTCGTGCGAACAGTCGATCATGATGGGACGTACGATGCCCTCGCTTGCTACCAGAGCTTCCGCACGCGCCACGTGTTCCGCTTCGTAATTGGTCTTCCCGCCGCCGCCCCGAAGTACGATATGGCGGTCGGGGTTGCCCATCGTTTTGATGATGGAAGTAAGCCCATCGGCATTGATTCCCAGAAAATGGTGAGGCTGCTTCGCGGCGACCATTGCGTTCCAGGCCACCTGGAGATTGCCTTCTGTGCCGTTCTTGAAGCCGACCGGCATCGATAGACCGCTGGCCATTTCCCGGTGCGGCTGACTTTCAGTCGTGCGGGCGCCGATCGCGGCCCAACTCCAGAGATCGGCAATGTATTGAGGAGACACCGGGTCCAAGGCCTCAGCTGCGCAGGGGACTCCGCGTTTGTTGATATTGAGAAGAATCGTTCTTGCGAGTTCCATCCCGGTGGCGATGTCACAAGTGCCGTCCAGATGCGGATCGTTGATCAAACCTTTCCACCCAACGGTAGTACGCGGTTTTTCGAAGTAGGTTCGCATGACAATGAGCAATCTGTCGCGCAGCGCATCGGCTACCGGTTTCAATCGGTCGGCATATTCATAGGCGGCTTCTGAGTCATGGATTGAACAGGGTCCGACGATCACCAGCAGGCGTTCCCTGTCTTGGCCGTGCAGAATGCGACGAACGGCATCTCTCGTTTCAACGACCAACGCAGCGGCCTGGTCGGGAATCGGCAGTTTGGTCTTGATCGTCCTCGGGGAGGGGAGAGGCTTGATTTCAATGACGTGCTGGTTATCCAGTGGTCTCTGCATGGTGCGCCTTCTTGCCCTGGAATCGCCGTTATCTATCGATAGTATAGCTTGACGGCGGCGGTGCCCGTTCAGGCGCGTAATATATAGCGTATATAAAAGGAAATATCCACTTAGGAGGTGCCTAACGGATGCAAGTGCCCAATTTCGTGCTTCAAGTCATGTGTTTGACAAGTTGTAAACGCCTATGTTAGGTAGCTCGCCCGTGATAACTCTACACGCGACCATACGCCGCTTGTCTTGTCCACTTCAGAGCACGATGGCGATTGGTCTTGTCTTCCTGTTGCTCGTTTTTGCACCGTTTGCAGTGGCGCAGGATGTCCACCACGAGTTGGCGGCGGCTGACCACGATGGGCATGAGCATTCCGACACCGACCTCTGCCAGTGGATCCAGCATCACACAGCCGGCTCTCTTGATGTCGGCGCTCCTCTCCTGACGGCACAGGGACTTGTTGATCTGCTGGAGCTTCCGGCGGACGCAGTTCTCCTTGCTTCCGAACTCTCCACCCCTGGTCCTTCTCGCGCCCCTCCCCGCAGCTAGTCACGTCATTCCGATTCACGCCATTCTGCGACGGTTGTCTTCGGCTGCCCGATCGCAGGCGTGGTGTTTTCTTAACACGTGATCGCGGTGAGGGGCTTGATGCGAACGGCATGGTGCCATTTCATTGTTCGAATGGTGTGTCTTTGTATGTGTCTGAGTTGTGCTCCTCAGGGGCTTGCAGCGGCAGATGAGCCCTATGTCATTACCGGATCGGTCCAGAACCAGGATCTTCGCCGGATCGGGCAGGTGCTTGTCGAGGTGAAGGATCAAGAAGGGACATTGGTGACGACCGGAGTCTCGAACGACGCCGGCACATTCAGCATTCCTGTCCCGACCGAAGGAACCTATTCCGTCAGCGCAGTGAAAGATACCTATCGAAGTGAATATATCGTGCTTAAGATCGAGGCTGAGGCGCCTGCTCCCATCACCTTGACTCTGTCGAAGACCAGAGAAATCGCGCTTGAAGTGCGGTCGCCTTTGGCGCCGATTCAGTACAAAGCTTCGAGCGAGACTTACTCGGTGAGTCGGAAAGAGATTGAAGAATTGCCTCGAGGCAACAATGTTGAGTTACAGGATGTGCTCATCACGATTCCGAGCGCTGTCTATGGCGCACTCAAACAAGTGCATATTCGGCAGGATCATGCGAATCTCCAGTTCCGGATCGACGGCGTGCCGATTCCGGATACGGTGTCGTCAACTTTCTCCGATGTGATTACCCCGCGGGCGTGGGAACGGGCGGATATCATTCTCGGCGGCATGGAGGCACAATATGGCAATAAAACGGCCGCAGTCCTGGACATCACGACCAAGAGCGGAACCAAGCCGGGATTCGGGTCAGCCCAATTGTTCGGCGGGTCGCATCAGACGATCAATCCCTCGTTCGAATATGGGGGCACGGTCGGCGAAAAGTTCCGGTTCTACATGTTGAACAGCTTTACGTCGACGGATCGAGGCATCGAGCCGCCGACACTTGGCCATAAGACCTTTCACGGGGATAGCGAGCGGAATCAGACATTCATTCGCGGAGACTATCAGCATAACAATTCGAATAATTTCTCGTGGGTATTTTTGAATTCCGTGGCCAAATATCAAATTCCAACATCTCCAAACGGGGAGGTCGATCCCAGCGGGCAGATCCTGCCGTTGCTCCAGGCGAGCCGGCCAGGCTTCGTACCGGTTGCATCCCAGGACATTAACGAAAATCAGAAAGAGAATAATCAATACGGGCACATGGTCTGGCGTCACGATGTGAACAACAACAATTTTTTCAGCCTGTCCGGATATTTTCGCCACTCAAGAGCCAACTTCACAACGGATCCATTCAACGTGCTGGCCTATACGGCTGACCCGTCTGAGCCCTTTTCTGCTGCCGATCAGAATCGGCGCGCCTATTCCGGCGGAGTCCGACTGGATCACACGTATATTCCAAACAAAGAGCATGTGATTAAAGCCGGGTTCCAGATCGATCGGACAGAGGCGGTGAACAAGACGAGGTTATACACATTCGCGGATGACGGGGCCGGCAACCCGACGGGGAACCTGCTAAGTTTGGATTCGAACAATCGGCTGGTCGGCTGGCGCCAGGAGTTTTGGGTTCAGGATCAGTGGAGTCCGAACGATCGATGGACGTTCAATTTGGGTGTGCGGGCTGATATCGTGCAGTACCAGCGCAACGAGGCGCAGGTCAGCCCGCGAGTTGGGATCACCTACAAGGCCAATCAGGCCAATGTATTCCACGTCTTCTACGGGAGGCAGTTTACGCCGCCGAATCTTGAAGCCATTTCCTTTGCGAAACTCAATACTGCGGGCACAAAGGCTCAGCCGGAAGATACGACGAATAATACAGTTCGTGCTGAGCGGGCTCATTATTTCGAGGTCGGCAGCTACCACGACCTTTCACGCTGGGCGACTTTGCAACTAACCGGCTACTACAAGCTCGCCGACTATCTGTCCGATGCGGGCCAGTTTGGGACGACACCCTTATTGAATTATTTTGCCTTTGAACGGGGGTGGACTAGGGGCGTCGACGGAGCTCTGAAGCTTCAGATAATGGATAATTTGACAGCGCGCGGTAATGTGGCCTGGGGGCAGTGTAAAGGGTATGGTCTGCAATCGGGCCATTTTCTCCTGGATGCGGGCGAAATCGCCGACATCAACTCGAAAGGCGGAGTCTATTGCGATCACATGCAGACGCTGACGAGTTCCGCGGTGGTCGCCTATCGTTTCTTGGAGCGGACGACCTTCACCGGACAGATGCTGTTTGCATCCGGGTTGCGTACAGCGGAAGAGGGAGAAAAGACCAATTCCAACCATATGCCTTCGTACACAATCTACAATCTATCTCTCACGCACGTGTTTCCGCTTCCTTGGGACGGGCAGAAGTTTCTTGTCGGATTCGATGTGGTGAATCTGTTTGATAAAGAGTATTTCATCAATCAGGGAGAAGGGAGCATCGGTCTCGGTGTTTCGCATGCCGGGATGCCACGGTCCTTCTTCTTCCGAGGGCAGTGGTTCTTTTAGCCGGATGCTGAAACAGGCCATCAACTGCGTTCTCAGTTCGAGGAACTCCTCAACGGGGACCCGGCCGCCTCACCACTCGGCGGCGCGCACAGACGTGGTGCTCCTTACTCGTCGCACCGTGCGCCCCAGAAGGTACGCCTCCGGTTCGTGCGTCGCCTGCGGCCTTGTTGACTGGCATGTTTGAGCATCCGGTAGTCGATAGGGTAGGATGCACAGGGCATGAGATCATTTTTCGCGATATCGCTCGCAGTAGTTTTGGGTTGGCCGGCTGCCGCGTTTGCGGTGGCCGGTGATGAGGCGACGCATGAGATGGATCACAACGAAGACGTCTTGGAGTTGCCGGAGGTTCATGTCCATGGTTTACCCCTCAACAGGGATCAGCAACTTGGGCCGGTTGCCAAATCAACTCCTTGGCCCGGGATTCCTCCGGCGCTCGATGGCAAGGAACTCGATGACTGGATGAAAGCCCGCATGTTGGTATCGAAGGACGCCAAGGTAACAGTCGTCATTCTTGAGCCATGCAAACATCGAGAGTTGACCGTTGCCGCCATCGCCGCGCTCGGCAAATGGACCTTCGACCCGCAATTGAAAGGCGATGAGCCTGTCGACGGCGAACTCACCGTGCGCATCCATTTCCGCACGCGTTGAAAATGAGAGCTGACAGTCACCTGCTGACAGCACAGACAGGCTTGCCTACCACTCACCAGACAAACCAATAAGCCAGATGAACCCGATGCCTTCTCGGAAAGCGCGACGACAGCTTGAAACTATCGCCTTGACGGGGGCGCTTACAAGACCATACTGTTTCGAAGGGCGATCTTGAGTCGAGAAGATTCAGGTGAAGACCGGCGCGGTCTCGGATCATCCAGGCTGGTTCTTCAGCGCCGTCCGGTGCCCGCGGTTCTGAAGATCATGATGCCGCCAGTGTTCTGGGGAGCCATTCATGACGACCCAACAATTGGAAACGGTCATTCACTGGTACAACAATCCTGTATTTAAGCGGTTCATGGGAGTGCTCATCGTACTCTTTTTTGCGTACGCGGCGATTACCGGAATATTTTTTAGGCGTAATGATTTCTCAGTGCATTTCGATTGGGGGCAACGGTTTTGGACTGAGGGGGCCCGTGCCATAGGCGCTGATCGTTACCTCCTCGGTCGATTGCTGTTTGATGGACTC
The DNA here is from genome assembly GCA_035457905.1 of Nitrospiraceae bacterium. Lineage (GTDB taxonomy): Bacteria > Nitrospirota > Nitrospiria > Nitrospirales > Nitrospiraceae > Palsa-1315. Next base: position 25,126 of record DATIAT010000117.1, read on the forward strand.
TTGGGACTGATGAATTATTACGTTGCACGCGCAGTCGTGTTTTTTGCGGCTGTGGCGGCGTTGTGGCGCTCCGTTGTCATGTGGAAGACGCTCGCGTCAGAGGCCTGGTCGATCCCCGCCTCGGCAGTAAGCCTGTTCGCCACGATTTCCGTGGTCATGCTCGGACCGTATATTTTGAGGGATTTGGACGACTGTGGACTGCAGATTCTCTTATTATTCTTCCTGACGAAAGCTATCTGGTTGTTGAGATCTTCCGACTATTTTGCTTCAGGGATGTGGTTTGGAATTGCAGCCAGCTATAAGACTGCGCCCATCATCTGCTTGTGTTTCCTTATCTGGAAACGAGAATGGAAAACAGTTGCGTGGGCCGCCTGCTGCTTGCTTGTGCTCAATCTGTGCCTGCCCGCTTTGTTTATTGGGTGGGTGGCCGCGGTCGACGCAAATGCTCGCGTTCTCGCACTTGCGACAAGAGTGGCATCTCCTTCGACTGCGGTCGTGGTAGTGGAAGACGCTGAAAAGCCTCAGAATCAATCCCTCAGTTCTGTTCTGAGCCGCTACCTTGAAACGGTTCCTTCTGATCACCCTTCATACATCGATCACCCGTTGTTCAAGCAGTTCGGCGACCTGCCATCGAGCCAGGCCGCTATCGTATCCAAGATTGTACTCGCGATGGGTGGCTTCTGGCTGGCGTGGCGTTGGCGGCGGCCGTGGTCAGAGAAGGGCGGGATGGACCGGTATGCTGTGGAATGGGCCGGCGTGATGCTGTTGATCGCACTCCTCTCTCCCGTGTGTTGGTTGCAGCATCTTGTTCTCATGTTTCCTATGATGCTCATTGTCACAAGCTCATTGATGCTCGATGAAAGGACAGGACACTGGCGTTGGGCGACGTTCGCAGTGACCGCCTTCATTACATTGTTCTTGCACCAAATGATTCTCGGAAAATCACTGGGTATCCTTCTCTTGTCCTATAAGGTGCATGCGTTTGCCGCCCTCTTCGGACTTGGTCTTCTCCTGACTGCTCGAGCCTTCGAGTCCATACCCTCTGATCAAAACGTGTTGATGAGATTGTAGAGGCTCATGGCTGAGCTATGCCCGTTGTTAACCGGTGTAACAGCAGGTCAAGAGCCTGTGTTTACACTGATCCATGTCGAACCCCCGCCCGATCAGCACGATCGCCGGTTCCGGCTCGTCCAGCAACGTGATCGGCGTAATGGTCGCTTGTCCTGGCGGTGCATATTGGAATTCTTGTAATTCCGGCTCGTTCGCAAAACGAAAGAACCCTTTTGCCCGTTCGAGTTCAGGGGGCAGAGTCTTCATCCAACGCAAGAATTTTTCGAGGCTCACCGGGCCTGGCAGTCGGACTGTCGTCGCGATGGGATGATACGCTGCACGCTTTCCCGTAGCAGACGGACGCTGCTTCCCAAACTCCACATTGACCGGCGCGGTTGGCGCGATACGGATGATTGGTTCGAGCAACGCAGAGGGATCGACGCGGGCATGACTGGTTTCCCAGACCCGTGCGTAGGGGTTCTGTTCGACAATCGCCGAGCTAAATTGTTCCCAATGCCCGGCAACGTAGAGATCTTTCTTATTGAGGATCAACTCGTCGGCGCAGCGAATAGCCTGTCTCGTGACGAAGCCGCTCACGCTCTCTCTGTCCGTGGAGATCGGGTGCAGTAAGGCGATAGTTTTTTCTAAGTGTGTGAGCCGCGCGGTGTAAAGATCGGTGACGCCGTCGATGACTTCGGCCGGATCGGCCATACCCGAACATTCTAAAACGATCACGTCCGATTCATAGTCCCGCACCAGTTGTGCGATTCCCCAGGACAAGTCTTCCTTCGTGTCACAACAGACGCAGCCGCCGGCCAGGTTCATCACTTGTTCGGCGATGGTTCCTGCGCGTGGGCCGTCGATGCTCACCTCTCCCGCTTCGTTCATCAGCACTCCGACCCGTTTGCCCTGGTTCTTCCAATGTTCAAGTAGCCGCATGAGGAGGGTGGTTTTGCCCGCACCGAGAGAGCCGCAGAGGATATAGAACGGTACCGGAGTCGCGGTCATTGTCTTAACCCGAATCGTCGATTCTAACTCAAGCGAGAGGGGTGCCACCCGGATGGTTTCTCTTGTTCATTTGGTCTGTTTGGTTTGTTTCGTTGAACTAGACCAACCAAATGAACAAAACAAACCAGATCAACCTCCCCCCGTCTCGCGCTCTCAATGGTGCACATGCAAGAAGTCCTCATCCTGCTGCTTCGTCAGCACGGTGAGATCGCAGTGGATCTCGTCTGGGTGGCAACACGCGGTTCCCATCTGGACCGTCATGTGTTTGATCCCAAAGTCTACGCTGACTTTGGTGCGGATTGTGTGAAGCAGATCATTGGTCAATGCCGAATCATCCCCGTCGACGAGTATATGGCAAGTCATCATAATCAATCGAGGTTCGACTGCCCAGATATGGAGGTCGTGGACATTTTTCACGCCGGCAATTGACTCGATGGTCGCAGCGACATGTGAGGCACTGATCTTCGGCGGAGTCGATTCCAACAAGACGTCCAGCGACTCTTTAAACAGCGGCCAGGCCCCTTTTACAATGGCTGCCACAACCAGCAGGCTGATCAACGGATCGAGAATTGTCCATCCGGTGAGCAAGATGGCCCCGCCGCTGATCACGACACCCAGGGACACCCAGGCATCGCCCAGCATGTGCCAGAAGGCGCTACGGATATTGAGATCATCCTTGGCTCCGTGCTGCAAGAGAAGCGCGATACTCAGATTTGCCGCGAAGGTCAGGGCGGCGATCGCCATGACCCAGCCGCCGTCTACAGGTACAGGTTGTAGCAGCCGTTTGAGTGCGACGAATGCGATGCCGAGGGACGTGAGCAGGAGGATGAACGAATTCAAGAAGGCCGCAATGATGCCGGCCCGATGATACCCGAATGTCCTGGCTTCTGTGGCAGGTCTTGCCGTGATGAGGTGAGCATAGAGGGCAAGAAAGAGGGCGCCTTGATCGACTAGATTATGGCCTGCATCGCTCATGAGACCGATGCTATCGAGAATCCACCCGCCGATGAACTCCGCTGCGATGATTACCGCATTCAGTACAAGGGCGAGGGAAAGCCGGGAGCGGAGATGTTCGTAGGAAGCAAAGGTAGTCATCATATATAGTGTCGCATGGACCTCGACTCACGGCAAGAGTCCGAACAAGTCGGCGCAACGGCACTTGGGTCGATCTTATCGGGAAAGAATAAATTCGAGAAAGTATTGTTTGGGCAGGAAGTGATGCTCTCGGTCAAGCGTGTACCCGGCGTCGGTCAGTTCTTTAATGACGGTGTCCTGGGAGACGAGATGGCGTTTCGGGAAACCAAGATCTCCGGACCGTTCGTCTGGGTAAAAGTCGATGATGGCGATGCGGCCACCGGCTTTCAGTGACGATTTGGCGTTGAAGAAGTATTTCGTTCGATCTTCCAAGTGGTGGTAGGTGTTGCAAACGAAGAGGAGGTCGATCGATTCATAAGGAAGTTTCGGGTTGTCAGGCCGTGCTAATATGAATTCGGCCGTATAGGATCGATGCATGTGGACGACGCTCTCTTCAGCGTACTTCAACATCTCCGGCTCCACATCGACGGCATAGACTTTGCCCGTCTCTGTCACCGCCTCGATAAATCGACGAGTGAAATAGCCGGACCCTGAGCCGAGATCAGCGACTGCCATGCCGGGCTTCAATTTGAGCGCCTCAATGACTTCACGCGGTTTCTGGTGGCGATCCCGCTCTGTGCTGTCGAGATGTTCAAGGTATTGCTTGATGTCATCCGGCCGGCGATGCTGATGCTGATCCTGAGCGAATGCAGGCGCGGCGATGAATGCGTAGAAGGCTGTCACAAGGAGCAGGGGAGTACTCACGATTAGGGCCTCTTCGAGGGCAGACGTTCGCTGAGGACAGGATACTTTGCTTGGCCGACGCCGGAGTTCCCGCTTGCGGGATCGGTCGCCACTACGCGCAGCGTGATTCCATCCGGAGCATCTTTGGGTTGCGGCACGAAAAAAGGCGCTTCGAAACCTGCATTTTCTCCGGTATAGAACATCTGCAGGCGTTCGAGAACATGCTCTCCGATCAGCAGTTCTCCATAGATGTGTATCTTTCGTGAATCCCAGTCGCCATGGGGCCTCACTAGTGCACCGGACAGGGTCCGAATCGACGCGCGCAGCATGACGTCGTTTTTGGCGATGAGCGGTTCGTTCGGTTGAGGATGCTCGATCTGCACGATGTATCCGTTCAGCGCCAGTACGATTCCGTCGTTGGTCAGGTCATGGCCAGGAATGAGCCAGATCCGTTTACTGGCACGTTGACTTGACGCAGGATAGGCCAACGGACCTTCAGCGACGATGTCTACCAGAATCGGATGGGTCAATTCCAGGGTGGTCGTGAACGATGCGGATGCGCGTGAGCTGTAGAGCGGCTCATCCATCAGATGCGGCGTGCGCATGATCTGATTCTGGTCGCCCGTTTCTCCCTGTTGCAGGCCGGAGGCGAGAATTTGACCGCTGGCTACGTCGGTAATGGTGATTCTCGCTCCGCCGACTTCTTTGCCAAGCACCATGGAGCCATGCGCCACCGCGCGCACCAAAATCGTCGTGGGTTTCGGCTTATTCAGGCGCTGGTCTTGGAGTAGAAACCCTTCTTCAGCCGTGACTGCGGGGTAGGGGAGAAGTGTCAGCACAGTGCAAGAGAGAAGCAATAGACGGGCTGTGGTAACCGCCCGGTTCATTTCACTTTGGTGCCGGGATCGACTACTTCAAGGATGGTGACAAGGCCTCGAACGTCGCCGTCCCCTGCGGCCAGGACCATGCCTTGCGATTCGACCCCCATCAGTTTCGCCGGCTTCAAATTGGCGACGATGACGACAGTTTTCCCAATCAACGCTTCCGGCTCGTACTTCTTGCCGATGCCGGCCACGATCTGGCGTTGCTCGGCCCCCAATGAGACTTGCAGCTTCAGCAACTTCTCCGACTTCGGAACACGTTCGGCAGCAAGCACCTTCGCAGTCTTGAGCTGAACCTTCTGAAATTCGTCGATAGTGATCTGAGCTGGCGCCGCTGAAGCGGTAGGTGCAGCTGTGGCTGGAATTTGCTCAGAGGGTGTCGGTGATTCACTCACGGTCTTGGCTCCTTGTGGGTTGATTGATTCGACGCGGGGGAAAAGGACACTGCCCTTTCGGATCTTTGTTCCGCTTTCCAGTCCACCCCAATTAATCTCTCGGCTCAAGAGTGGCGAGCCAAAAGCGGTAGTGATTCCTAGCTGCTCAGCGATGTCCTTTGCGGTATTGGGCATGAAGGGGTAGATGTACAAGCATAAGATTCGCAGGCATTCTGCTGCGGTGTATAAGACGGCATTGAGTTCTATTCGCTTGCCTGGATCTTTCGCCAGGTTCCAAGGTTCGTGCTCGTCGATAAATATGTCAACGTCTGTTGCCCGACTCGTGATGTGAAGAAGCAGATCGTTGAATTTAAAACTCTTGATGAACTCATCCAGGTCCCGTCCCAAGATAAGGAGTTGGTTCTTCGCATGAACCAGAAGACGGTTATGCTCGTTTTCTTCATCAAGATAGCCAGGAGGTGTGGGAGGGATTGTGCTATCGCAATAGCGCTCAATCATGGTCAAAGTACGACTAAGGAGGTTACCGATGCCGTTTGCGAGGTCACTGTTTGTTCTTCTTGACAGCGCCTGTATCGAGAAGTCTCCATCCTGTCCAAAAGGAACCTCCCGCAACAGAAAGTAGCGAAACGCGTCGGCGCCGAATTCTCCGACCATTTTATGGGGATCTATGACGTTGCCGCGGCTTTTCGACATCTTCTCTCCATCGACCGTCCACCAGCCGTGAGCGAAGATCGTTTCCGGCAACGAGAGATTCAGAGCCATCAGCATTGTGGACCAATAGACGGCGTGGGTCGTCAGAATATCCTTGCCGACAAGATGGACGTTGGCCGGCCAGTATTGATCGACCGCCGGTTTATTCGGCAGGTACTCGAGTGCTGAAATGTAATTCACCAGTGCGTCGAACCAGACGTAGGTGACGTAATCCTTATCAAACGGGAGCTCGATCCCCCATGAGAGACGCGATTTAGGCCGGGAGATCGACAGGTCGCCGAGCTTCTGCGTGGTCAAAAATCCCAAGACTTCATTCCGCCGCGACTCGGGGCGGATGAAGTTCGGATGTTGTTCGATGTGTTCGATCAAGCGATCCTGATACTGCCCCATCGTAAAGAAGTAGTTGTGCTCGCTGAGTTGTTCGACCGGCCGTTTGCAGTCAGGACAGAGTCCGTCCGTCACATCTTTCTCTGTCCAGAACCGCTCATCGAATGTGCAATACCACCCTGTATAATCCGCCTTGTAAATCAACTTGTTGTCATACAACTGCTGGAGGTATCTCTGAACCACGAATTTGTGGGGGGGATCCGTCGTTCGGATAAAGGCATCGTTCGAAATGTTCAACCGTTCCCAGAGCTGTTGGAATTGCGGCGCAAGCGTATCGCAGTGGGTCTGGGGGTCGATGCCGGCCCTGGCGGCGGCTTGTTGAACTTTTTGTCCATGTTCATCGAGCCCTGTGAGGAAAAAAACATCGCGCCCCCGCAGGCGCCAGTAACGTGCCAGGGCGTCTGCGGCGATGGTGGTATAGGCGTGACCGATGTGCGGCACGTCGTTGACATAGTAAATAGGCGTGGTGATGTAGAACGTCTTCGGGGGGCTCATGGCTGAACGGAAACATACCAGGTTGATGAAGAGGATGCTAGGAGCCCGTCCGACATTGCCTTCGTCACGAGGCGATGGAGATGCGGCCAGATGCAAGGCCGCAAGCCCAGAAAAACCGGAGGCGTATTCGCTGGAATACGTTGAGGATTTTTTCGGGATGAGAACGATGCGAATGGTTGCGGATCATTCGCCGCAGTAGAATGGTCAATGTCGGACAGGCTCCTGGGCGGGGACTCCGGCGTGAGAAATTCCGAGCCCTTCGCGCAGGCGCAGTAGGATTGTTTCCAGTGCCATGTGGAGATTGAGATTTCGCGTGGCACGCTGTTCGGTCAGCTCAATCTCGCGGAGCAGGTCCAACAACGTATGAGTGTCGGCCTGTTGCGCATAGGCTTCCAACGTCGCGAGATCATCGACGTAGAGCAACTGGTCGCGATCTCCTCCGACCTGAATCAGGACGATGTCGCGGATCCAGCGAGCCAGCCAGGCGAGCATGTCCTGTGCACGGTCGGCCTTCGCGATCGCTTCGGCCGAAGACAGGATGGCCCCAATCGATTGCAAAGATCGAGGCTGAACCAAATGCCTAAGCTCCTGTTGGCGCGCGAGCGTGTCTGTCACATCGGCGGCGAGAGCTTCACCGATATGACCTTCGCTGATAATGGCAAGGAACCGCGCGTCTCCGGGAGGGATTTCTCGCTTCAGGATGAGCGTGGCTTCCACCTGTGTTCGAGCCGGTGTCGTGAAACGAAGCGCCTGACAGCGTGACCGGATGGTCGGAGGAAGGGCAGCGGGACGACTTGAGATTACGAGAAAAAGACTATGAGCAGGCGGTTCTTCCAATGTCTTTAACAATGCGTTGGCCGCGCCGATCGTCATACGGTCGGCGTCGTCGATCAGGCAGATTTTCCGCTCGCCGATGAGTGGCCTGTACATAATCTGGTGCTCGATTTCACGGATTTGCTCGATCTTGATTTGTCGGGCAGCCTGTCCCCGGTCCGGCTCGACGACGAAAAAGTCAGGATGTGTGCGGGATTCGATCTGCCGGCATGATCGACAGGTGCCGCAACTGTCGAGATCCTGCATCTCGGGAGGTCTTTCGCAATTGAGCGCCTGTGCGAGACGAACAGCCGTCAAGCGCTTACCGATCGCGTCCTCGCCGTGGAAGAGATAGGCGTGAGCCAAACGGCCGTGGCTGGCGGCGGCCTGGAGGAGAGAAATGGACTGTTGATGGCCGATACAGTCGCGGAATGGCATGCTATCCTCTGCGGCCTGGTGAGCGACGTGATCGAGTCATCCAGCCTAGCACGATTTCAGAGAGTTGGTCCCGGACTTTTTGTGCGGGTCGATTCGCGTTCACGATCACCATGCGGCCAGGCTCTTTGCCTGCGAGCGCCAGAAACCCCCGCCGCACCTTTCGATGAAATCGTTCTGTTTCATGATCCAGCCTATTCTGTCGCCCACGATCTGCCCGCCGTCTGGCCAAACCTACTGAGACCGGAAGATCGAGTACAAGGGTAAGATCCGGCGTCAGTCCGCCGGTTGCGACCTCGTTGGCTGCATGGAGCCACTGAAGATCGAGGCCGCGTCCAAAGCCTTGATAGGCAAAGGTAGAATCGGAAAACCGGTCACATAACACCACGGCGCCGCGTCGAAGAGCAGGCCTGATCAGGTGCGTGACGTGCTGGCATCTCGCAGCGAGAATCAGTAAGGCTTCGACCTGGGGTGTGATCGGCTCTCGGGACGACACAGTGAGGAGGATGTGCCGGATAGCTTCGGCTGTAGGAGTGCCACCGGGTTCTCTGGTTTGGAGTACGATGTGTCCTGCTCGAGTCAGCACCTCAGCCAGATGGCGAATCTGAGTGCTCTTTCCACTTCCTTCGATCCCTTCCAGAGTAATGAGCCGGCCACGACTCTGGTGTTTCTTTGTTCCCATCGTTTGCCGTCCCTGGTCGATAAAGAAAACGGGCGGGATGGTATTCCAAGTTGTTGAAAATAGCAATAAAAGGCTTGCGAGGCCCTTACAACTCTCGGTATGATGTCCATCTACTTTCGTCGGTGCATGTCGATGCTGAAAACCTCGCTAAAACGCTACTTTCTGACTGGTCTGCTCGTGATTATCCCCATCTGGGGAACGATCCTCATTTTGAAGGCCCTGTTCGTGGCCGTCGATGGGATTCTCGGGAATCTTCTGGTTCAGTTGGTGCCGAGTCATTACGTGCCAGGGCTGGGGATTCTGGCGTTGATCGCCCTGGTCTTTGCGGCGGGGCTGTTTGCCACCAATTTTATGGGCCGGCAAATCGTAAAATGGTGGGAAGCATTGTTGAATCGCGTGCCGCTTGTCCGAGGGATCTATTCGACGTTGAAATCGATGACAGACATTCTGTCATTCTCCAAACAGGCATCGTACAACCGCGTCGTGCTAATTCAGTTTCCCAAGAATGGCCACTATTGTCTCGCATTCGTGACGGGTGTGACTAAAGGGGAAATGCAAGATCTTACACCGGGGCCACTGGTCCATGTGTATGTACCGACGTCACCGAATCCGACGTCCGGTTATTTCCTGTTGGTGCCGGAGCATGAAATTACGTCCGTCGATATCAGCGTAGAAGAGGCGATGAAGCTCATCGTTTCAGGCGGGCTCTGCTCACCGTCTACGTCCTTGGCAGCGACCGCTACCGCCGCAACGAAGTGGGGTGCGGTCAAGCAGCCGGAATCGGGAGTACCGATCGGATGAGTCGTTCGCGAGCCACTGAAGTTTCGGCGAAGAAGCAGCCGGTCAGCCACGACCCGCAGGGGAAGATCGCCGGCCTTGCCGTGGTTATCATGGCTGCCGGGCTTGGAAAGCGCATGCGTTCAAAGCGGGCGAAGGTGCTGCATCAGGTGGCCGGCCAAGAGATGGTCCTCTATTCGGTAGGGCTTGGTTTGCGCGTTGCCGGGGATCGTGTGGCGGTCGTAGTGGGACATCAGGCCGATCTCGTTCGTCAAGTGATCGATCGTTCGATGTCAGGCAAAAGCGGCGCCTCTTCAATAGCAATTGTCGAACAGCGGGAGCAATTGGGTACAGGCCACGCGGTTTTGCAGAGTCGGCCGGTGTTTGCAGTGGGCAAGCGGGACGCCCCATCCAGATATCTCATCCTGAACGGCGATACGCCGTTACTTCGGGAAGCGACCGTACGCGAACTTCTTCGTGTGCATGAGATGGAACGTGCGAGCGTAACCGTTCTTACCGCGGTGCTCGCGGACGCAAGTGGATACGGGCGGATCGTACGTGCGCATTCAGCCGAGCGAAGTGTTTCTCGCATCGTCGAGGATCGTGACGCCCATGCAGAAGAACAGGCTATCCGCGAAGTCAACGTAGGCACCTACGTGGTCGAGGGCGAGTTTCTTTTCAGCGCGCTGGAAAAGCTCGATCCCAGTAACGCTCAAGGGGAGTATTACTTGACGGACATCATCCGGCTCGCGGTGGAGCAAGGGCGCCGTGTGGCAGCCGTCGTGCTCGACAATCCCGACGAAGGACTTGGCGTGAATACGTGTCGCCAACTCGCCGAGGCTGAGCAGGTGGTGCGGCAACAGATTCGGGACCGGTGGCTCGACGCAGGAGTGACGATGATCGATCCGTCTTCAGTCTGGATTGACGCCGCAGTGACGATAGGGAAAGATACGACATTGCATCCGAACGTGACGCTCGAAGGCACCACGGTGATCGGGGAGGATTGTGTGTTGCATTCCCACACACGACTGAGGAATTGCACGGTCGGCAATGGCGTTGAAATTCTCGATTGCTGTTTATTTTCTGATTCTCTCATTGAAGACGATGCACGGCTGGGCCCGTTCGTCCATCTGCGTCCTGGCGTGGTGGTGCGGAAAAAAGCCAAAGTCGGGAACTTTGTCGAGATGAAGAAAACCGATCTTGGCGAAGGATCGAAGGCGAACCATCTGAGTTATCTGGGAGACACAAAGATAGGAAAAGGGGTCAACATCGGCGCCGGCACCATCACCTGTAACTATGATGGTGTAAGGAAGTTTCAAACGGTGATCGAGGACGGGGTATTTCTCGGCAGCGACACGCAATTGATTGCACCGGTTACGGTGGGGGCAGGGGCCGTCATCGCAGCCAATACTACGGTCACGGAGGATGTGCCGGCGGACGCCTTGGTAATTGGGCGAGTGCCTCAAGTGAATCGGGCAGGATGGGCGGCGCGACGGCGCGCACTGCTTGCAGGCGGCGCCTTGCCGCCCGGTGGCAAGCTGGCAAGCCTCAAGGCTGACAAGGTTTCGAGTAAATCGAGTCAGAAAAATGCCAAGCCGACTAAGGGTCGACCGTGATGAGATGCTCTTTGTTTCAGCATGTCAGCGTGTCAGCCTGGAGCTAAAGCTATGTGTGGAATTGTTGGTTACGTGGGCGATCAAGAAACAGTGCCGATTCTGATCGGTGGTCTTGCCAAGCTGGAATACCGAGGCTATGACTCAGCCGGCGTGGCGGTGTTGAATGGGGGAAAGATCGAAGTACGACGCAGTGTCGGTAAACTTGCCAATCTTCAGAAGTCGCTCAAAGAGAACGAGCTCAAGGGCACCGTGGGAATCGGCCATACGCGATGGGCGACGCACGGGAAGCCTTCGGAGCAAAATGCTCATCCGCACCGCTCCAGAGGCTGCGTGCTCGTGCACAACGGCATCATCGAAAACTATCAGCCGCTGAAACAGCAATTGGAGAAGGAGGGGTACAGGTTTCAGTCGGAAACAGACACGGAAGTCGTGGCGCACTTGATCGACAAATATCTCGGACAGGGTATGAAATTGGCCGAAGCGGTGCGAGCCGCCACGAAGAATGTGCGAGGGAGTTATGCGCTTGCCGTCATCTCGGAGCGAGAGCCGGGAACGATGATCGCGGCGCGCTCCGGATGTCCGTTGGTCGTAGGCACAACCGCCAAAGCATCCTTTGTCGCGTCTGACGTCATGGCCATGCTTGCCCATACCCGTGACGTGACCTATCTCGAAGAAGGTGATGTGGCGGTCGTGACAGCGACCGACATCCAGATTACCGATATCGAGGGTCAGCCCGTCGAACGGAAATTAACGACGATCACCTGGGATGCCTCTGCGGCGGAGAAGAGCGGATATCCGCACTTCATGCTGAAGGAGATTCACGAACAGCCGCAGACGATTCTCGACACGATGCGCGGGCGCTACTCTTACGAGACGGGTGAGGCGGATTTGCCGGATATCGGGTTGACACCGAAACAGTTTGCCGCCGTCGGACGGATCTGGATTGTGGCCTGTGGCACTTCGTGGCATGCGGGGCTGGTGGGAAAGTATCTGCTGGAGGAGATGGTCCGTACGCCGGTGCAGGTCGACATAGCCAGCGAATTCCGCTACCGCGATCCGCTGGTCGGCAAAGACGATCTCTTTATCACGATTTCGCAGTCAGGCGAGACGGCGGACACACTGGCCGCTGCGCGTGAAGCGAAGGGAAAAGGGGCGCGTGTCGTCTCGATCGTGAACGTGGTGGGCAGTACGCTGGCCCGTGAATCAGACGGCGTGTTCTACACGCATTGCGGGCCTGAGATCAGCGTCGCCTCGACCAAAGCCTTCACCGCGCAGCTCACGGCGCTTTACATGCTGGCGCTGCATCTGGGTCGCGTACGCGGAACCCTGTCTGTCGCGGATGGCAAGGCCTGGCTCGATCGTCTCGTCCGGCTTCCGGCATTGGTCGAACGGGTGCTCGGGCGTGAAGCGGAGATTGTCGCGATAGCCAAACGGTATTATAAGAAACGCAACTTCCTGTTCTTTGGTCGTGGCATCAACTATCCGATTGCACTTGAAGGATCTTTGAAGCTGAAAGAGGTGTCCTATATCCATGCGGAAGGATACGCCGCAGGAGAAATGAAACATGGCCCGATCGCGCTTATCAATAAGAACATGCCGGTAGTCGTGTTGGCTCCCAAGGACCGATTGTATGAAAAGACTGTGAGCAATCTGATGGAAGTCAAAGCCCGACACGCACCGGTCATCGCATTGGTGGCGGAAGGTGAGCGAGAGTTGGGGAAGATCGCCGATGCAGTCTTCACGATTCCTGACACACATCCGCTGCTCTCGCCGATTTTGTTTACGATTCCACTGCAATTTTTGGCGTATCATATCGCAGTGCTGCGAGGCGCGGATGTGGATCAGCCACGGAACTTGGCCAAGAGTGTGACAGTAGAATAATAGGATGTTGAAAATGGCTTCCGGCAGCGTTCTCAGTCGCCCGTCTCCCTGCGACGTACCCCAGAGGGTACGCCTCAGTCGCCGGACTCCCTGCGGCCTTGCCGGGAGACCATTTTGAACATCCTTGAAGAGAAGGGAAGAAAGAAAAAAGTGGAAATAACGAAACAAGAAGTTGAGAAGGTTGCGAAGCTGGCCCGCCTGGAGTTGACGGAGAGTGAGCAGGCGGCGTTTGCAAAACAGTTGAGCCAGATCCTCACGCATGTGGAGACGTTGAAGCAGTACGACACCACCGGCGTCGAACTGACGGCAACGGTGCTGGGGCAAGTCAATGTGTTTCGTCTCGACGACGTGCGGCCGTCTCTGCCCGTCGATCGTGCGGTGACTAATGCACCGGAGTCGGCCGATGGGTTTTTTGTCGTACCGAAAATCATCAGTGAGTAAGGATGAAGCGTGAGAAGTAAGGGGTAAACCATGTTCAGGCAAATGTTGCGGTCGAAAATCCATCGGGCTACGGTGACGGAGTCCTGTCTCGATTACGAAGGCAGTTTGACGATCGACGAAGACTTGATGGAGGCAGCGGGAATCTTGCCCTTTGAAGCGATCGTCTGTTCCAATCTGAATAACGGCGAGCGATTCATGACCTATGCGATGGCAGGCAAACGCGGTGCGGGTGAGATCATTCTCAATGGGCCGACAGCGCGGAAGGGCGCGGTCGGCGATCAGATTATCATCTTCTGTTACGAGTATTATTCAGATGAGGAAATTAAGCGGCATGTTCCAAAAATCATCCAAGTCGACGAGAAGAACCGGATTGTTGCAAGGAAGTCAAAGCGGTGATGTCGATACATAAACTCTCACTCTACGAGCTCCATGAAAAGTTCACCGCCGGTGAAGTCACGGCTGCGGAGATCGTGCGCGCCTATGGACTGCGGATCGGCCAGGTGGAGCCCAAGGTGAAGGCCTACATCACGCAGACCAAAGAAACGGTGGTCGCACAAGCCGGCGCCCTCGATGCCTCGTTGAAGGGATGGCGCAAGACATTGCCGATGATGGGTATGCCGTTGGCGATCAAGGACAATATCTGTACCGAAGGAGTGCTCACCACCTGCGCGTCCCGTATGCTTGGGAACTTCGTCCCGCCGTACGATGCTACCGTGATCGCCAAGCTGCGTGCGCAGGGGTATTTGCTGCTAGGAAAGACAAATCTGGATGAGTTTGCGATGGGCTCATCGACCGAGCATTCGGCCGTCGGGCCCAGCCGCAATCCATGGAATCTGCAGTGTGTACCTGGCGGATCCAGCGGGGGTTCCGCAGCGGCCGTCGCAGCCGACGAATGCGTCGCGGCGTTAGGGTCTGATACCGGCGGGTCGATCCGTCAGCCTGCGGCGTTCTGCGGGGTGGTGGGTCTCAAGCCGACCTATGGGCGGGTATCACGGTACGGCTTGATCGCCTTTGCCTCTTCACTCGATCAAATCGGGCCGATTACAAAGGATGTGAAAGATGCGGCGTTCCTCCTAGGGGCCATCGCCGGACACGATCCGTTGGATTCAACATCGGCCGATGTTCCGGTGCCGGACTATCTGAAGGCGCTCAAGAAACAAGACCTGAAGAAACTGAAGGTCGGCGTACCGGTCGAATTTTTTACTGAGGGGTTGGACCCCGAAGTGGAGCAGGCCGTGAGGGCTGCGATTCACGAGTTGAAGGTCCTGGGTGGAGAGCTTAAGGAGATTCAGTTGCCGAGGACCGATGCGGCGGTAGCCATCTACTATGTGATCGCCACGGCCGAAGCCAGCTCGAACCTGGCTCGATATGACGGGGTGAAGTTCGGACTTCGTGCCAAAGAAACCAAAGACCTGCTCGAGTTATATATGAAGACGCGGCAGGAAGGATTCGGGCCGGAAGTGAAGCGACGGATCATGCTGGGGACCTATGCCCTCAGCGCGGGATATTACGACGCTTATTATGGAAAAGCGCAGGCCGTACGAACCCTGGTTCGTCAGGATTTCGATGCGGCGTTTCGGGAAGTCGATCTCATCGTGACGCCCGTAACACCCACGCCGGCATTCAAATTTGGGGCGAAGAGCGATGACCCGCTGCAGATGTATCTGTCGGACATTTTTACCATTTCAGCGAATCTCGCCGGTGTGCCGGCGATTTCGGTGCCCTGCGGACTCAGTCGGGACGGACTTCCTATCGGGCTGCAGCTGATCGGCCGTCCCTTCGAAGAGGAGACGCTTTTGCGAGCGGCCTATGCGTACGAACAGAGTACGCAATGGCGTACGAAGAAACCAATGATTCGGTGAGGGGTAAGGGGTAAAGGGTGAGGGGCAAGAGGTTAGAGAAGTTGGAGGCGTTATGACGTTCGTTGAAATGGCTGCGGTTCTTGTGGCTGTCGCGTTTGCGCTGCTGGTGGGTTTTCTCGTGCCAGTACTGATTCGGGTTCGTAAGACCGTCGCGGAGTCCGAGCAACTTCTGGAAAAAATGAACCACGATCTGCCGCCGCTGATCGGGGAACTCCGCGCGGTAAGCCATAATATAAACGAACTGACCGAGCAGGCACGAGGAGGAGTCGAACATGCAGCCACCCTCTTGCACGCGGTCGGGGAAGTGGGCGAATCGGTTCAGCAAGTGCACAATGTCGTGAAGGGATCGAGCGGGTCAATGTTAACCAATGTGGCGAGCGTGGTCGCCGGATTGAAAGCGGCGACTCACGTCGTGAAGGAGCGGTTTCGAGAGGAAGGAGGGAATCACAATGGCGGATGATCGAGGTTCTTCATCAGCAGGGGTCGTGCTGGCATTCTTGAGCGGAGCGGCGTTAGGTGCGGTGGCGGCGCTTTTGCTGGCTCCACAGACCGGACGCGAATCGCGCGAGCAGTTACGCGGTTATGCTCGCCGGACAGAAGGTAATCTGCGTGATCTGGCAAGTTGCGCGGGTGAAGCAGTGGAAGAAGTCGTAGGGGAGGGGAAGGAATTTGTGGAGGCGAAGAAAGCGGTCCTGCGAGAGGCGTTCGATGCCGGTCGTGAAGCGATGCGACGCGAGCGTGATCGGTTACGAGAAGAGGAACACGGCTGATCGATGATTTACGAAGTCGTTATCGGCGTGGAAGTGCATGCGCAGCTGCGGACGAAGTCCAAGCTGTTTTGTGGTTGCGGGACGGTGTTCGGACTCGCCGCCAATAGCCAGACCTGTCCCGTGTGTTTGGGACTTCCCGGCACGTTGCCAGTACTCAATCAGATGGCGGTGGAAATGGCGGTGCGCGCAGGGCTGGCCCTGAATTGTACGATTGCGGCGAACAATCTCTTTGCGCGCAAGAACTACTTCTATCCGGATCTGCCTAAAGGCTATCAGATTTCACAATACGAGGCCCCGATCTGCGAGCACGGCTGGATCGAGATTGCGACGCGCGAAGACAAGAGACGCGTCCGCATCCGTCGCGCCCATCTGGAAGAGGATGCGGGGAAAAGTGTTCACGTCGCCGGAACCAACGGAAGTCGTGTCGATTTGAATCGGGCCGGAACTCCGCTGCTGGAAATCGTGACGGAGCCGGATTTGCGGTCGGCTGATGAAGTCGTGGCGTATTTGAAGGCTCTCCGCGATGTGCTCATGTATCTCGAGGTATGCGACGGCAATATGGAGGAGGGGAATTTCCGCTGCGAGCCGAATCTTTCGCTCCGGCCGTTAGGTCAGAAGGAATTCGGGACCAAGGTGGAACTCAAGAACATCAATTCATTCAAGTTCGTCAAGGACGCTATCGAATACGAGATCAAGCGCCAGACGAAGGTGCTGAATGAAGGCGGCAGGATCACTCAGGAGACCCGGCTCTGGAACCTCGATCGAGGCGAGACGGTGGTGATGCGGTCAAAAGAGGAAGCGCACGATTATCGCTACTTCCCCGACCCGGATCTGGCTCCACTCAAGCTGGAGAAGGAATGGGTCGAGGAGTGTCGTAAACGCGTTATTGAATTGCCGGCGGCTAGAAAGAAACGATTGGTGAGCGAGTTCGCTCTCTCTGAATACGATGCCGAGGCGTTGACGGCATCGAAGGCAATAGCCGACTACTTCGAAGCCTGTGTGAAACTGTTCAATCAGCCCAAGACGGTGAGTAACTGGGTTATGGGCGAGCTTACCAGAGAACTGAATAACTCAGGGATTGACGCGAGCGCTTCTCCGGTCTCACCGGAACGGCTCGTCAGCCTTCTTCAGTTGGTCGAGCAGGGGACAATCAGCTTGAAAGTCGCGCGCGAGATCTTTCCTGAAATGTACATGAGCGGGAAGACGCCGGAGCAAATTGTTCAAGAGAAAGGGCTTACTCAAGTATCCGACGCGGATGCGATCGAGAAGATCATCCAAGATGTGCTTGCGAAGAATCCGTCACAAGTGGCGCAGTTCAAAGAGGGCAAGCAGCAAGTGCTTGGATTCCTGGTCGGGCAGGTGATGAAGGCTAGTGGAGGAAAGGCGAATCCGGGGAAAGTGAATGAATTGCTGAAGAAGAAACTGGGATGAGGCTGGGTGCCTTCTTTGCTCGCGCAACGCGCGGCCTCAAAAGGCCCTCGTTGGACGCGCGCAGTCGAAGGCAACCCACAGCCCCATCCCGTGAAAGTAACGGGGTAAGGATTTGACCGCAGGCTGTCAGGCTGCTCAAAAAGGCAGCCAACGAGGCCGCAGGGGAGAGAAAACCGGAGGCGTACCCTCTGGGGCGCACGGTGCGACGAATAAGGAGCACCAAGTCTGTGCGCGCCGTCGAGTTGGTGAGACGGCCGGGTCCCCGTTGAGGATTTTGTCGAGCCGAGAACGAAGTTGGGGGCCTTTTTCAGCAGCCTGAGAGGGAAGCATGAGCGCAATTAGGGAGATTAAGGGCAGACAGATTTTGGATTCCCGGGGGAATCCAACGATCGAAGCGGAAGTGACACTGGAGAGTGGGGCACACGGGAGGGCGGCGGTGCCTTCCGGGGCTTCGACCGGTGAGAAAGAAGCGATCGAATTGCGTGATGGCGACAAGAAGCGCTGGATGGGGAAGGGTGTCTCGAAAGCCGTGGCGAATATCAGCAAGCTGATTGCGCCGGAGTTGTTGGGCAAGGAGGCGTTCGATCAAGTCGGCATCGACCGGACGATGATCGATCTGGACGGAACAAGAACGAAGGGTAAGCTTGGTGCCAACGCGATTCTCGGTGTGTCGTTGGCTGTAGCGAAGGCGGCGGCAACTGAAACAGGCCAGCCGCTCTACCGATACCTCGGCGGGGCTAATGCGCGGGTGCTGCCGGTGCCGCTCATGAACATCATCAACGGCGGCGCCCATGCCGACAATCGTTTGGACCTGCAGGAGTTCATGATCGTGCCGGTGGGGGCAACGTGTTTCAGCGAGGCGTTCCGGATGGCGACGGAAGTGTTCCACACCCTCAAGTCGTTGTTGAAGAAAAAAGGGTTGAATACGGCGGTCGGCGACGAAGGCGGGTTTGCGCCTGACCTCCAATCGAATGAAGAGGCGCTGAGCCTGATTATGCAGGCCATCGAAGAGGCCGGCTACAAACCGGGGCGCGACATCGCCCTCGCATTGGACTGTGCGGCTAGTGAACTTTATGAGAAGGGTCGGTACGTTCTTGATGCCGAAAAGAATCCTGAGCGTTCCTCCGAGGAGTTGATTCGGTACTATGGCAGGCTGATAGATCGCTATCCGATTCTCTCCATTGAAGATGGGTTGAGCGAATTGGACTGGAAAGGGTGGAAGATCATGACGGAGCAGTTGGGCAAGCGGGTCCAATTGGTTGGGGACGATATCTTCGTGACCAACGTGGAGATTTTTGCCAAAGGGATCAAGGAAGGGATCGCGAATTCCATTCTGATCAAGCTCAACCAGATCGGCACGTTGACGGAAACGTTGGAGGCAATCGAGTTGGCAAAACGGTCCGGCTACACGGCTATCATTTCGCATCGATCCGGGGAAACGGAGGATACGACCATTGCGGATATAGCCGTTGCGACGAATAGCGGGCTTATCAAGACGGGGTCGCTGTCCAGAACGGATCGCGTAGCCAAGTACAATCAGCTGCTTCGGATCGAAGAAGAACTCGGTTCGAACGCAGTGTATCGAGGTCGTGAAGCGATGCCGGGGCGGTGCTGACGATAAGCGAGCGACGATGATCATTAAGCAGAATCGGGGACGGCAGTGGCTCCATTGGCAGCGCCGCATGATGACGGGCGCGCAGTATATTGGAGCCGCCGTGTGCCTGTTCTTGCTGGTCGCGTTGATATTTGGCGATATGGGTCTGCCGCGCTACTTTTCCATGCGCAACCATGCTCAGCAGCTGGATCTCGATCTTCAGGAACTGCACCGGACGACCCGTACGCTTCGAGGGGACATCGATCGTTTGGAGCGCGACCCTGCAACAATCGAACGGTTGGCGCGAGAGCAACTCGGTTATGTTCGCAAAGGGGAAACCGTCTATCAACTGGTTCCATCGCCATCACACCCTAAGGCCCGTCCGTGAAATTATGAAGTTCGGCACAGTAGCAATCGTTGGACGACCGAACGTCGGCAAGTCCACATTACTCAATCGATTACTGGAACAGAAGGTTGCGATCGTCTCAGACAAGCCGCAAACGACGAGGACGAGGATTCTGGGTGTCGTACATGCACAGGGCGCGCAGATTGCGCTACTCGACACACCGGGGTTGCACAAGCCGCGACATCTGCTCAATCGTCGGATGGTCCGCACCACGGTCGACGCACTGGAGGAGGCGGATATCTTGTATGTGTTGATGGATACGACAGGTATGCCTGGTCCTGGCGATCTCTTGGTTCTCGATCATGTCAAAGAGACGATCAGGAAGTGTCCGCGGCCGGTCATTCTCGTATTGAACAAAGTGGATCTGGTCAATAAGCTCAAGTTGTTACCGGTTATAGAAACATATGCCGGGTTATTCGCCTGGACGGACGTGGTACCGGTGTCGGCTGAAACCGGCGATAATGTCGATCGCTTGCTGTCCGTGACCGTAGCCCATCTTTCGGAAGGAGATGCGGCCTACGATGCCGACACCGTCACTGATCAGTCCATGCGGAACATGGCAGCCGAGATGATCCGCGAGAAGGTGTTGCACCGGACATATGAGGAGGTGCCTTACTCGGTTGCCGTGGAGGTCGATGAATTTATCGAAGAGGGCCGGTTGGCACGCATCAGCGCGACGGTGCTGGTCGAGCGGGAATCTCATAAGGCGATCGTGATCGGAAAGCACGGAGAAAGACTCAAGGCGGTCGGGACCGAGGCACGGCGTGACATGGAGCAGATCTTCGGAATGAAAGTGTTTCTGCAGCTGTGGGTAAAAGTGCGTGAGGCGTGGCGAGAAGACGAACATGCCCTCACCGAGTTAGGGTATTAGATAGTCATCAAGTTCATAATGTCATAAAGTCATCACACCTGACTCCACGACTTGATGACCTTTGGACTTTCTGACGTTGAGACTTTCAGGCTTGGTGTGACGATGCAGCCGACGGAACGTACAACAGATTCGAATCCGGTGGATCCGCGCCCTCGTCAGGGAGATAAGGATATCCTACGCGACGCGCTGCGTGACCAGGCCGATCGAAGCCGGACCAAATTCGACATTGTGTTGTTGTCGGTCCAACGGCTGTTGCACCGGGGCGCGATCACCAATCTTGCAAAGATGCTGGGCCGGATGCATCAGGCGGATGTGGCGCAAGTGATTATGCATCTGTCGTCCCCCAAAGAAAAACGGGAAGTCTTCGAACTGGTGCGAGGCGAGTCGAAGCGCGGCCAGGTTCTGAGCGAACTCGACGGCGACAGTATCAATGAGGTCTTGGCAGACCTGCTGCACTCGGATATCGCCTGGTTGATCAAAGACCTCGGTCCGGATGACGTGGCCTACGTCCTCGGGGTTTTACCGGAAGAACGGGCCAAAGAAATTCTCTCGCTGATGCGGGCTGAGGACTCCACGGAAGTCGCCGACCTGCTGAAATATCCGAAAGACACGGCCGGCGGCATCATGACGACGGAGTTCTTCGCGCTTCAGGAAGATGCGACGGCGCAAGACGCTATTCGACGCCTGCAGTTGGCGACGGATGCGGAAATGGTGTTTTATATTTATGTAACCGACAAGGACGATCGTTTAGTCGGAGTGCTTTCACTGAGGCAACTGCTGACGGTTCCCCCCGCGACGCCGTTAAAAAACATCGCGACGCGTGACGTGATCAGCGTGACGGTCGACATGGACCAGGAAGAAGTCGCCCGTCAAGTGGCGAGCTACAACCTGCTCGCGATCCCGGTCGTCGACAACAGCAACAAATTAGTCGGCATTATCACGGTCGACGACGTCGTGGACGTGATCCGTGAAGAAGCGACTGAAGACATGCTCAAAATGGCGGGAGCGATTGAAGAAGACTCAGCCTCGAAATCCTCCAGCGTGACATCGGCGAAACACCGGCTCCCGTGGCTCTTTACGAATCTCGTCGGCAGTCTGTTATCGGGCGCGATTTTGTGGGAGTTCCGGTACACGATTCAGGAAGTGGTGGCCATCGTCAGTTTTATCCCTGTCATTGCAGCGATGGGTGGAAATGTGGGCCTGCAATCCTCGACGCTCATTATCCGAGGGTTGGCGACAGGGCTGGTCGAATTGACGGATGTGCGAAGCGTGTTTTTCCGCGAAATCAAGGTGGGGCTGTTGATGGGGCTCGCCTGCGGCGTCATTCTCACACTCGTGGGCTGGATCTGGCATCAAGAATTTCTCGGCATGGTCGTGGGGCTATCGCTGATTATCGCATTCATGGTCTCGACCAGTATGGCGACGTTCATGCCGATTATGCTGAAGCGAATGAAAATCGATCCTGCTGTTGCGGCGGGACCCTTTGTGACAACGGCCAATGACATTACGGGCATTACCATCTATCTTTCTCTGGCCACGGTGTTCATGGAATACCTCCGCTAGCAGGATGCTGAAAAAGTCCGCCAGCTTCGTTCTCGGCTCATCGAAATCCTCAACGTACCCTCGAGGGTACGCCTCCGGTTTCGACTCGTCTGCGGCCTTGCTGGACGAACTTTTTGAGCATCCTGCTGACCGTCAGGCGCAATCATCTTACGTATTATCACAGCAGTGTGTTGCACAAAAACCGGGTTGTTCAGGAAACTGATAATGGGAAAGACTGCGCAACCCGATGGCCATGCCTATCTTCTGTCTCGACAGGGATATCTCCCATGCCGTTAATTAAGACTGCGGCCATTACGCTGAAAAGTCGGAAGTGGGGCGATGCGGATCGTATCGTGACCTTTTATACGAAGGAGATGGGAAAGATTCGCGGTGTCGCACGGGGGGCTCGTCGAATGAAGAGCCGCCTCGGCGCATCGCTCGAACCGCTCTCCATCTGTCACCTAAACCTGTTCGAAAAGTCAGGCGATTCGCTGTATCGGGTCTCTCAAGTCGATCTTGTGGAGCCGTTCATGAAGTTTCGCGAGGACTTGACGTTGATGACCGCTGCCGCGCGGATGGTCAATCTGGTTGGCGCGGTGACGCCGGACGGGGATCCGGACTCGAAGGTCTTCGAGACTCTCGAGATGGGCTTACGCGCGTTAGTCACGAGCCAGGATCCGACATTGACGGCGCTACTGTTTCAGATTCGCCTGCTGGGGCTTATCGGGTTTCGCCCGCAAACCGATCATTGTGCCGCCTGTGGCAAGGGCCGATTGACGGGAGAACCGCAGTTCTCACCTGTGTCCGGAGGCCTGGTCTGTGCGGCTTGCGCTGGGCGCCAGGCGTTTCGCTGCGTGCCGCTCTCGCGAGGGAGCCTGGCCTTTCTTCAGCAGGCGTTGACGCTTTCGCCTGCGATAGTCGATCGTCTGAAGGCTGCGGGGCAAGTTCGGTATGAGGTAGAAAGTGCGATTGAGAGATATGTCACCGTTGTGGCAGGCAGGCAACTGCCACCTGTGAATTTTCTGTCGCATCCGTCTCGCGGATGACATGCGAGACGGGTTGATCTGGTTTGTTTGGTTTCTCCGATTAGTCTGATTCAACCAAATCAACCAAACAATCCAGAGAAACCAGGGGACTTGTGAACATGACACAGACCGTATGTGAACCAAGAGATATGGCCTGGATTGAGAAGGGCGTGTTGGGCATCGAATGGAACGACGGGCACAAGGCTGTCTATCCCGTGAGATTTCTCAGACAGCAATGTCCCTGTGCAGCCTGCGTGGATGAGTGGTCTGGTGCACGCCGTTTGCAGCCGGACGACGTGCCGCTCTTAATCATGCTGCAGGATGTGCAGCCCGTCGGACGTTATGCGCTGCAGTTCACCTGGAGCGACGGTCACGACACCGGCATCTATTCCTATGCCCTCCTTCGGCGGCTCTGTCAGTGCGACATCTGTCAGCCGGTGAAACCTGTTGAACCAAAGAGCAGGCGCCTCTTGTGAGGAAAGCCGCAAGCATGTTCAGAATGATCCGGGCGGGAGCGCAACGATGGTGGAACTTTGATGTTCTGAGGTACCCAAGGTGGACCGGTGGAGTTGTTGCGGTCGCTATCGGGTCGGTTCTCAGTTGCAGCGGGATGCCTCCAATAGAAGAGCAGGAGCGTCTTATTCGGAGCAACGAACTAGTGCTTCATCAGTTGACTCCCCGCGCATTTGTCGGGGCCTGGGGCATGCCGACGTATCAACACGCCGAGTTCATGCAGTTCTTTGGCATGAAAGATGACTCGCTTATTCCACGGTCGAGATTGGCGAGCGGTGAGCCGCCACGAGGGTGGGAGATTCGTATTGAGGCCGGTGATGCGTTGTTTCTTGCCTATCCGGATCGCGGATGGCTGGTAGTATTTCTTGACGAACGACTGGTTTATCGTGAGGAGCTGTCTGCGGCGCAACTTCATGAGTTAGGACGCAGTTGGAAGCACGAAGAGAAGTTCCGCTCAAGGTTCGAGGTGCCGGCCGGCCCATCCTCTCCATAATGTGATCCATCCTGTAGGCCTTCCGTGACCCAGTACCCCCTGAATCTTCTCATGGTTTCTTCTGAAGCGGTCCCCTATGCCAAGACCGGTGGACTTGCCGACGTTGCCGGCGCCCTGCCTCTTGAGTTGGCGAAACTTGGATACGACATCATTCTCCTCATTCCGCACTATCGTTCCTTGAGGGAGTCAGGCCGAACCTTCCGTCCTGTCTGTCGGCTACCTGTGCCGACACCTCAGGGAGTTATCGACACGTTAATTGAGGAGGATGTTGTACGTGTCGGTGGCAGAGATCGCCCGGTGCGGGTGTGGACGATTCGCAACGAGCCGTTCTTCAACCGGTCCGGGCTCTATCAGGATCACGGTATCGATTACCCCGATAACCTCGACAGGTTTTCCTTCTTCTGCCGTGCAGCGATCGAGGTGATGGCCTATCTGAAAGCCGTGAGTAGGTGGGATACCCATATCCTTCATTTGCATGACTGGCAAGCGTCGTTGTGCGCGGTCTATCTGAACACCGTTGATCGAGAACGGCCGGAGGTACAGGGTACGCGCACCGTGTTGACATTGCACAACGTAGGGTATCAAGGTCTCTTCCCCGGGAAGCAATTCGAAAAAACGAGCCTGCCTCCTTCACTGTATACTCCCGCGGGCCTTGAGTTTTATGGAATGGTGAATGTACTGAAGGGAGGAATTGTGTTTGCCGATTGCGTGACGACGGTCAGCCCTACTTATGCGCGAGAAATCCTCAGCCCCGAATTCGGTTTTGGGCTCGATGGCGTGCTGCGAAATCGTCAGGGACCGATAGTTGGAATTCTAAACGGTATCGATATCGATCGATGGAATCCGGAAACCGATTCGCATCTTCCGGCTAACTACTCAGTGATTGACCGTTCAGGGAAGTCGGTGTGCAAGAAGGCGCTTCAACGGGAGTTCCATTTGCCGGAATTATCCGTTCCACTCCTTGGCGTG
>DATIAT010000118.1:0-14906 GCA_035457905.1 Nitrospiraceae bacterium
GGAGTGGATTGGCTCGGTGCTGTGAAGGAGGCGGTCATATTTGGACAGGCTCATCACGTTTTCGCCCTGTTTTTTCTGCATGCCAAAGGTTTTTCTTAACCAAAGCCCCTAACCCGCTGAACTTTCTTGATCCGCTCGCACGGCGCCACGGCACACGCCTTGCTGCAGGGTTCCAGATTGATATTGTTTGTCACCCTGCAAGGAGATTCAAGATGCAGAAGGCAAGAACGACAATTCTTCCGCTACTGGCGAGCATCGTAGCCATTGTGACATTAGCGATCACTCCGGCGCTGGCAAAAGACTCGAAACACAAGAAATCCGGCCATTCCTCTCCCAAGGCGGCGGCTGAAACAGCCGGCACTGTCCCTGAACAAAACGATGCTTCCAAGGCTGTTCGGCCTGATTCCCAGCCCGGCCCGGCTTGGAGAACGATCGGTGGAACCGTGAAGAACGTCCACGGCGACATCTACACGGTCGAAGACTACGACGGTAATCGAGTCACGTTGCGCGTCGGACAAGGCACGAAGCAAATCAACAAGAAGCAGGTTGGGGATACCTTCCGCGCCGAGATTACGCGAGGCGGCTTCGCAAATTCCATTCAGTAACCTCCATTTCGAAATAGCGCACCCGCCTCACGCACGGTGGCCTCCGCGAACGGGCCGGCCATGAAGAAGCCGGCCCGTTTGTCATCCACCACCCTGAGCCAGCGTCATCGAGCCGACGCTTTCATCGACTTCTGAAAGACAATATCGCCGTAATAGGCTGTAGCACGTTCTTTGGTGTTATCTGTATCGCTCATGATCGCGACCCCGTTGATCATCGGCGGTTCCTCGCCGAACGCCTTCTTGTAGTCCTCGTAAATATTCCGCTCTTCGTCGACCCACATGCCTGCCTTCTGAGTCCCGCTCTCGACGATCACCATCTTGGCAAAATCGGTATAGGCATTCTGGACGATCGTACCGACAGGCGTCCTCGTTTCCCAGATATAGTTCAACGCAGCGATCGGAATATCACCGAAGAGTGCCTGGCCAGCTTTGAACTTGAGCTTCTTACCGAAAGCGACTTTATCCGGATCGTATTCGAAGGTGATGTAAAGCCGGGCCGGAAAGTCGTCACCCTCTTTAAGGGCCACGTCACTATGCTGGAGCACATTGTCGATTTTCCAGCGCCATCGGATGATCGGGTACTCTTTCGGATCGATCGTCACCGGCTTGATCAGACCGGAAGCCGAAGCCTCGCTCACCGCCTTTACGACCATCACACCTTCATCTCTCACGACTTCGTAAGAGGTATGTTTCGGTATCTTCTTAAAGATAAGCGGCTTCCATCCTTCCGGCAGCGTCTGCCCGACAGTCCCGCTCGAAAACTTCGCCACTTCGATCATCGAGGGAGACTCAGCCCTTGCAGGGACAGGTGCAATGAGCAAGCCCATCACGATGAATACAAATTGCCAGATTCTTCTCCACATCCACCTCTGGAGTGAGGAAGGGTCGGTTATCCGTACGTGCGCGTGTCCAACGAGGGCCTTCTCAGGCCGCGCGTTGCGCGAGCACTGGGATAATCGACCCTCTCTCACCCCCGCCTCATCCATGCGAATAACTTTATCAATAGATTCATCGTCCGTTCCGTAAAATGGGCTTTGCGCCAAAGATTCACGACCTTTTTGTTGACCTCGGCTTGAGTTGGATAGGGATGGATCGTCCCAGCGATGGTCTTCGCTCCGGCGCCGGCTTTCATCGCAACTGAAAACTCGCCGATCATATCGCCGGCGTGAGTCGCCACGATCGTCGCGCCAAGAATTTTGTCGGAACCTTTCTGAATATGCACTCGTGCGAACCCTTCATCTTCGCCGTCGAGAATCGCCCGATCGACTTCATGAAGCTTGTAGGTGTAGGTTTCGACTTCAATGCCTTTCTCTTTGGCATCCTTCTCATACAGTCCGACATGCGCAACTTCAGGCTCCGTGAAGGTGCACCAGGGCATGATCAAGGAATCGACGCTGGCATAGCCCAAACTGAAGGGGTGAGGAAATAGGGCATTCTGAATGACGATCTGCGCCATGGCATCGGCTGCATGGGTAAATTTGTAGCGCGAACAAACGTCTCCGGCGGCAAAGATTCTCGGGTTCGTCGTCTGCAGGCGCGCATTCACCTTGATCCCGTTCTTGTCATACTCGATGCCGACCGCTTCCAACCCGATTCCCTCGACATTCGGAGTACGGCCTACGCTGACAAGGAATTCGTCGACCGTCACATCGTACTGCCGACCGTGCGAATCCACTGTGAGCCGTTTCCCGCTGCCAGTCCTGTTGACCATAAGACCCTTGACGCAGCAGAGCAGTTTGACCCCATCGTGCAGCATGCACTGCTCGACGATCTCAGCTGCATCTCGGTCCTCTTTCGGCAGGATGCCGTGCTCCACTTCAATCAGATAGACCTGGCTCCCGAAGCGGACAAA
This sequence comes from Nitrospiraceae bacterium, assembly GCA_035457905.1. GTDB lineage: Bacteria > Nitrospirota > Nitrospiria > Nitrospirales > Nitrospiraceae > Palsa-1315. Next base: position 2,458 of record DATIAT010000118.1, read on the forward strand.
TGCCTGCGCCAGCTCGCAACCGACGGGGCCGGCGCCGATCACGCCGATACGTTGTGGCAATTCTGTCAGCGAGAACACCGTTTCATTGGTGAGATATCCCGCCTCTTTCAATCCGGGCGTAGGAGGCGCAGACGCTCTCGCTCCGCTGCAGACCACCGCCTTCGCAAAAGTAAGGGTTCGATTGCCGGATGGCCCCTCAATCTGAATGGTATCGGCACCGGTGAAGCGCCCGTTGCCAATGTAGACATCCACACCCAGCTTCGTATAGCGATGAACCGAATCGGTGTGGCTGATCCGTGCCCGAAGTTTTCTCATGCGCGCCATTGCAGCGCCGAAGTCGTACTTCACTCCGGGAGGAATATGCAGGCCGAACTCCTCAGAATTCCGCAGATCGGCCCAAGCCCTTGCCGCGCGGATGATACCTTTTGAAGGCACACAGCCGACATTCAAGCAGTCGCCCCCCATTAGGTGTTTTTCGACCAAGGCCACTCTGGCCCCTAGATTCGCAGCGATGACGGCCGTCATCAATCCAGCTGTCCCGGCCCCAATGACAACGATGTTGTAGCGGCTAGCCGGCTCAGGATTGACCCAGTTCGAGGGATGTACGTTGCCTATGAGCGTGCGGTTATGCTCGTCGTTCGGCAGCACAAGGTTTTCTTCATGCTGAGGCATCGATGCCGCCCTCTCTGATGTACGAGTACTCAGGCTGAGACTTTCCTGTCGTTTTACCCCTCAACCCTAACTCCTCACGTTGACACGGTTTGCGGTCACGCCGGCTTTTCGGACCATTTCTTGTAGAGGGTGGGCACAAGGGCCAGAAGCCCCAGCAGCACAAATGCTCCGATCACTCCTGGAGAAGCAATGTCTTGCAAAGAATTAATTGTACCGAGCTGCCGGCCTGCGTATGCATAGACGAATGAACCCGGAATGATGCCGAGTGCCGTAGCTGCGACATAGACGCCGACATTCATGCGAGTCAGGCCGGATACCAGGTTCACCACAAAGAACGGAAAGAGCGGGATCAACCGGAGGGTCATGAGATAACTGAATGCGTTTTTCTCAAAGCCCTTCTGAACCGGGCCCAGCCACTTTCCGAACCTCCGCTCCACCCAATCACGCAACAGGTAGCGGGAGGCGAGAAATGCAAGTGTCGCGCCCGTCGTCGCCCCCAGATTGACAAGGAGCGTACCAAACACAGCACCGAAGAGGAACCCGCCGGCCAGGGTCAGAATCACTGCACCTGGGAGCGAGAGGCCTGTTACGGTCACATAAATCAGGACGAACAACCCTGCGGCTGCGGCGGAGTGTGTTTCGGTGAACGACAACAGAGAGTCGCGATTATCTTTTAGCGACTGCAAGGAAAGGAACCGGCCCAAGTCAAAATATAAAAAGGCAACCACCGCAATTCCAATCGCGAGGGCCAGCGCAATCTTTCCAGCGCTCAACCCGTTCTTTGTTTCAGATGGTGGTATGTCGTTTGCCATGATGGTTTGCTCGCGTATCATGGGGACTCCTTTTCTGGCTGTCAATGTGGCCCACTGTGTCTCAGTCTCCTGAAATCCTGTGACCTTACAATGCTCGCGCCATGACAGACACGTCTGCCTTCTCTAGATCTACTCCATGAAACGGAGAATGGATACTGCGGTGGCAGTTGCGAAGGCCTCTACCGGAGCCGGTGATTTTGGAGATCGCGATCTATATCGAGCCGGCTGAACGCCCTTTCAATCGGGTCGATCAACCCGTCTTGATTGCGATCGAGCTCTTGGAAATGGTCGTGGGCCAGTTCAGGGGCGTGTGGGCTCTGAAGTCCTGTACCAAGATGATTCCAACGAAGCTCGTAGCGCTGGGGGCTTTCCAGCATGCCGTGGTGCATCATGTCGGTTCTTGGCTGCACGATGGCTTTCGGCACCCGTTTTCTATGCACCTTTAGCCGCCGGTGGCTCTTCGGACTCTTCCCTTTGACCTCAGGCGGTACCGGCTTGGTCAGCTCCTGAATAACCTCAGGCTGGCGCTCGGTGGCAGGGGGTACGAGGCTCTTCTTGGCACGCAGGATCACAGGGCTTTGGCCCTGTTCCGGCTTGTGCTTAGCAGGCTTTGCTGCGACGACGGGAGATGGCTCTTTTGCTTTTTGGGCCGCCGCGGAGGCATCTGCTACAGCGGCCCATGTGAAAAGTACCAAGCAGACCCGGACCAGTACTCTCAAACTGCATTGCATCCTTCCCATACCCCTCCCACCGAAGACCCATACAAGTGTAGCAGGTCACATGAGAGGCCGTGTTCTAAACTGCAAATGGAACTCAGTGACGACTTTTAAAAGCCGGCTCACGCAAAGAGTGTCTTATTATTCAAAGCAGTTTGATGAAGCCAATCGCATCGAATTGCTTACTGGATCGTCTGGCAATATTGCTCGAACTGCTGGGCAAAGACGAGAAATTCATCCCCCCCTTGTCTGCGATACTCTTCTTTAGGCACGCGCTCTTGTCGTTCACGCCTGAGCTGTTGACAGGCCTGCCGTTCTGCCCGATCAATCTGTGGCTGTAACCGAGCCTGTTCTTCCAGGGAACGACTTGCCAAACTTTCTTGCATCCGTTTCAAAGAGAGATAGTGATCGTAGAGCTTAGGCTCTTCTGTCTGAATCGGCGGCGGTTCGGCCTCCGCTGAGTACACGACACCTGGGCACAGTAAGAACACAAGCAGGATAACCTTTATCATCGAGTGCTTTTTCATGTGAGTCGTATCCCCCGTTGAGCCGGAATTGTATCGATGAGGTTGAAGTTCGTTCGCACGGAGGCGATCGTTTCGCCGCGCTGCTCGATCGATCCTTCGGCGAGCGGCCCCAGCCAATTGTCGGCCCTCTCCAAATAGGAAACTTTGTAGGGATCGATGCCCATGATCCGACAGCAGGTCGCATCGACCGCGGCAAGATTCCGGCCCATAACCAAGACGCCGACTTGTTTCGGATCACCCAGAATCGGCCCGTCGCCCTGCATCCCGATGATGCCATCGACAATGGCAAAGTGGGGTTTCAACGTTGCATTGATATCCAAAATCGAATTCTCGACCCCGGCATGGTGCAGCACGTTCTTCGGCCAGCCGTAATAAATACCAGGCATCACTCCGAATAGGTTCTTCATTGAGAGCGTGGCTCCAGTTATGTGGTGCGTCTTCATCTTTGCCACCGATACGATCCAATCCACTTCCTGGAAGAGTGCAGGAAACGTCAGCGTCCGCATAGAGGACTGGCGACCGGCATTGGGTACCTGGTAGCCCGTAATGTAGTTCAGATCGTGAAACCGGATGCGATCTTCCGTCAACACGTTCGCCAAACCGGACTCTTCATAGACCGCGAGCGTATCGCGCCGATGGCCCGGCCCCTCGGCGACCATCACGGCAGAGCCCCCCAGACGAAGAAACGCCTCTATCGCGCCACGTAGAACTAGCGGATGCGTGTTGATGTGAGGTGCTCCCGAAGCTGTTTCGACCAGATTCGGTTTCAAAAGTATGCGCTTGCCTTTCACATCGTCGGGAGAGATGCCCAACTCCCGAATTCCCCTTGAAATGGCATCGGCGATATTCAGCTGATAGTGGGCCACCTTGGTCACAAATGTCTGCGCCTGTTGTGGCATTCGAAAATGACGCCTCGGGACCAGGAGCAATCCCGACCCAATCACAAGACCGGCCGCTGCCGCCAGGAGCACGTCGCGGCGCGTGATGCCTCCAGCCGATTTGGGATTCACGTGATCTGACACCATACTCCTTACTGGATGAGGACAGCGGTCGACTGAGTGCGACTCGTTTGAATGAGCAGATTGGTCTTTGTATCCGTCTCTCCTGCCAATGCGCCCAACAATAGAAGACATAACGCCGACGTATCATAGTCGCCGTAACGAGACTGATTCGCCAAACACCGTTCGACCAGCACTGCGCCGTTCGACGGCCATAAATCCCACGCCGCAAGACCGAGGAGATTCCACCCAAGCGAAATCGGCGTGCGCAATCGATCAACCTCATCCTGAAGATAATCGAGACTCCGAATGACTTTATCTCGACCAACCATACCGGCGAGTCCGGCTAACGCTGCGCCTGTGCTTTCAGGCATTGGGTGAAGCTCTTGCCCAAACACGAGGGTGTTTCCATAATTCCATCCACCGTGGGGGAGCTGACGGTCGAGGATCATCCGAATCGCCTCACGAACACGATCATGCTGGCTATGCCCTGTCGCCTTAAGCGCGATCACCGCCAGCGCAGTGGGTTCGATCCAGGAGTGCGTGCCGCCAATCCAGGGCCACCCTTTCAACAAGGTATCATGCGCAGGCGGATCTTCAGGTCTTCGACGATAGTGATTACCGGATGTTTCGAGGAGAAAATGGATTGCTCGCTGCTGCGCAGCCTGATTGGCGGGAGAATCCTGCCATACAAGAATGGCTGGAGCTGTTGGCCAGAAGGAATCCGGATGATCTCTCCGCACCCACACGCGACCGTCTTGGCCCTGTTCGTGAGCTAACCGAGAGCGAAGCCTATCAAGCGTCTCTTGCGCTCCCCCGGCTGCATAGAGGAGGAGCCCTCCCCAGGCTGTCGCATCGACACGAAACTGCCCTCCGGGTCGATCGGCAAGCCCCCCGTCAGGCAGCACTCGTGTTGAGAGAACGTCTAGGACCACCTGCTTAATAGCCACACGCAACACGGACGTCTCGAATCAATGGCCGGTCAATGCAGGAAAGAGTACTCGTATCATTCGAATACATGCGGGTCCTATGGTTACAATCAACAAGTTCGGAAAAATAAAGAAAATGAGGGGGAACAAGAGCTTCACCGGTAACTTTGCAGCTAACTCTTCTGCTTTAAGCCAACGGGTCGTCCGCATCGCATCTGCCTGGACTCGAAGAGCCTGGCCGATACTGGTCCCGAACCGATCAGTCTGCACGAGAATAGCAACCAGGTTTCTGACCTCTTCTAAGTCCGTTCGATTCGCAAGATTTCTCAGCGCCTCCTGGCGAGATACACCGGTTCTCAATTCCAAGGCCAGAATACTCAATTCATCACTCAATTCCGGGTGAGCCCGCTTGACCTCTTCACCGACTCGCGTAATCGCTTGATCCAATCCCAGCCCTGCTTCCACGCAGACCACCATCAAATCCAATGCGTCCGGGATGGCTCGCTGCAGTGCGTCCTTGCGAACGGCAATGGCCCTCCATAACCAGAGCTTTGGAGCATAATAGCCACAAGCGGCAGCCAGGACATAGAAAAATGTCAATTGTGTAGCACTAGGGAATCCCAGGACTTTCGCCGGAATCATCGCCGACAGGCAGACGATGACAATGGCCAACAAGAGCTTGGCGCCGAAGAAAAAGATGGGGGCTTTCCCAGATCGATAGCCCGCACTGATCAATTGGCCCCGAGTCGCTCGAACTTTCTCCACGTTAGACGACTGGTTTATCCGACCGAACCATTCCAGGAGATCTTGCAGTTGAGCCTTGAGCCGATCAACCATTCCGGTGTGAGGCGCATCAGATCCGAGGGCAACACTGGCACCATCAGCCCGTTGCCGCCAAGCCTGCAAAGCTTTCCTGGAGTTAAAGTAGAGAAAAACTGCTGAGCCCGCCAGCAAAACCGCAAGAAATGTGACCACCGCGACGATGAGAGGGACACTCATACACGACTCCTTAGACCTTAATCGCCACCATGCGCTTCATGACAACAGCACCCATTACCATTAACACAGCACCTATTATTGTAAAGTTTTGTCCCATAGGATCCGTGAACAACAGCCCCAGGTACTCTGGACTTATTTTATAGAGAACGACTCCCAACACCAGTGGAAGTCCGAAAAGCACGACGCCAGAAATTCGTCCTTCAGCCGACAAGGCTTTCACTTTCAGTTGCAATTCGAAACGCTTGCGGATCAAGCCTGCGAGTGAATCAATAATCTCGGCCAAGTTGCCGCCGGTTTCCCGCTGAGTTAACACAGCCGTGACAAAGAACCGCAAATCGACGCAATTCAGCCGGTCTGTCATATTTTGGAGCGCCTGCGGGAGAGCTACTCCCATAGACACCTCATCGGAAACACGTTTGAACTCGATACCGATGGGGTTGGCGGCTTCCTCTCCCACCAGCTTCAACCCGACCGAGAAGGCATGGCCGGCCCTAAGAGCCCGCGAGACCAATTCGAGCGCGTCCGGCAGTTGACGCTCAAACATCGAGATCCGTTGGCTCTTCAGCCAATAGAGATACCCGGCAGGAAGGGCGCCAAGCACGGCGGCAAATAGGAGGGCAAGCACCAACGCCTGATGCATCGAAAGGGCGAGCAGCAGCGCGCCCAGCGCCAAGAGGGGCGTGGCAAGCACAAAGACGCCCAAGGGCACCTGACAATCCGCCTGTCGGTGAAGCACACGGAGAGCTTGGAATTGCTGGGCCCTCCTCAAGAGATTGTTCAGCCAAGGAATATCGCTGAACAAATTTTTACGAACGATGTCCAACTGTGCGGCCGCCGCCGGAGCCGACCACTTTTGGATCCGCTCGACCGCGCGGTCCGTCCCACGGGGAGCCAGCATGCGATGTACCGCCGCACAGCCTTGGAAAAACACGAGGATCGTGCCGAAAATGCCGAGCGCGATCAGAACGGTCAACATTCGTACACCTTTTGTGGACTAAACAGCTCGGGCGAGAGAGCCACGCCTTTGGCAGTCAGTCGCTCGGCAAACTTGGGGCGCACACCGGTCGCCTTGAATCGTCCTTTGACTTTGCGATTCTCATCGAGACCGGTCTGCTGGAAGATAAAGAGTTCCTGCAAGGTAATTAAGTCCCCCTCCATGCCGACAACTTCTTGTAGACTGATCAATTTCCTCGTCCCATCCGACAACCGTGCAATTTGGACGATCACGTCCAATGCGGACGAAACATAGTGCCGCATCGCCTTCGTCGCTAGATTAAATCCTGCCATCGACACCAGGGTCTCAATCCTGCTTAGGGCATCCCGACAGGAATTGGCATGGACCGTCGTCAACGACCCATCGTGACCGGTGTTCATGGCTTGTAGCATATCCAGGCTCTCGGCTCCGCGTACTTCGCCCAGGATGATCCGGTCCGGACGCATACGGAGAGCATTCTTCACCAATTCACGCTGCGCGATTTCGCCTTTCCCCTCAATATTGGCCGGACGCGTTTCCAAACGGACCACGTGATCCTGGCGCAATTGCAGTTCGGCTGCGTCTTCGATGGTCACGATCCTTTCATCGTTGGGGATGAATCCGGACATCACGTTCAAGAGCGTTGTCTTCCCGGAGCCGGTTCCGCCGGAGATCAGTACGTTCAGCCGTGCTTGTACAATCGCCTTCAACAACTCACCGATTTCCGGCGTCAGCGACCGGTTTTCGACCAGGTGATAGAGCTGCAGCGGATCCTTGCTGAACTTTCTGATCGAGAGCGACGGGCCGTCGATCGCAAGCGGCGGGATAATGGCATTGACACGGGATCCGTCGGCAAGCCTGGCATCCACCATCGGCACGGATTCATCGATGCGGCGTCCGATGCGCGAGACGATCTTCTCGATGATTTTCTTCAGATGCACATCGTCCTTGAATTGGACAGGCGTCAGTTCCAGTCTCCCGGATCGTTCGACGAAGACCTGCTTGTGCCCATTCACGAGGATGTCGTTGACGGTCTGATCTGCCAACAACGGCTCCAACGGCCCCAATCCCTGCACCTCGTGGAGAATGTCCTGCGTGATTTGTATCCGTTCCCGTTGATTGAGCGAGAGCGATTCCCCTTGCAACAATTGTTCGATCAGCTTGGTCAACTGGGCAGTCACGGCCTCCTGCGACATCGCGTTCAAGGCAGTGAGATCGAGTAACTCGATTACGCGCTGGTGAAGGCGGTCCTTCAACTCATGATAGTAGGAGGCCGTTTCGGCCCCATTGGTCTGTTTCATCGTGAACATAGCGCCTACTTGCCCTCCTTCTCGCCCTGGTTGCCAACAGACTGTTGACAAATTCACTGCCGACACCGTCCAACCTGGTTATAGGACCGGCGTCTTTCCTTTCGGCTCAATTCCGAAACTCGTGAGATATCGCCCGAAGAATGAGGCCGACTTACTCTGCTCTTTCCCTGCGGACATCCCGTTTACCACGGTCTTTTCACCGATGAGTTGATTGGCCCTTCGTAAGTACCACTGTCCGATTGCAGTCCTCGACGCCATGGTCGTGAGCGGCTTCCCATGGTCGAGCGCTTCGCTGGCCGTCTCATAGTCGTTGGGGATCAGTCCCGCCATGCGCATACCCAGCAGGTCTTCAGTCTGGTTCAACAATTCTTTCTGGTCGTTCGTATAGCGATTGACGATTACTCCTACCTTACCCGCCTGATACTGCACAGATCCTAAGTCTTGCAGCAGCCGCTTGGTCCGGCGAATGGTCGTCAACGAGAGCGTCATGACGATGATGATCTGATCGGAGCACTCCAGCGCTTCCCTGACCGCCGGTTCCAATACATGCCCGCAATCCACAAAGACATGCCGATGCATCGATCGGAGGAGACCGATCACACGCATTGTGCTGCCTGTCGTCAGCTGGACCTCGTCGAACCCTTGATAGCCCGAAGCGAGAAGGTATACTCCTGACGAATGTTGAGCCACGCTGCTCCGTACGATCGTCTCATCCAGACGAGAGATGTCCTTCGAGAGGTGCTTGAGTCCTTCAGACGCATGCAGGTCCAAGAAGAGCCCGAGGTCTCCCCCGTGCATGTCGTGATCCACCAACACCACAGAACCGGGCTGGCTTGCCTGCTGCACGGAGGTTGCAAGGTTCGTGGCCACTGTGCTCGCGCCCACACCGCCTCTCGCCCCTATGATGCTGACAACTCTGCCCGACTGCTTCTCCACTCTGGATACTCGCCCATTGAACCGCTCCTCAAACCGCGCCAGCGCCGGTTCGACCTCTTGGCGAGTCAAAGGTTGAGACAAGAATTCCTTGACTCCCAGCCGGAAAGCCTCCAAGAGTATTTGCGGATCCGTCTGTGAGGCCGTGAGAAACACTTCGAGGTCCGGCGATGCGCTCAGCAGTTCGCGGATATGAGCGAACGTCTGTTGCGTACGCAACTCGTCCAGTTCGAGCAACAACATATCCACCGAACCGGTCCCCTGCCCTTTGGTCACCAAGTAGTCGCGCCGACGCGAGACGATCTCTTCAAACGTCCGCCGAGCCGCCTCGTTCCGACAGTTAATCGAAACTGCAATTAATCGAGCCATGCAAGCTATTCTCCTCGGTTCTACAAATTATTCGACGAGGCCCGGAATTGTTGAAAGGACCGGACCATACGGGGGTCCACCTCCGATGGTGTTTCCCTCGAAGATGTTGCACAGGACCGTCGCCGAGATCAAAAAATTCGGCGCGCCCTGGACGTTCGTGATCCTGGCCTCGGCATAACCGATGATCGGGAGTGGCCCGTTGGGCGGAGTGCAGTCCGGAGACTCATACACAGGCACGAAGACGTCCCAGTTACCGTTGGCATCTTTCTTAGAGTTGTAGAGATTAATCAGGTTTGGAAATGCGCTGGCCACGTTGCCATTAATAAAATTCAGGCTGTCCCCCGGCGCCGTGGCGGGAGACTGATAGGTGCCGGCAGTCATTCCGTCGATGATATTTCGTAACGTATTGGCGTTGGCTGGGGATTGGTCGAACGTATGCCAGGCAGCGCAGGCTTGGGGCGTTCCGTCATTCGGATAGAACTGAATCACGTCTCCGCAACCGAACTGGGTGAAATAATACTCCGAGATGCCGAAAGGCACGTCCAACTGACCAGGCGCTGTTTGACCAACCGCCGACATGTCCGCCGTCGCCACGGCACGGACGCTGACGCTCGACATCCCGATCACATTCGCAAGAAACGTGCTGATTGCACCGTTTGAAGCAGCATCACGCCTCGACAACACTCGTACCGCTTTCGGTTGGTTGACGGTGGGAGTATGCGTTCTGGTCGCCATGCTCCAGGTCCCAATCTGGATGTCTGACGGATCAATGGTGATCGCAATCCCAGCTGCCGAGTTCGCGTTGGCTGTCGCCTGCACTGCGGCAACGACAATAGCTTCATCACCACCCGTGAGGACGTATGTCTGTTGTTGAGCCGGAGTCATACCTTCGTAAATGATCCCGAGGGCACGTGTGCCGGCCAGCGCCGCGGCATCCGCCACATTCTGCAGTTCGTTCCGCGCCACGAGAGCATGGCCGACATCGATCGCAGCGGCGGCCATCGCAAGCAACACCGTCAGGAACAGGGCGATCATCACGGCCGTCACCCCGCGCGAGTTGTTCAGCGGTTCCATGACATGGTTCACCCTATTCATGACGCATCACCGTTTGAGTTGTAATTGTGAGCGGGTTCGGAATCCCCACAACAGTCGGTATATAGGGAATGAGGAACTGATACAGATAGGTCGCGTTTACGGTCAGCGTGTTGGGACTAACTAGCCCCGCACCTGTCACCGTGAAAGTAACATCCGCAGGATTGATACCCGTCGCTGTCAGGTAATTGCTAGCGATAGCGGTAATTTCACTCACTGTGCGCTTGGGCGGCCCCTGAACAATGCCGGCCCTGGCTCCTTCTCGGGTTGCGTTGGTCACGACCTCGCGGCCATACATGATCATGCCGAATTCGATAATCCCGAAGAGGATCGTCAAGAGCACGGGCAACAGGAGCGCAAATTCTGCTGCCGATGCGCCACGCTCGTTCAACTTTCGCATGGGATTCATTCCTTCGTTCGACTACCTGGTTTGCACGCCGCTTGTCACAACCGAGCGATTGATCCCTGCATCCGGTTTTTCGAAATCCTTGCGATAGGATTCCATCGCGGTCGCATTCACTTTCCCGTCTTGCCCCTCAACCGGATCGAGCTGTTCGCCCGCCGTTGGATTCAGTACCTGCTTGGCCCGCATGTCCTGATATGCCGTTCCCCAGTTCGGACTGATCGTTGTAGGAGCACAGGCCCCGACCAACAAACCCACTGCCATCATCGCTAAGATCCCATTCATGATTCTCATCGCATTCTCCTTTTCATCTCAGTGTCAATTACATTGAACTTGTCTTTTTATGGCATGATATGCCCGACTTGGCCCTCCACGGCGCTGACTCTCGATACACGGTTGGAGAGCACCTCGGCCGCGGGCGATCTTTGCCCCAACTTGCCCCCGAATCCACCCTTTTCAGAAAGGCCCAAGAGATAGAATTCGAAGTCATTCGGTTCCACGTAATAATCCGTCGGCAACGTCTGCGCCGTCATGTCCAGCGGCTTGACGAGATGCGGCGTGACGATGATCAGCAGTTCCGTCTCGTTCTTTTGGAACGAACTGCTCCTGAACAGCGTGCCGATAATCGGGAGTTCGCCGAGCAGCGGGAACTTTTTGACCGTTTCGCGGACGTTATCTCGCATCAACCCACCAATGGCGAAACTCTGCCCGTCGGCCAACTCGATGGTCGTCGCTGCCCGCCTCGTCGTGATCGCAGGCACGACGAACCCCTGCGTCCGAATAGCATTCTGAAAATCCAGCTCCGAGACTTCCGGCGCGACGGTCAGACTGATGTGCTTGCTGTTCATGATGTTCGGGGTAAACACCAAACCAACCCCGAACTTCTTGAACTGGATCGTCACCAATCCAAACGCCTGCGGAACAGGGATTGGAAACTCACCACCGGCGAGAAAGGCGGCTTCCTGGCCGTTCAAGGCGACAAGCGTCGGTTTGGCAAGCACCTTGACCAGATTCTCTTCCTTGAGCGCATCCACAAAGCCGGTCCAAGATAGCGATCCTGTGGTAAATCCGAACACACCATTAACCGACTGCGTGGCGGTTTGATTGATAACGGTGGCTGCAGGACCAACCTGCGTTAACCCTGTTAACGTCGTGAGTTGATTAAGGAGACTGATCCCGAAGCTATCGGGCCCTACATAGGCCCAATTGATGCCCAGTCGGCGAATGAATTCTCGGTTCATTTCTGCGACGCGGACTTCAAGCATTACCTGTTGTACCCCACCGACCTGCATGGCATTGACGACTTTCTTCGGCGCGTAGGCTTCGGCCATGCTCATTGCACGAGTCAGATTGTTAGCATTCGAGGCAGTACCGGAGAGTGTGATGTGATCGTGGTTGGAGGTGACGAGAATGCCCTTTTCCTCCGGCAACGTTTTGTGGAGGCTCTCTTTGAGACGGGCCAAGTCCGGAGCGATGACCACATCGTACATGCCCATCATCTTGCCGCTTTCGTTCCAGAGTGTCAGAGTGGTCACCCCGCTCGCCTTGCCTGTGAGGTAAATCTGCGTGGGGGACAACACCACCGTATCCGCAACGTCGGGGTTGGCCAATGACGCCCGTTTGATGGAAACCGGCAAGTCCAACACTTTCGATTTGCCGGAGGTTAATTCCAGCATCTGAACGTCATGCGGTTCCATCGAACCGCTAGCTGGAAGT
>DATIAT010000119.1:0-8903 GCA_035457905.1 Nitrospiraceae bacterium
CCTCTTCCATATCGCGCACCACAATGGCGAAATGCTGAAACCAGAGATCGTTACTATAGGAAGGCACTGGAATCGGCCTCAGATCCGGCGGCGCGAGGAACTCTGTCAACTCCAGCTGCTGTTCGCCCAGCCGCATCAGAACGATTCGCGCCCGCACCCCGAAGACACCCCAGAGCCGATCGTACTCCGGTCCGTCGACTTCCACGTCGCTCACCGGCTCGAATGTCAGCACATCACGATAGAAGGCCACTGAGCGATCCATATCGGAGACGGTAAAACCGACGGCGGCAATCGAGTGGACAGCAACAGGCGGCTCCGCCTCTGCGAGGGATAGTGATGGGTGAGAGGTGATGAGTGATGAGATGACGAGTAAAAGGATTAGCCGCCACGGTGAATGATGATGTGTGTTCACGTCAGTTCTCTTTGTTTCTTTCTGCTCATCACTCATCACTGATCACTGTTCACTCGCCCCAACTCCCGCCATTGCCCGCGCGTCGGACGGCACGGTGGCCGGCGCGGTCTGACCGCGAGCGATGTGGAATTGCACGAGGTCCTTCGAGAAAACGATGTCGAGCATCCAATCGAGGACGACACGGACCTTCTTTTCAATCCGTGGCAACTTGCTCAAATAGATGAAGCGCCACAAGGACCACGCGACGACTCCGGAAAAGTTAAATCCCAGAATTCTCGCGACGCCCGTGCGTCGGCCGATCGCAGCCAGCTGACCCAGCGTCTTGAATCGGAACGGATATGCCTTGGATCCTTGAAACGATGCGAAAACGTTACGTGCGGCGGTCTTGGCTTCACGCAGCGCATGTTGGCCGGTCGGTGGATGGCTGCCGCCAGTCAAGGGATCGGGAATCAGCGCACAGTCCCCCAACGCCCAGACACCCGGCCAGCCCGGCACTTCGAGACAGTCATTGACCAGAAGCCGCCCACCTTTCGTCTGGCAGGGCAGCGTCGCTAACAAAGGATTCGGGGACGTCCCGGCTGTCCACACCAGCGTCGTGCTGGTGATGCGCGCACCATCGCTCAAACAGACTTCCCGGTCCGACAGCTCAACGACTTTTGTGTGGGTATGGATCTCAACGCCGCGCGCCGACAGCTGCTTGTAGGCATAGCGTCCGAGCGCTTCGCCGAGTTCCGGCAAAATCACGGGACCAGAATGCACGAGGACCAGCCGGAGCATCTCAGGTCGGAGATGGGGGTAAAAGGGCAGCGCTTCGCGGAGAAAATCATTCATGCCGGCGATGGTCTCTACCCCGGCGAACCCGCCACCCGCGACGACAAACGTGAGTAACGGCTTCCGCAGCGACGCTGCGCACTCGAAGTTCGCTTCTTCCAGATGGGCGATCATGCGATTGCGCAGGTGAATGGCGTCGCCGAGCGTCTTCATGGTCAAGGCCCGCTCCGCCAGGCCGGGTAAGCCATAGAAGTTGGTCACCGACCCGAGCCCGAGTATGAGGTGATCGTAGGGCAACGTATGCCCATGGTGCGTCTGGCCATGCGTGACCCGGATCTGCCGTTGTTCGAGATCGATGGATGCGACCTCGCCATGGAAAAATTCCACGCGCCGGAGCAACTTCCTGATGGGGTTGACAATGTTGGTCATGTCGAGGTCACTCGAGGCAACTTCATGCAACATCGGCGTAAAAAGAAAAAAATTCTCCCGGTTCACGATCGTCACGTCAAACGAGGACTCCCGGGCAAGAATCTTTTCAAATTCCAGTGCCGTATAGACGCCGCCGAAGCCGCCACCCAAGATGACGACGTGCTTCCGTCCCGGAGTGATCCGGCAGGCGCCGTCATGATCGCCTTCGAGCATTCTGGTGATCATGCGGTGATCCTTTCCAAGAGATGATCCCCCACCCGGAGCGCGTTCGCGATAATGGTCAGCGAAGGATTCACGGCGCTACTGGAAACAAAGAAGCTCGCATCGACCACATACAGATTGTCCAGGTCGTGCGTTTTGCAGTTCACGTCAAGGACCGAGGTCTTGGGATCGCGGCCGAACCGAACGGTGCCGCATTGATGTGCCGTTCCGGCGATAGGAATCTTTTTACCGAGATACAGGTGTTGGGGGATAAGCCGGTCTTCACACCCAAGCCGATTGAGCATGCTTTTGAGTTTCGCCGCCAATCGTTTGTGGGCTATCAGGTTGTTCTCCGTGTAGCACAGCGTGATTGCACCATGTTTGTCGACCAGTACACGGTTGTGCGGGTCGGGCAGATCTTCGGAAGTCATCCAAAAATCGAGCGAATGCTTCGCCAGGACATCCAGTGCCAAGCCGGGAGCAAAGGCCGGCGCACCGGTCCGGAGCATTTCAAGATCCTGTTTACCGACCATCGAGATGTGACCCATCGGATACTCCCACTCAGACGACGGAAAATAGAAATCGTTGAGGCCGATGGTCTTTTGAAAGACGGTTGTGTTCGGACGTCTGGAGATCGCCAGCATCGCCGAATTGTTGTGACACATGTAGTTCCGTCCGACCATGTCGGAAGAATTCGCCAAACCGTTCGGATGCTTATCGTTGGCCGACTTCAGCAAGAGTGCCGCCGAATTGATTGCGCCGCACGAGGCCACGACAATGTCGGCCCGGTAGGTTTCGAGCTGTCCATTTCGCTCAACCACGACGCCGGTGACCTCCCGACCCGAGGCACTCGTCTCGAGCCTTGTCACTGTGGCATGCGTGAGCATCGTGACATTCGAGTACTTCAACGCAGGCTCGACGCAGACGACCTGAGAATCCGCCTTCGCACCGAGAAGACAGGGAAAGCCGTCGCAGGTGCTGCAACGGATGCAGGCGCTCTTCTCCTTCTGCTCCTCATCAAGCATGACGCCGACAGGAAGGTGGAAGGGGTGATAGCCCATCTTCATCCAGTCATCATGCAGTTCCTGGATGCGCGGTTCATGCCTTAGCGGGGCGTATTGGTATTGCGCACTGGCCGGCGGAGCGGTCGGATCTTCACCATGTCTCCCGTGCACGTGATAGAGATGTTCCGCTTGCGTGTAATAGGCCTCGATGTCGTCATACTGTATCGGCCATTCCGGCGAAATCCCGCCTTGATGCTTGACCTCGCCGAAATCCTGCGCTCGCATGCGAAGCAGCGCCGCGCCGTACACTTTTGAATTGCCTCCCACGTTGTAGTGGATCCCTGGATGAAACGTGCGTCCACTTTTGTCGTACCAGGTTTCCTTGGCCTTGTACCGGTTCTCGATGAAGACGGTCCGGCTACTCCAATTGTCTTTTTCCCGCGGGATATAGCCGCCGCGCTCCAAGAGAAGGATGTTTTTCTCGGAAGGAGCCAGCTTATAGGCCAGCGTCCCGCCACCAGGTCCGGTGCCAATAATGATGACGTCATAATGTGAGGACGTGGACATGGGTGCTAGTCGAGTAAGGGCGGAAAGTCTTACAGACAGAGGCTGCCCCTGTCCCTCTTCCCTCGCCGGAACGCACTTGTCATTGGATGTGGACCCGGCAATCGGTGAACCCACCGTTCGGAGAAGCGACTCATCCGATTCAAGTCCATGCA
Organism: Nitrospiraceae bacterium; assembly: GCA_035457905.1. Taxonomy (GTDB): domain Bacteria; phylum Nitrospirota; class Nitrospiria; order Nitrospirales; family Nitrospiraceae; genus Palsa-1315. The sequence goes on from DATIAT010000119.1 coordinate 3,537, forward strand.
GTGGTCTGAGGAGTAGAGCGAGTTGGCGGATCTCTAGACGAGTGTCATTCCCCGGACTGCTGGATCAGCTTGGCAACGAGTCCAGTCCAGCCGGTCTGATGGCCGGCCCCGATCCCGGCACCGTTGTCGCCGTGGAAATATTCGTAGAACAAGATGTGGTTATGCCAATGTGGATCCTCCTGAAATCGGTTCGTCCCGCCGAAGACCGGACGTGTTCCTTCGGCGTTCAGGAGGAAAATGTGTATTAAGCGACGCGAGAGTTCGGTCGCCACTTGCCACAGGCTACATTGGCGGCCCGAGCCTGTCGGATACTCGACGGTATACTGATCGCCGAGAAAGTAATGAAACTTCTGCAGCGACTCGATCAGGAGATAGTTGACCGGAAACCAGATCGGTCCACGCCAATTCGAATTGCCGCCGAATAAGTTCGTGCTGGATTCCGCTGCTTCATAGTCCACGCGATGCTCTCGACCCATCACTGAGACAATGTAGGCGTGGTCTTTGTGGTACCGCGAAAGTGCGCGGATACCGTAAGGAGAGAGAAATTCGTTTTCGTCCAACATATAGCGGCACACGGATTTCAGCCGCTCTCGACTGACGAGGGAAAGAAACCGCCGGATGCCGCCGTCGTGGGATTGCGTGTCGAGATGCTGCGCAAAGTCCGGCCGGTTCTCAATGAACCACTGCATCCGGTGCTTGAATCGCGGCAGGGAATCGACGAGGTCTGAATCGAGCGTTTCGACCGCGAATAGAGGAATGAGGCCGACCATTGAGCGAACCTTCATGTGCTTGGTTTCGCCGTTCGGCAGGTGCAGGACGTCATAAAAGAAGCCGTCCTCGCGATCCCACAATTCAATCTTCTCCCTGCCGATGTTATTCATCGCACGGCAAATGTAGACGAAGTGTTCGAAGAATTTGCTCGCGACGTCCTCATACGCCTGATTGTCGCGAGCGAGCTCCAATGCGATCGTGAGCATGTTCAGACAGTACATGCCCATCCAACTGGTGGCATCCGATTGCTCAATGTGTCCACCCGTTGGCAGCGGCGCACTCCGATCGAAGACCCCAATATTGTCAAGGCCGAGAAACCCACCTTGAAAGATGTTCTTTCCTTCGGTGTCTTTGCGATTGACCCACCAGGTAAAGTTCAACAACAGTTTATGGAAGACGCGCTCCAGAAACCTGCGATCGCCGACGCCGTTCATTTTTTTGTCGATCTTATAGACACGCCACGCTGCCCAGGCATGGACCGGCGGATTCACGTCGCCGAACGCCCATTCGTAGGCAGGCATCTGTCCATTGGGGTGCATGTACCATTCGCGCAGCATGAGCACGAGCTGCTCCTTGGCAAAGGTCGGATCGACGAGGGCGAGCGGAATACAGTGAAACGCGAGATCCCACGCCGCATACCAAGGATATTCCCACTTGTCCGGCATCGAGATGACATCGGCGTTATATAGATGCATCCAGTCCGAATTGCGGCCATACAGGCGTTCGTTCGGCGGTGGATCCGCTGTCGAGTCGCCTTTGAGCCATCGATTGATGTCGTAATGGTAGAACTGTTTGCTCCAGAGCAGGCCGGCAAACGCCTGTCGCTGCACTCGGCGCGCATCTTCCGACACGTTCCTTGGCACAAGTCTGTCGTAAAACTCATCGGCTTCCTGAAGACGGTTCGTGAAGACCACATCGAACTCCTCTTTGGCGAAACCGGCTCCCTGCGGTTCGTTGGTGAATCGCAAGCGAATGGTCTTGCTCTCGCCCGGCGCGAGCGTAAGCACATACTGAGCCGCGGCTTTGGTTCCCACATGGGCCGGATTGACCGCTTCCTTTTCACCATGCACCACGTAATCATGGAAGCCATCCTTCGCGTAGAGGCTGCACTCCGGGTCGCCGTACAAACGGCGCGTGTTGGTCTCATTCTCCGTGAAGAGCAGCGCAGGCTGGCCCTCGCAGAGTAACCGGCGAAGGCCATACTGCTCGTGATTGGTCTCGATGACGCTCATGCGTGCCATCGATTCCCCTTGTTTAAGACAGGGGCGTCTGATGCCCGATCCCCAAGACCATGTGTTGCGGAACCAGAGAGTGGGCAGGACGGTGAGTTCGGCGTGCTCGGAACCACGATTCACGACTTCGATCCGGATGCAGATATCTTCCGGCGTCGCCTTGGCGTACTCGACAAAGACATCGAAGTAGCGGTTCTCGTCAAAGACACCGGTATCGATCAATTCGAACTCAGGATCGTGGCGTCCACGCCGGCGATTCTCCTCGACGAGCCTGGTATAAGGGAATGCCGCCTGTGGGTACTTATAGAGGTATTTCATGTAGGAATGCGTCGGTGTCGAATCGAGATAGAAGTAATACTCCTTTACATCTTCGCCATGATTTCCCTCGTTGCCGGTCAGGCCGAACAGCCGTTCTTTCAAAATTGGATCGCGTCCGTTCCATAAGGCGACCGCAAAGCAGATCAACTGATGGCGATCGCAAATCCCTGCGAGGCCGTCTTCGTTCCAACGGTAGGCCCGTGATCTGGCATGATCGTGTGGAAACGATCCCCAGGCCTGACCGTCACGGCTATAATCCTCGCGCACGGTTCCCCACGCCCGTTCACTCAGATACGGGCCCCACCGTTTCCAATGGCGCTGCCGACGCGCGTCCTCTTGAAGACGCTGCTGTTCAGCTAAGGCCTGGTGTTCAGAGATCGAAGCGTTCGGACGATGTGGAGTCATAGAGTTGGAGTCGAGTATCTGAGGAAAGTCTTACAGCACTAAAAACTGGTACCCTCTGTGGTGACACGCAGGCGATAGACCGACCTGCCACCCGTGATAAAGAGCGTCTTGCCGTCCTCTCCCCATGCGACGTTAGACGTCGGTTGCCCCGTCTCGATCGTCCCGAGAAGCGTCCCATCGGATGCGATGACGCTCACTCCACCCGGTCGAGCACCGAAGAGGTTCCCTCGACGATCCACCTTCAAGCCGTCCGGCCCGAAGAACGGATCCTGTCTCCATCTGGTGGCATCGAAGAAGACCCGGCCGTTAGAAACGGTTCCGTCTGGCTTCACATCATACGCCAACCAGGCTGCTCGTCTTGGATCGACATCAGAGACGTAGAGAATCCGTTCATCCGGCGAGAAGGCAATACCATTGGGAGCTTTGATATTGTCGATAAGTAAGGTGACTGTTCCATCCTTGGCAACACGATACACGCCTTGCACTGGGGCCTTGTCCGGATCGTCGAATACCTTGGGCAGGCCGAACGGTGGATCAGTGAAGTACATCGACCCATCGGATTTGAAGACGAGATCGTTGGGACTGTTGATGCGATGCCCATCGTACCGATCGGCCAAGGAAGCAATGCGGCCATCTGCTTCCAACCTGCCGATCTCCCTATCGCCATGACGGCACAGCACCAGCTGCCCGTCCGCATCCAGGGCCAACCCGTTCGAACCCGGCTCTTTGCCGGCGAAGGGCGTCGTCCCGCTATAACCACTGTTCTTGAGAAACAGGCTGACACTCTCGCCAGGCTTCCATCGATAGACGGCATTGGCCGGAATGTCCGAGAAGAGGAGATAGCCGCCCTGTTTGTCCCACACAGGGCCTTCGACCCAGGTGAATCCATCAGCAATCCTTTCCAACTGTGCCTCTTTTGGCACAAGCTGATCGAAGCGTGGATCCAAGCTGGTGATCGTGACAGGGACTGATTCGGCTCCTGCGGTTACACTCTGCCAGAGGGTCAACACAGCGGCGATGACGAAGACGCGGGATAGTCTCGTCATGGTCTTACTCCGGCGATGTTCATGCGCAAGCGATACAGCCCGGTGAGCGCGGTGATATACAGAGTCTTTCCATCATCATCACCCCAGGCCATGTTGTGCGGATCTTCAGGTCCTTTAATGAGGCCGAGGTGCTTCCCCTCCGGCGAGATAATCCAGAGTCCGCCTGGCCCGGTCGAGTAGACGTTTCCCTCTTGATCGACCTTGAGTCCATCCAGAGCATCGTTGCCCGGAGCATTCGTCATGTCGAAAAAGATTCTGCCGTTCGTAAGTGTACAATTCTGATTCACGTCATAACGCAAGATCACTTTTCTCTTCTCATTCCAGTTGTTCACGTACAGTGTCTTTTCGTCCGGCGAAAGCGCGATTCCATTGGGCGCGTCGAGATCGGTACTCACCAGCTTCACCGTTCCGTCTTTCACGCAATAGACGCCGCTGTAAGGCAGTTCCTTCCGCGCATCATCGAAGACCCTAGGGAGGCCGAACGGTGGATCCGTGAAGTACAGGGCGCCATCGGAACGATAGACGAGATCGTTCGGACTGTTCAGTCGCTTACCGTCATAGCGATCCGCCAGCACGGTAATGTTGCCCCGCGGCTCGACGCGAATCACGCGGCGGTTGCCATGTTGATTGATGGTGAGCCGGCCTTGTTTGTCGAGCGTGAGGCCATTTGAGCCGGGCTGATGGTATTCGCCAATATTGAACCCACTGTAGCCGCTCTTCGTGCGAAACACGGATACCTGCCCTTCGTGCGACCAACGATAGATCGTATTGTTATTCGGATCGCTGAAGAGAAGATGTCCAGGTACATTGGCCGTTGCCGGCACCCACACCGGTCCTTCGGTGAAGAGGAAGCCACCGGCCAGCTTTTCGAGCCGGGTGCCGGGCGACACGATCCGATCGAGTGCTGGATCAAGTTGTTTGATCTCTGTCGGGACAAATTCTGTACGGCCAATGTGATTTGACTTGTAGAAATCGAGGGTGGCGGAGCGGACCCAAATGAAGTTTCCCGGCGGATTTGAGAGCGGACCATTGATCCCAAAGACGGCCAGTTGGATCTTTTGCCCAGGCTGCGCATTTCGAGTGAGCACGACACGATTGGGGGCGTTGAACCCTTTGACCAGTTGCCCGCCAGCCTGACCCAACACCAGGGGCAGTTTGCCATCGACCCACACTTCGGCATAGTCGTCGATGGCGATCTCGAACACGACAGTTGCGCCCGTCGGATCGAAGGAATCAATTGCTTCCGGAATGGTAATTGCCGTGCGATACCAGCTGAAACACAACCGGCCGGTTGATCGTCGCTCTTCGAGCTGTGCGGGCTTGATGATCTCCCATGCGGAATCGTCGAAATGCGCAGCGCCGGCTCGGAGATCAATATCCTGTGTCCGATTGGGTGGTCCGGACGGGGCGAGATCGGCGCCAGGGCCATGATGGTCAACATCGATGACTTTGACATTGCTGTACCGCCATTGCCCCTTCACCAACGCGACTCCGTCTTCCGACTTGAGATCAATGACGGCATCCGGTCTTACACCCGGGGCATCGCCGGTGACTTGCGCGAGTGTCGCTGTCGTTGATGCCATGGAAGCAATCAC
>DATIAT010000120.1:0-22354 GCA_035457905.1 Nitrospiraceae bacterium
TTTAGCACAAATTTATATATGGACCCAGCCTTCGCTGCAACGACGGCGTGTCACGCGATGCACCAGGTAACAACAGGGCTGCGTTTATATATCCGGCCTCTCGGTGGACCACAGCTGTGTCCGGGCCTTGATGAAATACGCGCGCGTTCTCCTCATTAGCACAACGGCCTTGGTTGGGCCGACAATTTGTCCAGGGTCTGAACGCGCTGGGTGTCCCTCTGGTGTCATCACGGATCGTCCGCGCTGTGCTCCGTGGTGTGAATCCTCCTGGTGTGATGCGGTTCGCGGCTCCTCTCCTCCTGAAGACCGTAGCGACCCGTCCTGCACCTAGGCGGGTGGCCGATACGCCTCATCATGGGCCAACAAGGCCCAGATCACCCGGGCATTTTTGTTGGCTAAGGCCACCGTAGCCACATGGGTGCCTTTGCGGTGTTTGAGTGCGCACAGCCACCGCCCCTGCGTATCGGTCCGCCGCTCGGCCCGCTGCACGACGGCGCGCGCCCCATGAATCAGCAGCGTCCGGACATACCGACTGCCGCGTTTCGAAATCCCGCCCAAGCGCTCCTTGCCCCCACTGGAATATTGCCGGGGCACCAGACCTAACCACGCCGCCAGATGCCGGCCGTTGTGAAACGCCTGGGGCCGACCGACGGTCGCCACCACCGCCGTGGCCGTCAACGGACCAATCCCCGGCACCGCGGCCAGTTTCTGGCAGATCGGATGCGCCCGGTACACGCGCTCCACCCGGTGCGTCACTCGCTCAATGCGCGCGTCGAGCTCCGTCAGTTGCGCGTACAACTCGGCGAAGGTCTCCCGGGCACACGCGGTCAATCCCGACGCCGCGTCATCCAGAAACCGGACGAGGGCGGGCCGGACCTTTTCCGGGGATTGGCCAATCACCAATCCATACTCGGCCAACAAACCCCGAATCTGATTAATGACGGCGGTCCGATGTTTCACGAAGAGCGATCGCGTGCGGTGCACCGCCTGCAGGTCGGCTTGCTCCACCGTCTTGATCGAAACACATCGCATGGTGGGCCGACTCACGGCTTCGCAGATCGCTTCCGCATCGCGACGATCATTCTTGTTCGTCTTGACATAGGGCCGGACATACTTCGGGTGCATCAGCTTGACCGTATGCCCGAGCGGTTCAAACGCCCGCCCCCAGTGCTGCGCACTCCCGCATGCCTCCATCCCGATCACACAGGGCGGCAGACTCGCCACTGTCTGTAACAACTGATCGCGCTTGACGCGTCGGCTGAGCACCGCGCGCCCTCGCGCATCCACCCCGTGCAACTGAAACACAGACTTCGCCACATCGATCCCCAATGTCGTGATGTGCATGAGAGCCCCTCCCTTCGTTCTGACAATGAGTGTGCGTTGCGCGCTCCACAGCACCCATCTTGCCTCGTGTGAGGCATGTGTCGGAAGAAGGCTGGGTCCATTTCATTAGCACAGTGAAGTGGGGTGAACCCCTCCGTTGAGACACGAGAATTAGCACACTCGTGTTGGCCGGTTGTTCTTTCTCGCCCTCTTCATTCCCTCAAAGTCAGCGCCTTCTGCTGGCTGAAAAAACTGTGCGCTTGCGGCACCGGATGGATTGGCTAGCGTTACCGCGTGCTCAAACTCCTTCGGCGGACGATAGCCCAGCGCTGAATGGAGGCCCCACAGTTGTAGTCTGATCGTTGAAGGCCTCCATTCATGCGCAGATGTTCGAAATCCCGATACTACGCGACATTACGGAGCCTCCACCTCCATGCCTTTGTTAGGCAGAGCATGCTGCAACTGCGGCGTTCCATGCTTAATCGCCTCGGAGTACACAATCACCTTGAATGGGCTGAGCTCTTGGTATTTCTCTTTCTGCTTCAAGAAAGCCATCTTCCGCAGTTCCTGCAACTTGGCACTGGACGGATATTGAGTCAGTGCCCATGTCGTTGTACGTGCCGCGAGTGCGTGATCGCCGCTCTCCAGCATGTTTTCAATAGCAGTAACTAGCTGTTGTTCTGAACGCTCTAAGTAATGCGTCAATAACAAACCGAACTCTTCCTGATTAAGATGGTCCATGCCTTGAAGGTCGGGCTGCCAGTAGCCGATGTTCTGATCGTATATTCGGTTTATTACATTCTCTCGCATGACGAGAAAGGGGAAGTGCACCTCGGGATTCTGATGGATGAATGGCGGCATCAGATTTTGATGATGGATCGCCGCTCGGCTCATGCCATTGCGGGCATCCTTCAGCGTTTCTTGGTACAGCCATTCGAGATGGAGTTTGAGCTTAGCGAGCATGCTCCCCGTGCTCCAGATCCGCGTGAGCGGCTCGTGCCCGTGGAGCAGGTGCTTAGAGTTTAAGGAGACAACGACATCAATGGCTGCGAAGAGTCCCGGGAGGTCGCCTTCTTCAACGAAAGGAGCGCCGAGATACGGCATGATGAAATCACCGACGAACAGCGTGTCGTGTTCAGGCACATGAATAAAGAGTCCGTCGATCGTTTCTCCACCGGGAACTGGAATGAGCGCAAAGCGAGTCCCTCCTATGGTGATTTCGGTACGCGTGCCGACGGTGATATCCGGCTTGAAATCAGAAATGAACTCATCTTTAAAATCGCTGCCAAAAAAGTAGCGAAATCCTCGCGTGCCTGGCTGAACGATCTCCAACTCCTGACGATAGTTGTCCCTGGCGTAGAACTTCACCTGCGGACTCAAATCGTGAAAATAACGGTGCCCGCCAATATGGTCCCAGTGGCTATGAGTCACTAATACCGTTGTCAATGGCGGGAGGTCAGGGACGCGCTGTCGCAGAAACTCGTAAGCGGCCTGGGCCGCGTCGGGTCGAGTGCCAGCGTCGATGGATATCAGCTCCTTGCCGTCCTTTGACACGATGAAGTAATACTCGGTGAACTCAAAACCCGACAGATTAAAGATCTTGCCGGGAACGATTTCTCTTAATCGTTTGGGATGGAAGGTAAAGCCTTTGGTGGCATTGACTGCATATGGCGTCGTCAGTGTGAGAGGTTTGTTGAAGCCGTCATGGCCGCTCAGGTGCAAATAGGCTTGCGCCTGTTGTGGATCTTTGGCCCGATCATATAGCACGGCCAGGTGATAGTACGGCTCGCGGAGCCAACCGTCATGGGGGGCCTTAGCGATATTGTCCACACACCATTTAAGATCGGTCAAGGCGGCCTCGGCCTTGTTGAATCGATCGGGGAGCTGCGCATAGACAACGCCTATCATCCATCGTACGAGAAAGTAGTCGTTCTTGGTAAGAGTCCGTGCCTGCTCGAGGATCTCGATCGTCTTATTCACCCAAGCGATTCGACTCAATAGGGGCACCTGATTGGCATAGGAGGCGCGTAGGACGCCCAAGGCGCTCAAATATAACCCTGTTTGCTCGGGAGAAAGCTGCTCTCCGTGCTTTTGTAGGAAGGATTCGAAGAACGCGATGGCGGCGTGCTGCTGGTTGGCATTCATGAATTGCTGCATCAAGAAGGCGACGAGCTGAGGCTCAGTAACAGGACCAGCCTGATGCAGCGATTTCAAATACTCCAATTCGGAGTTGTACGTTTGAGATGGAGAAGGGGAAGTTGTTGTACAGCCGCTTCCGAGCAGGATAGCCGCAATCAGAGAAATGGTAGTAATCGTGAGAGAGCATCTATTAGATGTTACCATTGTACTTCCTCCTGAATGGGGTTAAAAGGGTGAGCTTCATCGGCCAGGGTCCGGTAAAGAAGGGTGTTCCTCTGGGACGACGTGACACGCTTGTGTGCAGCAATCACGGGATCGAAAATTGCTCCACAGTTGAGGCAACGCCATCCGGTAAACTCATGATCACTCGACCAGAGTCCGTCAAGATCTTCAAACTTCTCACGCACCATCAATCCCTCGCAGCGTAGGCACGTCATTGGGTACCTCCTTTCCCTGACGGAATCTTGTGTCTGATACTCCGTACCCTTTTCCTCCCACGAGCTAGTAAGTTGAGGGGTTGTCGGGCCGCTTCACGTCGGCCCTGTGGGTCCACGTTACTCATGCCCCACATGATCAGCAGAACCATCCCAACCGTAGTTAGCAAAGAGAAGATTGTCGTAAATGTCATGTGGTCCATGCTTATACCCTTCCTTTCTTCTCGCTCATCACTAAGGTTTGTTCCCCATCGAACCGGCTTCTCTATCGTCGAGTCGTTTCCGTATAGCTGTGAGGACTTCAGGGTCATGACCAAACAGACACCTCAAGATGGCGGGCGACCCACCGAAGGTTCGCCTGACCAGCCGCCGCCAAAGGCGCGATAGAGGGAGACTAAGGCTACGCGCACCGCAGTCTCGGCCTTGGTGCGCTCGTCGCTGGTTGAAAGCCTTGTCCGCTGAGCGTCGAGTACCGACAGGAAGTCCACCGCTCCGCGTTGGTAGAAGGCTTGGGCGTGGGCGTGGGATCGTTCCGCCGCCGTTTCGGCCCGGACCAGCTGATCGCGGCGCTCCAGGGCGGCGGTATGCGCGACGTAGGCGTTTTCCGTGTCCTCCAAGGCGAGAAGAAAGGTCTTCTCATAGTTGGCCGCGACGTGATCAAGCCGCGCATCCGCTGCAGTGATCTGAGCTTTGATACGACCAGCATTGAATATCGGTGCCGTGAGACCCGACCCGAGCGTATACACACTTTCTGCCAGACTCGGAAATCCGCCGACCGCCAGTGCGCCGACCCCTCCGCTCGCCGACAACACGAATTTCGGAAACAAATCCGCTCGCGCCGCACCGAGTCCGGCTGCGGCCGCAATGACCTCGGTCTGTGCAAGCCGCAGATCCGGCCGCTGCTCTAGCAATCTCGAAGGCAGAAGCCTGGGGATACTCGGCAGGGTTACAGGCAGCCGCATGGAATGAGTCAACCGCTCTTCCAAGCTCGCTGGGGCTTCTCCGATCATTACACCGAGTCGATGGATCAAGCTTTTCGCCGTGCTTGTCAGGACTGGCAACGTACCTACCGTGGTGTGCAGCAGCGTCTCTTGACGGGCCACATCCATGTCATTCACCAAACCGGCTTTATAGAACGCTTGCACGGCTCTCAAGCGTTCACGCTGAACTTCAATGTTCTCCAGCAGGATGTGGGTACGTTGCTGGATCCCGCGCAGCTCCAGATAATTGGTCGCCACCTGAGCCAGTAATCCGACTTGCACGGCGCGCTGAGTCTCTTCGGTCCCTGCCGACTGCGCGACGGCGGCCTCCGCTTCAAGATGTCTGCTGCCGAACACGTCGAGTTCCCACCGGGCCGCCAGTCCGCCGCTGACCACATCGGCGGTGGGCACGCTCAGCTTGACGCCCTGTTCGCCCGGCACTGGGAACACTCGCTGTAGGCTCTTTTCCCGACCGCCGAACAAGAACAGATCGAGGCTGGGATAGAGCGCCGATTCGGCGATCGTGACCATGGATTGGGCTTCACGCACGCGCGCCTTGGCGAGTCTGAGATCGTGGTTGGCGGCCAGTGCTTGGTCGATCAGGTCGTTCAGCATAGGATCGCCGAACCCCTTCCACCATTCGCTGAGATCTTTGGACGTTGAGACCGGTTGACTCTCAGGGGCGTTATGCCAGCGTTCCGGAACGATGAGTGGCGGTACGCGGTCGCTGACGCGCGTCGGCGTGCAGCCGTTCAGCCCCATCAGGGCCAGTGACAAAACCACCATTGAATACCAGGCTTTCATGCGACACCTCCTGGAACAGCCACCGGTTGTTCCTCTGGCGTACCGTTCTGTGTTGGATCAAACCGAAGCGCAGTCTCCGGGCTCCTGGCCTGAGGCGTCCGTTCGACCTTGAACCACGCGGCATAGAGGGCCGGGAAAAAGAAGATCGTGAGCGCGGTGGCGACCGTCAGCCCGCCCATGATGGCGATCGCTTGGGGCCCGAAGAAATCGTTGCGCGACAGCGGTATCATGGCCAGGATGGCCGCCGCCGCGGTCAACAGGATGGGCCGGAAACGCCACACCGTCGATTCGACGATGGCGGACCAGGTGTCGCGTCCGGCCTTTTCGTCCTGTTCGATTTGGTCGACGAGGATCACCGAATTGCGCATGATCATGCCGGCCAGCGCAATGATGCCGAGCAGGGCCACGAAGCCGAAGGGTGCCCGGAACAGCAGCAGGGCGAATGCCGCGCCGATCACTCCCAAGGGCGCCGTGACGAACACCAGGAAGGTCCGGGACAGATTCTGCAGCTGCACCATCAGCAGAACGAGCGTCGCGATCACCACCAGCGGAATCCAAATCAGGATGGACTTCTGGGCAATCCAGGCGTCCTCCTTGGCCGCGCCGGTTTCGATGAAATAGCCGGCCGGCAGTTGTGCTTCGAGGGATTTGAGCTGAGGGATGATTTGCGCCGCTACGTCGGGTGCCAACATCCCATCAGCCACGTCGGCTCGGACCGAGATCGCCGGAAAGCGGTTGCGGCGCCAGCGTACGCCGTCCTCGAACACGGTTTCGAACTTGACGAATTGGGCCAGCGGTGCCGAGCGACCGTTGGCCGTCCGAACCGTGACGTCGGGTAATCCGTCGGCCGTGACGCGCAGGTTCTTTTGCGCTCGCCACACGATGTCGATGAGCTTGTCGTCCTCGCGGAACTGACCGACGGGGACTCCTGTATAGTGAGCTTGCAACGCTTGCGAGAGGGTTGATGTTGAGACTCCAAGGGCCCGCGCCTTCTCCTGGTCGAGCACGAGACGGAACGAAGGGATGCGCTCATGCCAGTCGTCGTTGACATCCACTGTATTGGGGTTGGCGCGCACGACCTCGGCCACTCGGTCCGCGAGGCTTCGAAGGAGCGTGGGATCTTCGCCGAACACCCTGAACACCACCGGATAATCCATTGGCGGCCCGACATTGAGGCGCATGACCCGTCCGCGCACGTCCGGGAAATCCGTGGCGAAGGCCAGTCGAATGCGTTGCATCACCCGTTCGCGAGCTCCGTTGTCTTTGGTCATCACCACAAATTCTGCCAAATTGGTATTCGCTAGTTGCTGGACGATGAGCAGAAAAAACCGCGGACTCCCACCACCGAGATAGGCCGCATAATTCACCACGTCTTCGTCCTTGGCGAGAAGCGCCTCCATGCGTTGGGCCGCGGCTTCGGTTTGTGTGAAAGAACTGCCCTCCGGCAACCAAAGGTCGATGATGACTTCCGGTCTATTGGACAGCGGGAAAAACTGTTCGGGCACCTGGGCCAGGGTCGCGACGCCGACGCCGAACAACGCCACCGTGCCGATGATGACGGTCTTGCGATGCTCCACACACGCATCCACCCAGCGGCGCAAACGGTTGTAGAACGGTGTATCGAACAGGTCCTGGCGGAGCGTACTGCCGTTCGCCCGGACCTTGAGCACCAGAAAGCCCAAGTAGGGCGTGAAGACCACCGCGCCGATCCACGACAGTATCAGCGAAATACCTACCACCTGGAAAATCGCCACCGTGTATTCACCGGCTGAGGACTTCGCGAGACCCACCGGCAGAAAGCCCGCAATGGTGATTAAGGTTCCGGTCAGCATCGGAAAGGCCGTGGCACGGTAGGCATAGGTCGCGGCGCGCATCCGATCCCAGCCTTCTTCGAGTTTGCGTGCCATCATCTCGATGGCGATCATCGCGTCGTCGACCAGGAGGCCAAGGGCAAGGATCAAGGCTCCCAGCGAGATACGATGAATTTCCATCCCAAACAGCAGCATACATAACAGCGTGCCGGCCAGAACCAGGGGCACCGTGAGCGCGACCACGGAGCCGGTGCGAAAGCCGAGGCTCAGAAAGCTGACGAGCAGCACCGCCGCCAAGGCCTCGAAGAAGGTGCGCGTGAATTCGCCGATGGCGGTCTTGACCACCCGCGATTGATCAGCGACCCGTTGAACTTCGATCCCGACAGGAAGCCCCTCCTCGATTCGGCTCATGGTCACTTCCAGCGCCTTTCCTAATTCCAGCACGTCGCCGGTTTTGTTCATCGTGACGCCGAGGCCGATACTTTCTTTGCCGTTGAAGCGCATCTTGAATTCGGACGGGTCGATATAGCCCCGAGTGACCTTGGCAAAATCGCCGACGCGGAAGGTTCGGCCCTCGACCCGCACGGCAAGGTTCGCCATGCTCTCCACCGAGTCGAAGGAGCCGGTGAGTCGTAGGGGTAGATTGCGCTGTGCGGAAATCACCGTTCCGGCGGGTGTCATGCCGTTCTGCGCCTGCACGGCCTCGGCAACCACCGAGGCGTCCAGTCCCAGTTCGGCCAGCTTCTTGTCGGAAAACTCGACATAGATCTTTTCATCCTGAACGCCAATGAGATCGACTTTCTCGACATCCTTGACGCGCAGGAGTTGCTGACGGGTCGAATCGACCGCCTGTTTGAGCTCGGCATAGCTGTAGCCTTCACCAGAGAATGCATAGAGAAGGCTGTAGGTATCGCCGAACTCGTCATTGAAAAAGGGCCCGACAATGCCGGGCGGCAGCGCCATGCGGATGTCGCTCACCTTCTTGCGCACTTGATACCAGAGTTCGGGAATGTCTTTGGGCGATGTATCTTCACGAGGCGTGACAAAAATCACCGATTCGCCGGGTTTCGAGTAGCTGCGCAAGAAGTCCAGGTTCGGCAGTTCCTGAATTTTCTTTTCCAGCCGGTCGGTCACCTGCTGTTCCACTTCCAGCGCGGTGGCGCCGGGATACAGGGTTTTGACGACCATCACCCGAAACGTAAACTCCGGATCTTCTCGCTGTCCCAGCCGGACGGAGGCAAACATGCCTCCCAGCAGCACCAGTACCATCAAAAACCCGGTGAACGCGCGATGTGTGAGTACCCATTCGCTCAGATTGAAGTCTTTCATGGCTGACGCCCTCCATGTTCAGCGCTCTCTCCATTCATCGCCAATGCGATCGCTTCTGGCACACGCACGGCCTGTCCTTCCGCAAGGCGCTGGACGCCGGCACTGACCAGCAACTGTCCAGACGCGAGTCCCGTTACGGCAATGCGTTCCCCGTCCAGAGTTTCACCGACCTGAACCGGCACGGATCTGACCGTGCCCGTCTGCTCATTCACCAGCCACACATGGGGTTGTCCCGGCTTGTTCTGCGGGGTAAACACGGCCGAGAGCGGAACGGTCATTCGAGAGGGCGTGGTCGAAGGAACCCAGACCGTTGCCGTCATGCCCAATTGCGCGGCTTCCTGATCCTCAAGCAGTGCGGCTTTGACACGATACGTGCGGCTGGCCGGGTCGGCCGCCGAAGCAATCTCGCGGATTTGGCCCTTCATGCGCTTTTCGTGATCGGCCCACAGGGTGATGCTCACTGCCTGCCGACGTTTGAGTCCCGGCAGGCGATGCTCGGGGACATCAAAGTGGATCTCCTTTTCGTCGAGTTGCGCCACCTTGACGATGGCCTGGCCGGCGCTCACGACCTGCCCCGTTTCGACTTCCAATGCTGTGACCACGCCATCCCGGTCGGCCGCCAACTCGGTGTACGCCAACTGATTGACCGCATGGCCCAGTTGGGCTTCGAGCGCCGCCGCCCGTTCTCGCGCCGTGGTGTAGGCGGTGTGATGGCGGTCGAACTCAGGTGGGCTGGTGACCTTTTGAGCCAACAACTCACGGTATCTCGCCACATCGTCGCGTAAGAAGTCCCGATCGGCGACGGCCGAGGCCAGCTGCGCCTGAAGGTCTTGCACGGCGAGACGGTAATCGCTCTGATCCAGCCGTGCCAAGACCTGTCCCTTGCGCACGCGGTCACCTACATCGACGTGTCGTGTCAACAACTTGCCGGCCACGCGGAAGGACAACATCGTCTCATACCGCGCTCGCACGTCCCCGGCGAAACTCAGCACACTGTCAGTCTGATCCACGATGCGGGCGACCTTCACGGGCCGGGACATCTGCGGGGGTTGCTCGCCTTGATGGTTGCATCCCAGGGTGATCATCAAGGCCACAAGGAAGACGCCAACGAAATATGTCGTGGGGCAGGTACGGCTGAGTCGAGTGAGTGTCATGATGTGCTCCTTGTCAGAATTGGTTAGGGACGAGCCCATTATATTTGTATATACAATTACTTGATTAAGCGAATAGACAGCACGTGTTTCATCGCGTTCTCCTCTAGCACTTTCGCTTCAACACTGTCTCCGAGCCCGATGGGTCCTGTTACCTGCGTGCTTGCGTCGGTATTCAACTGCATTTCCTTCCCATAAAATCTCTGAACCACATATGTATTCTTCTCGATGTGCAACACTTCACCCTTGACGGTGTCGATTCCCAGAGTTTTGTCTTCCTCGCACTTTGCGAGATCGCGGTGACCACCTTTCAGTTGTGAACATTCATTAGGACGTATGTTGTCGGTTGCCTGAGTGTTGTATCCGAGGGTGGTCATCAATCCCACAAGGAAGACACCAACGAAATACGGGGCGGGACCGGTACGGCTGAGTCGAGTGAGTTTCATGATGTACCTCCTTGTCAGAATGGTGAGGGAAGATTTCATGTCTTTGTATATGCAAGTATCTGATCAAAAAAAGGCCCTACCCTGACGGCAGTTCAGTACTATGTGCAGCAAGCTTTCGCATAAGTGTCGCGCCAGCAGCCCCAAGAAACTTCTCCGTGCGAGTTTGGGCCTTTCGCCACGACGGACCGATTTGCTTCAGCAGGGCACGACCTTGGACTGTAATCTGTACGGGGAAGCCTCGGCCGTCTTCCCCATCCGCAATCTCTTGGATCCAACCATTGGTCAGCATGATCTTCAGATTCCGGGTCAGGGTGGATGGGTCGAGGTGCAGACGTTTCCCAATCTCGATGCGTCGAATGGGGCCAGCCTTTGCTATAAGAACCAGAAGATTCGTTTGGCTTGCTTTCAGGCCGAATGGACGGAGTTCAGCATCGTAGATACCCGTGAGCACGCGATCAAGCTTGCGCACGCGCATCAGCAGGCACTCATGCGCGATCTGATCAATGATCTCGTTACCGTGATTCATCCGTTTATGTGTTTCCGTTTTCGTCATGGCGTAATATTGCATATACAAATAGATCTTGTCAAGCCCCCATCCTGAAATAATTTTTTAGCACAATCGGTGAATCACCCTGGGGCCGTGGCCGGGAACGAATCCGCTCTAAGCTGTTGAGAGAAAAGAGAGATGTGTGGTTGCGGGGGAAGGATTTGAACCTTCGACCTTTGGGTTATGAGCCCAACGAGCTACCGGGCTGCTCCACCCCGCGGGCGGATGCTAACAAGCGAAGAATGGCAAGTCAAGCCAACGACCGTGCTTTCAAGTTGCTTTCGCTCACTTGCAATGCTAAAGCGATAACATGAGACTTGTGTTCATGGGCACACCGGAGTTTGCGTCTGCCTCGCTTGAAGCCTTGTTGAAGTCGGACAATTCTGTTGTCGGCGTCGTCACCCAACCGGATCGTCCAAAGGGGCGCAAGCAAGTCCTTACCCCATCACCAGTCAAACTTATCGCCCAGCGCGAGCAGATCCCGCTTCTGCAACCGCTCAAGATGAAAGATCCTGAATTTCTCCACGCCCTGATTGAATGGAATCCAGACTTGATTGCGGTTGCGGCATTCGGACGCATTCTGCCGCCGGCTATACTTTCGCTTCCCCCGAAAGGCTGTATAAACGTGCATGGCTCCCTTCTTCCAAAATATCGCGGCGCCGGTCCAATCCAGTGGGCCATCATCAACGGTGAGAAGGAAACTGGAATTACGACCATGCTGATGGACGAGGGAATGGATACAGGTGCCATATTACTTCAGGAATCCATTCCTATTACTCCGGAGGATACCGCCGGCTCCCTCTCTCCGCGCATGGCCGAGCTCGGAGGCAGACTGCTGATAGAGACGATTGCGCGACTCAAAGCCGGTACCCTTCTGCCTAAGCCGCAAGACTCTTCACAGGCGACCTTGGCGCCGTTGCTGAAAAAGGAAGATGGTGCGATCAATTGGGCCTTGCCGGCCGTTGCTCTAGCCAACCGGATCCGTGGACTCTCCCCATGGCCCGGAGCTTACACACATCTCACAGGAGGCGACCGGTGGACGATCTGGCGAGCCTTGGTACTTCCAGGCCCCGTGACAGAGCCGCCCGGTACGATCGTCGCTGCCACCACCCAAGCGATTCATGTGGCGACCGGTGAGGGAATTCTTGCCGTGACGGAATTGCAGCCGGCGAACGGCCGCCGCATGGCTGTATCACAATACCTGACAGGCCATCCAGTTATTGTTGGTGCGCGGTTAAGAGGACCGGATCATTCCTAGAAGTCTGTCCGAGGCCCTCCTTCACAAACAGATACTGTGTCTCCGCCCTGAGTCCTCTATGGCTGCCGGCTCCCGAACCCTTTACACAGCCCAGACCGCACCATCAGCCCGTTCCGTCGCTCTCTCCGTGCTTTTACAGTCCGACAAGAGCAAGGAGGGGATCGATGTTTTGTTAGATCGGGCGCTCGCCCGGTGCTCGTTCGATGACAGGGAACGATCGCTTGCGGTCAAACTCTCCTATGGTGTCTTGCGGCGTCTTGCAACCATCGATTGGCGTCTTCAACCCGTCTTGGAAAAGCCGCTCGCCCGCCTTCCACTTGCCGTGCAGATGGTGCTCAGGCTTGGAGCCTACCAAGTCCTGTTCCTAGACCGTATTCCAGAATCAGCTGCTGTCAATGAATCGGTCAATCTGGCCAAGGCCTTTGCCGGCACAGTTGGCAGAGATTGGAGTGGGCTCGTCAATGCGGTGTTGCGCGCGCTCTTGCGCCAGCCGCCTCAGCCATGGCCCAGCATGGATCTTGACGCCGCGCAGGCTCTTGCCGTGCGGTACTCGGTTCCAGCCTGGCTCAGTCGCCGATGGGTGGAGCGTCTGGGCTTAGCCACTGCTGAAGCGGTCTGTGAGGGAGTCAGCGTCACGCCCCCGCTAACGCTTCGGGTGAACCGGCTGATTACGACAAGGGAATCATTCCTCGAAAGATGTTCTCAAGCGGGGATTGCCGCCAAGCCGACCAGCGTGAGCCCTTTAGGTATTTTGCTTCAAGAAGGAAGGTCTGTGTCTTCACTCCCTGGGTTTCAAGAAGGGGCCTTCTATGTCGAAGATGAAGCAGCGCAATTAATTCCCCCTCTTCTCGACCCCCGGCCCGGGGACATCGTGCTCGATGCCTGCGCCGCACCGGGAGGGAAAACGACTCATCTGGCCGCTCTCATGCATAATAACGGAAGAATCTACGCCATTGATCGAGAAGAGACTCGTCTCGATTTGATGCAAAGCAATTGTCGTCGGCTCGGGGTTCAAATTGTCGTTCCGATCGTCGGTGATGTTCGACAACCGCCTGAATGGTTTCCCATGATCGAAGCTCACGAATTTCCCTCCGTGAAGAAGGGTAGAACGGGCAAACCATCTATTGACAGGATCTTGGTGGACGCTCCGTGCAGCGGTCTCGGTGTGTTACGGCGACATCCGGAAGCGAAGTGGCGGAAAGGAGAACAGGCGTTCCCCCGACATCACGCACTCCAGTATCAGATTCTTGAGGCGGTCGCCCCGTGCTTGCGGCCCGGCGGGGTGCTGGTCTATAGTACGTGCTCTACAGAACCGGAAGAAAACGAAGAAGTCATCGAACAATTCTGTCGTGCTCATTCGGAATTCAAACGCGAGTCTGTCGTTCTCTGGCTCCCGCCTGCGGCACAGGGCTTCGTCACGGAACAAGGCGCCTTCTCGACAGAGGGCAACCGATTCTCGATGGACGGATTTTACGCCGCGCGGCTGAAGAAGGTACTGTGATGGCACGTCACATCCGTATTGCGCCTTCGATTTTATCTGCAGATTTTGCCAGACTGGCCGACGAAGTGGCAGCCGTGGAGAAGGCAGGGGCCGACTTCCTTCATATCGATGTCATGGACGGGCATTTTGTCCCGAATTTGACCGTCGGACCCCCGATCGTAGCAGCGCTCAGAAAGGTCACCAAGTTGCCGCTCGACGTGCATCTCATGATCACAAACGCCGACACCTACATCAGCGAATTCGCCGAGGCCGGAGCGGACTATCTTACGGTACATGTGGAAGCCTGCCCGCATCTCCATCGCACGGTACAATCGATCAAGGAGCACAACGTGAAAGCCGGGGTGACTCTGAATCCGGCCACCTCGCTCAGTACCATCGAAGAAATTCTCCCCGATGTCGATTTGGTCCTCATCATGTCGGTCAATCCCGGTTTCGGCGGTCAAACATTTATCACCTCATGTCTTCGGAAGACTGTCTCGGCTCGTGCCATGATCGATCAATCCGGAAGTCGCGCATTGCTCGAAGTGGATGGCGGCGTCAAGATCGAGAATGCAGCTCAGGTGTTGGACGCGGGAGCCGACGTGTTGGTCGCAGGGTCAGCCATTTTTTCCAGTCGTGACTATGCCGGGACGATCGCCGCGCTGCGCGCAGCCGGCCAATCTTCTTCCGCGACGCCGTCGCGCGTCTCCGCTCACCGATAGGCCTCTCGGGTGGACATTTCTTCACTCATCGATAGTCTCCATCCTCTAGAAGCCAAAGTCCTGTCGGCCTTCGGAGCGAATCCTTCCGCAATCCTCAAGACGGAACATCTCGTGCAATCAACCGGGTTGGAGCCTTCGCAGCTCAGTATGGCCGTCGAATGGCTGCTCGCCAAGTCGTTGCTCGCCGTGGACACCGAAACCGTAACGCCCATCGTCTCACTCACAAGGGTCGGTGAACTCTATTTCGAAAAGTACTCGCCGATCGAACGGGTGCTGTCTGTCGCTCGCGATGCCGCCAAAACCGGCAGGCGCCTCACCATTCAGGACATTCAATCCCGGGAGGGACTCGAACCGTCGGAGGTGAGCCGTGCCATCGGACAACTCAAGAAAGATGGCGCTCTCCTCATCATTCAAGGCGGCTGCATAGAATCGACCGGCCGACCGAGCCAGACTGCGGAAGCGATGCGTGGATTGCTGCAACAACTTCGTGGGGCTCCTCGTGAACTGCAGGCATTTCCCGAAACACAACGGCAGGTCATTCACGACCACGCCGTCAAACGAGGGAATGCACAGGAACCGTTCCGCATCGACGATCGGGTGGCCAGAGCGCTCAAACTCTCTGTGTCCGGTATCGAAGCAGTCCAGCAACTCTCTCGACAAGGAGCCGCGGAAGAAGTTTCCCAATTGACGCCGGATTTATTGAAAGACGGCAGCTGGCGGACGAAGCGATTCCGGAAATACACGATCAGTCTTCGTGCGCCACGGATCGCGCCTGGCAAACGGCACCCGTATCGCGAGTTTCTCGATACGGTGAAGACACAACTCGTCAGCATGGGGTTCCAGGAAATGCGGGGCTCTCTCGTAGAGACCGAATTCTGGAATATGGACGCCCTCTTCATGCCGCAGTTCCATCCGGCACGAGACATTCATGATGTCTACTTCGTGAAGGAACCGTCGCATGCCTCGTCGCTTGAAGAACCGTTCTTGTCCCGGGTCGCGCTCACGCACCAGAGCGGCGGTGACACCGGCTCAACCGGTTGGAACTATCCTTTCGATGCGGAGCGCGCGCGCCGGCTGGTCTTGCGGAGCCAAGGGACGGCTGTCTCGGCCCATACATTGGCGGCGCAGCCCGCGGTGCCGGGGAAATATTTTTCTATCGCCCGTTGTTTTCGCTACGACCAAGTCGATGCGACGCATGCGACAGATTTTTTCCAAGTGGAAGGGATTGTGCTCGGTGAAGAAATCAACTTTTGCATCTTGCTGGGGCTGCTGAATCTGTTTGCCCGTGAAGTAGCGCAAGCCAAGGAAGTCAAGTTCCTTCCGGCCTACTTTCCCTTCACCGAACCGTCGGTCGAACTGCACGTGCGCCATCCGCAGCTCGGATGGATGGAGCTTGGCGGAGCCGGGTTGTTCCGGCCAGAAGTGACCATTCCGCTGGGAGTGACCGTTCCGGTCATCGCATGGGGGTTGGGACTCGATCGCATGGCGATGGTGGCGCTCGGGATTCACGATATTCGCGAGTTGTTCACCGATGATCTCGATCTCATTCGCTCCACCAGGGGAATGTTCTAGGTCACATGCCCACGATCACCATTTTTAAACAAGATCTCGAGGGATTGCTCGCAGCGCCGGGGGAGATTGCTCAACTGATCACTCTGGAGCAACTTGAAGAGTCCTTGATGCTCGTGAAGGGTGAGTTGAAAGGGCAGAATCCTGAAACCGGCGAACTGCGGGTTGAGTTGCAAGATAGCAATCGCCCTGATCTCTGGTGCTGCGAAGGGATCGCCCGGCAGCTTCGCGTGAAGCGACAGGGGGCTCTTGCGAGGTACGATTTTCTCAGGGCCAAATCAAGGTCGCCGAAGCGACTGACCGTGGCTCACGGCCTCGAGAAAGTCAGGCCCTATATCGCCGCCTGCACGGCGAGCGGCTATCTCGTGACCCAAGAGGGCCTCACGCAGCTGATCCAGACCCAAGAAAAACTCGCCGAAGTGTTCGGCCGTAAGCGCCGAACCGTCTCGATCGGACTCTATCGGCTTGCAGCGATTGAGTTTCCTATCTCCTATAATATAGTAAAGCCGGACGAAGCGTCATTCACGCCGCTGGGCATGGATACGCCGATGACGCTCAGGGAAATGCTGCTCGTCCATCCCAAGGGTCTGGAGTTCGGCTGGATTCTTGCGGGGCAAGAACGCCTGCCCTTCCTGTGCGATGCGAGGCGCCAGGCTCTCTCCTTTCCGCCGATCATCAACAGTCGTGAGGCCGGAGAAGTACGGGTAGGAGACGATGCGCTTTTCGTCGAGGTGACCGGCACCGACCTCTCGATGGTCGTCCTCACTCTCAATATTTTTGCCGCCAATCTTGCCGACCGTGGCGCTGTTATCGAGCCGATCGAGATACGGTATCCCTACAAGACTGCGCTGGGTATGAGGGTCATGACACCGCAAGATCTTGAGAGGTCACGGAAGCTTCCCGTCAGCACGATCGAACAGGCCCTTGGCCAGGCGCTCGGCGCTCACGAAGTCGCGAAGGCCCTGACGGACTACGGCTACGAGGTGAAGACGAAGGGTAAAAATGTGACGGTCACGCTTCCGTTCTATCGACAAGACCTCATGCATGCGATGGACGTGGTCGAAGATGTCGCCATCAGCCGCGGATACGGACATTTTCTCCCGGTGATGCCATCGCAATTTACGGTCGGTGGATTGTCGCACCTCGAAGAAGTATCCAATCGTGTGAGAACTCTTATGATCGGCATGGGTTTTCAGGAAATTGTGTCGAATATTCTCGGCTCTCCCCAGGACCTCCGTGATGCGATGCGCTTAGAAGGGACCGAGTGGGGAAGGCTTGTCGAAGTGGACAATGTGATGTCCCAGAACTTTTCTGCGCTCAGACAGTGGATGCTCCCGTCGTTGCTTCGTGTGGAAGCTGCATCGAACCGGGCATTTTATCCCCATCGGATATTCGAAGCCGGCGAAGTGGCGTGTCATGATCTAACCCAGCCTCTGGGGTCACGCACCGTGACAGTGCTCGGCGGGATGATTGCTCATGCCGATGCGCATTTTTCCGAGGCTCATTCATGCGTGGACACGCTGTTTTATTATGTGAATCAGTCCTACAGTTTGGAACCGATCCAGCACCCTTCGTTTCTCGCAGGACGGGTGGGGAGCATCATTTCCGACGGAAAACAGATCGGCGTCATCGGGGAGTTACATCCCGAAGTTCTCGAGCGCTGGCAGATCGGTGTTCCGGCTGTTGCGTTCGAAATCGATCTGACGGAACTAGCCGAACGGTCTTGAGTAATGAATCAGCGTGATCTAAACCCGTGAAGCGTTGTTCGTTTCCGGATTCTGACGTTTCACGCTTCACGCGTTACGCCCCTGCAGGGGCGAGATGTTGCTTGGCAAGGCCGACCAGCTGTTCAAATCCTGTGGCATCCTTGATAGCCATATCGGATAAGACCTTCCGGTCCAAGAAAACATTGGCTTTCTTCAGAGCATTGATAAAGCGTCCATAGGTCAGCCCGTGCGCGCGAACTGCCGCATTGATGCGCGCAATCCACAACACGCGGAAATCCCGTTTCCGATTTTTCCGTCCCGTATAGGCATATGCTTGGCCCTTATCGACTGACTCCGTTGCGGTGCGGAATAACCGGCTTTTCCCTCCATACTGTCCTTTGGCCAACTTCAGCCGCTTCTTCCGCCTATGTCTTGTTTTAGGACCACCTTTTGCGCGAGGCATGAGTCGACACTCCTTTTGGTTAACGTGATTTGAATATTCTCATTTAGCTGTAGGGTAACAAGCGGTCCAAGGCTTGAGTCTTCGTCTTGTCCACGAGAACCGTACCGCTCAACCGGCGCTTCCGGTCCTGTGATTTGCTGGTGAGGATATGGCGTTTCCCCCCCTTTCTCCTGACCAATTTCCCAGAGCCGGTGCGGGCAAACCGCTTTTTGGCCCCACTATGCGTTTTCATCTTCCGTTTCATGATCAATAATTCCTCAATTAATGTGGCCGGAATCAACCGGCTTACTTGGGCGCAACGATCATGATCAGGCTTCGCCCTTCCATTCGCGGAGCATACTCGATCGTCCCCACCTGTTCCAACTCTGCAATGACAGTGTTCATGACTGCTCGGCCCATCTCCTGATTCGCCATTTCCCGACCTCGGTATGTCAGGAGAACTTTGGTCTTATTTCCATCGGCGAGAAATCCTTTGATTTGTCGGATCTTGATATCCAAATCATGCTTATCTGTCCGAGGGCGCAACTTGATTTCCTTTACCTGCGTCGATTTTTGATGTCGACGGTTCTGGTGCTCCTTTTTACTCAGTTCGAACTTGTATTTCCCGTAGTCCATGATACGACATACGGGCGGCACTGACGTAGGAGCGACCTCGACAAGGTCATACCCCTGTTCCTGCGCTTGCCTATACGCATCCGCCGTAGGGAGAATGCCGAGTTGTTCGCTTTCAGGACCGATGACTCGGACTTCACGTACTCTGATTTCGCGGTTAACTCGAAGTTTGGGGACGATAAACCACCTCTTTATTGTGTGAGTGAATGTTGCTTTCCAGCCTGCTTGAGGTCCGCACGGAGCAGGTCGAGCACTTCTGCGACGGTCATGCTGCCCAGATTGGCTGCACTCCGGCCCCGTACGGCCAGCGTTCCGCTCTGCACTTCTCGATCACCGACGACAAACATGAATGGTATCTTCGCCTTTTCCGCTTCTCGGATCTTGAGCCCAATTTTTTCATTCCGAAGATCTGCTTCAGCACGGAACCCCGCAGCCTTTAGTTGAGCCACGACCTCGGCGACATAGGGCCGCTGGTTGTCCGTGATGGACATGACCATCGCCTGAACCGGCGCAAGCCACGTCGGGAAAGCGCCTCCAAAATGCTCAATGAGAATGCCGAAGAAGCGTTCGATCGACCCCATGAGAGCACGATGGATCATTATCGGCTGGTGAGCTTTGCCGTCTTCCCCTATGTAGCCCAATTCGAATCGTTCGGGATTATTGAAATCGACTTGAATAGTTGAGCATTGCCATGATCGTCCCAAAGCGTCTTTGATCTTTATGTCGATTTTTGGCCCGTAGAAAACGCCTTCCCCCGGATCGATCTGGTAGGAGACGTTTCGACCCTTCAAGGCAGCTTCGAGCGCGCTCGTGGCCTGAGCCCACCGCTCCTCCGAGCCGACGGACTTTTCCGGCTTGGTCGAGAGATACACCTCGAACTCGGTGAACCCGAAGGAACTCAGAATAGAGAATGTGAAATCTATGACGCGGCTGACTTCGCTCTCTATCTGATCCGGCCGGCAAAACAGATGCGCATCGTCTTGTGTAAAGCCGCGAACCCTCAGTAATCCATGGAGGACGCCTGTCCGTTCATACCGATAAACCGTTCCTAGTTCGCCATAGCGGATGGGAAGATCTCGGTAACTGCGGAGATGCGACTTGTAGATCATGATGTGGAACGGGCAATTCATCGGTTTCAGCTGGTACTCGCTATTTTCAACTTTCATAGGAGCGAACATATTGTCGCGATAATAATCGACGTGGCCGCTGGTTTTCCAAAGGTCTAACCGGGCGACGTGAGGGGAATACACCAATTCATATCCGTTTTGAATATGCTGGTCGCGCCAAAAATTCTCGATCAACAGCCGGATTGTCGCGCCCTTCGGGTGCCAGAGCACCAGGCCGGGACCGATTTCATCCTGGATCGAGATTAAGTCGAGATCCTTGCCGACCTTTCTGTGGTCTCGTCGCTTAATTTCTTCCAACCGCGCAAGATGCGCATCGAGTTCTGCCTGGGTCGGAAAGGAGGTCCCGTAGATGCGCTGCAGCATGGGATTGCGTTCGTCCCCGCGCCAGTACGCTCCAGCCGTGCTCAAGAGCTTGAATGCCCCGACATGACCTGTCGTTGGGAGGTGCGGGCCTCGGCAGAGATCGGTAAATTCACCCTGGCTGTAGACAGAAATGGTTTCCCCGTCCGCCAGCCCTTGAATCAACTCGACCTTGTAAGTTTCCCCGCGCTCTTGGAACAACTTCACCGCCTCTTGCTTCGACAATTCCGACCGTTTTACAGGAAGCGCGCGTTTGATGATGTCTTTTGCTCGCGCTTCGATTTTCTCGAGATCTTCCGGAGTAAATGATCGCTCAAACGCAAAGTCATAGAAGAATCCGTCCTCAAGCGCCGGGCCTATCGTCAACTGGGCGGCAGGAAAGATTTCTTTGACAGCTTGAGCCATAATATGGGTGCTACTATGCCGGTAGACCTCACGGCCCTCCACACTGTCGAATTCCAGTGGGGTGACCTCCGCGTCCTCCGTCAAAATGCTCGTAAGATCAACGGTCTGACCATGGACCTTAGCCGCAAGGATATTCGGACCAAGCGTCAGACCGAGAGTCGACAGAGCAGACCCAACAGTCTGGCCCGCTGGCATCTCACGACTGCCGCCATTTTTGAGCGTAACTTTCATGACACGCGCCCGCCCGCCGAAACATTAGAAACGACACCGCCACCTAGCCTGAGAAAAGCACAGGGATCCGTTAGCCTAGGTGGTAGGCGCGGACGGTCTTGAACCGTCGACCTCTACCGTGTCAAGGTAGCGCTCTCCCCCTGAGCTACGCGCCTATCGAACTGGATGGGCATGCTAATATAGCCCTGCCCAAGGTGTCAAGAAATGGCCCGCGCGGAGTGTGCATCGCTTGAGAGTCTGAAACACTACGGCTACCGGCTCGTTACACAATCTTCAACGTATCGAAATTGACCCCTGCTGGAGCGGGTGGTGTCTTAAGTTTCATGTCTTCCAACGCCTCAATGACACGATCCGCGACTACAAGGTTTCGATACCATTTCCGGTTGGCGGGCACGATATACCAGGGCGCATGACTGGTGCTCGTAGCAGACAGTACGTCCTCGAACGCGTCCATGTAGTTTTTCCACAGTTTCCGTTCCTCGAGGTCTCCTTCGTTAAATTTCCAGCGCTTCTCCGGATCGCGAATCCGTTCTTCCAGCCGTTTCTTCTGCTCGCTCTTCGAGATGTGGAGAAAGAATTTGAGAATCGTCGTCCCGCTTTCATGGAGCAATTCCTCGAATTCTTTGATCTGATTGAACCGTTGCTTTACCACCTTGTCCGACACCCACCCGTGAACGCGAGTAATAAGCACGTCTTCATAGTGCGAGCGGTTGAAAATACCGATCTGGCCATGGCACGGCGCTTTTTGATGTGCACGCCACAGGAAATCATGACCAAGTTCCTCCGACGACGGAGCTTTAAAGGACACGACTTTGCAGCCCTGAGGATTCACGCCGGACATCACACTCTTGATCGTCCCGTCCTTACCGCTGGTGTCCATCCCCTGCAGCACGATGAGTAACGATCGGTTTCCGTTGGCATAGAGTCTTTCTTGGAGTTCGCCAAGCCGTCGGGCCAATTCTGCGGTCAACGCCTTAGCTTTCTCTTTGTCTTGATCTGTTTTCCTGTACTCACCGGTATCGTCGGGGTTGCACGTATTCAAGTTGAGTCGCGAGCCCGGTTCGACGCGATACTCTTTCATGCTTGGCGCCTCCTTTGCCTCTTCGGGAACATGGGCGAAGAAATATTCTACTCCCTTCGTTCAAGCTTGACAGCCGTGAATAACTGGCGAAGAATGCGCGCGTTTACTCAAGGGATACATTATGGCGGTCAATCAGCGCGCGACGCAGACGCCGTTCAATCTGGTGTTGGGAGCCAGACCGTAAGCCGAAAAGAAAAGATGGCCCGTCACGCCGAGGGGCGGCTTGCGCTTTTGCGCGCTCGCGTGCATAGTGCGGGGCCGGCACACACCTGGGAGGGAGGCACCGTATGGGACAACGACTGGTGGCCGAGGCACTCGGCACGTTCTGGATTGTGTTTGCGGGCTGCGGGGCGGCGCTGCTGAGCGCCGGGCTGCC
>DATIAT010000121.1:0-74596 GCA_035457905.1 Nitrospiraceae bacterium
GGAGACAAACTTCGCCATCCCCTTCTCCGCCGACACCTTCGTCAACGCCGCCGTCAACGTCGTCTTCCCGTGGTCCACGTGCCCGATCGTCCCAATATTCACGTGCGGCTTCCGCCGCTCATATTTCGCCTTCGCCATACCTTGCTCCTTTTCTAAAAATCTCTAGAGGCGTTATCCTTGCTCGTTCACTTGGTCGAGCATGTGGATCGAGCTATGTGTGCATGGAGCCCACGACGCGGATCGAACGCGTGACCTCGTCCTTACCAAGGACGTGCTCTGCCAACTGAGCTACGTGGGCGTTTCTCTGCGTGAAACGTGAATCGTAAAAAGTGAACCGGCGCTCCGAATCACTGACCAAGACTACTACCTAAGACTTTTCACGTTTTACGTGTAACGCCTCACGTCTTCATTTGGAGCGGGCGATGGGATTTGAACCCACGACAGCCAGCTTGGAAGGCTGGAACTCTACCACTGAGCTACGCCCGCCCTGCATTCAGTGCCGAGCACTCAGTGCTGAGTGCAATCCCGATTCGCTTCCTCTCTCAGTCCTCAGCACTCAGAACTCCCCTGCCTGCCAAATATGGTGGGCAGGCAAGGATTCGAACCTTGGAAGCCGATGGCAACAGATTTACAGTCTGCCCCCTTTGGCCACTTGGGTACCTGCCCGAAACAGCCCTCACACTACACAACTAATTTGAATCCAGAGCTCTAACGATTGCCTTCATAACAATAAAATAAACGCAAGCCGGTCCACGCACAGCTCCCCCCTCCTTAATTAAATAAGGATGCATGCGGCGAGCTGTATTCAGCGACTTGTTCAGGAAATGCTGGATTCTATTGATGAAGTATGACGAAGTCAAGCCCTAAAAGTAGAATTGTTTGATTTTCTCAGAAACGGTTCGGTCGCGGGAAATTTCTCTGACTGTCCTGACAGGCTTCTTTGTCCTGCTCACCGTCTCTGTGGCACATTGTCATGGCGAGGTCAGTTTCGTCCGAGTACCTTACTGATATTTCAATGGCTTATGGATATACACGCTTCAAGCTCAGCATTGATCATGGCGTTCGACCCCTTGACCAGCACCAGATAATGCCTCCCGTACGCGCGCTATGAGGCTAGGGGGAAATTCCATGACATTCTTCATGAGTATTGCAGCCTCTGGCTCCGACAAACGTGAAGCGGGGGCTAGATACCGTTTTCGAGCGACTGTCCGTTCACCTGAATCTTCCGGTTCATAATACCCGCGGAAAATTCCATCTCGATCGGCGCTCATTAAGCGACTCACCCACTCATTTTGACTCTTGCCTGATTTCCGAATCGTTCGCCCTGCACCGCCGGTCAATTCTAATTCGCTCCACACGACCCATCCGACAAACACAGCCCATGATTCGTTAAGCGCTTCCCAGGATTCACGTTCGGTCAGAAATCGTTCCTCGGTTTCACCCTTTCTCTGCATAACCGGCGTGATCAATACCGCTCCGTAATGACACCTCTGCTGCACTTTCGCAAAAGCGAGCACTGGATCTGGCGGTCTCTCGGGTGACCCCTCAGCCGCCGTTACGAGATAGTCGATATAGGCATGAAACAATTCATGATAGATCGTTTCAATTTCCGCAGAAGTGAGTTGCGTGAGCGGACGTAACGTCGCTCCGGCTCGATTGAAAGACAGTGTCCGATTAAGCACCATCCGATGCTCCCCGGGATGGTATTCGGCGGCATAACTGTGCAGGTCGTCGAATTCGAACCGCACGAAGTCCGGTGGAACTGTCTTGAGAAATTTTGTCGGGAGACCCAGTGCATCAGCCTCACCGATCAAATCTCCCCACATCCGGGCAGTTGACGACAGGCGCTCCTCCGATGTCCCCGTCTGAGGCGCGGGAAGTAGCCCTATCGAGAGAAGACCTATCACAACTGCTCTGCACAATCTGCGAATCATCGATCTTCATCCACTTCGATCTCAGGAAAGATAGATTACAGCTGGTGATCATCGTGAGAATACCAGTCCGACTGTCTGCCTTCTTCGACCAGGACCAGTTGGGCCAGCAGCGCAGGCGAAACCGGGTCCAAGAAACGGGATGGCTTCGACAGCAGCATGCCGCTTCCTTTATCGAATACATTGATTGGATAGGTCAGGTACAGATGCCGTTCAGCTCTCGTCACCGCCACATAGAAAAGTCGCCGCTCTTCCTCCAGTTCCTCGTCGCCGATAAATGAATAAACCGAGGGAAACCTGCCATCCACAATCCAAATGACAAACACACATTGCCACTCGAGTCCTTTCGCGGAATGGATCGTGGACAACACGAGTCGTTCATCGTCAAGGTCGGGCACATCGACCGCCACCGCACTGCCGTCGGGCGGTTCCAGCGCAAGATCGGACAGGAAGGCTTCGATCCCCCGGTACCCTTCCGCAATCGAGTGTAAATGATCAAGGTCCCGCATGCGCTTGGGATAGTCGTCGTATTGGGTCTTGAGAATCGGCAGGTAGTACTCATAGATATGGTTTACCTGTTCGGCTGGTCGAAGTTCTCCAGCTCCGGCAAGACTTTCAAGCGTCAGGGCTAAATCTCCAAGTCCTTTTCTGGACCGCCCCGGCATCTGACGAAGTGCGTGATACGGATTCTCAGATTTCACGAGTGCAGCCATTATATCCTGCGCCTTCTTCGGCCCTACACCTTCGACGAGCATAAGTACACGATGCCAACTGACGGCATCTAAAGGATTCGTCGCTACACGCAAATGCGCCAGCAGATCCTTGACGTGGGCAGTCTCGATAAATTTGACTCCGCCGCGCTTGACAAACGGAAGTCCGTGACGAGAGAGTTCGATTTCAAGATCGAACGAATGAAAGCTCGAACGAAACAGCACAGCTATTTCGCCGAGCGGAATCCCTTCTTCCCGCAACTCCAAAATCTTCTGTGAAATGAATCGCGATTGGGCATTCTCCCCCGCCGCCTCCACCAAAACCGGCAACGGCCCATCCAGTTTTCTCGTAAAGAGATGCTTGCGGTACTTCTCTCTCGCCCCTTCGATAATACTGTTCGCAAGATTCAGGATCGGCTGGGTGCTGCGGTAATTTTCTTCCAGTTTGTAGACGGTCGTGCCGGGAAAGAGCGATGGAAACTCCATGATGTTCTTAAACGTTGCTCCACGAAAAGCGTAGATCGATTGCGCGTCATCCCCGACGACCATCACATTCTGATGGGCAGATGCGAGGTGCCTGACGACGTCCGCCTGCAAGCGATTGGTGTCCTGATACTCGTCCACCAAAATGTATCGATATAAAGATGAGATGGTCCCACGAATCGCTGCGTTCTCCATTAAGAGTCGCCGCAGCAACACCAGTAGATCATCATAATCCACCAGCTGGCGTTGCCGTTTCGACGCATAATATCCTTTCTGCAACTGACCCAACGCATCCAGATGGTCGGCAAAATGATTGAATTCTTCGACCACGATTTCATCGAGCGGGCGCATCGTATTCTCAGCTTTGCTGAACATCTCCGCAATCGTCGCCTTACGAGGAAACCGCTTGTCTTTTTCGTTCAAGCCTAACTGCGTCCGGACCAGAGCGATCAGGTCTTCCGCGTCGCTCCGATCGAGAATCGTGAAACCCGGCTCAAGGCCTATGGACCGGCCATAACGCCGGAGCAGAGTATTGGCCACAGAGTGGAACGTC
Source organism: Nitrospiraceae bacterium (assembly GCA_035457905.1). GTDB lineage: Bacteria > Nitrospirota > Nitrospiria > Nitrospirales > Nitrospiraceae > Palsa-1315. The sequence continues at coordinate 3,678 of DATIAT010000121.1, forward strand.
CCCCCATGGACACGTTCGCTGCGGACACCGATCAGTTCACCGGCCCGATTGAGCATTTCCTGCGCCGATTTTCTTGTAAAGGTTAGAAGCAGAATATGGGACGGGTCGATCCCCGAGTCGATCAGGTAGGCCACTCGATAGACCAAGGTGCGCGTCTTGCCGCTCCCTGCACCTGCAATGACCAGTGAAGGCCCTTCGCCAGCCGTGACTGCTGCAAGCTGCTGGGCATTCAACGCCGCTTGGTAGTCGATGGAAAGCTCAGCAGCAACGGTCTCTTCGACCGGACGTTTCAGCACATAGATTCTGGATTCTCGTTCCATGATTTCCTGGGAAGGGACCGGGTGGCATCTTATCAATCAGCAGACTTCGCTGTATAACATACAACTCCCCGCCTTTCAAAGCCTCGCGGATGAATCCCTACGTCTTGTCAGCTCACGACTGACCCCCTGGATCGTCGAATCTCCCTCCGCTATAATCGCGCAACTGATCAGGAGTATCGATGAGCACCGCCGACAAGGAATACAAATCGCAACTCAGCCAGCTTGCTGAACTCCTGCTCGCCGTGTCCGGCGAGTCGGTCACGATGATGAAACGCAATGCTCCGGATCAAGCGCTGAAGCTGAAGCGTCAGGACGAATGGGGCATCTATTTGGAATTCCTCAAAGTCATGTTCAATCTCACTGACCGGCTCTCTGCGGTCTACCTGCCGCTCAAAGACCAGCCCCAGTTCATGGATAGTCTCGAAGACGCCGTCACACTGCAGCTGAAAAACGTCTTGGAACCGGCATTCGGTTCCGGCGCCGACCAAACGGAAATCATGCTCGCTGTCGGCGCAGCGGTCGCGGAAAGCCGACAGACTTATGAGCGATACCGGTTCCTCGTCACCGAGAGCAGCCCTGTGAAAGATGAAATGCTAACAGACTTTGGCGGACGAGTCGCCGACGTGATGGGAATCCGAGGGAACGCGCAAGCATCCTCTGTAGCAACGCTCTGCGCAAGCGCCGCGATTCCGGCCATCAAGGCCATTTTATCCGGCGAGCCCCCCCCGCCCTCCACAATCGATATAGCCGATCCGGTGGCCATCCACACAACTCCTGCACCACAATCCGCCCCCACAACACCTCAGCCCCACGGTCCGACGGGAAGCGACATTACGTTGGTGAGTGTCATGTCGATCGTCGAGGGAGAAACTGTAGAAACCCGGTGGGGCCTGCACCCTCGTTTTCGACAAGATCTTCTTCCGGAGGACATGCAACGAATCGCCAAACTCATGAACCGAGTTGTCAAAATACTTGGCGAACGATATGCCTCCGTGGCATTCTCAGACGAATGGACATCCTGGCATAAAGCTGGTCACGCCTGATCACTCTCAAAAATCATAAAAGGTATGACGTGAAAGATGAAACGTAGGACTGTCGAGTCCTCTTCCTCTGAAACATTTTACGTCTAACGTTTCACATTTAACGAATTGGAGGGCGCGCAGTGGATACTCCGCTGACAGGAGATACATCATCACCCACTATTCCATCCGGTCTCTCACGTCTCAAAGAGTTGGCGCTGAATCTCTGGTGGAGTTGGATTCCGGAGGCCCGTCGGCTCTTTGAACATATCGATCCGACCCTCTGGGTACTGACCCATCATAACCCGGTAAAACTACTGGCCAGCGTCAAGCCTGAGAGACTCCTTCACCTCGCTGAGGATCCCTCGTATATGCGGTTGTACTCTGGCGCCCTCAAGACATTCGACGAATACTGTCAGAACGGACACAGCTGGTTTAAATCGCAGCACAGCGACTTGAATGCTCACACCATTGCCTATTTCTCCGCTGAATTCGGTCTGCACAGGTCTATCCCCATCTACAGTGGTGGTCTGGGCATTCTTGCCGGGGACCATTGCAAGGAGGCGAGTGACCTCGGTGTGCCCCTGGTCGGAGTGGGATTCATGTACCCTCAAGGATATTTCCGACAACGGATAACCCCGGAAGGATGGCAGGAAGCGGCTTACGCTCCGTTCAACCAAGCCGAATCGCCGATTCATCCCGCCCTTACTCCATCAGGAGACGCCTGCAAGATCACGGTCGAGATCGGAAACCGGATCGTGACTGCAGTGGTCTGGAGAGTGCTCGTCGGTCTGGTTTCACTTTACCTTATCGATACCGACGTCCCAGAGAACAGTCCTGAAAATAGGGCCCTGTCAGCGCGACTATACGGTGGCGATCAGGAGACTCGCCTCTGTCAGGAATTTCTGTTGGGTATCGGCGGTGTCCGTATGCTTCGTGCCTTAGGTATCCCACCGACAGTCTGGCATGCCAATGAAGGCCACTCAGCCTTCCTCACATTGGAACGGATTCGCGAATTGGTCCAGAAGGGATCGACGCATGCGGACGCCTGCGACACAGTCCGCCAGAGTACGGTCTTTACCACCCACACACCGGTGCCTGCCGGTCACGACGTATTCCCACACGATCTCATGGACCGGTACTTTGCCGGCTATTGGGAGCAGTTAGGCCTCTCACGGGAAGACTTCCTTCACCTGGGAGATAACTCCCAATCCCAGAGACAAGGTTTCAACATGACGGCGCTCGCCATCCGGTTGGCCGGCCATGTGAACGGCGTCAGCCGTCAACACGGACAGGTCTCGCGGGAGATGTGGCATCATATGTGGCCCGGCCTGCCGATCGAGCAAGTTCCAATTCGCAGTGTGACCAACGGCATCCACGCGCCGACCTGGGTCGCACCGGAACTCAACCAACTTTACGGCAAATATCTCGGCCCGGAATGGACGGAGAAGTGTGACGACACAGCGATGTGGCAACGGGTCCTGGATATCCCTGACCAGGAACTCTGGGCCGTACGCCAAACCATGAAACGCAAACTGATGGGCTTCATCCGGGAACGAGCCCGGAGCGGGTGGATGCAGGGACATCTGCAAGCTTCGCAGGTATTGACACAAGGCACACTGCTCGATCCTGAAGCACTCACCATCGGCTTTGCCCGACGCTTTGCCACCTACAAGCGGGCAACCCTGTTGTTCCGAGACCTCGAAAGGTTAAAGCGGTTGCTCCATAATCAATGGCGACCCGTACAATTGATCTTTGCCGGCAAGGCCCATCCCGCCGATGAACCTGGCCGTTATTTCATTCATGAAGTCTTGAGCTTTTGCGACGACCATAAGTTGGGCGGCCACGTAGCGTTCCTGGAAAACTACGATATGCACATGGCGAAATTCCTCGTGCAAGGGGTCGACATTTGGCTTAATACTCCGCGTTTCCCTATGGAAGCCAGCGGAACAAGTGGTCAGAAAGCCGCACTCAACGGCGTTATCAACCTCAGCGTACTTGATGGATGGTGGAAGGAAGGCTACAACGGAGCCAACGGTTGGGGCATTGAACCTCTGGTCGGGAGCCAGGATACACAGGCCCAGGACGAGCATGATGCGCAGCAACTCTACCGCATACTGGAGCAGGAAGCCATTCCCCTCTATTACCAACGAGACCTTGACGGCATACCCCGCGGGTGGTTGCAGCTCATGAAGGAAAGTCTTCGAACCAATGCTCCCCGCTTCTGCACCAAACGAATGGTTAAGGAGTACGTCGACATGCTGTATGCCCCGGCCATGGTCCGCGCACCTTCGACATGGTAAACGACCATCCAACGAGCTGTGAAACGTGAATCGTCAAACGTGAAAAGTGTTGGAGGACGAGCACTCGAAACCCCTACAGCTCACCTTTCACGTCTGATGTTTCACTTATTGGAGAGAGAGCGTCGCTGCACCACCAGTATATCTCTGCGAATCCCCCTGCTGCTCACGATCGGGGCGATACTTATAAGTCTGCCCCCGGCACTAGGAGATACGCCAAAGGCGCCTTCCGGGGCCGCCCTGGAGCGTGAAGCCACAGACGCCTTCAACCATGCCGACTACGGCCACGTCTTGAAGCTCTGGCAGTCGCTTCCACCCGATGGCTCAGCATCGAAAACATTTACCCTCCTTGCCCTCCAGAGCTTCCTCAAGCTCGGGCGGCCGGAAGAGGCCCTCCCTCTCTATGGACGGCTGATCAATGCCGATCAACCGGACGATCCAGCCCTCTTACGACCCCTGGCACTCAGCTTTCTCACGAGCCATGTCCGAAACCCGCAAGAGCATGTACGGATCGCGGCCTACACGATATTGGCCGAACTCGGCCTCGCGGAAACCCAGACCATCCTCGAAGATGGACTGCTCGATTCATCAGTCCTGGTGCGGGCTCGCGCTGCTGACGCTATTGGCAAAGCCGGACTCGCCCGAAAATCCGGCCCTTTACGACGAGCCCTCAACGATGCGATGCCGGCAGTGCGAATTGCTGCGATGAACGCACTCAGTGAAGCCAATGTCGTCGACATCAAGCCTTACCTCATCGAAGTCGCGCGAACGGACGATGGACCTGAGGCTGTGTTCGCCTATGCGGCATTGTACAGACTCGGCAAACTCGATATGCTGACCGACATCACCGGCGCTGCGACACTTCCGGACCCCGATGTCCGCATGGCGGCACTGGGGGTGTTGGGACGGTTAAAGCACACATCGAGTTTGTCTGTTCTGAGTCAGGGAGTGTACGATCCTGATCCGTCGGTCCGCGCATTCGCCGCCGGCGCATTGGGTGACTATGGACAGGCCGGCGGCGGCGCGCCGTTAACCCATGCCCTAGGGGACGAAAGCCCGCGTGTGCGTGCGGTCGCTGCCACGAGTCTTGGACGGCTAGGAATCCGCGAAAATCACCCTTTGTTGCGGGCTCTTACGCGCGATGCCAATATGCAGGTACGGGCCAGTGCGGTGGAAGGACTGCTCCGATTAGGAGATATTTCGGCCGTATCGCTCGCCGGAGAATTGGCGGGACACGCAGACCCTTCCGTCCGCGCTGCCGCAGCGCATGCACTGGCCGCGACATCTGACAAGCACGCGGTGGCAATCTTGGAGAGACTCCTGCAAGATCGGCATCCACAACCGCGTCTTTTAGCGGTGAAAGCTCTAGGGATGAGTGCCGCACCAGTAACGCCGTTGCTGAAAAAAAGTCTGCAAGACTCAGATGTCGCTGTTCGCCTTGCCGCGGCTGGAAGTCTGCTCCAACAGCTACACCGTTCTACAGCGGTTCCTCACAGCCCAAGGAAAAACAATTCCGGCAAAGCAGAGAGTCGATAATCCGTGTGTCTGGGATAAAAGTGAAGCCCTCCCGCAGGATGTTCAACAAGACCGTCCAGCAAGGCCGCAGGCGAATTGAAACCGGAGGCGTACCCTCAGGGGCGCACGGTGCGACGAATAAGGAGCACCACACCTGTGCGCGCCGCCGAGTCGGTGAGGCGGCCGGGTCCCCGTTGAGAACCTGTTCGAGCCGAGAACGCCGCTGGCAGTTTTTTTCAGCATCCTGACACGTCGTTAGACGAAAGGATTGCGTGATGTGGAAATTTGCCGCCATTCTAGTCCTGGTTGCCGCATCGTTCGGTCTCGGATTTTACTTCGGTCAACGTCCGGTCGGCACACTGCAACAAACGGTTTCGGACCTCCAACATTCGCTCAAAGACACGTCACGCACCATCCTGGACACCACAATGGGAATCGAAAAAGACCTGCGCAGAAGGCAGGGGCTGCTCGACACCAAGTCACGAGTGTTGCAGGCAAAATCAGAGTTGCTCGACAAAAACCCCGGGGAAGCCGCTAAACAGCTTGGCGAGGCGGCCGAGTCGCTCGAGAATTTTACGAAGAGCGCGAAGCAGGACGAGTCGATCCTCCCTTTGCGTGCACTGACCGGAAAGATACGAGAGGTACGACTCGAGTTATCAATGGGGAAACCGGTGTCGCTCAAGAAGCTCGATGAAATTCAACAGGAGGTGGACCGGCAGCTGAACAAATAATGTAACGACTCAGGTGGCTAGGCTGAAGGCGTTTAGGGGTTGGGCTACTTGCCCAAGGAGGATTCGTTTCTGCTTGAACTCAAGGTTGCAGCAACCGAGAAGGTGTTAAATGGCGTGTCGTGCCTTGCGAGATGTTTTATAGGCTTCAGCCTAACAGCCTGAACGGCTACTCAAAAACCTCTAGGTTGTGGCTGGTTGTTTCTTCCACTTCGCAAGTATCCGTTCCACCCGCATCCGTACCACCATATCCGGGTCCTTCATTAACGACTTAATCGCCTCGCGGCCCCGGTCGTCGCCGATCGCCTCAAGCGCCGCCGCTGAGTTCAAGCGCGTAAACCAATCGCTGTCGGAGAGCATGTCGATCAGAGGGTCGATCGCCTCGGCATGCTTGATACGCCCTAGGGCCAGTACCGCTTGCTTCCGAACATTTTCGTCTTTGTCTTTCAGCGCTTTGATCAATCGAGGCAACGCCGGTTCACCCACCTCAACCAGCGCGTTGACGGCATCGTCTTTGAACTCGTCGTTCCGGAGCTGCAACAAAAGAGGATCAAGCACGCGCTCGTCGCGAATCTTCCCCAACGCGGCAATTGCATACTTCCGAACGTCCCAATCGCGGAGGAGCTTGATTAACAATTCGACTGCGGGAGACCCGATCTGTCCCAACCCTTCGATCGCGACTTCACGAACTTGCCAGTCACCGTCGCGCAACGCATGACAGAGCGGTTCCACGCAACGCTCGTCTCCCATTTCCCCGAGTGTAATAGCGGCCTCGCGACGAACCACCCAATCGGGATCCTTGAGCAAGTCGATCTGGATCTCGATTTCATCCTTGACCTTCTCCTCTTCGAGAACGCCTTGGTCGGTCGGCTCCGCCGCCGGCTCAGTCGGTACCGTCGGCTCTCCCGTCAACTCCGATGCCACCTGATCTGTCAATGCATCGGCCGTTGCTTCAGTAACGGGAGCATTCGCACGGCCTTCTGTCGATTGCGACAGTTCCATTAGTGTCGTAGCCCCTTCACAATTCGGTCACCCGAGAGCCGGCGCGACAAGGTGACTATGGCGCAGCTGGTCCAGCCGATTTCTTGCCCGCAGCGTGCTGCTTACGTAATGCCAATGCTCGCCGTTTCCGCTGCGCTCGTTTCAGCCGCTTCCTCAGCGAACGAAGGGTTGCGTCTTCTTCGGAATTCTTATGGCCGGTCAATTTCGCCGTCACCTTCTTCTGTAATCTGGCTTCGTCCGATTCACTTGCTGTTTTTTTTGCCATTCGGATTCAGGCCTCCCTGCTCTACCTCGTTGATCATGTTGACGGCCCGTTTTCATCGGGCACTGGGCAGTCTAGTCAAGACACTCACACCCTGTCAACCGAGGCCGTACGCGGCCCCTTCGTTAAACGTTAAATCGTTCAACGTTAAACGTGAAGGTCCTGACGATTAACGAATAACGTATAACAATTAACGGACCGGGACTCGCTCACTGCGAATTGACACCCTCATCCCTCGTATCTAAAATGCCGACCTGATGAATGAGCGCTTCCTCAAAGCCTGCCGGCGTGAGCCGGTCGATTGCACGCCGGTCTGGTTCATGCGCCAGGCAGGGCGGTACATGGCAGAGTATCGTGCTCTCCGCGCGAAACATTCGATCCTCGAATTGTGTAAGACGCCGGAGTTGGCAGCGCAGGTTACACTCCAGCCGATCAATCGCTTTCCCCTGGATGCAGCGATCATTTTTGCCGACATCCTGTTGCCGCTTGAACCGATGGGCCTCAGCCTGGAGTTCGCGAAAGGCGAGGGACCTGTCATCCACAATCCGGTCCGAGACCATGCGGACGTCGAACGGCTTAAGGTCATCGATGGCGGAGAACTCGACTATGTGGCCGGAGCCATCCGTCAAGCTCGACGTGCATTGAACGGACGGGTCCCGCTGATTGGATTTGCCGGGGCGCCGTTCACACTCGCCAGTTATGCGGTCGAAGGCGGCAGCTCGCGTAATTATCTGCTTACCAAACAGCTGATGTACGCAGAGCCGAAGGCATGGCACCAACTCATGGACAAGTTTGCGCGAGTCATCACAGGCTACCTACGGCGGCAAATCAAGGCCGGCGCGCAGGCCGTTCAGTTGTTCGACAGTTGGGTCGGCTGCCTCTCGGTCGGAGACTACGTCGAATATGTCATGCCGCACGTCCAATTGATTTTCGATGGGCTGAAACGAGAAGGCGTGCCGATGATTCATTTCGGCACAGGCACTTCGGCAATGCTTCGCCAGATGCGAGAAGCGGGCGGGGATGTCATCGGGGTCGACTGGCGTATCCATCTCGACGAAGCCTGGGCAATCGTAGGCCATGATGTGGCTGTACAGGGGAATCTCGACCCCTTAACATTGTTTGCGCCGTTGCATGAAATCGAACGCCGCGTGGCGGACATTCTGCGACGGGCTGGCGGGCATCCCGGGCATATCTTTAATCTAGGCCACGGGATCTTGCCGACCACTCCGATAGAACACGTGGCAGCGACAATCGACATGGTCCATAAGCTGAGTCAACGATAGAAGATGTTATTCGTTAAACGTGCATAGTTATTTGAGAAGATTCCCCGCGTTTTACGGTTCACGAACAACGATGAGAAGAAATGTCAGTACTGCAACATTCCGTTGCCGTGTTACCAATGGTAATAGCTAGGCCGGACACTCCCGAGTCGACCAATCGGGCTGCGTTCATAGACACATTGGCGTCTGTGCTCATTACATACGAATCCTCCCTCCGTCCTACGTCGTGAGCAACCTCCGTACTGTTGCCGTTATCGGTGGCGGAATTTCAGGCCTATCAACTGCCTATGCCCTGCACGAACAGGCGACGGCTGCCGGTCTGCCGGTTCGCTGTACAGTGATCGATGCCGCTTCGGATTGGGGAGGCAAGATCGTCACCCATCGAGTCGGCAATATCGTAACGGAAGCAGGACCTGATTCTTTCCTGTCTCAAAAACCGGCCGGTCTCGAACTCTGCCACAAATTGGGGCTAGCCGATCAGCTCATCAATACCAACGAGACCGGCAAAAAAGCCTTCGTGTATTCGCGCGGCCGTCTGCATGAACTGCCGGAGGGACTAGTCGTCATCGTTCCCGGTCAGTTGGGTCCCTTTCTCCGGAGCGGCCTGTTGAGTCGGGCCGGGCTCGCTCGGATGGGGCTGGATCTGGTCTTGCCGGTGAGGCGGTCGCCGGAGGATGAATCGCTGTCATCGTTCTTCCGGCGGCGCCTCGGGCGGCAGGCCTTCGAGCGAATGCTGGAGCCTTTGATGGCCGGCATCTATGCGGGGGACGCGGAGCAGTTGAGCATGCGGGCGACCTTTCCACGGTTCGTTGAGCTTGAGCAACAATACGGGAGTGTGATTCGTGGAATGATGGAGTCCCGGAAGACCGAACGTCCCTCAGGCTCTTCCGGTCTAAAACACACGATGTTCGTCAGCCTCAAGAATGGATTATCGGATCTGGTCGCCGCCCTCGTCCGTCGATTGACAGAACAAGGCGCCGCGCTCAAGGGAAACTGCGCCGTTGACGCCCTGCGTGTGCGATCCCACCAGCCTGGCCGCTGGATGTACGATGTCATACTCCATGATGGCTCGGCCTTGTCCGTGGACAGTCTCGTACTGGCAACCCCTGCTTATGTGTCGGCGGAACTGGTTCGTCCACTCACGCCCATTGCCGCAGGGTTGCTGGAGATGATTCCCTATGCGTCTACGGCCACAATTGCGATGACCTATCCGCGCGCATCGTTGACCGGTGCAGCTGAAGGGTTTGGATTTGTCGTCCCAAGGGCGGAAGGGCGCGACCTCATTGCGACAACCTGGACATCGCTCAAGTGGCCATACCGCGCCCCACCGGATCAATTGCTGGCGCGTTGTTACGTTGGTGGGGTCGGACGAGAACCCATTCTTCAGTTGGATGACCAGGCATTGGTTGCCAGGGTGAGGACAGAACTGGCCGATATGTGCGGCGTGACGGCAGAGCCGGGGTTTGTGGAAGTCAATCGTTGGATGAAGGCCATGCCCCAATATACGTTGGGACATCTCGAACGGCTGAACCAGATCGAGGCGGCACTTAGCCGCTACGGCGGATTGATCCTCACTGGGGCCGGTTATCGTGGCGTCGGGATTCCTGATTGCATCCGTGATGGAGCCGTGGCAGCCGAGCGTGTTATACGCTATCTCTCGGGAGCACGATCCTAGGCAAAAGAAGACTGTTATTTGGTTTATTTGGTTTGTCTCGTTTGTTTAGTTAACCAGGCAGACCAGATGAACCAGATAAACAAAACAGACCAGATTGAGCATCCTGCGGCTATGTTGGCATGGGATCACGATGCAAGATTCAATCGGTGTTTGCATCTAACACTGAGTTTTGCGCGGCTTGCTGGAGACCATGATGAATGCCCCGATAAAGATCACGGATGTAACCGGTCCCTACCGCGAACCACGCGAGCAAGTATTTTCCTATGACTATTCGATCCAACGGGCGTCCTGGCCAACCCCTCAGGCTGTGCGTGTGAAGGTGGGGATTCCAGAGGAGTTGGACGTGGTTCGCGGCAAGATTCTAGGAACGATCGCAGGGACACCGGGCCAGCAACTCATGATTTCGAAATTCTTGTCGCAACAGATCGCCGACGAAAAACTCCGCATCGCCGATGCAGACGGCATGCTGACTGAGCGTCGCGATACCGTTATCGGTCCTTTCACAGGCCCCCTGGCTCACCTATTCGCACAACTCGATGCCTGGGCGGTTGAACAGCGAGAAACGTTGCGAGAAGAAATCAGAATGCGGGTCGGACTGTGATTAGTCTCTCGCGGTTGTCCTGCAGCAGGCTGCTCAAAAAGGCAGCCAACGAGGCTGCAGGCGAGACAAGAGCGCAGGCGTAGCCTCTGGCTACGTTGAGGATTTTGTCGAACCGAGAACGAAGTTGGGGACCTTTTTCAGCAGCCTGCTAAAAGATTTTGCGATAATGCTTCGAGTGCACCCCCGACTCGTCCGCAAAGCCGAGGGAGGCACTGTCAGGATTGCCGGTGTCGTTGAGATCGATTCGATAGTGCCCCCGGATGGCTTCCATCGCCGTTTCGAATGGAATGGCCTGCGGGTAGAGGTTACCCGGTGCATGTGCGCCGCGGGTCAGGATCCGGATCACGTCGGGTTGCGCGAACTGGACATCGGACACAATGTAGATATCGGCGACGGCATGATCCCCTAATTTGTGGCCTGGCGTTGTGGGCGGGAGAAGTTCTGTCAAGGTGCCGGCTAAGCGGTCACTTTTAAACCGCTTCAAAAGACCGACAATCTGGCTGTCGGTCGCTTCCGGGGGAACAGTGAGGCTGATCGCATTCATATCCGAAACGACTGCCCGGACTTTGAAGAGCACAGGCGCCGCTTCGGGATCTTCGATGGTCGATCCAGCCGGTCCTTCCGTTCCGGTCGCTTGTTTGTTCTTTGAACTGGGCACAATGAGGTACACAAAAAGCCACAGCCCCAACAGGGTGCCGAAGACAATGATCAGCGGGTGAATCCCCGCACGCTTGCCTTCTATGTAGGGCTTCTGATTATCGCTCATGGCGGGGTTTCTCAGTCTGTGTGGCAGAATCCTGCATCTTGGCTTCGTCCCACAATCGATCCATCTCCGCAAATGAAAGCTCTCCGATCGTACGGCCTGACGTATTCGCCCGGGCTTCGATAAATCGAAATCGTTCGACGAATCGATTGACGGCCTGGCGCAAAGCATCCTCCGGATTCACGTTGATGAAGCGGGAGAGATTCACGAGTGAAAACATGACGTCCCCGAACTCCGCGATGATGTGCGCCTGCCGCGCCGTTGCGGCGGCGTCATCAGGCTCCGTCTGGTTCGACCCGGGGGCCCGAATCGCGGCGCGCAGCTCCTGGATTTCTTCCTCGATCTTGCCGAGAACCTGATCGAATCCTTTCGCATCGTGGGTCCAATCGAAGCCGAGTCGAGCGGCGCGCGCTTGAATTTGATAGGCTCTCAACAGGGCCGGCAGCGTTCGGGGCACGCCGTCAAGCGCCGAGTCCGGCCAGCCGGATGCCTGACGTTCCGTGCGCTTGATATCTTCCCATCGCGCAACCACATGGTCGGCATTCATCGGGATCTGCTCTGCCGCTCCGTTTCCAAACACGTGCGGGTGCCGCCGGATCAATTTGTCGGCCAGCTGATCGAGCACGTCGTCTATGGTGAACGTGCCGGCCTCTGAGGCGATCTGACTATGAAACAGGACTTGCAGCAGGACATCGCCCAACTCCTCCGGAAGTTTGGCGCGATCCTGCCCGTCGAGAATGTCTAACACTTCGTACGTTTCTTCGAGAAGATAGGGCTTCAACGACTCATGCGTTTGCTTGCGATCCCATGGGCATCCATTCGGCGCGCGCAGTGCGGCCATCAAATCGACGAGCTTATGAAATCGTTCCGACATCGTTGTCCTCATGCGGAGACATGATCGGGCGCCCATTATACTCGGTTCTCGGAAGGCTTCAATCGGCTGCGCGGGCTATAGAAAAACTATTGTGGTACCAGAAGAACATCGCACAGGATGCTCAAAAAGGGCGGCCTTCTCACCCACCCAACCCTGTTGCGCCAAGACGCGCCTTTTCCCAAGCAAGGCCGCAGCGCACTACCGCTCTATTAAGAGGTGGTTGGGATAATCCCAACTGCGCGCGTCCAACGAGGGCTTTCTCAAGCCGCGCGTTGCGCGAGCACGGGGATCGTCCCAGTTACCCCGCCTCCCTTTTCAGCATCCTGCTAGTGCGGGTTGCGCCGCTCCAGGGCCTATGGTAGGGTACCATCGCTGCATCTGGAGCGGGGGAAGGGCCTGTGGCTGCAGAACAGGAAGAAGGATTTATCGTTCGCGATCGACGGGGTGGGAGCGGACCAGACCGTCCCGCCGCCACTGCGCCCGCCGCCTCGCAGGTGGAGTCCCACCAAGAGGCTGCACCCTCCGATTCGCACCAGGGCACGGGAATTCCCGTCACCTTTTCATCCTTCGTCATTTCACTGGGCAGCTCTTCGATGATGTTGATGGGGGAACAGTTGGATCCTCAGCAGCCTCCAGTCCCGCCCAATCTACCGCAAGCGAAAGACATTATCGACTTGCTCTCGGTTTTGGAAAAGAAGACCGCGGGCAATCTCACAACGGACGAACAAGCGGTACTGCGGGACATGCTCTACGCCCTTCGGATGAAGTACGTGAGTTTGGCTGCCAAGTAGTCGTATCCCCCACCGCCTGTCGACTCCGGACGGGCCTGTCTGCCACCAAGGTCGATGCGATCCGGGGAAACGCGCCCTTGATTCAGTGAGCGTGCGTGTTCTGCCATTCAGATATCTCGTAGCGCCGAAACTCGGGGTTGCCGGAAGTGAATGATATCAGAAAGAATACAGGCCCCGTTTCCAGGACAAATATAGATCGCGGTTCCACGACGGGATCGGTACCGCCGCTTGCCGGAGCCGGCCGGGCTTCACGGTTATCCAAGTCCACCCCTGAACTGGAACACCGGACATTGCATTTCCGGCCGGTCTGGATCGTCCTCATTCTTCTTCTCTCCTGTCTGGCGCTGACTTTCTATTATTCACAGGTGGTGATTCCCGGTGGGGAGGACACGGACTCCTTCCTCCCGACAACCAGTTACGCCTTTGTGCTTCTTCTGATCAACCTCGATCTGATCGGGTTTGTCGTCCTGCTGCTTCTGCTTTCCCGCAACCTCATCAAAGCCTATTTCGAGCGGCGGCATAGATTGTTCGGGTCGGGATTTCGAACAAAACTGGTGGCGGCCTTCATCGGGTTTTCCCTCATCCCGACGGTGCTTCTGGCGCTGGTTGCGAGCGGGTTGGTGAATAAGGCCGTGGACGTCTGGTTCAGCGATCAGATCGAACAGGTAATGCGGGACTCCTACGATGTGGCGCGGATGCAGCACGCCGGCCATGTCACCCTGGCCGTGAACAGCGCCAGAGCGATCAGTCATGAGATCTACCGGGAAGACATGTTGCTGCCTGGACAACGAGATTTGCTGGCGGCCGCCATGGCTCGCAAGCGGGCTGAATTCGGCGTGGCCGGGATTGAAGTCTTCTCAGCCAAAATGGAAACGCTCACTAAAGCCTTGGATCCAGAGGTGCCCCCCTCGGCTCTTGATCTGCCGATCGGTCAACTGGTGCTCCAAGCGATTAATGGAAAGCAGGACGTGAATGCCGTGCAGGAGGCCCAAACCGGACGCCTGGTGCGGGCTGCTGCTCCCATCGCTGCGAGCGGGCGCGGAGGCGAGATCAGCGGTGTCGTGGTCGTGGAGGCCTTCGTCCCCGAATCACTACTGGCGAAAATGGAAGGGATCGGGCATCAGTACGACGAATATAAGCAGACCAAAGCTCTGAAAACTCCCATCAAGGCCGGACTGTATCTCTTCGTGGCCCTTATTACCGTGCTTATCCTGTTCGGAGCGACCTGGTTCGGGTTTTACGTCGCCCGGAGCATCACGGTGCCGATTCACAAGTTGGCTGAAGCGACGGAAGCCATCGCACAAGGAGATCTCTCCGTCCGGATTGAAGCCAAGGCAACCGATGAGATCGGCACATTGATCGATTCGTTCAACCGGATGACAGCGGACCTTCAGGGAAGCAAGTCCGAGATCGAGGAGGCCAACATCTCGTTGCGCCACAGCAATCTTGAACTCGACCGCCGCCGCGCCTACATCGAAACCGTGGTGGAAACGATCGCTGCAGGATTGCTCTCCATCGATAAGAACGGACTGGTCACGAATTTCAATCCGTCCGGTGAACGAATCCTCGGTCTTGCGGCGGATCGAATTCGCAACAGATCGGCCAACGACGTGTTCAAAGAATTCAAACTCGATCTGTTCCAGACGGTCTACGATCGAATGTTGGCCGATCAGCGCGATACACTGGCTCTCGAGGGCCAGATGGAGATCAACGACAGATTCTTGACCATCGGGCTCCACGGTTCGCGCATGAAGGACGAAACCAATAGGGATCTGGGCATCGTACTGGTGTTCGAAGATCTCACGGAGTTGATCAAGGCGCAAAAGGTGGCGGCCTGGCAGGAGGTCGCACGGCGGGTGGCGCACGAAATTAAGAACCCGCTGACTCCCATCCAATTATCCGCCCAGCGTTTGCGAAAGAAGTTCTTCGAGAAGTCGCCTGAATTCGAGACGATCTTCGATGAAGCGACCAACGTGATCGTCAACGAAGTGACAAGTCTCAAGCATATGGTCGACGAATTTTCGAAATTCGCCCGGCTGCCAACCCCTCAGATGGCACATCAGTCTCTCCATGATGTCATCAATGAGGTCACGTCGCTCTATCGAGGAGCGCACAAGGACGTGGAGTTAATCGTGCAACTGGACGAAGATCTTCCTTCGCTCAATTTCGACCGTGAGCAGATTAAGCGCGTCATGGTCAATTTGTTGGACAATGCGATTCAGGCTATGCAACACAAAGGGCGGGTGTGGCTCTCGACCAAATATGATATGAAGCGTCGACGTGCCGTGGTGAGTGTGGCGGATGAAGGTGCCGGGATCGCGCCGGAAGACCGGGAAAAGCTGTTTGTGCCATATTTTACGCGCAAGAAGACAGGAACGGGACTGGGGCTGGCGATCGTGCGACGCATCATTACCGATCATGAGGGCCAGATTCAGGCCGGTCAGAACCATCCCAAAGGAGCCGTGTTCACATTTGAATTGCCGGTCTAAAAGAAGTGCTGAGAGTTGAGTGCTGAGTGCGAAAGGGAGGGTCCGTATCGCCTCACTGACCATAGGTCACGTTTTACGGGGGATTCATGTCTGCATCGATTTTAATCGTGGACGACGAAGAGTCGATTCTCACATCCTTGAACAGCATTCTGCAGGATGAAGGATATGAAGTGACGCTGGCCAAAAATGGCGTGGAGGCGTTGCGCGTCTATACCATGGATCCACCCGATCTCATGCTCCTCGATATATGGATGCCGGAAATGGACGGCATGGAGACCTTACGCCGGGTTCGTGAGCTGGTCCCGACTGCACAAGTGATGATGATGTCGGGGCACGGATCGATCGAAACGGCGGTCAAGGCCATCAAGCTGGGGGCCTATGACTATATTGAAAAACCCTTATCGCTCGAGAATGTCACACTGCGCGTCAAACATGCCCTGGATCAGTACCGTTTGGAACAAGAGAATCGGACACTCCGGACTACGGTCCAGCGGAAGTTCGAACTGGTGGGACAGTCTCCCGCGATGCAGCAGCTACAGCAGTTAATTGAGACAGCCGGACCGACCAACAGCCGTGTGTTGATCGGAGGGGAGAACGGGACGGGAAAGGAACTGGTCGCGCGGGCGATCCATCTGCATAGCGCACGGGCTGCTCGACCGTTTGTGGCTGTGAACTGTGCGGCCATCCAGGAAACCTTGATCGAGAGTGAGCTATTCGGGCACGAAAAGGGCTCCTTTACCGGTGCGACTTCGATGAAGCGCGGGCAATTCGAACAGGCGGATGGCGGCACGCTGTTTCTGGATGAAATCGGTGACATGAGCCTGAGCACCCAGGCGAAGGTCTTGCGAGCGTTACAGGAACAGCAATTCACTCGAGTCGGTGGAACCAAGCTGCTCAAGGTGGACGTTCGGGTTTTAGCTGCGTCCAACAAGGATCTCATCAAAGAAATCGAAAAAGGCACGTTTCGTGAAGACCTCTTTTACCGGCTTAACGTGGTGCCGATCGTCGTCCCGCCGCTCAGAGAGCGCCGGGAGGATATTCCAATCCTCATCCACCACTTCATGAAACTCCATGCGCAAGAACAGGGATTGCGGATAAAAGAGGTCTCGCCGGAGGCGATGGCGGTCTTTCAACAATATGACTGGCCCGGGAATATTCGGGAGTTGCGGAATCTCATCGAACGATTAATGATCATGGCACCGGGACCCGTCATTGAGCCGTCGCATTCAGGTCTCTCATTGCAGGCACGAACGGCTGGGTCTGCACCTCAGCCTGCAACATCTGTGGTCAACTCTCTCTTCATGCAGTCGTACGATTCGCTCCGAGACGCACGCAACGCCTTTGAAAAAGAATATATCTCGCGAAAGTTGCGCGAACATCATTGGAACATATCACGCACGGCTGAGGAGTTGAAAATCGAACGAAGCCACCTCCATCGGAAAATCAAGTTGCTGGATGTGGAGATGCGCCCCGAAGGATAGGGAGGTGGAGAGAGCAGGCAGACCGTTCTTCTTGCTCGCAGAGCCCCCACGATAAAAGAAGTGGAATGACACCCGTGCTGATCCCTTGCTCCCGGAACGCGCACGATCAGAATGTGCCCGTTTGACGGCCGCAGGGGGACCACCACGGGTGCCATTCCAAAAGAGGAAAAGCAAGCGAGCTTGGAAGGATCAAATAGATGGTGGCTTGCTCGCGAGCGCTAGCTTTGGCAGGTTGAACAGCTGGAACAGATGGTGTAGTTGAACTTGGCGTTGGGGTGGGCCAGGATATACGATTCGAGAGCGGACTGTGAGGTCTGGTCTGCCAGTGGTTTTTTGCAAGCGGGACAGACCGGAATGAACTGCTGGAGAGTAACCATGTCGTGCAGGGCAGCGTCCAGTTCATGGATGGTTTTGGTCAGTTCCTGTTCCCAGCTCTTCCTCGCATCGATTTCCTTCTTCAGCCGCAACGTCGCTTTGACTCGAGCAAGGAGTTCTACTTCTTCGAATGGCTTCTTGATGTAATCCGTTGCGCCGGCATCAAACGCGTCCCGCAAGACTTCCGGTTGGCTACGCACGGTAATCATGATGATAGGGATATCACGCAAGGACTCCACCGCTTTAATGCGACGGCACGCCTCGATTCCATCGATCTCCGGCATCCTCACGTCCATCAGGATCAAATCGATCTCTTTCGCTCTAGCGCCGGCATGTTCTACGTCGAGGTATTTAAACACGTCGTGAGCTGAGGAAGCAGAGAGAGTATCGCGGTACCCTCCCTCTCTCAGCATCTTTAGGAGGAGCAATCGTGCGTCGGGTGAGTCGTCAGCGAGGAGAATTTTCATAAAGCTTCGCTTGGGACGCGTTGGTCAATGCCGCACGGATGAACCGCTTGCGCAGGAAGCTATGGCTGCCCGCCCTTCGCGTCAGCCTGTTGCAGAAAATCAATAAACCCGCGAAGTCCCGCCAATGGTACAGGACAAATGCTCGTTTGCAAGAAAAAGTGTGACTGTTCTCTTCATTGACCGATCTGCCGGCGCTCCGTTAAGATGCGCCCTCCTATGACAACCTATCGAGATGCGGGAGTCGATATCGATGCGGGCGACGAGTTCATCGATCGGATTTCACCGCTAGTGCGATCCACATTCCGCCCGGAAGTCCTGACGGACCTTGGCGGGTTCGGCGGATTGTTCCGGCTACAGGCCCATCGATATACCGACCCGGTCCTCGTCTCCGGCACCGACGGAGTCGGGACGAAACTGAAGATCGCCTTCCTCACGGATCGCCACGATACCGTCGGGGTCGATCTGGTGGCCATGTGTGTGAACGACATTGTCGTGAGCGGGGCCGAGCCCCTGTTCTTCTTGGATTATTTTGCGACAGGAAAGCTTGCCGTCCCCAAGGCTGAGTCTGTTCTGAAGGGAATCGCCGAGGGCTGCCGCCAGGCCGGCTGTGCCCTGATCGGCGGAGAAACCGCCGAGATGCCCTCCTTCTATGCAGAGGGGGAATACGACCTGGCAGGGTTCGCCGTAGGAGTCGTCGATCGACCCAAGATCATCGATGGCCGCAGCATCGTGCCGGGCGATACGCTGATCGGTTTGGCTTCAACCGGTCTTCATAGCAACGGCTATTCGCTGGCGCGTCGTATCCTGTTCGATCTGGCCAACCTGAGCGTGACTAGTCGACTGCCTGAACTCGATCAGCCGCTTGGGGATGTGTTGCTGGCGCCGACCAGAATCTATGCCAAGCAGATTCTCACATTAATCCAGGATCACCCGATCAAAGGTATCGCACATATCACCGGCGGCGGCATGACGGAGAATCTCCCGCGAGTGTTTCCTCCCGGAGTGCGGGCACAAATCCGGCGGAATGCCTGGCCGGTGCCGCCCATTTTTCATGCGATGGCCCGACTTGGGCAGGTCGAGCCTGAAGAAATGTATCGTGTCTTCAACATGGGGATCGGGTTGACCCTCGTGGCGGAGGACACTGTTGCCCAGGCAATCATCGCTCACGCGACGGCTTTGGGCGATCCGGCTTTCCGAATCGGGACGATTGTGACATCCACCGGCGCTGAGCCATTGGTAGAGTATGTCGATTAGGCGGACAGGTGCGCTTCGAATCGCCGTCTTGGCATCCGGGCGTGGATCGAATCTTCAGGCGATCATCGACGCGATCGAAGTCGGGAGGATTCAGGCACAGATTGTCGTGGTCATCAGCAACAAGAAAGATGCCTCTGCGCTGGACCGAGCACGTCGACACGGTCTTTCCGCCCTCTTCGTCGACCCAGCGCCTTATGCAGGCCGGCCTGATAGCCGTGAAGCGTATGATCGCAATCTTCTCGACGTGCTGAAGCAGCACGATGTCGAGTTGGTGTTACTGGCTGGCTATATGAAGATCGTGACCGGAGTCCTCGTAGACGCCTTTGCCAATCGTATGATGAATATCCATCCATCTCTGTTGCCTTCATTTCCGGGGTTGGATGTGCAGAAAAAAGCAATCGAGTGGGGCTGCAAGCTTTCCGGATGTACCGTCCACTTTGTGACGGAAGGCGTCGACGAAGGACCGATCATTCTTCAAGCGGCGGTTCCGATTCTCGATGACGATGGGCCCGAAACACTGGCAGCCCGCATCCTTGAGCAGGAGCACAAGATCTATCCAAGAGCGGTTCAACTCTATGCCGAGGGACGATTGCGAGTTGAGGGACGGCGAGTGTTCATCGAGGCAGGGAAGCCGGATGGCGAGTCGGTGATCAGCCCGTCATGACGACGTACGGAGCCGGCACGATGGAAATTCAATCATCGCACAATATAATCAGTCTGTAATCCATCTGATTTATCTATTTCCAGCAAACAAACGAGACAAACTAAACAGACTAAATAACGGTCTTCTAGGCTGCGGACTTTTTCAGCATCCTGCTAGTGCTAGAGACTCTGAAAACGGTTGTGTATAATCGGTCGATGGGTGAGACGCACGTCTTACTGCGTGAAGACCGATTGCGTGGGGGGCTAGCTCAGCTGGGAGAGCACTACGTTCGCAACGTAGGGGTCGGGGGTTCAACTCCCCTGCCCTCCACCAAACCGCACTTCGTGTGTACCGGCGGCTATTCTGGGTTTTATCGTTATTGATGCCGCCGGATAGAGTCCTCAACCCACCAGTTAAATCTGAATAGTCAAATCCAACCAAGCTTGCTCGTGCCGCCGACCTTCCATCCGAAAACTAGACCACTAGCTTGGCAGTGCCTCTATGCTCAGATGGGCCCCACAGGAGGGAGCCATGACATGGCTCGGCTTCACGGTGGAGCCCCACGGCTTTATCCACCATCCGTAGCAGTCCACTTGGGAGGACGGGCAGCCGTGGCTTTCTGCGTAGGCGGGTGAATGCGAGACCACTCATGGGAGTGAGCGCATCGACAGAGCCAGGTTCCCCTCGGTAACTTTTGCCTCGACGCGATCCCCCTTCTGGACCTGTCCCATGAACAGAGTCTTCTTGTTCGTTTTCACACGTACTTCGTTGCCGTCCTTGTCCTTAATAATATATTCACCGTAGTCGATCCCCGACAGTTGGCCCTTGATCGTCTTGGCAGTATCTAGGCGGCTCGTTCCAAGCTCCTCTGCGGCTGCCGCCTTGGACAGCCCTAGGCACAACAACACAGTACAGAACAGGACACCGACGACTCTCGGAATCGTGACCATGAGCACCTCCTATGGTTCGGGTGATTGGATCACAGACGCTACTCTATTTACCCTGGACAGTCAAACTACAGCCGCACAAGGACGCCAGAATATGTGGGCTGACGGCAAGACTGTTAAGGCGGAGGCCTGTTTGAACGAATTCATTGTAAGGCTCCTGAAGGTTGCCCAAGTTGCGGAGCCCCACGGCTTTATCCACCCTCCGTAGCGGACTACTGCGGATGACGAGCAGCCGTGGCTTTCTGCGTAGGCGGGTGAAAGCGGAGCGATTACGACGGGAACAAGAACATCGGGCACGCCTTGAGGCCCCTCGGCGAGAATGAGCCGAGGAGGAGCGAAGAAAGAAGAGACTCGAAGAAACTACCTCGTTAAGGATGTTGAGGCATGGGCTCAAGCCAGTAACGCAAGCCCTTGAACTTTGAAACAGAGGAAGGGTGCCAACGACGGTTGGATCGCTTACCCTACATCAAACCGCACTTGGCGCAATCCGGTGGCTCGAGAGGCGAAACCTCTTACTATTGTTGCCGCCGGATAAGTCCCTCACGTGATCCGTTCAGAAGTTAGCCTCGCTTATTTCCTTTCTCCTCTCACCTCCGATACACCACAGTCACTCGGGCAAGAAAGTCGGTTAGTTCGGCTGTACGTCGTCGAATTGCGTCCCGGTCCTCCCGCAGCGCTGCTTGCTCCAAAGCTTCTCCTATCATACTGATCACGTCGAATCCGTATCCTCCCCCGTCTCCTTTCATACGATGGCCGAGGACTTGAATCCGTAACATATCATTTTCTTGCAGTGCAGTTTCTATTGTCTGCACGTCACGGCGACGATTCTCTAGAAATCCGGGAACAATTTCCTCAAGACCCTGGTCAATGTGCAAGGTAATGACATTCTCTGTATTGCTGTTCGGTCCTGTTGTCATGAGGTACACCGCCCCTTACAACCACGGAGGACTTCTAGGAGAGTCTGTTTCTTGACGGGTTTGGTTATATAAGTATTGCACCCCGCTTCAAGAATCTTGGCCTCATCGGCCTTGAGAGCCAGGGCTGTTAAGGCGATGATCTGGATGGGAGGGAGGTCATGTTTCTGCTCCCAGGCTCGGATCGCCTTTGTCGCTTCATACCCATCCATGACCGGCATCTGCACGTCCATCAAAATGAGGTCGTAGTGGCCGTTCTTAAATAAGTCCAACGCGATGCCTCCATGGTCGGCGATATCGAGATGATAGGGAGTCTGCTTCAGATAGGCACGGACCAGAACTTGATTATCCGGGGAATCTTCCACCAACAAGATGCGGAGCTCTCTTGTTTCGTTAGCAGGTGTGGGAGCTGCTGGCGCTAAACGCGTCGGGTGTTGGATGCCTTTGGAACGGTCGAGCGCGATACTGATTGTCTGGAACAGGTCTGATTTTCTGATGGGCTTGATCAGATACCCCCCCAGCCCCATGTCGTAGGTGCGGGCGATATCGTCAGCCCAATGATGGGAGGCCAGCATCACAATCGTCGGATTCTTTGGAAGGCTTGTGCGTCTGATTTCTTCGACGACTTGGAACCCCCCCATCTCCGGCATACGACAGTCGAGGAGCATGAGCTGGTAAAGCTGCCCACAAGCAACAGCTTGCCGCCATTCTTCGATTGCTTCATGGCCTGACGGAGCGTCCCTTACTTCCGCTCCTAAGGCAGTCAAGGCCTCACGAAGAATCAGGCGATTGGTGGCATGGTCATCGACCACAAGTACTCTGAACCCTTGGAGATCGATTGGAGCGTTCTCGCGTATGAGTGTCGGTCTGGATTGCATCGCAAGTCGTACACAGCAGTGAAACGTGCTGCCCTTTCCCAGGGTACTCTCCACCCAGATTCTTCCATTCATGAGTTGGGCTAATTGCCTTGAAATGGTCAGGCCCAATCCGGTCCCCCCATACCTGCGCGTTGTCGATGCATGGGCCTGCGTAAAGCTTTCAAAAATGACGGCAAGCTTATCGGACGGAATTCCGATCCCGGTATCGCTGATAGAAAATCGAATGGCGCCGGGAGTGAGATTTTCCGGGTCTTGCATAACCTGCACCGTGACAGACCCGCTGTCAGTGAATTTGATCGCGTTGCTGATAAGGTTAATGAGGATTTGGTGGAGCCGGTTGGGGTCTCCGATCACAGCGCAGGGAACATCTGGCGCCAGATGGCAGGCAAGTTCGAGGCCTTTTTCGTTGGCCCTCATCGCGAGAATCTCGATAGCTTTTTCAACCAAGTCACTTAAATCGAAATCGGTTGATTCCAGTTCGAGATGACCGACCTCGACTTTCGAAAGGTCAAGAATGTCGTTGATCAAATTCAAGAGATTGCCGCCGGCGCGGCGGAAAATGCGCAGGTATTTTCGTTGATCGGGGGTCAGGCTTGTTTCCCACAGAAGGTCCGCCATCCCGATAATCGCATTCATAGGCGTTCGAATCTCATGGCTTACGCTGGCAAGGAATTCGCTCTTCGCTGCGCTTGCGACTTCGGCTCTTTCCTTTTCCTGACGCAGCGCTTTTTCTGATTCTGCTCGCTCCATTGATTCCATCGCGAGGGTCACCATCGTAGCGAACGATGCGGCAACAGTCATTTCATCGCTGGTCCATGTCCGACAATCTCCGAGGTGTTCATGACACAAGACACCCACCGTCTTCCCTTTGTGTCTGATCGGCGCGTCGAGCATCGCTCCAATTCCGTGAGGTGTGAGATACGACGATGAAAATTCACAGGTGCGCGGGTCGAAATGGGCATCGTGTGCGGCGAGAGTGTGTTCTTCCCGCTCCAACGCCTGGAAGTAGGCAGGGAATCGGTCGGCCTGGAGAACGGTTCCTGCGATGTGCTGCTGCTTGGAGCCCTCATACAGATCTTGCAGCAGGATGGCCGAGCGGTCCTCTTTGAACAACCAGATGCTGGCGCGCTCGACCTCAAGCACACGGCTCGCCGTCTCGGTAATGGCCTGAAAGGCTTGGTGTAGCTCTCCGGAGATGATCGATTTGCTCTGGGTCAATTCGAGTAATCCGGCCTGATGCTGTTGGAGCAAAGTGAACCGCCGCCTCTCTTGCCTGGCAATTCGTTTGCTCTCTGTAATGTCGCGACAGGTGCAGAGAATGTCGGGTTTCTTTTCTTCGCTGAAACGGAACCGCTGCAACGCAACTTCGACGTCGAACGGTTCTCCGGTCTTCTTTCTGCCTACCAATTCGCCGCGCCAATATCCGACACTCTCCATGAAGGGAAAATGGTGTCGCTCGATCACAACTTGTTGCTCAACGCCGTAGAGATCCCTCCACGACTTTCCCATCAACTCTTCAACCTTGTAGCCATACATTGCGGCATAGGCCTGATTTAGATAGGTGTACAACCCTTCGGCATTCAGAATAGCCAGACCCTCCATACCGTGATCCACGGCGCGCTGGAGCTGCACCAACGCCTCCTCCTGACATTTCTGTTCCGTGATGTCCACCATGATGCCACGGAGTCTGACCGGATGCCCTTCTTCGATAAACACGTTGACGATATCTCTGATCCAGACAGTCCGGCCGTCCGCGGCGAGCATCCGGTACTCGAAGTCATGGGGCAACCCCAACTTCGTCTGTTCCACGCAATACGCCACGGTTCGTTCGCGATCCCCGTGATGGATGTGGTCGGGCCAGAACGACGGATTATTGAGCCATTGCTGAACGGGATAGCCAAGAATCTGTTCGGCCTGACTGCTCACAAAGGTGAAGCAAAAAGTGGTCGGGTCCGCTTCCCAGACAATCCCGGTAACGGAGTTCAGCAATGAGGCATAACGCTGCTCGGAAAGGCGCAATGCCTCCTCCGTCCCCTTGCGTTCTGTTATGTCGCGAACAATGGCCAGGAGGTATTCTCGATCAAGCCGGACCAGGCGGGCATTCACCTCGACCGGGAAGGTCGAGCCGTCCTTCCGGCGATGGACGGTTTCCAGCGTCAATGGTCCGCTTTCCCGTATCTGTGTCATGTATCGTGCGAAGATCGGCGCTGTAACGATCGGATCGATATCAGGAACGGTCAGTGAGCGATGTTCCAGGCGTGTATAGCCGAGGCTTGAGTAGGCTTTTTCATTGGAGTCCAAGAATCGACCGGTGATGGGATCAATGATCTCGATGGAGTCGTCAGCCTGATCGAGTAACATTCGAAACAATTCGAGCGTCTCTTCATACTGTTTACGCTGGGTAGCGGCTTTGGACGGCCCCGACCGATATTGGAATTGTTTGGTCGCTGAATGACGGGCAGCTGATGACTTAAGTTGTCGCTTCGCCGTACGATTGAGGCGCGTCCGTGACGCTTTTTTAGCCATGGTCGCACACTTCCTTGCTGACGACGGCCTGTATGCCTTGTTGAGTGTGCGTGGATGGGAATGAAGAGACGTCGGCAGAGCGAGATTCGGTGAGTGTCGCGTTGATCGCCGCCGGCACATCTCGTCGAAGCCATGGCAAGGTCATAGCGGAGAGAGGACGGTTAGTCTTCGTGAGAATGCGGGACGAGCGAGAGCGTGCCGGCCTGCTTGGCGCGATTGCGGCCTTCCTGCTTGGCTTGATAAAGCGCTTGATCGGCTGCCTTGATCAGATCGGTTGGAGAATTGTTCCGACTGGGGATTGTACTGGCGAAGCCCGCGCTGATGGTGGCGCAGCCTCCGTCTGAATGCGTAATACCAAGAGCTTCGACTCGTTGTCGAAGCGTTTCGGCCACCTGCGCCGCTCCATCCGTACGAGTACCGGGCAGCACGACAACGAATTCATCACCGCCGTATCTGGCGACAAGATCTCCCGGTCTGTTGACGGCTCCAGATATAGCAGCGGCAACCTGCCGGAGACATTCGTCGCCCGATGTATGGCCGAGGGCATCGTTGTAAGATTTAAACCGATCAATGTCGAGCATGATGAGAGAGAGCGGTGTCATTTCTCGGACGGCACGGCGCCATTCCTGATCCAGAAAGTCGTCAAATTGCCGGCGGTTGGTGATGCCGGTGAGTCCGTCAAGAGAGGACAGACGCAGCAGCATCTGGTTCGCCTCTTGGAGCTGACGCATGACTTCAAGGAGCTCTTGCTCGCGGGCCCGTCGCCGGTCGATTTCATGGACCAGCCGCAAGACCGACCGGACTCGAGTCAAGAGCTCGATCTTGTTGATGGGTTTTCCGATGTAGTCGAGTGCGCCTGCGGCGAAGGCCAGCTGCAGGTCGACGGGATCGGTCTTCACGGTGACCATCATGATGGGGGTGTCACGGAATCGTTCGACCGCCTTGATCTGACGGCAGGCTTCGATGCCGTTCATTTCCGGCATGACAATGTCCATGAGGATCAGGTCGACTCGAGAGGCGGCGCCGTGTTTCCCGTCTTCAAGTCCGAGCAGACGGAATGCGACGGCCGCCGAGTCTGCAACTAAGAGATGGTCGTAGCCTGCCGCCGAGAGGATCGACTGAAGTAAGAGACGGTCATCCGCCGAGTCGTCAACGATTAAAATGCTCATGCGTTCTGACTCCAGTGAATACGAGTGCCGCGATTGAGGAATCGTAGCAGTTAGTCCCTGTAAACTCCAGGATAAAGCTTTTTGACACAGGGTTGACAGATGCCATGGCTGAATTCGGCGTCGGAGTGTTCGCCGATATATTCCTCCAACTGTTGCCAAAATCCTTCGTCATTGCGGATGTTTTTACAAGACGCGCAGATGGGGATAAGGCCCCTCAGGACTTTCACATCCCGAAGAGCTTTCTGCAGTTCTTCGTTGCTTCGACGAAGCTCTCCTTCCCGCTCTTTGCGGCACTCCATTTCCTTTTTCAACGCCAGTGCGGAAGAGGCGCGCGCCAGGAGTTCTACACTATTCACCGGCTTGGTAATGTAATCGTTCGCCCCCGCCGCAAAGGCGGCTTGAAGATTAGAAAGATCATTGTTGGCCGTGACCATGATGATGGGGATATCGCGAAGATGTGGGCGGCGCTTGATCTGTCGACAGGCTTCGACTCCATCCAGTTCCGGCATGAGGACATCCATCAGAATAAGGTCGATATGAGTGGGCGGCTCCTCGCCGTCCATGTCGAGCAGAGGGAAGGCAGTCTTGGCCGAATCGGCGATCAGGAGATCCGTATGGCCGGCCTTCCCAAGGATCGCACGAAGGAGCACCTGTTGGTCTGGGGAGTCGTCCACGATAAGAATGCCCATGCCGATTCCTGTCAGGCGCTCGCACAGGGTGTACGAGCAATCACCTTTCAGTATACCAGGCGCCGATCGGGCTACTGAAGCTTGGCGCGGACGAGGTCGCTGACCTGCTTACCGTCTACTGGTTGGCCGGCCACAAGGGCCATCACGGCCTTCATCACCGCACCCATCTCTTTCAGAGATCGAGCGCCGGTTTCCCGAATGACCGCGTCCACCACGACGGAGAGCTGTTCGGAGGAGAGGGCTTGAGGGAGATAGGATTCGAGAATGGCAATTTCCTCTAGTTCTTTTGCGGCAAGTTCTGCTCGATTCCCTTTTTCGAATTGCTCGACCGATTCCCTGCGTTGTTTGATCATGGTCGTCATGACACGGCTCATTTCGGCGTCATCGAGATCCTTTTTAATCTCCATTTCCTTATTCATCACGGCAGCCTTAATCATGCGAATCACATTCATCCGCAATTGGTCGCGGGCCTTTGTCGCCTGCTTCAAATCTTCGGTCAAACGGTCGTGTAGCGACACGGTGCCTCAAGAGTGAGTAGGCTGATCGAGGATGGAGAATACCTCTTCATTTGACGTCAGTCAATGTACGGTTGCCCTGCTACAAACGGTCTTCCGGGCGTGGTTTTCATGTCGAGCGGGGAGTATGATATGAGCAAGGTCAGGTTGGCCTCAATGCAGGGCGGGAGAAAGCAGGGGGGCTGGCGATGGCGAGACGAAGTTTGGCGATCGAGTTGATGGCAATCGTCGCGACGGCGGTCCTTGCAATAAGTTGTGCAAATGCCGCCAAGCTGACGGCGCCCGGGCTCTGGTCCCGTTCTGAGCCTTCGGTGCTGCCGATCCCTGCCGATGTCCTACAAATGGCGGTTCTGTATCCCCGTGGAGGGACTTCTGATTGGTCCAGTGCATACGGTCGATTGGAAGAAGCGGCGTTCCAGCTCAAGACCTTTCGTCCGAATCTGAGGATCATCGATCGTTCCCATATGCAGGTCATCGTCTCGGAACAGCGCTTTCAGGTTGGAGGACTTGTCTCAGAGGACAGTGCCATCCGCATCGGGCAGATGTTGGGTGTTGACAGCGTGTTGATCTATCGGATCGACGGGCCAACGTTGCGCGATCGATTCTTTGCGCGCCAGCATCGTGATCTTCCGCCGGTAACCATTACGAGCAAAATCATTCGAGTCGAGAGTGGGGAAGTCGTCTATCACAACGTGGTAACGGCTCATACGGATGAAACTGAAGACTCAGGTTGGTCACTCTCGGATAATGTCGACTATCATCGGTGGAGCCGTGAGGTATTGGACCGGGGTATCATGCAGACGGTCCGTGATTTACACAGTGCTTTCGATTAACAGCACGGACATGAGAGGCCGCGAATGAATCGTCGACGGAGCAGCCCGCTACAAAATGCGATCGCAATGGTCACAGGTCTGTTCGCCCTCTCTCTGGCCACGGCCTGCGCCAGTGACCAACCCAAACCTCTTCCGCAGCCGACCCCTGACCAAGTACGGAGTCATGCTGATCGGGCATTCGACAAGCTCAAGCAAGAAGAGCAAGAACGGCCCCCCCAGCCACCGGTATCACGCTAGCCCCATACCCTACTGACTCGATTTTGGTAGGGCCGATCCCACAAGTCGGGCAACCGGTTTGACGAGCGGCAATTCCCAGAGGAGTTGTTGCCGAGGTACTCGCTCTACTTGGCGCGCTTCATGGAAAGTGCCAAGGAGAGTGGACGAGACCAGCAGCCGCAAGACCCCGGAGAAAAAGAAGACGAAAGGCAGATTAGATGCGGGCTCGATGATAATTCCTGCCCATTCGATGCGAGCAGGAAGGCTCTCCACTAACCAGCTCCCGAGCAAGGCCCCCACCGACCATCCTACTGCATTGACCGTGCTATAGAGCGCAACGGCTTTCGCGCGACTCTCCGGTCTGACCGAATCAAACACATAGTTTTGCAGCCCCAATGCCAAGCCGGCCCAGATGACACCGCCCAAAAAATTGACTGCTAAAAGAAAGCCTAGATTCGTGCTCACAAGATACAACATAGGCAAGATGGGCACTGTGAAGCCGGTAATGGACAATAATGCTTTGTTTCCAAAACGGTCCCCGAAACGACCCCAGGCCTGCAGGGTGAGGAGTTGGCCAAGAAGCCCGGCAGCCAGCCATCCTCCGTAGCCGATATAGGACAGATGGAGATCTTGTAACATGTATAGGACAAAAAATGGACCAGCGATCAACACGGAGGCATGCATCAGGCCTGAGAAAAGCAGAAAGCGGCGGAAATCTTTCGTTGCGCCGAGACGGAAGAAGTCGCGAAATCCTTGCTGCGCCTCCTGATGGGCGGTTGGATGCAGATCCTGAACGGATGACAAAGCCGAAAATGAAAGAAGACGAGCGCCTCCAGCGACGGAGAAAATCAGAACGAATCCCCACCAAGCAACGGTGGAGTGTTGCCAAAGGCTCAGCACCCCTCCGGCTGCGCAGAGCGCGAAGAAGCTGAGGCTGGCAATGATTTTTGCCCGGCGGGCGAAATAGGCGCCTCGTTCATGTTGGTCGAGCCAATCGGCAATCAAGCTATTCCAGGCCGGCATGGTAAAGTGAGCGCAGGAAAAATATGCGGCAGCTCCACCCACGACGAGCCAGGGTCCCCACTGCGGAAGCAGCAGCGGCAGGAGCACGATGGGAATCCAAGCAACGGCTTGCCCAACTG
The DNA here is from genome assembly GCA_035457905.1 of Nitrospiraceae bacterium. Classification (GTDB taxonomy): domain Bacteria; phylum Nitrospirota; class Nitrospiria; order Nitrospirales; family Nitrospiraceae; genus Palsa-1315. The sequence goes on from DATIAT010000121.1 coordinate 33,346, forward strand.
TGCCGGCAGAAATGAGGGCTTTGCGATTGGGGAACCACCGTAATAACTTTACAGAGACGAGCTGAGCCCCTGTCCCAATGAGCTGAGGCAAGGCCGACAACACACTCAGCTGGAACGGGCTTGCATGAAGGAGCAGGGCAAAAGCAGAGAGATATTGTTCGCCGCTTCCTTGCGTAACGGCTTGGCAGGCACCGTCTCGGAGACCGTAGCGTAAACCTCGTTCACCGGAAGTTTGCAGCCTATGGTCGGTTGGCGCAACCTCTTGTCTATATCCAGGCACTGTCAGATCCACACGTTCTGGTATGAAAGTCAATTTCAGTTTATCGTAGCACAGAAGGTAGGCAGGCGGAGTGGAAACAGATGAGCCATCCCGCCGGTCCGTGATTGACCCTGTACAGATCTCCCGATACGATAATACGCAATACAAATAGACAGTACATATGTACACTCCAACGACAGAGGCCGGGGGCATCGAAAAGGAGGTCTTGGCGAGCCTCTTTGTCGGTCTCAGCGTCGTTTTCTGTATCTCGCATGACGTAGAGGCAAGGGATTTGTTCGTGCCGAAAGAGCAAGCGACAACTGAGGTCGATCCCACACAAAGCCCGTCCTTCGACGACCAAAAGAAGGGCATCCCCCAATCCCTCTTTACTTGGATCAAGATGGCCAAAGGGTATGAGATCGAATGGGATACCTTCGGGCGGAAAGGCTGGTACACGCAAGACCCTCGGCTGAAACCTGTCGAACCCGGATCGGTGTTTCCTCGCGATATACCTGCGATCTATATTGTGTTCGAGTCAGCCCCGCTGGAGGACCCTGCTCAATTCAGCGCTCAGTGGTTCTTGGAAGAGAAACCGGGTGTCCTTTCGTCCGTTCCGCTCGGCAAAGACATATTGGAAGTGCCGGGACACGAACGCTATGGATTTCTGGAACTTCAGAGGCCTGGAGACGCCTGGGACGTCGGGACCTATCTGGTGAAATTGTTCATCACGCCGCTCGGACAACAACCCTTTCACGCAGCCAATCAAGTGGGCACCATGCGGTTTACGATAGTGGAGGGCGCCGCTCCTGCCGGCGCGAGTCCACACAAGTAAGCCTTCTCTACAGCATCGATATAGAGCGTCGGTAAATTGACGGTGGCAGCCACACCCATTCACGCGGAAAAGGAGCAGGATGGGAGACCGAATTAAAGTCACGGATCACGAGAAACTGGCATTACTCTATGAGCGATTCAGAGACGTGTGTCTGGTCGAGAAAGAAATCTGGAAGGAGATTTTCATGCCGCGGGAGGTGACGCAAGGTCCTGTTAGAACCAACGTGCAAGATCGCTATGACGTTGAAATCGATGATCCCGCGATCGAAGATGCTCTGGATGCAAACATCCCTCGCGGCAGCCAGTCCCTGGCTGCCGCCATCCAGGAATATCGAAACCACATTTCGTTTTATCGAAAAGTCTGAGGGGTTCAGCGGGAGGTTATAGTCGTTCCAAGGCCTCAATACGCGCTTCGATCGGCGGATGCGTCGCAAAGAAATGCATGAATCCTGATGAATTACCGGAAATCTTCATCGTCGCGAGCGCATCTTGTGTGGAGTACTGAACCTGGGAACGCGTGACCCAGCGATCAATCGCGCGGAGGGCTGAGATCATCGACTCCTTGCCATACACTTTGGCGGAAAAGGCATCCGCGCCATATTCACGCCGCCGCGAAAACCAGCAGATCAGGATCGAAGCCAGGATACTGACGACGATCTGAAGCACGATCGACAACCCAAAACCGAGCATAGCTTGGTCGCGTTCGGCAAAGATTCGACGCACCCACATCGCGATGTAATACACGAAGGTATTCATCAGCCCCGCCAGCACGGTCGTTGCAAACATGTCCCCGTTGTAGACGTGTCCCATTTCGTGAGCGAGGACGGCCCGCACTTCCTGCTCTTGTAGATTGTTCAATAACCCGGTCGAAACGGCCACCATCGAATTGTTCCTGCTGGGCCCCGTCGCGAAGGCATTGGGATCGGGGGCTTCGTAGATCCAGACCTCAGGCATCGTAATGTTGAGCCGTTGCGCGATCTCCTTGACGGAGCCATAAATAACCTGTTCGGCATGCGATCGGGGTTGGGTAATCTGGCGGCAATCCTCCAACATGGCCCGAGCCATTTGTTTTGAGAAAGCCAAACTGATAAAGGCGCCTCCAAAGCCGAACGCCAGGGCCCAGACTAACGTGCTGAGGTCGACCGACCCCTGCAGGTCGATCCCGAACATGGGCAGAACGAAATTGATCAGGAACGGGACGGTGAGCGAGAGCGTCACCATAATTAGAACGTTGGCGATTAATAGCAGGACCATGCCTTTCATCCACTTCATCGAGATCCTCCTTCACGACCATGGGCTCACCCTATTATCCGGGCGAACCACCGAATTAACACACATTATACTGACCGAATCGACGAAATGCATCTTGGTCGAAATTGCGATGACGATATCAGTAAAAGAAATAACTCTTTAACTGCCAAGGTCAAGGCGCCGGAAGTGCCTGAAACTCTTCGGCAAAGTTGACCGGTTCCCGCCCTTCCTGTTAGAAATGGTCATGCGAAAGACATTTGGGCGACTGTCCTATATTTCGGCGACTGCCTGGGTACTGTCATCGGTCGGCGGAACAGTCGCTCATGCTGCGGAGGCAGCTCCGTCCGGCCCTTCTGTGACAATTCCAGTGGCAGCAGACGGAGTGCAGCGAGCCACGGTCACGCTCGATAGCTACTCGTATACCCCAAATCATATGATCGTCGAAACCGGGAAACCTGTTGAACTGACACTGACCAGTGTGACAACGATTATCCCCCATAACTTTATTATCAAGGAGCCGGATGCAGGCCTATCCGTCGAACAGGATGTGAGCGCCGGCAAGACAATCACCATTGTATTTACGCCGACTCAGCCCGGTACATTTCCCTTTTACTGCGACAAACGTCTCTGGCCATTACCCAGCCATCGCGACAAAGGGATGGAAGGGAAGCTGGAAGTGCGATAGGTGCGGCTACGAGCATAGAGACTCCCAAGCAGGACCTGCTCCGCGACCTCCTCAGGCAAGTGTCCCGTCTCTTCTACACAACGTTGGTCGTGGTCCCCGCAGATGTACGCCATCAAGTCAGCCTCGCCTATCTATTTGCCCGCGCAGCGGACACGATTGCGGATACGGAGTTGATCGATCGTCCTCGCCGGCTGGATTTACTCGGTCAATTCAAGGCTCAGTTCGTGAGCGATCACATTGCCTGGACCCAGGTACGAGATATCCAGCAGGCGGTGGCGCCGATCCAACACGATTCAGCAGAACGCAGCCTGCTCGAACGACTGGAAGACTGCTTCAAGCTCTTCCAGACCTTTTCTCCGGACGATCGCCGCCGCATACAACGGCTCATGTCCACACTGACGCAAGGCATGGAGATGGATCTCGTCGTCTTCCCGGGCACGTCAGCCGTAGATCTCACCGTGCTGAAGACGCTCGACGATCTCGATCGCTATACCTATTATGTGGCCGGGTGCGTCGGCGAGTTTTGGACGGACCTGATGTGCGCGCACAGAAAAGCGTTGGCCTCGTGGAAGGTGCGGGAGATGTCGGAGATCGGCGTAAGATTCGGAAAGGGACTTCAACTCACCAACATTGTGAAAGATATCGCTCACGATCTTCAGAAAGGCCGCTGCTATGTGCCCGCGACCATGCTGGCCGAAGCCGGGCTCACCGCACGGGACTTACTGGACCGGCAGAACCGTACACGCTTTCAGCCGGTCCTGAGTAAGCTGGTTCGTATGGCCGTGGAGCATCTTGACCAAGGCTGGCTCTATGCGATGGCGATTCCACGACATGAAACTCGTCTGCGACTGTCCTGCATGTGGCCGATTCTCTCCGCCGGCGAGTCGCTGAAGCTGGTCATGAACTCGCCCGATCTCTTGAACCCCGCCGTAAAAGTCAAAATCCCGCGGAGCCAAGTCTATCAAATCATGGCTCTCACGACAGGCACCTTTGCCTGCGAATACGTGGGGACGGCCTGCTGGGGGCATTTGCGAAAGCAAATCATATAAGCCGACAATGGAAAATCAAACCTCTCACTTTTCCGGATCGAGCAACCGAATACGACTCTCCCACCCACCGTTAGGACCATTACGCGTCAAGGTCCCCCGTCAACCAGGCACATATCGCATTTCCTGCTCAGCATCCTGTCGACACGTGAGTTGCATTCAGCCCAGTACGCCCTGACTGCTTTTTCAGCTCTTTCTTAGAGTCCAGGCCGTTTCTCCGCGGTCAGAGAAATCACCACTGACTGACCGGCGCGGCGCACATTAAGCTGAATAGTCTGCCCTGCTTCAACCTGGCAAAGTTGTTTGGCTTCGCGATCGGAAGTGACGGTCGCCAGCGGAACGCCGTTACAAGCGATAACTCGATCGCCTAGCTTGAGGCCGGCCTTGTCGGCAGGAAGGCCGCCGCGAAGTTCCCGCACAAGGTAAAAGCGCCCGTCTGCCGATTCTTGTAGCTCCCAATTCACTCCGATCCGCCCGGAGCCGAGCAAACCGGTTTGTGACCCGAACCGGGTGAGAATACGATTCGCGATGACGCGGGCCAAACCCTCAGGATCGTCGGCAGTGGCGTCAGAACCATATCCCTGCCCATTGAATAGCACGACACCGCTCTCGACATCGATCATTCGTAACGCCAGCGACACACGGCTGACCTGATCGCCCTCAGCTCGCTCCCACTGCTGCACTTCGCCTACCACAATGGCCTGCGCGCCGACGAGTTTCCCGACTTTCAGCACCTCAGCATCGTCGGCATGTTGCAGTTGGATGACCTGTTCCTTGAACACTTCGTCGAGCTCGGTTCGCTCGACCATATTGATATCCAAATCCAACAACAAGGTCGTCACAATCCCTGCCACACGAGACCCCGACCCTTCTACGCCCGGCGCATCCTCGAACGACATGACGGCCATCGTCCGATAGCGATCGATCGTCTCCCGATTGATTGGGCCAATGCCGGTCACGACCGGCTCAGGACGCCCATGCATTCCGCCGAAACCCAGAGCAGCAGTGCCTGATGTAGCACAGGCGCGGCGCCGCTGTAGAATGGCAGCAGGCGTGCCCCAGGCACAAAGTTCGTCGTTCACCAGTATGATGTGGTGTGGATATTCGCGTTGATGTTCTAGGGCTATATTGGTGAATGGATAGAAGATGCAGCCGCCGACCCAGACCGAGAGCGGGCATAAGGCCAACTCATAGAGCCACTGCTTACGGGCCGTAAGGGAGTATTCCCAGACCAAAAGCCGTCCATCGTCACGCAGCACACGATCCGGAAGACCAACCTGGTCGATTATTTCTGCCTTTGTCATCGGCACAGCCAGCCGGTCCAGCTTGGATTCAGACTTCACTACTGTATACAGCACCCCGCATCCGGAGCAGGCGCCGACAAGGATGGCCAGGCCCATCAAACAACCGATTCCTTTGACCATTCAGGCACGCCCCCGGAGAAGTTAACCCCAAGACGAGGCAGGGTAACACCCTCATAAGACGGCTGCAATGGAAGGGGGCAAGGAAGTGACGCGCGACTAACAGGTTATTGAGACACTGGTGGCAGTTACTGAATCCTAACCACGATCAACTCCCAGATAGCAGAGACTCTCGCAGGATGCTCATAAAATCCGTCAGCAAGGCCGCAGCCGATGAAAGCGCCGGAGGCGTAGCCTGTCTCACCCGCCCATCCCGACCTGCCAAGACAGCTCGTTTCCCCAAGTGGGCTACGTTGAGGATGCTTTCGAGGTGAGAACGAAGATTGGGGAAAAGCGCGTCTCGGCGCGCAAGGGTTGGGCGGGTGAGAAGGCCGACTTTTTCAGCATCCTGCTAGTTTAAGGAAGGATCGAAGGGCATATCCGCGTAGTGGCGATAGTCGTCGCCCAGGGTACTCACGATGTCCGGCCATATACGCGCGGGGTCCTTGTCAAAAACGGCATGAGGGTCTGCAGGAATGGTGAACCAGGAACCGGTCTGCATTTCAGATTCCAGTTGCCCAGGGCCCCATCCGGAGTATCCGATATAGGCACGAAAGGCTTCACGTCCCTCACTAGCAGTCAAAATACGATCGACGAGATCTGTATCCCCGCCGAGGCAAATTCCGTCGAAAACATGGTGGGAATTCTCAGGAAGTTGATCCAATCGATACAGCATCATAACCTGGTTTGTTTGTACCGGCCCCCCTGAAAAGAGGACATGTCGTTGGCCCTCAAGAATCGGTACTTGAGGTAACGCTTCCGAGACCAACATCGCAGTTGGGCGATTGACGACGACACCCAGCGCTCCTTCCGCCCCGTGCTCACAGAGCAACACGACGGTCTGGCGAAAGTTGGGATCGCGCAAGGACGGCGCAGCGATGAGAAAGATGCCCTTCCTAAGTGGAGCTTTCATGGTGTAATCCTACCGCGCTGACCTGTGCTGCGCAAGCGGGGCAATGAATAGAATCCGGCGAGACTGGTTGATCTGGTTTGTTTAGTTCATTTGGTTTCTTTCGTTCAACCAAACAGACCAAATAGACCAAATAAACAAGAGCACCTAGCCGAACCTGCTATCGGTAGAGAGATTGGCGTCGATCGCGAAGTAGATCGTTATAGGGCGTGAGTACTTTGTTCCGAGCATCGGCAGGATCGATCTCGACGATGCAGAGTTCTTCCTGATCCCGCGGCGCGCGATGGAGAATCGTTCCTTTTGGAGCGACGATTTCACTGTTTCCGATAAACGTCAGTTGATCTTTTCCCCCTCGTGCTTCATCCCCTGTGCGGTTACACGTAATTGCAAACACTCGATTTTCCAAACATCGAACCGGCATAGAATCCGGGCAATTGGGCAATATTAGGTTTGAGGGGTGGCAGATGACCTCCGCACCTCTGAGCGCCAACGTGCGAGCTGCCTCCGGGTAGTACCAATCAAAACAAATCATCACGCCGATCTTGGCCGGCCCGATATCCCATACCTGAAATCCCGTATCGCCTGGTGTAAAGAACAACGTTTCTTCAAAGAACAGATGCGTTTTGCGATAGCACCCGATAAACCCTGAGGGGCCCACAACCACCGCGGAGTTGTAGCAAACAGCCCCGGCACGTTCCGCAAGACCTGCAACGATCACCATCCGGCGCCGTTTCGCGACATCGATGAGCCGCTGAGTGGTCGGTCCGCTCGGCACCGACTCAGACAGCGCAATCACTTCTTCCTGCGACACGAACTGGTAGCCGGACGCACACAACTCGGGCAGGACGATCAAATCGGCATCAGCACGGTCGAGCGTTTCGACAACCTTGTCGAGGTTGTGCGATACCTCGCCGAACTGCGGAGTGAATTGATAAAACCCGACACGCATGATCGTCTTTCTCCCAGAACAAAACGGGCAGGGTTCCCCCTGCCCGTTCAAAACATTCTCTGACCAAAAGACTTACTTCACTTCGGACAAATGAGTGACGGCGCCTTCGGCATGTTGTGTACCCACATCGGCGTGACCGGCCTTGCCATGGGCGACGGCTTCCTTGAGATGGGTGATCCCTTCATCCACATGCGGATTCTTCCCGGCCGCCTGGGCATGCTTGAGCGCCTCCTCAGCATGCTGCACCAAGGCATCGGCATGGCCCTGTTTACCATGCGCCACCGCTTCCTTGGCATGTTCTAAGGCTTCCGCCGCATGCTTGTCAGCAGCGAGGGCAAGCCCGCTGAAGAGCGGGAAACCGACAAGCGCGGCAACCGCCGCAATGACCAGTCCTCCGCGATGGATTCTCATCTTCATGGGTTCCTCCTCAATAGTTAAGGTTCAAGAGACGAGTGATTGATATCCGCAGCAGCTTTGATGTCCATCACCTTACACAGCCGGTTTTTCACTGTCAAGAAGGCCGCACCTGAGGATCGATGTTGAGAATGTGCTGCAATCCCTTAGCATCTTTTTCCACCGGGCAGGCAAAATCGCGGCTCCACTCCCAAAAAGACCCCGGATAATTGCGGACGTTCCGATACCCTGCCAGTTTGAAGACAAAATAGAGCCAGGCTGAGCGCACGCCACCGGTGCAATAGCATATGATCTCTTGATCCCGTGAGAGACCTTTCTCCGCGAAGCTCTCATCAATCGCAGACAGATCCTTCACCGTGGCGTTCGCTTGAAGAAATCCGGTCCAGGCCAGATGAATCGCGGAGGGAATGTGGCCCGGTCGCGGTATCCCCGACACCTCTTTCCCCAGATATTCTTCGAGGCTTCGCGCATCAACAATCGCGGTGCCTGGATGAGGCTGCTTTACAAGGCGTTTCAGTTCATCTTTGGCGGCAATCACGGCAGCCACCGGCTTGACAGTGAAGGTGCCCGGCTTAGCTGTCACACATCCGTGCTCAAACGGTCGCTTTTCCTGCACCCACTTGACCCACCCCCCATCGAGAATGCGCAGACGTTTGTGGCCGAGATATTCCAACATCCAGAACATGCGGCCTTCATCTCCCCAGTTGTCGAACGGGTTGGAATAGATGACCACATCGCTGTCCTGACTGATGCCCAAGGCGCGGATCTTCTGTTCCAGGCGTTCATGATCGGGATTGAGCAACCCTTTGGGGACAGCATGGGGATCGCTGTATTCATGCCAGGTCGAATGCACTGCCCCTGGAATATGGCCGCCGAACTCATAGGCCGCCCTCCCACGCACGTCGAGAATCACCAGATCAGGCTGTCCCAGATGCTGTTGGAGAGTTTCAGTATCGATAAGCAACGCGTGTGTCATGTCGCTCCTTCTCGAAAAACCATCAACTGTCGGCTTTCAGCAGGCAGGTTGTTCCTTCCAACGGGTAGCTATGGGCTGTTTGCTGAGGACTCTCGCGACGCAATTCCCTCGCGAGGTCTTCGGACAATGGAAACTCCCGTTCGTACACAACGAATCGATAGGGATCGTTTCCCTTGAGGCCATATTTAGTCTGCAACATCTCGTGCTGCTTGTCGGTCAGGATGTGGTACTGGACGCGAGTCTTCAGTTTCAACCCCTGTGCCTGGGGCGGAAGTCGGTATGCAAATTGGTATTCCCGACTGGCCAAGGGCAACAACCGGTTATCGTACAATTCGATGATGGCCGGTTGCCACATGATCCAGCGGCCCATCGTCGATGTCTGGTGATCGAGCACCTGCCCCTGCCGATCTTCAACGGAAAATTCGACCGTGAAATACCGATCGGGATCGCCGGTCGGGATCTTATGGCCGGCCCCGGCATTGATCAATGTGAGCGTAAATCCGACTCGATCACCAGGCTTGGGTGAACCGGTGTCAGCCTTGACTTGCACCGCTACGGCCCGTTTCACCATATCCGGGTCATGCCCGCCGCGCCAAAGATGCTTGCGACCCCGTCTGATCGGACTATTCTCCGCGATCGGTCGATCGATTTCAGGCATATGACAGCTCTGGCATATGAACCCCCGCTCCTGCATGAAAAATTTGCCTTCGTATTCCGCGTACGTTCCACAAGGTCCCACATGATAAAACTGGGCTGGTCCGGACACGACATTGTGACAGCGATAACAGACCTGCGCCGTCCTGAAATTCGGATCGAACCTGGTCGGGTGCGGCGCGGCTGAATCGTCGAAAGGTCCGTAGACGACTCCGTCCCGCACATGGCAAGCCGCACAGGTTACCGATTCCTTTTGATATTCAGGGTCGTACTGTGGATTGATCTCTTGAACCGCCTTTTCAACCCGCCCTCGCGGAATCTCCTTTATCAACGTCGGCTGCTGATTTTCCAGCGGCGTGTGACAGTTCAGGCACACCCACACATTCTTGTCCTTTTTCCAATAGGCCTGAAAGAACGGATCCTCATACGCATGAGCATGGATACTCGTCTTCCATTCGTCGTAGATCTCGCGATGGCATTCACCGCAGGATTCGGCCTTCAGGCTCGTGAGACCTTCAGGAATTTTCTGAAACGGTATCGCGCGGGCATAATCAGACCGCAGCCCGAAAATCACGACCGGTTTAATTTCGGTGTAATACAGATAGACCAACACACCGACCGCGATCACCGCACCTAGAATGATTTTCCACCGTTTCTGCACCTGGTTTCCTACTATGTCGTAGCTGACAGGCTGACCGATCGGCAGGCTGACATGGACCGCAGCATCGTTCGCATCTGCCTCTTGTCAGCTTGCACGCCTGTCAGCAAGAGATTCAAGCATCCAACAACGCTTGAATGTGGGCTCCAACCGACGCACTCAGAGCAGTGAGGTTATATCCGCCTTCCAGCGAGGACAGGATGCGCCCGCCGGCATAGCGCTTGGCGATGCCCGTCACGATGCCGGTGAGATCGGCATAGCCTTGTTCCGTCAGCCCCATGCTCGCAAGTGGGTCGTCTTTGTGCGCATCGAACCCAGCTGAAATAATCACAAATTCCGGTTTGAACGCATCAGCCGCCGGCGCCAATGATTTCTGAAAGGCGGCACGATACTCCTCATCGCCCTCACCTGCTTCCATCGGCACATTGAGCGTGAACCCTTCTCCTGCTCCCCTCCCCCGTTCCGATTCCCGGCCTGTTCCCGGATAGTGTGGAAATTGGTGTGTGCTGAAGAAGAGCACCGATGGATCGGCTTCAAAACTGTGTTGCGTGCCGTTTCCATGATGTACGTCCCAATCGACAATCAATATACGCTTGAGACCATGCTTTTTTTGTACGTACCGTGCGGCAATCGCCACGTTATTGAAAAGACAGAAACCCATCGCACGCCCCGCTTCAGCGTGATGTCCCGGCGGCCTTACTGCACAGAAAACGTGTTCCACTTGGCGGCTCATGATCGCATCGACAGCAGCCAAGGCCCCGCCAGCAGCCAGGTAGGCGGCGGTCAATGAGCCTGGGGACATCGCGGTATCAGGGTCAAGAGACACCCGCCCGCTTGTCGGCGCATGCGTCTTCAGCATCGCAAGATACGAAGACGTGTGGATCTGCGTAATCCATTCCTCTTCAGCCTTTCGCGGTTCAATCCTGGTCAGCCGAGCTGCCGTGCCACTCTGCTCCAACTGCCGCATGATGGCACGCAGCCGATCCGGCGACTCAGGATGACCGGCGCCCATATCATGATCGAGATAGCGCAGGTCGTAGACGAAACCCGTTTTACCCATAGTGCGAACCGCTCATCGAAAACCATCAACCGCGAAACATTTAGTAAGGGAAAACTCAGATTATCATGCAGGAAAGAGGATAGACAACGAGCGCCAGCTACTGCTATCGTTGCTTGAATTGGAGGGGAAAATGCCGAATCGCCGCATCGAACCGCTGAAGAAAGTCCTGACGATCGATCCGGCCGACGAAGTTGCCTGGTTCGGCCTCGGCAAAGCCTATATGGAGGACGCAAACTTTGGAGAAGCCGTCACCGCGCTCCAGCAATGCATTACAGTGAAACCCTCCTATTCAGCCGCCTACTATGCTCTGGCCCAATCACTTCACAAACTGGGCCGAATCGACGAGTGCCGAGCCATCTGCGCCACCGGCATTGAAACTTCCAAGAAAAACGGCGACGCGATGGTAACGAAAAATCTGGAGATGCTGAAAAGCTCGCTCCCTGCCTAAATATCGGCACTTTATTGATCAATCGCCAGTCGCGCGTTTCTCGCAAGTCTCGCGCTTCATTTATACCGGCTCCGCCCCTTCGTCGTCCTCATCATCTCCGGCTGAACGGTCGAGAGCTTCCGCCTGGCGTTTGGCAATTTCCTCGTACACGTCATCGAGCCAACGGCTTGCACAGCCAAGGATCTCCCTGACCAACACTTCCGGTTGACCTGTGCGCTTAATCGTCCATTGACAGACATATTCCAACAGCGCCTCCCGCTCGAACGGTTCCGACGACTGCATGGCCAAGGAGGTCAGTTCGTTCAGCCCCGTCTTGAGAATCTCGGCCACCGTATCGCGACCATAGGACGTACTGGCTATGACATATTGGACTGCCCGATTGAGTTCCTGGTCGGTCATGAAATGCTCCGTCTTTTCTTCGCGTATCATACAGAGAATCGCACCGCAGATGAAAGTTTTCACGCGAGAGAAAATTTCTGCGGCTGCACCAGCCGGAATGGTATGATCGCGACCGCGAAAGTCCAGCCTGCACGATGTATGGAAACTAGGCAAAGGAGATGGGACATATGTCCGGGCACGACGGTCGAGTGATTTCTACCGCATACACTAGTGCTCCTCGAAACCGGCGGGGAGGCATCTATTCCGAACGCTGGGACCTCTCACATTTGGCCGAGAATCCACTTCAACGGTTTGAAGTTTTGCTGGGAGAAATCGAGGCCAAGGTCGCACAATTTGAATCCACACGCCCTCGACTCAGCCCGACTATGGCTGCGTCCACTTTCCTCCCGCTGCTGACTTTGAGTGAAGACATCGCAGCGGCCTCGTCCCGGATCAGCGCTTATGCCTATCTCTGGTTTTCAGAAAATACGAAGCATCTTCCCGCACGCTCGTTTAAGACCAAGGTCGAAGAGCGACTCACGGCGCTTCAGAACCGGCTGGTGTTTTTCGACCTTTGGTGGCAGAGCCTCGATGTGGATAATGCGCGCCGCCTCATGGCCGGAACCGGCACGCTACGGTATCACCTCGAAACCATACGCCGGTTCGCGCCTCATGCGCTGTCTGAGCCGGAAGAAAAGATCGTCAACGTTAAGAACGTTACGGGACGCAGTTCCGTCCAATCGTTGTACGACGTCGTAACGAACGGCTTTACCTTCACGCTGACTGTCGGCGGCCGACGAAAACAGATGACGCGCGAGGAACTCATGGTCTATATCCGCCATACGCATGGACGCCTGCGAGAAGCTGCCTATCGAGAACTGTATCGAGTCTACGCCGATCAGCACGATTTACTGGGAGAAATCTATAAGACCTTGGTCAACGATTGGAAAGCGGAGAATCTCCAACTACGAAAGTTTCCCTCTCCGATTGCCGCGCGCAATCTCAGCAACGACATTCCAGATACGGCCGTGTCCTCGCTTCTGAGAGTCTGTCAGAACAACGCGGGTGTCTTCCAAAACTACTTTCGCATCAAAGCTCGTCTGTGCAAGATCAAGTCGATGAGTCGTTACCACATCTATGCGCCGCATCGAACGGAACACAAATCTTATCGCTATCAGGATGCTCTGCGGATGGTGCTTGAGGCCTACCGGGGCTTCTCCCCGCAATTAGCCGAACTGGCGGAACGGGTGGCGCTGGAGCGCCATATCGACGCTCGGACAAGGCCAGGGAAAATTGGAGGCGCTTATTGCTATAGCGTCGTACCGGGCATGACCCCATATGTGCTGCTGAACTTCACCGGCGAGGCGCGTGATATCGCGACGATGGCTCATGAGCTCGGCCATGCCGTCCACGGATTGCTTGCGGCGCGGCATTCTGTGTTTACCTTCCATTCCACCCTCCCGTTGGCGGAGACAGCTTCGGTGTTCGGAGAACGCATCCTATCCGATGCCCTTATAAGCCAGGAACGAGACAAAAGGGTGCGGCAGGGACTCCTACTCAACCAACTGGACGATATCTACGCCACGGTCCTCCGTCAGGCCTATTTCGTAAAATTTGAGAATCACGCCCATGAGATGGTCGCCCAGGGTGCAACCGTGGAGGACCTGGCCAGGGCCTATCTAACCGAGGTGCGACAGCAGTTTGGAAAAGCCATCAAGGTCCCTGACGAGTTTCAATGGGAATGGCTAACTATTCCCCACATCTTTGCCAGTCCCTTCTATTGCTATGCCTACGCCTTTGGCAATTTATTGGTTCTCGCCCTCTACCGGATGTATCAGAAAGAAGGGGCGGCGTTCGTACCCAAATATCTGGATCTGTTGCGTACCGGTGGATCAGAAGCGCCTCAGACGATCCTCGCAAAAGTTGGAGTCGATCTGGCTTCTGAAGCATTTTGGCAATCGGGGTTCGATACGATCCACAGTATGGTCGATCAGCTCGAACACACGCTGTAGACCTACCTCAACCTTTTCACTTACCCCTCTTGACACATGGCGCGGACGAGCGTATCATGAAGATGGTTGATAACGGTTATCATAATCGTTTTAAGCGGACGTGAGTCGCGGTCGCCGACATAGGAGTACAGCGAATGTATCTCTGCCTCTGTAAGGGAATCACCGAATCGGATATCCGTGAAGCGGGACAAGCCGGAATCGTTATGCCCGGTCAACTCAAGACGAAATTCGGTCTGAAAGAGGCAGGATGCTGTGGTCGCTGTTCAAAGAATATTCATGAGTTCGTAGAAATCGCAACGAGTGCCCATCACGCGTACTCCTCCAAAGGCGTACGAAGCTAGTCCTAAAACAGCCCTCTAGTGAGAAGAACCTTTCTGCATTATAGCCGCAACCTCAGCCACACGCCGGCCTAATGCCTTTGCGTCGGCCAGTTCCTTTTTGTCGATACCGGGGCTATCGCCTTCTGTGGTGGCAGACGCGCCAAAGGCTCCACCACCACTCACAATTATCATCTGATTTCCCAGCATCGCAGCGAGGATCGTCAACATCGTCACTTCCTTGCCACTCGACACTTGTCCGCCCGTGGCAAAGGCCGCACCGATTTTGTTCTTCATCTTGAATTCGGGAAACACGCCGAATTTGAATTGCCAGTTGTCAAAGAACGTTTTCACTTCTCCCGACATATTCGACCAATAAACCGGTGAGCCGACTACAACTGCATCGGCGGACAATAGATCGTCCGCTGTCACTTGGCCGACTCGTTTTAATCGGACTTCAGCGCCGGAAACGCTTTTCACGCCATCGGCCACCGCTTCGGCCATGCGTTCCGTATTGCCGGAAAGCGAATGGTAGGTTACGAGCACCTTCACCAGCGGGTTCGGCTCGTTGGCAAATGTCTCGACGGCGCCGATGCTCAGCGCCAATAGCAAGGCGCACATGACCGGGAAACCGATGGGCCGGAGTCGCGAAATACTAGAGGTGATAAGGGCAACCATCGACTCACAGAGAAAAGGAAACGGCACGCAGCATTGGCGCCGATTCAACGGCGGAAAACTTCTTCTTCCATACGCTCTTCAACGGAGACTTCCGTCAATGTTCCGCGATAGTCGCACTTGTGACAGCGAACCCGCCACTCTTCGATCCACTTTTCCTGCACGTACGACTGCCGACATTTCGGGCATACAAACACGCCTTTCACGTAATGCACTTTCCGCGTCTCTTTCATCCGCCCCTCTCTTACATGTGCCGGTCGAGAATGGCATAGGCACTAGCGCGATTGCAAGGCGTCGGCAGCTGGTGCCGCCAACGGTCCCGCCTCGCCGCGCACCGGCTCCGGCTTGACTCGTCTTGAGTGGGCCGATAGGATGCCGCCGTGCAACGAGACCGATCACTCGCGCTTTTCTTTTTCCTCCTCTTGTTCCCTTGCTGTACCCAGGCGGGAACCAATCCAGCCGTACAGGTATTGATCCCGATTACTCTTCCGGGAGGCACCATTATTCAAGCAGAGCTCGCCGACACACCTCAAAAACGTGCGGAGGGGTTGATGTATCGTGAGCATCTAGCCGACGATCGCGGCATGCTTTTTATGTTCTCGCAGGCACAGCCCTGGGTGTTCTGGATGAAGAACACGAAAATCCCTCTCGATCTGATTTGGATAAATGAGAAAAAAGAAATCATCCATATGGAAAAGCGCGCCCCGATTTGTACAAGGACGGACGACAGCTGTCCCCAATATCGGCCCAACGAGGGTGCGCTCTATGTCTTGGAACTCGCCGGGGGCAGAGCTGAAAATTTGAAATTGCAGCGGGGATCAAAACTTCAGTTCCAAGTCCCGTAGGTCTAGCACGCTACGGAAAATCTATTGTGACAGGCCAGTAACCTCACTAAGCCGCACGTCTGGGATACCGAGAAAACGCTCTGTGGGATGCTCAAAAAGACCGTCCAGCAAGGCCGCAGCCGACGAAAGCACCGGAGGCGTAGCCTCTGGGCTACGTTGAGGATGCTTTCGAGGCAAGAACGAAGCTGGCGGTTTTTTTCAGCATCCCGTGGGCTAAGGCCGTTCCTGCCAGGCCCTTAACCGCCTCGCCGTTATCACTCCATCCACACGCTCAACGGCTTTGAGCACCTGCTCAAGATGGTGGGTATCTGAGACCTCAACGACAAAATCCAGCACAGCCTTCCGATCCTCCCGCGTCGTAATTTCCGCACGACTGATATTGGCATGGCATTCAGCAATCGCGGAGGACACGTTCGCCAACACCCCTGTCTTATCGACAGCGACAATAGACATTTTGACCGAGTGTGTGCTGGGTGTGGTGGCATCCCACTCCACCTCAACTAACCGCTCTTTGTCATAATCCAACGCCTCAAGGTTCGGGCAGTCAACGGCATGGATCGTCAGCCCTCGGCCACGGGTAATATACCCGATGATGCGGTCCCCCGGCACAGGATGACAACAGCGCGACAGCTGCATCAGCAGGTCGCGCGATCCTTTGACCTGTACACCGACGCCCTCGCTCTTCCCGCCTACCGTTTTCCGTGCGGCAGGACGTTCTTGAGCCGGGATCTGCGCCCCGGATGACGCAGCCGAAAGTTTCCCGATAACCTGCGATAGCGCCACGCGCCCGAACCCTACTGCCGCAGCCAATTCGTCTGTGCTGTCGAATCCTGACTGACGAGCAACTTCCAAGAGCTCAGCCGATTTGAACATCCGGGCCGGTGCCATCCCCTGACGACGGAACTCCGACTCCAGTAGGCGACGCCCGATTTCGACGCTCCGCTTCTCCTCTTCAAGCCTGATCCAGTGTTTAATTTTCGTCTTCGCTCGCGATGTACGGACAAACTTGAGCCAGTCTTTGTGCGGCGATTGCGTGGGGGACGTCAGAATTTCGACCGTATCTCCACTGGCCAATTGATGTTTGAGCGGTACGATCTTCCCGTCCACCTTGGCCCCGACGCAATGGTCCCCGACCTCAGTGTGAATCGCGTAGGCAAAATCGACAGGCGTCGATCCCTTCGGCAACTCCTTCACGGTCCCTTTCGGCGTGAAGACATAAACCACGTCATGGAAGAGATCCAGCTTGACTGAATCCATGAATTGCCGGTTATCCGTCAAATCCTCATGCCACTCGACGAACTGGTGAAGCCAGCCGAACGCTTTACTGTCGCGATCTGCGACTTGTCCTTGTTCTTTATATTTCCAATGAGCGGCAATGCCGTGTTCGGCAAGTCGATGCATATCCTCCGTACGGATCTGAAACTCGACATGCTCCCCCTTGGGGCCTACCACCGTCGTATGGAGGGACTGATAGAGATTGGACTTCGGAATAGCAATGTAGTCTTTGAACCGCCCCGGCACAGGACGCCAGGCTGAGTGGATCACCCCAAGCACGGCGTAACAGTTCATCTTGGTATCGGTCACGATCCGCAGCGCAGTCAGATCGTAAACCTCTTCGAACGTGATCGATTGCTTGTTCATCTTTTGGTAAATGCCGTAGAGATGCTTGGGGCGGCCATAGACTTGACCCGCTAATCCGTTCTCCTGCAAGGCTTTCTGCACGAGATGGCGGACCTCATTGATGTATTGCTGCCGATCCTCGTCCCGTTTCGCCACGCGGACACGCAGCGTTTCGTACACCTCCGGCTTGAGATGTTTGAGGCACAGGTCTTCCAGCTCGTTCTTGATCCACCCTATCCCGAGGCGGTTCGCCAAGGGCGCATAGATCTCCAACGTTTCCTGGGCGATCTCTTGCCGCTTGGCCGCATTGAGATGCTCCAAGGTACGCATGTTGTGCAGCCGGTCGGCGAGCTTGATGAGGACGACCCGGATATCGTCCGCCATCGACAGCACCATCTTACGGAAATTCTCCGCCTGTTTTTCCTCGTAGCTCCGAAACGTGATCTTGCCGATCTTGGTTACCCCGTCGACAAGATGCACGACGTCCTTCCCGAACATCTTTTCGAGTTCGTCGGGTGTCGCGATTGTATCTTCCAGAGTATCGTGGAGCAGTGCTGCGACGATGGCGGTCACATCCGTTTTGAGCGACGTTAACACTCCGGCTACAGCGATAGGATGCTGCAGGTAGGGTTCTCCGGACTGACGCCGTTGCCCTTCATGCGCTTTTGAAGAAAACTCGTAGGCCTTGCGAACCAGACCAATGTCGGCATCGGCATGATAGCCTCTGATCCGGGCCAAGAGCTGGTCGAGGTCTGTGACGGTTTCGTACACCATGACTCACTCACTCATACTCGGCCGGACATCCCGGATACGGAGCTGAATCCGGTCACGGCCGTTCCAGTGATTCAGCTCAGGCGTGAAGGCCAGATCGACCGGAACGCGAAACGGAATGCCGCGTTCCAGCAGTGACTTCATGCCGAATCCGATACTGTCGAACGGCAGCGATGTTCCCTGCCGGACGGTCATTTTTAGGTGTTTTTCTCCGACAGTGCGCGCATCGACGACATCGAGACGAGTCACGGCAAACGTCGGCTCCGGATTGCCCTCGCCGAACGGATGCAACGATCTGATCTCCTGCATCAACTGCAGATTGACTTCGTCAAGACGCACCTCGGCATCGACGTTCAACGTCTGAATCTTGGCACCGTCGTAATTGCCCCCGGCCACCACATCGGAAAATCTGGTGCGAAACTCGTCGATCCGAGACTCACGGATTGTGACACCTGCAGCGCTCGGATGCCCGCCAAAGGCCTCCAGGAGATCCCGGCATGCCGCCAACCCTTGATAGAGGTCGAACCCACCGGTCGTCCGTGCCGAACCTTTAGCCATACCCTGTTCATCGATAGCCATAATGATCGCTGGGCGATGAAATCGCTCGACCAAGCGCGCTGCAACGATGCCGACTACTCCGAGATGCCAGTGCCGGGAGGCCAGTACGAGCGCGGGCGGCGCTTCTCGATCCTTCAAGGAAGCCAGCGCATCCACCATGATATCCCCTTCGATACGCTGCCGTTCCCGATTCAACTGCTCAAGTCGCTCGGCCAATCGCTGCGCCTCGACCGGATTTTCAGTCGTCAACAACCGCACACCCAATATGGCATCGTCCAATCGCCCCGCTGCATTGATGCGCGGTGCCAGTTTGAATGCGACCGTTTCAGCCGTACACTCCTGCGTCACTCCAGCCGCCTGCTTCAGCGCCCGAACGCCGCAGCGCGCGCCATGCGACAACTGAGCCAGCCCTTCGCGCACAAAACTCCGATTCTCATCGTGCAACGGGACAATATCTGCGATCGTCGCTAAAGCCACAAGATCGAGCAATGACTCTAACGGCACCCCGACGGCTCTGTAGCGCAACTGATAAGCCTGCGAGACCTTATAGGCCAGCGCCGTGGAACACAGGCCGCGAAAAGGATAGAGGGAGTCGGCTCGATGAGGGTTGAGCACCGCCACAGCCGGCGGGATGTGCCCATCAATCTGGTGATGGTCCGTCACCACCACATCCATGCCAAGCCGCGACGCCAATGCGATTTCTTTATGCGAGGTCGTGCCGCAATCGGACGTCACCAACAACGAGATGCCTTCATCGTGTAAACGACGCACCGCGCCGAGGTTAAGCCCGTAGCCTTCACGTAGACGATGAGGGATGTAGGCCAGGACCTGTGCGCCCAACCCGGCGAAAAACGACATGTAGGCACTGGTCGCTGCAATCCCATCAACATCATAGTCGCCGTAAAAACATATCGGTTCCCGAGTCGTTACGGCGCGATGCAACCGTTCGACCGCCCGTTCCATGTCGGGAATCAAGAACGGATCGTGCGGCGTCCGCAATGATAACCAATGCATCGCTTCATCCGGCGTAGTTACGCCACGAGCCAGGAACAACGAAGCGGCGGCAGGAGAAATCGAGAGAGCCTCGGCTAACGAAGCCCGTTGAGACGGGTTGACATTACGGAAGACCCAGCGCTTGGACTTCATAAGGGCCTCCTGAGAGACTCCGAGTCGCTTGCCCAGTCTAACTATCTGAGAATTAAGGGGATACTAGCCGCTCAACTCTGCGTTGTCAAACCGGATGGACTGGTAGATCTGGTTCATTTGGTTTGTTTTGCTTATCTGGTTCATCTCGTTCAATCAAACAAAACCAAATAGACCAAATAATCCAGAACAACAGCCGATCTTGTTTCAATAGTCTGCTAAACACGGGAGCGATATGACGAGGTAGGAAGACGAGGGAGTAGTCCACCAGATTTCTGGCGATGCTACTCCCCCCCTTTTTGCACGTAGTTCTTGACGAATTCTTCAGCGTTCGTTTCGAGGACGTCGTCGATTTCGTCGACCAGTTTATCGATGTCTTCTTTCAACTTCTTGCCGGCTTCGACGACCTTGGGATTGGCCTTGACCTCTTCCTTCCCCTGAGGGTCTCGCCTGGGCTCCTGTTTGCGCTCTTGTTTTTCCATCCGAGTACCTCCCGCTTTTCTGGGAACCCCCCGTGGATCAGCCACCAACATGATCCCGTACGAACACCTTACTCCAGGATTCTTTCAGTCGTCAAGCCAAGGTGACAATCGTGAATCGTTATTCGTGAAACGCACCTCGCAAGACAATTCATTTGATCAATACCCACGAGATACGAGGGACGAACGACGAGAACGGTGCGTCCCGCTATCTGACGATCAGCGATACAATCAACAGCGCCACAATGTTGATGACCTTGATCATTGGATTGATCGCGGGGCCTGCCGTATCCTTATAGGGGTCGCCGACCGTGTCGCCAGTTACTGCCGCCTTGTGGGTGTCCGTTCCTTTCTTGCCCTGCTCTTCAATAAATTTCTTGGCGTTATCCCAAGCGCCACCGCCGCTCGTCATTGAGATGGCAACAAACAGCCCTGTAATAATGCTGCCGACGAGCATCCCGCCCATGGCCTGTGGTCCCAGAATTATGCCGACCAGAATCGGCGAGATGACCGGAATCAATCCCGGCACCATCATCTTCTTGATCGCCGCCTGCGTCACAATATCCACGCATGTTCCATACTCCGGTTTGCCGACTCCCTCCATAATCCCTTTGATCGTCCGGAACTGCCTGCGCACCTCTTCCACGACGAGACCGGCCGCCTGTCCCACCGCTTTCATACAGAGTGCCCCGAAAATAAAGGGCAGCATCCCACCAAGGAAGAGTCCGACCAGGACGGAAGGATTGGAAAGATCAAACGTGCTTGCCCCGCTCCCTTTCGCCACTTCACGCGCATACTCGGCAAAGAGCACAACCGCCGCGAGACCGGCCGATCCGATCGCATAGCCCTTGGTCACGGCCTTCGTCGTATTACCGACTGCATCCAATGGATCGGTGATGTCCCGCACCTCTTTGCCAAGGTGGCTCATTTCCGCAATGCCGCCCGCGTTGTCTGTGATCGGACCGAATGCATCAATCGCGACCACGATACCAGCCATCGACAGCATCGACACTGCCGCAACCGCCACGCCGTATAGACCGCCGGACGCCGCACCGCCGCAAATCCAGTGGCTCGTAAGAATCGCGGCACCGATCACCACCACCGGCCAAGCTGTCGCCTCCATCCCGACCGCCAGCCCGGCGATGATATTGGTCGCATGACCCGTTTCACTGGCTTTGGCAATGGTCTTCACGGGCTTATAGCTCTTGGAGGTGTAGTAATCGGTGATAAAAACGAGTGCGAGAGTAACGGCCAGGCCGAGCAACGCCGCAAGATAGTAGCTTATCCCGCTCACACCTCCTACACCATCCATGATCGTGCTCGTCACGGGGTAAAACGCCACCGCGGCAATCCCACCTGCCACAAACAATCCCTTGTAGAGAGCTGTCATGATCTCGCCGCCCTCACTCACCTTCACAAAGAAAATACCGATGATTGTCGCGAAGATCGTGACGCCTCCGAGGGCAAGGGGATACAGAACCGGAGCACTGACCCCCTTGAACAGCGTAAAAGCCAAGACCATCGCGGCCACTGTCGTCACCGCATAGGTTTCGAAAAGGTCTGCTGCCATGCCGGCGCAGTCGCCGACATTGTCGCCCACGTTGTCCGCAATGACGGCCGGGTTACGAGGGTCGTCCTCTGGAATTCCCGCTTCGACTTTCCCGACGAGATCTGCGCCGACGTCAGCCGCTTTGGTATAGATTCCGCCGCCCACACGGGCAAATACCGAAATCAAACTGCCACCGAATCCGAGGCTCAGCAATGCATGGATCGCCTTCTCCTGCCCTGCAAACTCTGCGGCCACCGCGTAGAAGGTCGTGATGGCTAGCAAGCCCAGGCCGATCAATAAGAGCCCCGTGACTGCGCCTCCACGAAACGCGACGGTCAGCGCCGAATTCATCCCTTTATGGGCAGCCTGCGCCGTCCGCACGTTCGCCCGCACCGCGATCACCATGCCTACATATCCGGCCACCGAAGAAGCGCCGGCGCCAATCAAGAATCCTATTGCGGTCACTAGGCCGAATTTATCGGAAACGGCCCCCGCCCCCCACAACACAGCGAATAACACTGCGGCGACGACGCCGACGGTTTTGTACTGCCGATTCAGATAGGCGCTCGCGCCTTCCTGAATGGCCTTTGCAATTTCCTGCATCTTCGAGTTACCGGCGTCGAGTTTGAACACCCACATGGCCAGATACAGGCCGTAGGCAATGCCGGTTACTGCCGCTACTAATGCGAACGTAATAATGGCCGAGTCGCTCACAGTGCTCTCCTCCCAATGAATTCAGGGGCTCTTTATGTCACACGGTTCTCCATGGCTTCAACCCATCGAAAGTACGCGTGGGGGGGAAACCGAAAGGCAGTGCGGGTGAGTCTTGCAGCTAACTACCCGAAAAGTTGCGCCATTCTATACAGGTGACGGCAGAGGATCAAGACAAAAGACAGAGAACTCGCGACTCAACCACCGAGGAGTTGTTTTCATTTTCAGGAATAGGCCCAGTGCGTCAGTCTTTGATGACGTCTGGATAGACCGCTTTCATGCATACTTGGCAGATACCATGACTAAACTCAGCCTCCGAATGTTCTTGAATATATTCTTCTAGCTGCTGCCAACCTCCGGCATCAGTCCGCACCCTCTTGCATTTGGCACAGATCGGGATACATCCTCGCAATACCTTGACTTCACGCAAAGCCCGTTCGAGCTCCTGTGTGCGCATGAGCAACTCCTGCTCTCTTGCTTTGCGCATAGTCCGTTCTTCTCGTAAGGCAAGAGCCGAAGACACGCGGGCAACGAGTTCCACCGGATTGACAGGTTTACGGATGTAGTCCATCGCGCCTGCCGCAAAAGCCGCGAGAAGATCCTTCTCATCGGTCTTTACTGTAATGACAATGATGGGGATATCCTTGAGTCGTTCAGTCGCTGTAATCTTGCGGCACGCTTCAACCCCATCCACACCGGGAAGCATGATATCCATGAGAATGAGATCAACTGTTCCCATACTCTGTCCGGTGCTATCCCGGTCCAAGATCTCAAAGGCATCCTCGGCAGAATCGGCAACCATCAGCGACTCGTAGCCGGCCTCCCGAAGCCGAGTCAATAGCAGCTTTTGCTCATCGAGCGAATCATCCACAATTAAAATGGCCACGGCTTTTACCCCTTTGTAGAAGACTTTCTTGGAGCATCAGTCAATTGCTTGAGGGTTTTTTCATCTGGAAGCAGAGATTACCTCCCCTGGCGTGCCTCATCGAGGACTTTGGCCATGGCCAAAAGGCGCGCTCGTCCTGTCTCGGAAATCTCGGTGAATTGAACCCCCATCCCTGGATAGAACACGTAATGCTCCTCTTTAGGCCGGATCCACGCCACTTTGCATTGTGCCTTGATCGGGTCGGTCGGATCGTCAGGCAGGACAAGTTCCAGCGCAATGGTCGTCCCAACCTGCGGCGGTAGATGGGTTTCAATGAAGACCCCGCCTCCGCCGATCTCGCAGGTGACACCGTCGAAGTGTTTGTGGTCCGGTGTCAAGCAGCGCACTTTTACCGCGAGACGACTGCGGGGATAGTTTCGGACTGCTCGATGAGATTGGGCATCTTTCACAGAGCTTTGGATGAAATCTATGACGGCTTCCCATGAAACCCCCTCCAGCGGTTCGCCCGTCGGGGCGAGCAGCGTCATCGTTTCCGCTTCGCTGTCCAGCACCAATGCTTTTCCCCGGTGTCTCGATGAGATCTTTATGGGCAGCTTCATCATGATCCTTCCTTTCGGCAGGAACTGAACACCCCCGTCATTTTCACTGGCCTTCGCGATTCATCACGTGTCCTTGACAAGCTCCTGGTCTTGAAAGTTTACTTTTTGACCAATCCCCTCTGAGCGGCAAGATATTACGCTCAACTGGAGCGCGAGTTCCAGAGCAGTTCTTGTGCCGGGTCTACCCGGCTTTCAAAGGGGTACGGTTTACGGCGGTAACCGACTTTGTTATAGTGCGCGGCGGAGGAAATGGTCGTGGGAGAAGCGCCCGATTATATTCTGATAGAAGGGCAGCAGTTCAGCAAGTCAAAGCTGTCTCTCGACAACCACGTCTACAAGAATTGCGCTATCGATGATTGCGACATCTATTTTAGCGGTGGACAATACGAGTTGCTCGATACCCACATTACCAATTCCCGTCTTATCCTCAACCACCCCGCCAAAGGTATGTACAACGCCGTTCAGATTTTCAAGATGAAGTCCCCCGGCTCCCGCATCATCTCCGAGTAGCGGGCGTTGAAAAACCCTGCCAGCTTCGTTCTCGAAGCATATCTCGTTATTCGCACGAGACGGGTAAGAACTTTCATCTTGGCGAGTCGCGCCTGTCTCGCTTTTCTCGCATGTCCTGCGTGCGTGATTACTTGCTAACCGAGACATTCTCCGCGTACTTGACGATCTCGATTGGTTGAAAGACCGGGTCTTGAGATCCTTTGGAGGACTCAGCTTCGACACGCTGCAGGAATGTGGCCGGGCCGGTAATCGGAGCGTAGTTGAGAATCACCTCCACATCGAACGTCTTGGTGTCCTTCGGGGTGGGAAACGTAAAGGTTTCGATGCGCGTTTCCTCCGGTTTCAAGACAGTATCCTCGAGGACCTTGACCGCCTCAAAGTCGAAACTCGTCTTCTGGCCCTTGGCATCTTGATAGACTCGCCCATAAACCCGTCTATCGGTAAAGACGGTCTTCAGATTCTTTCCCTTGATATCCAAATCCAATGCCACACTCGCCCAGGCCGGGTGAGTGGTCGGCAGATTATGCGGCACCAGACTCTGCACCTTCACAGTGACTGTGGTTTTTTCGCCCGCAATCTTCGTCTGTACATCCAACTTGGCTGCCTCCTGGCGAAGTGTGCCGATGCGGCCGGGGAAAGTATGGTTGGCGGTTTTCCGCTTTTTCTCCCCATTGGCAGACTCGCCGATTTGTTCCGGCATATGACAGGTCTGGCACTCTTTGCCGGACTTTACCGCCTTGCTCTGGTCCCAGTTGCCCAACAGATCGTTCGATTTTCCCAATACAGCAGCCGAAGGGACCGACTGGTGGCAATTGAGACAGAGGTCGGATTTTTGAAACAGCGCCAACTCCATCGACTGGTGCGCACGGTTCTGAACGGAATCCTTATAGGGGCCGTAGAGGACCCTGTTCTCCAGTTCGTACTTGGGCTCCGGCGGGTGTTTCGTTCGATCGACCTCCTTGATCAAATGGCATTGCGCGCAGGCCACTCCATCGAGAGACGGGTCTCCGGTCATGGCCTGATTAATAAAAAGCTGGGCCTGCTCAGGGAATTCCCGCACATGCGGCGCATGGCAGCGAAAGCATAGAGCCTTATCTTTTCCTGCAGGGGAGGACAGAAAAACATCGAGCGACGCGCGAAAAGCGGGAGAATGGATCGAGCGCGAAAGCGGAGAGGTCTCCCACTCTTCAAACACACGCTCATGACAACGTTTGCACTTGCTGGAATTCGGAAAGGTTTTTTCGATCGTGATCTGCGACATCCCCAGTTCTTCTGCGAACGCGCCCCGGTTGGGCCAGTGAGCGAGAAGCAATGCAACCACCGCAACCACCGCGGCAATTGCAATCTTCCCAGGGATCGAGTCTCGTACCATCAAACTTGCCCTTCTGCTTTGACGGCTTCGCGCGCTACGAACAACATCAGCAGGATGCTCAAAATGGCCGTCCAGCGCGGCCGCAGCGAGCGAAGAGGCGAGACGTGCGCTTCGGTACCTTGAGCCTCTGAGCGACGCGAGAACAAAGCTGGCGGACTTTTTCAGCATCCTGCTAGAGTGTTTTGGCCCGATAGGTCAATAGACGGGGCTGCGTGTACTCCTCGAAGATCTTCATCGCGCTCTCCCGCTCTTTGTCGGTCGCTAGGGTTGCAAGATACTTCTCTTTAAGCCCCCGTTCCGGTGTCGGGATCAATGCGTAGTTCAAAACAGCCTCTAGAGACGCGACAGTCGATCCGGTCGGGATCGCCAGCGAGAAAGGTACTTTTCGCGTGTTTCCTCCCTTGATGAACGGATCGGGGATCGGCCCCCTGAGAATTTTGTCGTAAGGCAATCCGAATTGCTTCGTTTCTTCCTTCAACACTTTGCCCTGCGCATCCTTGGCGGTTATGATCAGATAGAACTGCTTGAGTACCGGGTCGCCGTCGGGAAAGCTGTGAGGGAGACTGCCGATTCTCACCAGTGCCGTCCCTTCCACCCCTGAGGGGGACTTGGTGACTTCAAGATCGACGCGAGGCATCCACTCAGCCTGTAAATTTCGATTCCTGAGAATGGTGTCCGACACCACCACACCGCGGAACCAGTGCCGGCCGATTGCGCGGGTCATGGCGCCGCGCTTGGAGGTAGAACTGCCGGTCGAAGGTTCCATGTGACAGTCCTGGCAAATCGTCCCCTGCAGGATCTCGCCGGCCAGATCTTTCTGTGTCACATCTTTCACTTTGTCGAAATGGCAGGATGCGCAATAATTCGCGCCACGGAACAGTTCGGATTGCATCGCAGGGTGAACGAGATTTTCCTCCGGCTCTGCATAGGGACCGTAGATCATCCTGCCCGGCTCGATCTTAAATGACGGCGGAGCAATCGGTGTCTGTTCGACCTGCTTGATCAGGTGACAGGAGGCACACCCTATACCTTCTACTTGCGGCTTGCCTGCTAACACCTGGGCGACAATCTTCTCGGTGTGTTGCGGGAACACGGTGGTTGACGGGGCATGGCAGGAAAGACAACGGCGGCGTTCATCGGTCGTCGGATTGGTTTGGAGCCATACGCCCAGTACCGTACGGAACACCGGGGATTCCAGCGACGTTCCATGCAGAAGCGCCGCATCAACCCTACCAAAGGTTTTGAGATCCGGTGTCTGTTCGCGCGCGCCTTTCCATTCCTCGTAGTGCCGGTCGTGGCATTGTTTGCAGTCTTCCGATCGAATGAAAATCTTTTCAATTTCTGCAACCCAGTCGGCTGGAGCTTGCGCTTCTGCTTTCTGCGCAATAGCGAGGCCGAGAAGGTTGATGGCTCCCGCTATGAGTGCGAGAAAGATGCTGGCGGCAGTTCCCATGGCGTACCATCTGCGTGGTAACATTCTCAATCCCGTTTACATCCGACGAAATGGAAATTCACCCCCCACCCGACCGGATCGCCTGGATCGGCCGGTTCGTATGTGCCGACACTGAAGTTACATTCTTTCATTCCTCGCTTGATCGCTCTTCCGAAATCTATCATGTTTCTGATCTCTGTCTTATCGATCTCCTTGATGATAGATCGGACCTTGATACCGGCATAATCCGCACGCGAACTTCCGATGACTTCGAACACCGCGACGCCTTGCGCCCGTTCAAGTTTCAATTCTTTTTTGATTTCCTCGTCCACGTCTCCAACGATCACACCGAACTCCTCGCCCAATCGCACCGCCTCATCCACAGTCATCGGCTCCTGATCCACCGCACTCGCTGACACGGGCGCCGGCCCGATACAGCCCAGAAGTCCCATCCACAGACCGATCCATACGACAAAGGCCCTTCCACTCCGAAGGGCCTTTGTCCGAACATCGACTGATTCGTTTCGAGCATCCTCCAACGTCCATGCCTCTCGTCACGCTGCCATCTCACCTATGAACTTAGCAGGATGCTCAAAAAGTCTGTCCAGCAAGGCCGCAGGCGAATCGAAACCGGAGGCGTACCCTCAGGGGTACGTTGAGGATTTCGATGAGTCGAGAACGCCGCTGGCGGACTTTTTCAGCATCTTGCTAGAGTTTTGCGACTGGGTCGATGATAAGCTGAAACCAAGGCGCGACAGCTTTCTGTCCGTTCCGCTCTTTGTTCTCACCGTTCCATACGGCGAACGAGACGGTTTGTACGCGGCCGGGAATCAGCTTGGCTTCGTTCTCCTGCTCTTCACTCACCAGGGGCCTGCGCATGACGACGTGCCACACGCCGTCTTTCCACACAGCCTTACCCTGGACACGGCCCTGCTTCTCTTTGGTGGTCAGAGTGCTAAAGCCCCCGCCAATGAGATCTTCGACAGATGAGACCCGGCGTGGAATGACTTCGAACGTCCGCACACCGTCCCGAGCTTTCTCGGAAGGCCGGGCGGCCCGGCGGTCGATGTCGCTCTGCCAATCGGCTTTCCAGTGCCAAATATTGATGTAGTGATCGAGTTGCCCCATGCAGAAGAACGCAGGGGCGTCACCAAGCGGCAATCCTATCGCGACGCCGTCACGAAAGGTCCCCGGCGTCAGACGGTCATTTTTCGTGTTGTCCTGCCATTCGAGCAGAAATGCGATTTCGACGCCGTTGTGGAGCGACCGTACGGTCAACGCTCGCGCCGTCGGTTCAGGCCAGACCGGCCTGGTAATGACTTGACCGCTCAACGGAAGTGTCATGGGCGAGACCTTGGTCCAGGCTGCATCCTCAGGCCCCGCCGGTAATTCTCCCTCGACCAGGCGTGCGCGAATAATCATCCCCTCGGAGCTGACGAGGGGAACGTCAAAACCCACAAAGACGCCGGCCGTAACCAGAATGAAGAGGAACAGAACAAGTAACGGGTGGGAATTCTTCGTCGTCGTACGCACTATGGAAGATCCTCGGGTGACCGGCGCGAGCCCATCGTATGGGTACAGACTACCACACAGGCCGAGCGAGGCCAATTCGGCTGCGCGCGAATTGCTACCAGAGTTTCACGCGGCGAATTTTATTTTCGCTCCGTTCGCAGATGTAGAGATATCCCTGGGAATCAAGCGCGAGTCCGACCGGAGAATTGACGACGGCCTCTACGCCGAGGAGCCCGTCTCCGTGCTTGACAGCCCCTGCCGATTCTTTCGCCACGAAGCGCGCAGCACCGCAGCCACCCATATTCTTGTCTTCGTAGCCGCTGTCGCCGTTGCCCGCAACTGTCGTGATCAAGCCTGTCGCAATGTCCACCTTCCGCACACGGTGGTTCATCGTGTCGGAAATGTAGAGATTGTCTTGTCGATCGACCACCACGGCTTCCGGTGCATGGAGCATGGCTCTGACCGCCGGCTTGTTGTCACCGTCGTAGCCGTAGCGGCACACGCCAGCCACGGTCGAGATAACGCCGCTGCGGTGATCGATGCTGCGGACGCGGTTACTGCCCTTGTCGACAAAAATGATGTCGCCTTTCCCGTTCACCGTCAGCCCAACGACATCGTAGAGGCGGGCTTCAAGCGCCGGTTTCCCATCGTCAAGATACATGGACATGTCCAGTCCGTCCGAACAGACCGGCATGAGCCAGCCATGGTCGTCGCTGAAATCGATACCGATCGCATCACCTGAGAGCACAACCAAATTCCGCGCAACGAGCGGCTGTTCGCGAGCTTCGTCTTCCGCTGTCCAGGTCCCGGCTACGGTTGTGACCATACCAGTTCTGGGATCGTAGCGACGAATTCGATGCGCCTGGGTGTCGGCAATGTACATCACGTCGTCGGGGTCAAAGGCGATTGCAGCCGGCCAGGTGAGGTTGATCTCGAGTGCCGGCCCGTCTCCGTTGAACCCGTGCTGCCCGGTTCCAATGACTGTGGTGATGATACCCGTCTCGTGGTCCACTTTCCGGATGCGGTTACTGCCGGAATCGCAGATATACAGATCGTTGCGGGAGTCGAACGCGACGTCGAGAGGTAAATACAATCCGGCCTCCCCGCAGAGGCCTTCGTCGCCGCTATAGCAGGTTTCTCCTATGCCGGAGAAATTATGGATCGTGCCTTCACGGAGATTGACCCTCCGGATGCGATCGGATCCCGACTCCGCAAAGTAGAGCCACGTCTCGTCCTTGTCGAGCGCGGCGTGATGAGGAAGCGGTATTCCCGACTTGACCGCCCGTTTCCCGTCACCGGTGCTCCGGGCCTTGCCGTTCCCTGCGAAGGTCTCAATATAGCCGACTGCGAGCTGCAGCTCCGTTTCCATATGCCAGTGGCTCTATCCCGGTCGATCAACCGCGTGAGGCGGAGTGAGCCGGCGTGGCCGGCTGTTCTACGGAGGCCTGGGCTTTAACCGTAGACTCTGAAATCGTCTGCTGCGGAGCATCGGTCATCTTTTGTTGAGACGCTTGGGCTTCGGGTTCAATCGCGTCCGCTTCGTTCACGGACTTTTTAAAGCCCTTGATCGCCTTGCCGAACCCTTCACCCAGTTGAGGCAATTTCCCCGCGCCGAAGATAATCAACACAATGACGAGGATCAGGATCAACTCTGTAAAACCAAGACTCCCAAACATGGTGTGTTCCTCCGTATGAATGGGTCGATCAGGTTGCGCTGCTCTCTTTCGTCCGTTTAGAAAATCGTTCTTTCAACCGTTTTCTCGCCTCCTCAGCTTGTTCGAACATCTTCGCCTTATCGTAAACGCTGATTAAGTTGTAGTAGGCCAAGGGCTCTTCCGGATTGTGTTCGACAGCCTCTTCCATGACCTTGATGGCAAGGTCCGTCTTCTTGTGATTCAGTGCCAACTCCATTAGCTTGAAACTACCCTCCAGATGTTTCGGGTCCAGTTCCAGCGTACGGATATAACATTGAATCGCCATGTCGATGGTATTGTAGTCCGAAACCTGGGGATTATCGAGTTCAACATAGACCCCGGCAAGATTGTACCAAGCCATCGGGTCATCCGGTGTAATTTCCACAAGACGTTCGTAATACTCCTTGGCTTCCATGAACTTCTTTTGGTCGGCATAGACCCTTCCAAGATTGAAGAGAGCCAGAACGTCATGGGGAAACACATCGAGCGCATGCTTAAACTCCGTTACCGCTTCGTCTGTCATGGCTTTTGTCGCATAGATCGTGCCTAAATTCGAATAGTACATCGCAAGCGATCGATTCATCTCTGCACGAAGACTCTCGGCCATTTCAATTGACTTCTTGACTTCGATGAGCGCGTCATCCAACCGCCCTTTACTGAAATACAGCTCGCCTAATCGGCAGCGGGCCTGAAAATCGTCGGGTTCGGCTGCCAAGAGCTTTTCAATCTCGGCGATTTCTTCGTCGGGATTCAACGCTTGATCGCCGGGATCGACGATGGCCCGGCTTTGTTCATCAGCAGAAGCTGTTGGTTCGTTCATACGATGCCCCACCTACAAATATCCGTTAGACATGCCCGCCCAGCAATGAATCCGGTGTGCCGACCATGGGAGCGTTCCTCGCCGGCGCTTGATCCCTCGCATCGCGCCGGTACCGGTCCATGGTCAAGAGCATGGCGCCAAGCACCACCATGAGCGTCAAATTCGTATACAGAAGCGCGTATCCCGCAATAAACATTAATCCGAGACCATACCCGGCAAGCCGGCCCATGCTCAGTAGCTTGATGACCGTATATGACCAGCACAATAAACCCGCCATATAGAGCGCAAACGGCAGAAAGAACGTATAGCCCATACCGAACTGAAAAATCCATCCGATGCCGTCTGCCGCTTTACGAATGTTCTCGGCCATACCGGGGTTAAACCGATTGAGCAGGTAATCCAGGAACAGCATCAGCGTAAACACGGACCCGGCGGTCACCCAAAACCAGATGGCCCGGCGACGCTGCCGCTGATTGCGCGTTCGAAACGAGACTCCCCGCCCATAGGCCCACATCACCAGGATGCTGGACAAGACCAACAGGCCCTCGCCACCACGGTGAGCTTCGTACACGAAAGGCGGAGCTTCCACAGTGCCGATAAAACTATAGATGGTGGACATGATCTGATAATACAGCCATCCTCCGATCCCCAGGAGATAGGTGATGCCCATCGCACGTTGGGACCACTCTGTGTGAGTAGAGAGATACTCCACCATTAAACAGACCAACGCGGCTAAGGCCACGAAGTTATAAATCGCAGACCCCAGGAATGCGGGCGGGATCAATAGGAAACCCGCCGTCAGAAGCAACAGGAGTGCCACACAAGGAATAACGATCCTGTTCGACCCCACAAACCCGCGACCGGCCATCCGGCTGATGCTCCCCACGGTCAGGGCAAGAAACAACAGAATCGCCACGACATTGAGCAGCCACTGCCCGATCTGCGTCAGTGCCGTGAAGGTCGGGACGATCCACTCGTGCGACTGCGCCAGCTTGCTGAGATGCATCCCTAACCGTGATACGAGCCGGTAGAGGATCAATTCCGAGAAAGAGACGATCAGGACAAGCTTGATCGTGTACTGAAACAGGAGGGACTGATCGCCAATCTTCCCTGTCAGCCGGTCGATGGTGGGATTTGTGGCCATCATTCCGTACATCCCCGAGGAAACAGCGAATTATACCGAGTGGGAAAAGACAGGGTCAACGCCGGGCGGCGCAGGCTCACGAGGAACCCGCAGGCTGCGGCACGCGCACTTCCTGAGCTTTTGCCCGTGCGATATACAGCAGCCCGTCGGCCATGGAGTAATTGAACGGCAACTCGCAGACAACCTCACTGATCTTTTCATAGACTTGTTGATACAGGCGTTCCGCTTCATCGGGCGTCATGCCCTCCGACACTTCATAGAAGAACCCGAGGCTCAAGTCCTCTGCCGACGGGCGCATGATGCGCCTGATTCCGTACCCTCCGGGATCGCTCATGATCGGCGCTTCCTTTTCCAGATCAAAGAGGCACGGCTGACAGGAAAATCCGTACGATCCGTGAAGCCGCTCATTCTCCACAATAAAATTCATCGTCTCGAGGGCTTCTTCTTCCTTCTCCGTCGGAAATCCTACGATGATGTAACAATGTACGGCGATCCCTAGGTCCACGCAATCGTCGGCGATGCGGCGCACCCATTCCTGCTTGATCCCTTTCTTCATGAAGTCCATCACGCGCTGATTGAACGACTCCAATCCGAACACGATCTTCAGACATCCGGCATCTCGCATCGAGGCCAGGAGTTCACGGGTCAAGTGCTTTTCGAAACGCATCTCACAGGTCCATTTGATGTCCAGTTTCTTGTCGATGATCTGCTGGCACAACCGCTTCGCCGGCGAGAGGGCGACGCACTCGTCAGTAAAGAAGAAGCATTGAACTCCATACCGTTGCTTGAGCCATTCCAATTCCTCCACGGTCCGTCCCGGCTCCTTCTGCCTGAAATTCTGGTGGTCCAGCGTTAGGGCGCAGAACGCACAATCCTTGTAGTAGCACCCTCGTGAAAACTGCACGGGAAGCACCGGCTCAGGCGACAAATACAATCCCAGCGGGAAGCCGTCGTAATTAGGGGCGGGAAGCTGGTTGATATTTTCTGAATAGAACGGTTGGTTGACCGTGATTTTCCCGTTCTGGCGATAGATCAGGTTCGGGACTTTGCTGAAATCTTTTTTCCCCGCCAATTGATTGACGAGTTCGAGCAACGCGGTTTCACCCTCGAACACGATGATGTCGTCGGTCAGATCGAATAAACTCGGACAGCGACGCACGTTATCGACCAATCTGGTGAAGATGCTGCCGCCGATGGTCAGATGGATGTCTGGAGCGATTTCCTTGATCAGGCGACAGAGTGTCAGACCTGGGATAATCTGCGAGGTTGCCGTAATCGACACACCGATCAAGTCAGGCTGTTCACCGACAATCGACTGAATGAAGCGCTCACGGAAGAGCCGGATGTAGGGGTTCTGGGTTTCATCCCTGATGATCTTCATCAGATCTTTGGATGAATAAATAGAATAGTTGCCGAACTGATTATCGACAACGGTCAGTCTGGTCGGAAAATAGAGGGTGGAGAGCATCTCCAGCCATTTGTCGATGAGAAAGAGACTCTTCTTATAAGACTCAAGATCGTAGAAGCCGTCTCCCCGCAGGATCTCCTTGGCCGGCTCAATCTGATCAATCAGATACGGAAATCGATCCAGTGACTCCACAATTCTCGCCAGATGCTCAGCACTTCCCGACCCGGTCTCTCCGGTTCGTTCTCGCTCAAGCGTTCGCTGTTTATCGACCAATTCTTGATAGAAGGCTGCCCCATAGGATTGGGTCGCCACCCCGTCTAACAGCTCGATGCCGAGGTCGCGTTGAGAGACGTTCGTGACGCCACCCTGCGCCAGGAACCCTGTCAGGGACGGGAGACTTAAGTAGGGCTGTGACGGATGCCACGTTGGAGGAAAAAGCAGGGAGATTTTCATGCTGATTCGCCACCAACTTTATGGGAAATAAGACAATTTCTCAATAAGTTCAGGTTCTTTTTATACACTCCGCTATCGGCCAATTGCAACCATCGGAGATCTCACTTGCTTCCCTCCTGGCAGAGCGTACTCACTTGATCAGCGATTGGCCATATGGTAGTGCCTGCCCCAAAATACGAAACCCCAGCCCGGCCTGAAACCGGACTGGGGTTTCCTCTTCATCCTGCCACTCGTACCCCTATGAAGTACGAGATATTTCTTTCAGAAACCGGCTCCCCTTCCTACAGCTTCAGGGTAAACCAGGTAGAGAGTGCCTTCATACCATTACGCTCGATGTTGTTGCCGTCCCACACTGCAAAGGCGATGGGCACAGACATTCCTGCTTTGAACTGGGTATCGTTGGCATCGCCTGTTTCCAACGAGCGCTTCACCACCACGCGCCATGTTGGACCGGAGTATCCGCCACCCTTGACGGAACCAGCGGGCTCCCACACGCCGTTTCCGATGACGTCCTGATGGGCTTGTGTCGTAAGGGTGCTGAAGCCATTGGCGTTCAGATCCTCAACCGAGCTCACACGCAGCGTCGGGTCAGACAGGATGTTGCCGGACCAGATGCCGGGATTGAAGGGCCCAAGGCTTCGGCCGATCCGATCAGGATAGGTCACTCCCCCGGCCGGCTCCTCGAAATAATAGTCCCAGAAAATGCCTGGGTATTGATCGTCCACGTCCCAGATGCCCGCGCTATCCTTGCCGAGGTCCTTCTGCCATTCTGCATTCCACCGCCAGATGTTGGTCGTGCCGCCTGACTGACCCATGCACTGGAAGGGTGGCGCTCCAGCAGTGTTGACAGGGAACATGATCGCCGCCTGATCCCGGAAGTCCTGGGGTCCGATAGTCGTATCGTTCTTGGTCTGATCCTGCCATTCTATACGCAGACCAATCTCTTTACCGTTGGTCATTGCTTTCACAAACACCGACTTCACCGAAATATTCGGGTGCATCGGCGTGGTAATCAGTTGCCCGCTCAATGGAACGATCACCCCAGGAACACCTTCCCAGACCGGGTTCGCGCCATCCATTGGAATCGCACCT
This sequence comes from Nitrospiraceae bacterium, assembly GCA_035457905.1. GTDB lineage: Bacteria > Nitrospirota > Nitrospiria > Nitrospirales > Nitrospiraceae > Palsa-1315. The sequence continues at coordinate 68,927 of DATIAT010000121.1, forward strand.
TTGACCATCTTCGCCGGGATCGTCACCGGCTGGCTGACAGCCAGCGGAACCTGCCCGATCGTCAGCATCACGCCCACGATCAACGCAGAGAGAAGAATGCCAAACACCACACGTCTGCTGTGTGTCTGCACTACTCTCATAAGTTACCCCTCCTCTCTAATAAAAAAGTAGAATCACTTCGGTGCCAACGGTCAATGTGGAGTAGTCAATACAGAGAAGATGGCCAACAGCACACCCACGATCAACGAAATAATGAGAACACGCATTCGTATATCGTTGCCCGGCGGCTTCCCATCGTTCACAACATACTCCAATTCTCGAGTTAAAATAAAGAGCGGCTACTCAAGACCACTGGGCGCACACAACTCATACAGATCTTCATGATCATAATCAAGGGTCAGGCGTTTCCAACAGGCCCCTCTTCTTCTTTGTCTTTGCCCTGATCCTTTTTGTCCAAGAACGACTCTGCGCCAACTTCGTTCAGCAACAGACTCAACTCGTTTCCTTGATCCTGCGCACCACACTCATATGACTGGCCCTCCGGCGAATTGAATGTGGCAGGGCGATAATCGGTTTCCGAATACGGCTGAGGGGCGACGCCCAGAAACGCGACTTCGAAGTCCATCCATTCCGCCATCAAGTCCGCCACGTGTTTATAGAAACCGGACCCGGCTTTTTTGACCAACATCCTGCAAAACAACGGGACCCACCGGCCGACATGATTCTTGACAAATTTTTTCTGAGCGTCCAGGACGATCTGTGTCTTGTCCGCTCCATCGTGACAACGGGAATACGATTCTTTGTAGGCCAGGAAATGCATAAACTCGAATTCAACACTCAGATGATCGAGTCGCTCGTGAATGTCCTTGGATAATTCCAACCCGAACGCGCGATAGAATCCGGCGATATCGCCCATGACTTGAGATTGTGCAAATACGTGGTCATTCCCGAAAAGCGTTTCATAGGGAGGGCAATCGAGGGTGATCACATTACTGAAGACCCGGCGATGCTCGGCCTGCAGATCGCTGAGTTGCCAATTGACGCACTCCGATGCAACAACTTTTTCGATCTGATCGAACTGGTTCCGCAACAACATCAGCTTGAGTTTGGCCCGCTCACCGCCGATGCCGTCGAGCGCTCTGTCCAAGGCATCGAGCGCTGCTCGCCCATCCTCGATAAACTCTCCGCACTGCACGTAATCCAGGAACTCGTCGTCTTCCGGATAGAGCTGGCTCCACGACAGAAGGAGATAGAGCTTACTGCGATTGAGAGCGCGTTCGACTGCAGGTGAGTCTTTAATGGATTGCGAAGCCGGAATCACCCCGGCCATGGGCTGAGAGTTTGTTTGCGCCGGCTGCTTACTGGTCATGAAACTCGGCTCCAAGGTCTACCCTGTTGCCCGCACGAACCTTCCGGGCCTTTGAGGTCAAACCGCTGGCACAAAGCTTGTGTATGGTAGGTATAGGCCCAAACGTTGTCAAGCACGAACTTTCCGCTCCCAAGGGAATAATCCAAGCCGGGATTTCTAAAAATTTTCCCCCCTCGTGAACCGCGAGACATCTTTTGGGTTTTCCCATGTACTCCAAAGCTGTTTTTGTGGGTCATGAAAGCGACTGCGCCAGCAATCTTGCTGGCGTGACTCGAATGGCCACGCGATCGTTCACTGTCATACACACGTGTTCGCACAACCCGCATCCGACACAACGCTCCGCCGTCACAACGAGCTGCTGTCGGTCGAAATCCATTGCCAAGGCATCCGTGGGACATTTCGATGCGCAGGCGTGGCACCCTTGCCCGGCCGTGCAGATCCGGTGCGAGACAGACGCAAGACCCATTCGTATCTGCCCGCGTCCTTCGACAGGAAGCAGCGCCTCTGTGGCACAAGCGGCAATGCATGGAACATCCTCGCACAGATAGCACGGTATTTGATCCGCAAAAATCACCGGCGTTCCGTTCACTGGATGGAACGTAATCGACCCGTGCGGACAAACCTTGGCGCAGTCGCCGCATTTTGTACATCGATCCAAAAACATCGTTTCGTCAGCGGCGCCCGGAGGACGCAACCAATCAGTCCGCACCGGTGGCGAAGCCGGCGGCTCCGGTGCAGCTTGCTGATGCTTGGAAAATTCCTTCGCCGCCTTGGCAACGGAAACGACAGAATCCTTGAGAAAGTCGCGACGTCCGTATGGCGAATCTGTAGCCACAATATTCCTTACATGACGCCGTCGGCGCGCAGCTTGTAGACCTCGACGCAGCGATCGCAGGCCCCGAATTCGATATCCCAGCCCGGGTGATTTTCGCGAATAAAATCGAGCACGTAGGTCTCGACCTTGTTGCCCATATCTTCAACCCACGAATAGGTCGGAAAGCGGCACAGCGGGCAGGGAAAGCCCGGCATCAACATGATTTTGTTTTCTGTTTCTGGAACCTCGCCCCCCTCGACATCCACTGCACGATCCATCACCCGCAAGGTATCCGATGCCATTTCGATCAATTCCGAGTGGGTGAAAAAACTCGTCTGCCACAATCCTTCGAATACCGATTTCAATTGGGGCGCCGGGATTTTGCGATACCAGGAACGAAACTCTTTAAACCGATCTTCTTTCCTGAGCATCGGTTCCTTGCCCGCTGCCGTCAGCCGGCTGTCTACAGTAAGATTCCACAAAATGCGGTAACGATGGAGGATAAGGGTTTCTTCGCCAGGATTTTGCCCGACCTTGGTATCGGGATCGTATCCAAAGGCTGGATCCAGCATGTCCGAGATGTGCAGCAGCTCATGGCGACAATAGCGCGTGAGCGCCGGATCGTAGAATCGACGTGGAATGAGCTTGATCCCGACGCCTTTCAATCCCTTTGCTTCGAATTCCTTCGCCATCTCATGCTCGACGGATCCCCACTTCCTGAGAATATCGACGCCTTCCTGATCTTCTTTGAGCACCCCCTTGACGAGCACGATTCCAATTTTTTCTTTTAGTAAAGGATATTCGTTGAAGGCATCGCGGATGATATCGGAAAATCCCCAGGTGCCGAACATGTACTGGTAGAGTTTTTTGAACTCGCTCTCACGGTCATCGAGCGTAAACTTTTCATAGATCGGATCGGCGAGTTCATGGAACTCCTTGTAATATGTAGGGTCGCCTTCCCGCTCCGTCTTTTCGACGAATGAGTCAATGACCTCTTGCAGCAATGCAGGCTGAAAGCGGAGTTCCATAGGAGTCCTTTGGGGGCGCGCTAGCAGGCTGCGGAAAAACTCAGTTTACCCACAATAGGCTGTTGGAATCTTGCAAATTGGCACCGATGGCAACAACGCCACAGGATGCTCAAAAAGGCTGTCCAGCAAGGCCGCAGCGAGCGAAGAGGCGAGGCGTACGCTTCGGTACGTTGAGCCTCTAAGCGATGCGAGAACGCCGCTGGCGGACTTTTTCAGCATCCTGCAACCCTGCTTGACTTGATAACAAGGCTTCTCTTACGATCACCCCAAGCCCGCTGCAATTATACTGGGCCCAACAGTCTGTTAGCAATCAAGCCGGGCCGCTGTAGACCACTTCACCTTGTTCTGGTCGGAGGTATTGCGAACGTGGATCAGGCTGCCTCTCAATTTGTCTCCGCTCCTCTCTCGCCGGCATCGTCGTTGTCGGGAACGGCCGCTCCAGCCGTAGACTTTCTCGAATACTGGAAGACCGGGACACGGGAACTCACCACGTTTCGAGGCCACTCGCATGGAGTCTGGTCAGTGGCTTTTGCGCCTGACGGTTTGACCCTCGCCAGCGGAGGAGCCGACCGGCTCGTCCGCCTCTGGGAGATTGAAACCGGACGCCTCCTGCGCTCACTCAGGGGGCATACGGCGGATATCCGATTTGTTCTCTTCACGCCGGACGGCCAGACTCTGGCAACTGCCAGCGAGGACCGGACCATCAGGCTGTGGAACCCAAACACCGGTGAAACGAGGAAGCTTCTGTTCACACGCTATGACCACAATGTCGTCAGCCTCTCTCTCTCCCCCGACGGCCTCATGCTGGCGCGCGGCAGTCACAACAAAGACATCAAGATATGGGAAGTCACCACCGGCACCGAGCTCATGACGCTCCTCGGCAAAGACCAGTATGATCACAACTGGTCTGTCTGTGTTGCCTTTTCGCCGGATGGAATTCACCTCGCCAGTGGAATGGATATCGGCAAGATCAAACTGTGGGAAGTGTTACCCAGCGGAGAGGAAAAAATCCTGCACAACGGCCACTGGAAACAGGCTGACAGTGATACCAGCGAAACACGCGGGTACTTCGTTGAAGACGACGGCGGGTTTCAGAAGCCGATGGACTATTGGATCGGCGCAATGGCCTTTACCCCCGATGCCAAACTACTCATCACCGGGAGCCGTGACCAGACAATCAAGCTGTTCGACATGCCCCAGATCGCGGAGCAACGGACGCTCAAGGGCCACACCGCCTGGGTGCGCGCGCTCGCCGTCTCCCCGGACAGTAAAGTCCTCATCAGCGCCGGCGACGACAACACCATTCGTTTTTGGGATCTTTCGAACGGTCGCTGCTTCCGCACCATCAAATCTCACAGCGCCGGCGTACGCGGGCTCAGCCTCTCACCGGACGGACGCAGGCTTGCCAGCGCATCGTGGGATCGGACGGTAAAGCTGTGGGAAGGCGGGGCGGAACCAGAAGAGTAGCCGGCCCTTGCCGGAAAGCTTCGCTCCTCATCTCCCGAAACCACCCTTTCGGACTGTCCCGAGTGGAAGCCTTCTGGAATTCTCTCCGCCACGGTCTTATCAGACCGTGATGCGTCGGTCAGTTCCAGCTTTCCTTCTCAGCACAGTCTCGCTGGGTCGCGGTTTCTCCGATTGACCTTCCCCCCGAAAACTACACCATTGGCTAGGAAGTCCGACTGTGCTGTGATGGGCCGAGAGGAGGAGGCCTATGACCCGAAAACGCCATACCGAGGAGCAGATCATCGCCGTGTTGAAGGATGCCCAGGCCGGGGTCAGTGTGCAGGACCTGTGTCGGAAGCATGGCATCTCGGATGCCACATTCTATAAGTGGCGGACGAAGTACGCTGGGCTGGCAGTCAGCGACGTGAAGAAGCTGCGCCAACTGGAAGACGAAAACCGGCGATTGAAGCAGATGGTGGCGGAGCAAGCGCTGGACATCCAGGCGCTGAAAGCGATCACCGCAAAAAACTGGTAAGGCCCAAGGCGAAGAGGGCGGCGGCACAGGGGATCGTTGCACGCTTTGGGCTCAGCCAGCGGCGAGTGTGCTGGTTAGTGAGCCTGGATCGGAACACGTTACGGTACCGCAGTCGGCGACGGGACGACAGCGAGCTGCGGACGAAGATCCGAGAGATTGCGGAGCGCAAGCGGCGGTACGGGTGCCCCCGCATCTATGTGCGGTTGCGGCGGGAAGGCTGGCGGGTGAATCACAAGACGGTCGAGCGGATCTATCGAGAGGAGGGCCTCTCGTTGCGCCGTCGGGCGCGGAAGAAGGCCACGGCGGTTCCCCGCGTCGCGCTGCCACTGCCCAGCCAGCCCGGACTCTGTTATGCGATGGACTTTGTCCATGACCGGCTGGCCACTGGCCGGCGGTTCAAGTGCTTGACGATGACCGATCTCTGCTCGAAGGAAGTGCCGGTGATTGAAGTGGATGCCTCCATTGGTGGGGAGAGGGT
>DATIAT010000122.1:0-5341 GCA_035457905.1 Nitrospiraceae bacterium
TATTTGAGTGAGAGACAGAACGCAACATTGCGTATTTATGATGCGCCGGTTTTTTACAGTATCGAGACGACCTATCGAGACTTTCCTTTGTGCGCGGCAGAATCGAACTAAACACTTCTTCATAGGCCTATCACTCAAGAGCCAAAGTCCCTTCCGATCCGGCTTTGCAGATGGATTCTGTCATCATCCTGCGCATGATGGCCTAGGCCCGCAATGGCTAGTATAATCATGACAGACCATAGGGCATTCATCGTCAGCATAGCGGCCAAGAGGTGCGCAGTGCGTATGACGGTTCTACTCTCTATTCTGGCTTTTGCGGTTGCCGCGCTTTTCGCTCTTCCCTCATCGGCGTACCGGGACCATTTCACGCCCGAGCAGAAAGCGCTGCTGGAAAAGATTCAGATGGTGCACATCGAAGCGATCGCGCTTACGGACAAGGGAGCTGTCGACGCTGCGCCGTTTGTCGATCTTGTCGCTCGTCGGATGGGTGAATTGGGATACACGGTTGTGAGCGAACCCGGTAAACAGCATGATGTTGTGATCAAAGTAAAATGCGAACAGCGAAAAACCTGGGAAGGCACGACGGCGGCAGGAGGGGATGCTGACTTACCCGATGCACCTTCACGGCTGTGGAAAGGTCCCGCCTGTCAGATGACCTATCTCCTCGGTAGTATGAAGATCAAATGGCAGAAAGAGGTTCGCACCGACTTTGAGGACGCGGGAGAAGCTGCGCAATCGGCCAACGCGGGAGATCCCGGAGCCTATGCCATGAGCAAATTGAGAGACGCCCTTGAGAACTACGAATTTCCCTTGTTACTGGCCGCGGAATGGGGTCAGCCGGAGCGCCTGTTGAAGTTGCTCGATCGATCCGACACGCCGCAGGCCAGAAGGTTCAAAATTATTTCTCTCCTCGGCGAGATGCAAGCCGATGAAGCCATGCCGAAGCTGAAAGAAGCGCTCAAGGATCGCGACCTGGCGAAGCAAGCGATTGGGGCGATGGGCAATCTCGGCAGAGAAGGCATCCCGCTGCTCGTCGACATTATGAACACGTCTCCGCAGCCTGAGTTACAGGCGGCAGCGGCCAAAGGGTTAGGCCAATTGGGCGGGATGCACGGCGATGCGTCCGTCGTGCCGCACCTGCTCGCCAAGCTGCAAGATCCCAAGACGGACTGGTCTGTACTGACGGAAGTGGCATGGTCGCTGGGTAAGATCCCGGATAAACGATCGATCCAGCCGCTCTACGATCTCGATAAGAAACTGCAGGCGATGCGCGATCCGGAGAACGTCACGTTGAAAAAACTCAAAGAAGCGGTGTTCTGGGCGATCAAACAGTGCGATACATGGGATCAATTCAGCTGAAATGTGGTACGGGCAGCGTGTCCCAATCTCGAACGGATCTTTTCGGACTAACTTCCTAGCGGCTGTTCAGTAAATCGGAACGGCGTTACTTCGTGACGCGGACCTCGACACGCCGGTTCTTTGCCCGACCTGCATCGGTGGTGTTCGGTTCAACCGGCTTGGTATCTGCATAACCATGCGTCGTCGCGGCGCCAAGACCGCCTTCGGTCAACGCCTTCGCCGCATTGGCCGCACGGGACTCAGAGAGTTCCTTGTTCGAGGGGAACTTCTTCTTCAGCGCGCCTCGGATCGGCACGTTATCTGTATGTCCGTCCACCGCCACCTTGTACTCAGGGAAATCCTTCAGGACCGCCCCGACTTGTTTGAGGGCGTCAGCCCCTGCAGGCTTCAGTTCATCCTGGCCGGACCCGAACAGATATCCAGAGGCCAGGTTAATCAACAACCGCTCGTTGTTGAGGTCGACGGTGATGTCACCTTTCTCGATCTGAGGGCGAAGCGCCCGGATCAATCCACGTTGAGCTTCTTTCAGTTTCGTCATTTCGGTAGAGAGTTCGCCGCGCAGGTCGGCGAGCTGTTTCTCGAGCTCAGCATTCCTCTGTCTGGCTTCGGCGAGCTCCGCTGCAAGCCTGTCCTTGTCTCCTGTCCCGGCCTGGAGACCTGCTGCCAGCGCCATCGACGCCGCAAGCTGCCCCTCCAGATCGCCGGCCCGTTGTTGCGACTGGCTGAGGGCTCCCTGTGTTGAAGCGAGCTGTCGTTCCAGATCGCTCACGCGGCTGTTCAGGGCGCGATTCTGATTCCGCGCCGCGTTCAATTCGGCAGCCAGGTCGGGGCCAGTCTCTTTCGATGCTTCAGGGGGATTGCAACGAACGTCAGACCAAGCATTCCATCCGTGAGTTTTATGGCAAATAGGGCTCTTGTCCCAGCTTGCGCAGCCTGCCAGGGCGGCCACGCCTGTTACAAGAACGACGGTTTTAAGTATCTGCATGATGATCTCCCATTCTGGCTCGCGCGGGTATCTTGTCGTGGAGACGCCCGCTCCCACATGGCAGGCGTCTCCGTTTCTTGACGCCGCTTAGTGGCGGCCTTTCAGCGCGTCGCGGATTTCCATCAGTAATTTTTCTTCGTTCGTCGGCCCTGCCGGTGGTGCCGGAGGCGGTGGAGGCGTTTCTCTTTTAAACCGGTTGACTTGCTTCACCAATACGAAAATAACGAACGCAATGATAATAAAGTCGAAGGTCGCCTGAAGGAATACCCCGTAATTAAGAGTCGGTGCACCCGCCGCCTTGGCTGCAGCGAGAGACGGCTGTGGCGTGCCTGACAGATTAATGAAGAGACTTGAGAAATCGACTTTGCCCAAGATCAATCCAAGGGGAGGCATCAGCACATCGCTCACGAGCGAGGAGACGATTTTCCCGAACGCTCCGCCGATGATGACGCCGATCGCCATGTCGAGCACGTTGCCCTTCATGGCAAAGTCTTTAAATTCTTTCAGCATAGTTCCTCCTCGCGAGGATTAGGGTTTACTGCACTAGTACTATCAGGACTACCGTTTTCTGGTCGTATCGAAGACGTAGCCCAAAGTTACGAGATACATGTTATCCGTAGATCCGGTGCCGCTCGCTGGCGTGCTGTTATATCGGATCGTCCACTGTAAGCCGCTCACGAATCCTTTCCAAAGCTTGAATCTCACGCCGTTATCCATCGTAAGGAAGTAGTCCGATGAATTCTCGAGAGAGGGGTAAATTTCATCATAGTGGTACACCGTAGCCTGACCGTCGAAGAGAGGCCAGTCCAATTTCATGGATATGCGTCCGCGAAAACTCGATTTATCAGCTGCCGCGCGGAAATCTTCATTGAAGTAGGATAATCCGACTTCGCCGTAGAACGTCATATCTTTGAAGAGGCCGGAGTAGTCTCCCCGTTCGATGAATTGGTAGCCGGGGCCAGTCGAGAGTGCGGTTCGCATTTTCAGATCTTGAAACCGATCGTTTTCGAAGTAGGCGGAGGCAAACCAGAACAACCGTTTGGTGAGAAAAAAGTCGAGCTTGACCGTCCCGCGCGCATTCCGAGCGGTGAGTGTGTCGGCATTGTCGCCATAGACGTAGCGGCCATTGATCGTGAGACGGAGCTGTTCGCCCCGTGCCACGAACTCTCCGAGCAAACTGGCATTGCGAAATTGGCTGTTTCCGGTCGTTTGAGTGTAGGCTCCGGAGATGTTGCCGGCATAAATTACAGGCGGCTGAACCATAGGATTCATGGAGACCACCGATTCCATTGGGATCTCCATCGTGCTTTTCAAGGGTTCCACTTGCACGTTCAATGTTCCATTTGGTCCTTCTGTGGCAGTCCCCACAATCACGGATCCCTCCTTGAGATGGATGGGGACCGGATGGTTCACAGTCAGTTTGGATACGTCGCTCCAATTCACTTTCATCAAATTGTCCGGACTTGCGGCCGTTTTGATTTGCAACACACCGCCGGCCATTTCAATGACTTCTCCATATATGATGCTGCCATTTTTCAACGTCACAACATCAAGGGGGAGCGGTGCGGCTGGTGTAACTGGAGAGGCCTCTTGAGCAGTCGCCTCTGTGAATAAGCCTCCTCCTGTCAAACATCCAGCCATCGTTAGTACGAGTCCGCAGAGCGTCCTGTTCATCGAACCTCCTTACCCAATCAGTGAGTGTCATGGAATCCATCCCAGGGCTCGTCAATATGCGCGACAGTTGTAGGACGCAGCCCTAATACCCTAATAATTAATCCGGTGCCTCTATAGCCGAATTCGTCATCGGGTCGCAACTGTAAATGCAATGAGTCATGCTGGAGTGAGCGATGCGAGTACCATGTAAGAGGCGATGGTGGCCGGAAACACGCACAGTTGGTGCTGTTGATTGCAATAGGCTCATTTCGCTGAAAATCCCTACAGATGTATGGTTCGTCGACAGGTGATGAGAGGGTATTGTCCTTAAGTATCTGTGAGTAATTTGGTGCGGAAGGAGATTGTTCCGCCTTGCGTTCGTCTCTTCAGGGAGACATCGTCGCTGGCGGGTCTACAGTCGGTGCCTGCGTCAATGTGTTCGGACCCTGTCGGGCATTTAGGATTCGCTGGTAGAGGAGAGCCGTTTCGTGTGCCTCACCCTTCACGGTAAAGGATTTTGCGACCAGAGCTTGACCTGTCTCTCCCATGGTCCTGGCCAGCGCAGGTTCATTTAGCACACTCAGAATCGCTTCCGCCAAACGCGGAGGGTCCTTGGGAGGAACCAGCACGCCGGTCTCGCCATGGCGGACCAGTTCGGGAATCCCTCCGACAGTCGTAGCCACGACCGGCTGACCCGCTGCCATCGCTTCGAGAATCGTGATGGGCAAGCCTTCTGTGTGGGAAGGGAGCACAAAGAGATCTATGGCATGAAGGATCGGCGCGACGTCTTGTTGGACTCCAACCCATATCAATCGGCTTTCAATACCTAGATCTTTGGCAAGTTGCCGGAGTTTGTGAAAGTAACGCGCCCGCGGGGCTCCACCCACGATCACGCACCGGATCGCAGGAGCTTTCTCCCCGATCAGTGCGATTGCATGGATCAGGTCATCGTATCCCTTGTGGCGTAGAATGTGGCCCACGATACCAAGCACCGGTGCTTCGGCAGGGATACCTAGCCTGCTTCGAAGGGCTGCCCGCTCCGTGACGGTCGGTGTCTCGAACATCGCGATCCCGGAACGGATAACGGTGATACGATCCGACGGAAGACCTCCGTCAACGAGGGCTTGGCCGACCGCCTCTGCCACGGCAATCAGAGAGTCAGCGCTGGATGCGAGGCGATATTGCTCGATTTTGCCCGGTCCGATCGTCTCGCGAACATGACAGATGCAGGGGACTCCTGCCCATCGTGCAACGGCTCGCCCGATGGGGGCCAGCCGGTAATTGTTGACATGAACGAGGTCGATCTCTCCAGGTTTGACCGATCGACCGAGTTGTCTCAGAAAG
>DATIAT010000123.1:0-27115 GCA_035457905.1 Nitrospiraceae bacterium
TCACCCGTCGTTCTTAAACCGTGAACGAGTGGGTCGACGACTCTTCGCGTAGTGGCTGTGACGATTGCGATGGACGTTCTGATGGTGAGGCCAGGAACCACCGATTCCGACTTTCCTATCTCTTCTAGCGTTTTCTCAAAAACCCGGTACAGTGGAGATGTCGTCTATGAAACCTGCGAGCCACGCTGGCTTACTCGCGGTAACCTTTGATGCCATTCGATCAACCGGACCAGGGGCAGTGTGCCGCGCGGTGGGAGGTCGCAGTACATTAAAACTCCATGGAGGTCACGATGAAGAGGATCCTGTTGGCAGTCAGTGGGGTCACGATGTTGATGAGCGGGGTGGCTTTTGCCGAGGCCGAAACGCCCGCGATCGATCAGCGGCAAGCAAATCAGCAGCAGCGGATCGATCAGGGGATTGAGAGTGGCCGACTGAACGAGCGAGAAGCGAACCGGCTGAATAAGCAGCAGGAACGTGTCAACAGGATGGAGGAAGGAGCAAAGTCAGTTGGAATCATGACCAAACGGGAGCGGGCTCGGATTACTGCGGCACAGGATCGCGCCTCGCGTCATATTGCGCGTGAGAAGCACGATCGCCGAGGAAAGCGGCACCGGTAACTGGAAGCTGTGCGAAAACCGAACGGGGCGCTCGGGGCTCTCTCCCGAGCGCCCCGTCTTATTTATCAGGAACATTGTTCCTGATCGAGCAGGAGGTTGCTACAATGGCATGCCATGAAGTATCGAATGATCCGGAGATCTCCGTTGAGTCATTTCCCGCAGGAGCGCTTTGCTCTGCTTCGTGAGCTGGGGAATCTCGCGGATGAGAGCGGGGTATCATTGTACCTCGTCGGGGGAGTCGTCCGCGATCTTTTGTTGAAGCGTGAGAACTGGGATCTTGATTTCACCGTGGAGGGCGACGGTATCGCCTTCGCGCGGCAGGTGGCTCACCACTACCGGGCCGGGCTGGCGGTGTTCGAGCGGTTTGCGACCGCTCGACTCTCGTTCCCGGACGGTCTCAAAGTGGATATTGCCACGACGAGGCGAGAGTCTTATGCGCGGCCCGCTGTCCTGCCGACGGTCGGACCGGCGTCGATCGAGGATGATCTCTCCCGACGCGACTTCACCATCAATGCCATAGCGTTGCAACTCAATTCGAAGCACTTTGGTCGCCTACTCGATCCCTATGGGGGGCAGCGCGACCTTCGCGCGCGCACGATCAGGGTGCTGCACACGGGCAGTTTTCAAGATGACCCCACTCGCGTCTTCAGAGCGATCCGATTCGAACAACGGTTCGGGTTCCGCCTTGAGCGGAGCACATTGCAACTGCTCGTGAAGTCAGCCTCCACAAATCTCATCGGGCGACTCTCAGGCCCTCGATTGCGGAATGAAATCCTACTGTTGCTCGCTGAACACGATTCGGTGCGTGCGATTGCTCGACTCGCCCGGCTGGAACTGCTTCGTTTCATCCACCGACGATTGTGCTATACGGAGAACGTGAAGCGGGTAGTCACTGCCGTTCCCAAGGCCCTCGCCTGGTGGCGGCGTCGATTTCCCGACTCTGTCATCGACAGGCCCATCATCTATCTCATGGCGTTGTTGACTGAGTCCAGCCCAGTGGTGTCGGCCGGTGTCATCCGGCGATTGGCGCTTTCCCGAGAGCAGGCCAAGAATGTGAGTGCTGGAGGAAGTCGAGCCGACCGTGCGCTCAGGCAACTCACGAAGAAAGATATTGTACGACCATCTCAGGTCTATCGCCTCTTGGCAGATCTCCCGGACGAAGCGCTCGTGCTGCTTCTGGCGAAGCAGGCAAACGTGCAGCACGGGAAACGATTGAATCTGCTGAGACGGCATCTGGCGGAGTATATGAAGAATAAAGTGATCGAGACGGCACTGAGGGGGCGGGATCTTCAGGCCATGGGGCTTCAGCCCGGACCGCAGTACAAGACCATCTTGGGCAAACTATTGGATGCGCGTATCGATGGAACGATTACGACCGAGACAGAGGAACGTGCCTTTGTGCGGAAGCGACTCGGCCTCGTCGTTCGTGAAACGTGAAGCGTGAAACGTTCGAATCCGGAAACGAACGACGCTTCACGAGATACGCTTCCCGGGTGTCGAGAGCGCTGCCTGCTAATTCAGCGAGGTGACGGAGAGAGCCACTTCGTTCGGCAGCAAGAGCGTCACGTTCGCTTGGTGCTTGGGGTCCGGTTGAATGAAGGCAAACAACGGCACTGGTTGAGGGACCCTGCCCGGCGGCAAGGCCAGTAGTGCCGGAAAGTCGAGCAGTGGTGGCACCGTGGCCAGACTAGCCAGGCGGAGACGAAAGGCCATCAGAACGTCGCGCAGCCTCCTGGTTTGATCTTCTTCGGAAAGTGATTGGTTCGTGACAATTCCCACTTCCCAGAGAGGCCGGGTGAGTGTGACAGGGAACGCGATGCCGAGCTGTAGTGCGGTCGGTGTCACGTCGATCAGGATTCCAGCCTGAATCGCCGCTTCTCGGTCGCGAAGGGTTGGAGGCAGTGCAGTCCTCTCGACCGCCTCTTGGTCGCCTACGGGTTCTTGTGCGAGGGGCTCTTGAGGGTGGAGTGCTTCGTTCTGGGCGGAAGGGGTTTTCGCAAGTTCTCCGGTATTGGAAGGAGTGGGTATCGCGATGTCTCCGTGGGGCATAGCCTTCACGATGCCATCGTAGACCGCTCGGGCTGAAGCAGACCATGCCTCATTAAAGGGATGGCCTGCGAAGGCCGCGTCGGCGGCTTTTTTCTCGTCGTGGCTCAGCGCTTTGGGTGGTGGTGTATTAGTCATAAAATGTAGGTAAGCCGCTTTAATGGGAAGTCAATGGCTGGTACGCGTGTACGCCGACTCGGAAGTGGTTATTCCGGCAGTGGTTTTCCCCTGGTCTCCGGTGAAAAGACTAAGACCACCAGTCCCACCAAATAGATCAATGCCACTGTGCTGGCGGCGCGCCCGAAGGTGCCGAGTTCAGTCACCAGCCAACCGGTGAGAAATGGCGAGGCGGATGCCAGCACACGCCCGGCATTGAAGCAGAATCCGGCGCCCGTGGTGCGCAGCCTGGTGGGGTAGAGTTCTGGGAGATAGATGGGAAATCCGCTGAAGATGCCGTTGTTGAAAAATCCCAGAAGCGGCAACAGCATCAAGACGCCTGCATAGGTCGTCGGCAACAAATACGTGGTCGGCAGCATTACAAGGCTGCCGATGCACATAAAGGCAAACACTGCGCGCCGTCCAAATCGGTCCGCCAGCGGTCCAAATACTAAATAGCCGAAGAAGGCTCCCCCGTTAAGGGCCATGATGGCGTAACTCACAGAGGCTGATAGGGTTGCGGCATCGAAGCCCTTGAGATCCGGCAACTCGCGAATGAGTGTGGGGGCCCAGTTTGTCGCCCCCCACAAACCAAAGACGGCGACGAACGCCAGCATTGACCCAACAATGGTTGACCGTCTTAGAGGGGGATGAAAGATTTCGATTGTATGTGAGGGGCTGGTCGCCGTATCCCGCCCGTGGGCCTTGGCCCATCGGTCCGGTTCTTTCACATGCCAACGCACCAGCAACGACACAAAGGCTGGGAGCACGCCGATTAGAAACATCACCCGCCAACCATAGCCCTTCAAGAGCAGATTGAACGATGCGGCGAGAAAGAATCCAACTGCCCAGGCCGATTGCAGTATGCCGGCAGCCTTCGCTCGTTTCTCTTCCGGCCAGGTTTCAGCAACGAGCGCTGCACCGGCCGCCCATTCCCCTCCGATTCCCAGCGCTGTGAGAAACCGATAGATGGCCAGGTGCCACCAGTCCTGCGACAGCGCAGCGAATCCGGTGAAGATGGCATAGATCAGGATCGTGATGATGAGAGTCTTGGTGCGACCAAGATGGTCCGCTACCACGCCGAAGCAAATCCCGCCGATGGCCCACCCGACGAGAAAGATGGAAAAGATGATTCCCCCGTACCAGCCGACTTGCTCAGATGAGACGGTTTCTCCTGGGGTCTGGAGCAAATCGTGCAACGCCGGGTGGAGGACGATCGCGTAGATCGTTGCGTCCATTGCGTCGAATACCCAGCCAAGCCATGCGATAAGCAGGACGAGCCATTGATAACGTGTAACACCGTGTCTCCAAGATTGCCCGTTCACGAGGTCCTTTTGGATTGAGGAGATTGGAGCATTTGAGTGCTGAGTGCTGAATGCTGAGTCGTGAGTGACCGCATAAATGGCGCCAGGCTAGAGTTGTTGGATACAGGAGTCAAGGTGAAGGCTGCTGAAACCCCGTGTTATAGTCGCGGCCATGGCACGAACCGACTTCTATCGGGTGCTGGGGGTTTCGCGCGACGCGTCAGACGACGTGATCAAAAAAGCTTACAGGAAACTGGTTTTCCAGCACCATCCTGATCGTAATCCCGAAAGTGCGCAGGCCGAACCCAAGATCCGTGAGATCAATGCGGCCTATGAAATCATCGGCGACCCGGACAAGCGTCGGACCTATGACCGGCTCAATTGGGGAGATGAAAGAGCGCAGGAGGAAGCGGCCGATCCAACCGTCATTCTCGACGAGATGGAGAAGAAACTTTTCGATGAAGGGCGAAAAGAAGTGTTCGCGACTTTGATCAAAGACGTAAAGCGAATCAAAGCCGAACTCGCCGTGATTCGTGAACGGACCGTGGCGGATCAAGGGTATGACACATTCAAGGAAGAGATGATTCAGGCGCGGGCGTCGGAGGTCATGGAGGAGCTTGTCACGGCTGAGATGGAGGCACGGAAGCAACGGCTTGTGGAAGTGGCGACGGAGATGCTGCTGTCCCAAGGTGTGGGTAAACGAGGTGATGAAGGAAGCGTCAGATCACTACGCAGAGAGCTTGATGAGGTGTTTCGTAAAGGACGAACGAAGGGTTTCGCCGCCGCACTGGAGCTGTTCTACGAACGGCGATAGTGCCGTTCAATGCGCAAGGCTGAATGTTCAATGTTGAATTGTCCGGAAGCTACCCGCCTCATTCAACATTCATCATTTCACATTGCACATTGTCAGGTTTGCGAAAGCGGCCCTGCCACGATCCGACCGGACTGCATCACTCCGATAATCCTGCTGCGATCACGTAGCAGGTCGATACGACGAAGCGGATTACCTTCTAACAAGAGGAGATCTGCCAATTTCCCTTTCTCAATAGTTCCCACCCTGTCTTGAATCCCGATCAAGCGTGCGGCGGCGGAAGTCGATGCAAGAATCGCCTGCATAGGGCTCATCCCGAGGGCAACCATCCGTTCGAGCTCCTGGGTGTTTTGGCCGTGAAAGTTAAAAGGCGTTCCTGCATCCGTGCCCATGGCAATCAGAATGCCGTCCCGCAAGGCGTTCTTGAAGCTTAACTGATGGCGTTTCGTCATCGATTTGGCTTTGTTCAAAGCGCTTTCGGGAATGCCGCACCCGAGTCTGCAAGCGGCAGTGGTGGCCAGCGCAGAGAGTGTCGGCACCATAAAAACGCTCTGCCGTTTCATCATGGCAGCGGCTTCTTCGTCCATGAGCGTGGCATGCTCAATCGAATGGACTCCGGCGCGGACGGCGTTTTTCATCCCCGCCGATCCATGGGCATGCGCGGCGACTTTTCGTCCTGCTCGTTGCGCTTCCTCCACAGCGGCCTGAAGCTCTTCTATGGTCATTTGCGCCTGGTCTGGTGAGGTGCCCGGCGTGAGAACGCCCCCCGAGGCGACGACTTTAATCACGGCAGCTCCTGCGGCAATTTGTGCGCGCACCACGGAACGGACTTGCTCAGCTCCTTCCACTTCCTGGCCGATGAAGCGGGCATGCCCGCCGATCATGCAAATCGCCTGGCCTGCTGCGACAACGCGCGGTCCGAGGACGAGTCCTCGTTCGATAGCCCGTTGCAATGCGAAAATGGAATGGTCTCGCGATCCGACGTCGCGCACGGTGGTCACGCCTGCCTCCAGGGTCTGCCGCGCCGCTGAACTCGATTTGAGCAAAGTCAGAGCCGGTGTCTCTTGGGCGATTGCGTCTACGACATCCGGTTCAGCGCCGAGGCAGAGATGCACATGGCAGTCGATCAACCCAGGTAAGAGTGTGAGGCCCCGACCATCGATTTTGATGGCTCCACGTGGAGCGGAGAGGTCTCGGTCCGATCCGATAGCCGCAATCGTGGTTCCTCGAACGACAACAGTGGCCCGTTCGATCGTCCGACCGGTCCCGTCGATAACTCGCACTGAACGAAAGGTAATGGACTTCATGATGCTATGTCGGTGAAAAAAGGGGCGATGCCGCCTCATCACATCACATCGATGGCTTCGCCTTATCGGTAGGAGCTGCCGGGACGGGATCCGATTGCATGTGATCGGCCAGCGTCAGGGCGAAGATCAAGTACGCGACCATGGTGATAATGACAAAGGCCGCGACAGCGAAAGCCCAAAATGAAGATTTCTTCTTCATGCGATCGGTGTCCTTCACGGTCACGATACCGTATGGCTATAGACCCGTGCGGCAGCCTGGAGTGCGACGCCGGGAGTAGAGAGCCAGCCGCCTTGGATGAACAGTTCTTCCAGCGCGTTGAGCAGGGTCAAGACGTGGGCCTCGGTCGATGATTCACCCATTAAGCCGATCCGCCAGACCTTCCCTTTGAGCGGGCCGAGCCCCCCACCGATTTCGATGCCATAGGTCGAAAGCAAGTTTGTTCGAATCTCGGCTTCAGGAAGAGAATCAGGAACCGTGACACAGGTCAACATCGGCAGTCGCTGTCCTATCGAGGGCAGTGGAAGAAGTCCGAGTTCGCTCAAGCCCACGCTCAAGGCCTCGCTATTACGCCGGTGGCGAGTAAAGCGAGCGGGCAATCCCTCTTCTTCAACCAGTCGCAACGCTTCCCGCAAAGCATAGAGCATGGAGATCGGAGCCGTGTGGTGATAGGCCCTGGCTTCTTCAGTCCAGTAGTCAGAGATCAGGGCTGCATCCAAGTACCAGCTCCGGCATGGGTTGCGCCGAGCTTTGATGACGGCTAATGCACGGTCGTTAATGGTAAAGGGAGACAGCCCGGGTGGGCAGCTCAAACATTTTTGCGTGGCGCTATAGCAGACATCGATGCCCCAGCGATCGATCTCAACCGGTGCGCCCCCCAGCGAAGTCACGGCATCGACGATGAAGAGCGCATCATACTCGTGGCAGAGGCGGGCGATCGGTTCAAGCGGTTGCCAGACGCCGGTCGAAGTTTCTGCATGCACGATGGCCACAGCTCTGACCGGGCCGGATCGACGCAATGCCACTTCAATGGCCTCTGGCTCGATGATCTGCCCCCAAGGGGCTTCAACCCGGACGGCTTTGCCTCCACAGCGTTCGACGATAGTTGCGAGGCGTGTGCCGAACACGCCATTGATTCCGATGATCACGGCATCGCCCGGTTCAACAATGTTTACGATCGAAGCTTCCATCCCGGCTGAGCCGGTTCCGGAAATCGCGATGGTAAAGCGGTTTTTGGTCTCAAAGACGATGCGCAGCAGAGTTTGAATATCGTCCATGAGCGCGAGGAAGGCCGGGTCCAAATGGCCGAGCAGGGGCATCGACAGAGCGCGCAGGACTCGCGGATGCACCATGCTTGGCCCCGGGCCAAGGAGCAGCCGGCGCGGGGGAATAAAATTCTGAACCGACATATCACTCCGATCACGAGAGAAATGGTAACAACTCAGGTGTTCAGGCTGAAGGCTGAAGGTTATAAACGATCTCGCAAAGCACGAACCAAGCCATTCAACACTTTCTCGGTTTCTACGACCCTGGGTTCAAACAGAGATGCACCCTCGTGCGCAAGAAGCCCAATACCTAAACACCTTCAGTCTATCTACCTGAGTAGTGATGAGAAGTGCAGTATAGCGGAGTGTCATCGCGTTCGGCCACGGGTATTCTGATCGGTCTCCTTCCTTTCGGTTTGTCTGGCTCATCTGGTTGTCAGGTTCGTAGAGCACCTAACCAGTTCTTCCGCTTCAACGTCACGGTCTGTAGCGCCGGTAGATCGTTTCAAAATCTTGCTGGCCGCCCCAAGAGATTTCGAGCCTGAGAAGGCGCATGTTATAGTTCGAGCGATGGTGGAATTGCCCACAACTCTTCCCAATGAGCCACAGCAGGTCAGGTCGTGGTGGCGAGCCACAGACGTGCCGCCGACGATCGGGGTGTATTCCGAGCGGTTCTCGTCTATGGTCACACTGCTGTCTGCGCTCGTTCTTGCGGTGGCCCTGGGGTCGGTTGTAGGACTATCGGTATCTGGATCAAAGGTGGATCGGATCGAATCGCCCGAGCAAGCGCTCAGTCTGATGGTGAGTCGGACCCGGGATGTTCAGGAAGGACTCAAGCGTGCGCCTCAGTGGGAACAGCAACTCTTGGCCTGGATATCCGGCAGCGACGAAATTGAACGATCATACGAGATTGAATGGTATCGCGAACTGGTCGAGATGTCCGAAGACCCTTCGATCTCCCTTCAGTTGGCGATACTACAGGCCGAGGCAGGCCATGTTTCGCAGGCGCTTCTCTCCGCACATGAGTGGGCAAGGGCCGCAGAGCCGCTTCCTCAGTATGGCGATCTTGTGATCGCTGCGTATGGCGAAGGGCCGGTTGATGGCTCCGACCAATATGCCTTATGGCAAGCGAAAGTAGCCGAGGCCCTGCCTGCGGGCTGGTTTTACGATCGCCTGGCTGAACGGCTGGCGCGTCGTGCCGGCGATGCCGTGCTTGTAGCCAAGATCCAGGAACAGGCTGCTGCGCGTGTCGATCGCCAGTTTGACCGATCGAATCGCGTGACGGTTGTTGAACTCGTCTTGATGGCTGTGGGCACCGGGGTCGGCGTGCTGCTCTGGTTGAAGCGGAATGAACCGCCAGGTTTAGTCCGGCTGCATGAGCCTGGTGTGCCGCCCCCTTGGCCCGGCAGTGTAGGCGCCGCGGTATTGCTGCGTGGGGGTGCGCTCGGCGCGATGCTCTCGGCGCTGTTTTTGATCTATGCCCCACCTGAGAATGTCTCGCTTCGGGCGCTGGCTATTCCAGTCACGAATATGCCGCTACTTTTCTTGGCCTACCGGCATCTCTTCCGGCCGGCTGGTATGACATTCGATGATGGATTCGGGCTACAAATCGGATGGGTCCGTGGCGGCCGTCTAGCGACTGCAGTATTGGCGGTTGTGGCAGCCGGTTTGTGGGGGGGATGGGTGATGGATCGCTTGGCGGAGGCGTTCCATCTGACGAGCCACTGGACCGAATGGTTTGACCCCGATCTCGTCTGGGCCACGCCCTCCCTTACGGCCATCAGTTTAGTCGAATACGTGATCTTCGCGCCGTTGTTCGAAGAACTCGCGTTCCGCGGCTTGCTGTTTGCGATTCTCCGCCGCAAGTTCCGCTTTTTGCCTGCTGCATTGATCAGCGCGGGCATCTTCGGCGTGGCCCATGGCTATGGGTTGGTGGGATTACTGAGTGTGTGTTTGAGCGGAGTGTTGTGGGCCTGGATCTATGAAAAGACAGGGAGCCTCCTGCCAGGCATTTTCGCCCACGCGATCAACAATCTGCTGGTGTGTCTGGCAGTAATGGCCCTCCTCCGGTAATCGGACGGTGAAACTGACTTCCAACGTCGTTCTCGACTCGTCACAATCCTCAACGTACCCAACTCGGGAAACGAGCTGTCTTGGCAGGTCGGGGGTGGGTGGGTGAGGAAGGCTACGCCTCCAGTTGCGACTCGCCTGCGGCCTAGTTGGAAAGCCAGTTTGACCGTCCGCAATAGAAAACGAGGTCTAATGTTATGTTAACGATATAAGCGGGAGTAAAAATTGCTTTCAGTTCTCTCCTGAGATTACGCCTCAAGTTCCCTCTCGCCTCGGGCCTTGCTGGAAGTCATTTTGACCATCCTGTGCTTCCATCCTGTCTGCTGATTCGATCGATGCGAGAGCCTCGTATAAGTCTGGGTGCTTTAGAGTGTAGCCTAGTTCTGTTCGTAGTTTGGCGTTGCTGATTCGTTTTCCCGATGTTCGGTCTTTTGGTCCTGCTGCTACTGCTGTCACACCCCATCGCTGCTGTGCAGTGAAGCAGATCTCACTCCAAATGTAAGGGGTGCCGTCGCTAACGTTATAGACCTCGCAGGGCTTCCCGTGCTCAAGCGCTGCGAGGCAGATCGAAGCCAAGTCTTCAGCGTGAATGAGGTTGACGTATGTGCGCGAGGGGGTAACACGGCCGGTTCTGATCCAATCGATGGGATTGCGGCCGGGTCCATAAATTCCCGCCACTCGGAGGATGATGGCGCCATGATGTTGGCGCAGATATTCCTCGCCCTGCACGCGAGACTTGGATAGGTCGATCGGCGCTGATTCGTCAATCCAGGGCGGGGGAAATTCAGTCGATTGCCCCGGGGTATCGTATGCTGAAGTGCTTCCTAAGACGACAATGCGACGAGCCGATGTGTGGAGCGTGCGTGCGAAGGCCTGTACCTGGTCGAACGGTGTGGCGGGAAAACACCAGATGAGATCAGAGTCCATCGGAATGTTACGCCAGGTGGAGGATTGCTCCAAATCGAACTCTATGCGTTGTCTGGAATGAATATCTCGAAGGTTATTGAGAGGATCTCTACTGGTCGCATAGACTGTCCGCCCTTGTAAGGTTCCTATCCCGTACAACACACGTCCCGTATAGCCGGATCCCAGCACAACGAGCGGAGATGTCATTTGTTTCATCACTCCATAGCCTCAGTTGTCAGATCGGTCCATCTTTTCACAGTCGCGTAATATCGCACAACTGTTGCCTCATAGAGGAGTCCGTAGGAGAATGCTGCATATGAAATCCATTGTGCCTGTGTTGGTCATCATTACCCTTGGATTCGGACTCGTAGGCTGTCCGAGCAGTGATGGCGGAGGAGGCGGCGGGGGTGGAGGCAGTACTCCAGCCTTTGCGGTGTCGACAACGGCCGCCGAATTTGGTGTGGTCGGGAACACCTATACTTCGACTCTCGCGGCCACAGGAGGTATTCCTCCATATACATGGGCTGATGTCGCTAATGCATTGCCTCTGTTAGGACTTGCCTTGGACACTGCGACCGGTGTCATTTCTGGGACCCCGACAACAACGACAGCAACAGATTTTTCGGTCGCCTTTCAGGTTACCGATTCTGCTGGTGGAACAGCGAACGGCTCGGTCATGTTACGTCTTCGCCCCCGTACCGATCGTGCATCGATCGACACTGCAGGCAATTCAGTAGCCGGGTCATCGAACACCGCACCTTCAATCAGCCGAACAAGCGGACGATTCATCGCATTTTCTTCTACCGCCAGCCTAGTGGCGGGCGTGACAGGAAATCAGGTGTATGTTCACGATCGCCGGACTGGCCAACCAAATCTGGTTTCAAAAAGCAGCCTTGGGAGTGCAGGAATCGGCGGGGTGAGTAGTGCGGCCTCCATTAGTGCAGACGGGCGCTTTATCGCCTTTGTGTCAACTGCTACAAACTTAGTTCAAGGTGTGAGTGGCCAGCAAATTTATCTTCACGATACCCAGCCATTCCCCAACGGGCAAACCACGTTAGTGTCCAAGGACGGATCAGGCAACCCGGCGTCTGCGGGTTCTTCAAATACTTCCCCGACGATCAGTGCGGACGGGCGGTTTATCGCCTTTGTATCAACTGCTACGAACTTAGTTTCCGGTGTGAGTGG
This sequence comes from Nitrospiraceae bacterium, assembly GCA_035457905.1. GTDB lineage: Bacteria > Nitrospirota > Nitrospiria > Nitrospirales > Nitrospiraceae > Palsa-1315. The sequence continues at coordinate 11,666 of DATIAT010000123.1, forward strand.
CCAGCAAATCTATCTTCACGATACGCAACCGCTCAATGGGCAAACTACGTTAGTGTCCAAGGACGGATTGGGCAATCCAGCGTCCGCCGGCTCTTCGAATATCTCGCCGACGATCAGTGCGGATGGCCGGTTCATTGCTTTTGTGTCCAATGCGACGAACCTGGTCGGAAATTTTGGCCAGCAGATTTATCTTCACGATACCCAGCCGTTCCCCAACGGGCAAACTACGTTAGTGTCCAAGGACGGATCGGGCAATCCAGCGTCCGCCGGCTCTTCGAATATCTCGCCGACGATCAGTGCGGACGGGCGGTTCATTGCTTTTGTGTCCAATGCGACGAACCTGGTGGGAACAGTAACCGGCCAGCAAGTCTATCGACATGACACTCAGACCGGCCCAAACGGACAGAATGTTGTTGTTTCGCTCGATAGCGGAGATCTACCTGGGGCGGGTGGAAACAGCATTGCTCCGTCGATTACCGCTGGGGGGGGCTTCGTGGCTTTCTCGTCGACCGCTCCTCTCATTGCACCAGCCGCAACCTCTGATGTGTACGTGAGAGCTGTTCCGTAGAGCTTTGCAGTCCCGGCGTGCTAGCATGCTCTACAGCATGCCGCTTTCCCGGTTTCATCCACTTATTGCCGAATGGTTCACGTCGTCAGTCGGGGTCCCGACTGACGTTCAGGCGCAGGCTTGGCCGGCGATTCGGACGGGGAAGGACGTCCTCATTGCTGCGCCGACCGGGTCGGGAAAAACCTTCGCTGCATTTCTCTCCTGTATCGATCATCTCTTCAAACAAGCCCTCGGGCGTGAACTCGACGAACATACGCAGGTGCTCTACGTCTCGCCGTTGAAAGCGCTCAGCAATGATATACAAAAAAACCTGCAACAACCGCTTGCTGAGATCGGTCAGGCCGCATTATCCGCCGGGCTTTTGATGCCGGAACTCCGTGTGCTGGTCCGAACCGGCGACACACCGATGACGGAACGCCAGCAGATGCTCAAGCGGCCGCCCCATATTCTCGTCACGACGCCGGAGTCGTTGTTTATTTTGTTGACGGCGGAGAAGAGCCGTCAGCTGTTGCAGACGGTCCGGACCGTCATCGTCGATGAAATCCACGCCGTTGTGCCGAATAAACGCGGCGCGCATCTGGCCCTGTCGCTGGAGCGATTGGAAGCGCTGACGGGTACGAAACCCCAGCGGATCGGGCTTTCCGCAACGCAACAGCCGATCGAAACCGTGGCTCGATTCCTGGTGGGGAATCGGCCCTCGTCAACCGTCAATTGTCAATCGTCAAACGTTGCGAACTCAGCACCCAGCACCCAGCACTCAATACTTCCCGGTGGTCATCAGTCATCAGCTATCAGCTCTCAACCCCCAACCCCACGACCCCTTACCCTTCACCCCTCACCCCTCACGGTGCCTTGCACGATCATCGATGTTGGGCATACGCGCGAGATGGATCTGGCCGTGGAAGTGCCGAAGGACGAACTGAGTGCTGTGGCGACGAATGCAGTTTGGGCCGATGTCTACGATCGCATCGCCGAACTGGTCCGGCAGCATCGCTCGACTCTGGTCTTTGTCAATACGAGGCGCCTCGCTGAACGAGTGTCGCATTCTCTGGAGGAACGGCTACGGGATTTGGGCGACGATGTCGTTGCAGCCCATCACGGCAGCCTCTCGCGACAGATTCGATTGTCGGCGGAAGAACGACTCAAGAGCGGCAAGACGCGCGTTGTCGTGGCCACGGCGTCGCTGGAGCTCGGCATCGATATCGGCGCCGTAGATCTTGTATGCCAGATCGGTTCCCCACGTGCCATCGCAACCTGTCTGCAGCGGATAGGTCGGGCCGGTCACTGGATCAAGGCGATTCCTAAGGGTCGTCTGTTCGCCATGACGAGGGATGACTTGCTGGAATGCGCAGCGCTCATACGCGCAATTCGGACAGGAGCTCTGGATCGTATTGCCGTGCCGCCGGCACCGCTCGATATTTTGGCGCAGCAGCTGGTTGCAGCGGCAGCGACACGGACCTGGCAGGAAGACGAGTTGTTCGACCTTTGCCGACGGGCCGATCCATATCGGGCTTTGGCGCGTTCGGAGTTCGATCAGGTATTGCGGATGTTGACAGAGGGGATTGCGACTAATCGGGGTCGGGGTCTGGCTCATGTATTTCACGATCGGATCAATCGTCGTATTAAAGGCCGTCGCGGGGCGCGGCTTGCGGCGATCACATCCGGCGGAGCTATCCCTGACACTGCGAACTATGCCGTAGTCGCGGAACCTGAAGGCACAGTCGTGGGATCGGTCGATGAGGACTTTGCCGTGGAGAGTATGGCCGGCGACATCATGTTGCTCGGCAACACGTCCTGGCGGATCAAGGGCGTGGAGATGGGTAAGGTGCGGGTGGAAGATGCCCGTGGCGCGCCGCCGAACATTCCCTTCTGGCGCGGTGAAGCGCCGTCGAGGACCGCAGAGTTGTCCGCCGAAGTCGCCAGACTTCGGAGCGATCTCGATCAACTTCTGTTTTCCGGAGATCAACTCAGCACTCAGCACTCAGCACTTCACTGGCTGCGGCAAGAATGTGCCCTGGATCAGCGTGGTGCGGAACAGGCTATTGAATATGTACTAGCAGGCAAGATGGTGCTCGGAACTGTCCCGACACAGCAGACAATCGTCGCGGAGCGGTTTTTCGACGAGAGCGGCGGGATGCAGCTGGTATTGCACACGCCGTTCGGAGGCAGAATCAACCGGGCCTGGGGCCTTGCCTTGCGGAAGCGGTTCTGCGTGACCTTCGATTTCGAGTTGCAAGCTGCGGCGACCGACAACGGGATTGTGATCTCGCTTGGCGAGAAGCACAGTTTCCCGCTCGATTCGGTGTTCGGGTTCCTGCATAGCCAAACGCTACGCGAGGTCTTGCTTCCCGCCGTACTCCAATCCCCGATGTTTATGACTCGGTGGCGGTGGAATGTCAGCCGTGCGTTGATGCTGCTGCGTTTTTCTCACGGCAAGAAAGTTCCTCCTCAGATTCAACGGATGAAGGCGGAGGATCTTCTGGGAGCTGTTTTTCCCGATGCGATGGCTTGTCAGGATAACTTCGCCGGCGAGCGGGCTCGTAGCGTTCCGGATCATCCGTTGGTCAACGAAACGTTGCGTGACTGTTTCACCGAGGCGATGGATCTCGACGGATTGACGGCGGTTCTCACGCAGATTGAAGCAGGAGCCATCCGTTGTGTGGCGGTCGATACGCCGATGCCGTCCGCATTCTCGCATGAGATCTTAAATGCCAACCCCTATGCGTTTCTCGACGATGCGCCGTTGGAGGAACGGCGGGCGCGTGCGGTGGAGATGCGGCGCACGCTTCCGGCTGATTTGGCCGGGGAGGTCGGTGCGTTGGATCCGGCAGCGATTCAGGAGGTCCAGCGGGAGTCCTGGCCTGTCGTACGAGATCCTGATGAGTTGCACGATGCGTTATTGACGCTCGTCTGGCTGCCTGAGCCGGTTGCGGCTGAATGGTTGTGCCATCTGCCGACGCTGGTTGAGTCAGGCCGCGCAATCGAGTTAGTGAGGGGTGAGGGGTTAGGGCTAAGGGGTGGGGAATGGGAAGTACGAGGATGGGCTGCTACGGAACGACGAGCGGAAGTGGAGGCGGCGCTGGCACTACGAGATGAGGCCACGTTGGATGCGATTGTATTGGGCTGGATGGAAAGCATCGGCCCGATCACTTCAGCAGAACTTGCCGAGCGGTTGTATCTCCCGATTACGGCGATCGATCAGTCATTTCTCCGGCTCGAAACCTCTGGGCAACTCCTCCGCGGGCGGTATCGACCCCACTCAGCACTCAGCACTCAGCGCTCAGAACTGTCGGGCGCCAGAGCGCCCGAGTGGTGTCACCGTCGCCTCCTGGCGCGCATTCATCGTTTGACCATCGGCAGGCTGCGGAAGGAAGTCGAACCGGTGACCGCAGCCGAGTTCATGCGTTTTTTGTTTCAATGGCAACATGTCTCGCCCGGATCACGCCTGCATGGCGAAGCCGGCCTCCTGAACGTCATTGCGCAGTTGGGCGGCTTCGAAGCAGCAGCCTCCGCTTGGGAGCCGTATTTGTTGAGGACAAGGCTGGCGAAGTACGAGCCGGAACTTTTGGACCGGCTCTGTCTGAGTGGAGCGGTTAGCTGGGGCAGGCTGTCTGTTCATCCACGGCTTGCGAGGGCTGGCGACCCTGAACGACGCCGGATTATGCCGACGAGCGTGGCGCCGATCAGTCTCTTTCCACGTCAGGAGAGCGAGTGGTTGAAGGGTGCCTTCTACGATGACGCCGTATCACAGGAGCAGGACCGGTTCGTCCGGTTGAGTTCTGTGGCACAGGATCTGTGCCAGGCTTTGCAAGAGCGGGGTGCGAGCTTCTTTGTCGATCTTGTGCGAATGACAAACCATCTTCCGACGGAAGTGGAAGAGGGACTTTGGGAACTCGCGGCAGCCGGTCTGGTTACAGCCGACGGCTTCGATAATCTCCGTGCTCTCATGGATCCGCGTCGACGCCGTGCTGAAGGACGTGAGCGGTCCCGCCGGCCTCGACACTCAGCAGGGCGGTGGTCGTTGCTCCGAAGCGATTCTATGCGTCAGCGCTCTGTTTCAACAACTCAGAACTCAACACTCAACACTCAGCACTCTCACACTGAGTCTGTCGCACGGCAGTTGTTGCGCCGATACGGCGTAGTCTTTCGCGATCTGCTTGCACGTGAGTCTCTCGTTCGGTCCTGGCGAGACCTACTGGTGCAATACCGCCGGATGGAGCTGCAAGGTGAGATCCGTGGAGGGAGATTTGTGAGCGGTTTTGTAGGAGAGCAATTCGCCTTGCCGGAAGCTGTCGAATCGTTGCGGGCTGTGAGAAAACGGAACGACTCAGCTGTTGACTCTCACGACATCAAACTGTCCGCCAGCGATCCGCTGAATCTTGCAGGCATCATCTTGCCGGGTTCGCGCGTGCCTGCAGTGCCTTCGAATTTCGTGGTGTTTCGTGACGGGGTAATGGTACGAACCGTTCTAGGCGGAGATAGCGAGCAAGGGGGAGCGCCCGCCACGAACCACTCGTTCGGTGATGCATCCGCGAAGCAGGTTGGACAGGCTGTTGTGGCCTTCCGCCGTCATTGCGATTAAATCTACGTCGAAATCCGCTCCTGCCGCCAAGATCCACTCGACCGGATCGCCCTTGGCAACCAGCATATTGAAGGTGATCGGAATCAATAGCCGGCTCAGTGGCACGGCTTGGCTCTGCTGACACAAAACCCTCGACGCCGGCCGGAATTAAGAATGTGGTGGTATTCGGATTGATGGGCCTGGGGGTGGTGCCGGTTTTCTGACCATGCTGCATGATGGCGGCGATGTATTGAATCGGTTTGATGGGGTACAGAAGGGCAACCTTGACGTGGGGATAGTGGGCACACTACACTTGCAAAATCCTGGTATTTAAGGAGGGTGCTGCCATGGCTGAACAACATACGGTCAGTAGCAAGAAGAAGTCGTCGGTGGTACAGGATGCAGCTGCGTTGACTACTCAGTTGGCGGCAGGTCTGGAAAGAATTGGACTGGCAATGAAGAGCCGGACGTGGCGTCGAGAGGGTCGCCCAGGTCTTGGCCCGTTACAGAGGCAGGTCCTTACACTCCTTCGCTCCAAACCAGGGCAACGTGCGCAAGTTTCCACGGTAGCGAACGAATTGGCTGTCAGGCTTCCAACTGCGTCGGAAGTCATTGCCACGCTGGAACGGAAGCAGTTAGTTCGACGGCGTCGAGACATGAGTGATGCAAGGGTTGTGATGGCTCAGTTGACAGCCAAGGGGAATCGATCCTGTGCCTCCACTTCCCGTATGCCCGATCGGCTCGCGACTGCGACAGAAGCGCTCACGGCAGCGGAACAAGTCTCCCTCCTCAAGTCTCTGGTAAAGGTGATTCGCAGTCTCCAAGAACAGGGAGAGATTTCTGTCGCGAGAATGTGCGTGTCCTGTCACAACTTTCGTCCCAATCAACACGACAATACGGACCGGCCGCATCACTGTGACTATCTGAACGTTCCGCTCGGAGATCGTTCACTACGCCTTGATTGCCAAGTGTATGAACCGGCTTCGACCGCTCAAGTCAATGAGGCCTGGGCACATTATACCGGTTCTCGTACCGCCTAGGATCGACGGCTCGCTGCGAAAGTGGTATTGATAACGCTGGGCATCCTGGGAGAGAGGGGGGGGAAATCGTGAGTGAAGGAAAAGTAACTGTTCTCTTCAGGAAAAAATTGCCCCGCTCATCAGAGGATGATTGGCTCGGGCCCGAATCCCATATGCCGAATCTGAGTCAGGAACTTCGACGTCGGGAATCGAGGCACATGGGCCTTACTTCAGGTTGGATAATTGGAGCAGTGTTTGCTGCAGGTATGGCGGCCGGATGTCTTGTTCTCCGCCTGATCGACCGACGGTTTCGGACAGTCTAACAGGGTGCTGACAACCCGCCCGATGTTCTAAACGTGCACGAAGTGGAATCTAGGGCGACAAGCGCGACTCGCAAGCCTTCATTCCGAGTATCTCACCTTTCTCGCCAGTCTCGCTCGACTATCCGCGGAAACGTGCTTTTCTTGTCTGAGCACTCTACCGAAATTTCACACTATCGATAACCGGCTAGCCTTCAGCGAGATCCGTTTCGATACAAGAGGTGATCGGCTTCGATCTGCGAGAGTAAATCATCCAGCGCGGCTTGGACTGCTTCTGCAATGGGGGTCTGATCCGAAGCCGTGACCCACCGAACACTCGATCCCACCGTTTCCTTTACCACAAGATAAGACTTGATCGGCGGCTTCTCCGAAGGGCCCAGGGCTGATTCCAAGCGAAGCTGATAATGGTAGTTACCGCTGGATCGCATCGTCAGCCAGGCTTTGATGGTCAGGGTCAGATCGGCTGGTTTGTCGCTGACTGAGGCAAATGACTGGCGCGACTGGATGTAGTTCATCGCTGCGGAACGCAGATCCTGTGCCGGCCATTCAAGCAAGAGAATGCCTGGCATGTGATCCGCTCCTTCCGTTGCGATGAATGGCACGATGACCTGGAGTGATTGGGCGATGGCGGCTGGCGAAACAGATGGGGGTGCAGGGCTGACATGAATTCGGTGGACACAACCCCAGCTGAATAATAGAAAGCCTCCGAGAAGCATTCGAAATGATTGGTGCAGGAGAATGCCGCCGCTCACGGAAATGTCGTTGTTGCGGTGGGTGGATTCATGATATCCAAATCTCTCAAGGCGCGCAGGGCCTGTTCTCGGTAAGATCGGTCTGTGGGATTCGTATAGGTATCGATTACGCGTCGATACGTGGCGCGGGCTTGGGGGTACTGGCGCTTGATGGCGAAGTATTGCCCCAATGCGAGCCAGTTTGTGGCTGCGGCTTCGTTGGCGGTCTTCATCAAGGCGAACTCCCGTTCGACAGACGTGGTGCCTTGCTGACTGGCGCGTTTCCTGACGGTGTCTCCCATCTGGCTCGCCATCGCTTCGATCTGTTCGTTGTCTCGAATCGCAGATTCTACCCGGTTGGCTTTCAGATTATCGTAGAATGCATCGGAATGATTCTTAATCAGGTCCGCGCGTTCTTGGTAGGTATCGTGGGCGCAACTGACTCCTGTCAGGCAACAGGCAATGAGCAGTAGCGATCTGTACGGTGCAAATCGGGCTCTTGTCATGAATGATGCTCCTCGGGCCATCCCCGCGTAAAGCGCCGACACATTCAACATCGTTTATCCTACCGGAGTCGAAGAAGAAACGCGACTGGCTGAGAGGGATCGCCGCATCCTCTAGTGACACATGAGTCGGAAGTATGGTAAATGTCCACGTCTTTTTGCAGGTTCTGTTTCGTCCCCATCGTCTAGCCTGGCCTAGGACATTGCCCTTTCAAGGCAGTAACACGGGTTCAAATCCCGTTGGGGACACCACGACTTACGCAATTCCTGAAACGTAACGTGACTCCAGCGTGACACGGACATCTGTGGATAACCCGCGACCCGTCGGTTGACCGGGACGCCGCCGCTCCAAGGCTTGGATCCCGGCGCCAAGTGATGCGGCGCGAGGTGCGCATAGCGCATCGTCATCTTGATATAGCGATGCCCCGCTAAGGCGGCGACTTCCGGCAACGGACATCCCACCTGCATCAAGCGGCTGATAAAGGTATGCCGCAGCGTATGCAAGCTCACGTCCGAGAGCTGCGCTGCTTTCGCCGCACGCCGCACCGCCATGCTCACCTGGGCTAGGGAGTAGGCGCGTCTCCGTGGCGTACTTGCCGCGCAATGATTCTGGCAGCCCGTGTCGTGAGCGGAATCATCACCGTCGCTTTCTTCGCCTTCACCAGCTGGCGTGGCACCACTAGGACGATGCCCTGCTTGTGCAGCCAGGCCCATTGCAGCCCCACCAGATTGCTCCGGCGCAATCCCGTGTCGAGCCCGACCAGGATCAGATCGCGGAGCCACGGCGCGGCCACCGCGATCAATCGCGCTTCTTCTGCATCGGTGAGCCAGCGCACGCGCTCCTCGCCTTCCTGATTGAGCGTCATCTCACGAAACGGGGTGGTGGTCACCCAGTCCCACCGCAGGGCGCACCCATAGGCCGACTTTAAGATCCCGAGCTCTTTGCTCACCGTCGCCAACGTCACGTCGCGCAGTCGTATCGTGAGGTAATCCTCGAGCGCTTTTGTGTGCAGTTGATCCAATAGGCCAGAGTGGGGTGGAATAAGCTGGGCTTGAGCACGAATGATTCCCTGGGAAGAAAGATTGTTAGAAAGGCTTCCCAGAGCGCTCCGGGCACCGAACAGAACGGGACTTATCCTCCTTCGCGGTTTGGATTATGAACTTCAAAACTGTTTGATGCGAAACGCTCTGAAGCAATTCATTATTAATTGTGTAATGTCGCTTTCCTCTGGGTCGAGTCCTTGACAGAAAGGAGGTGAAAATCCAAGGCCACTTCTGAAGTCCGCGCAGAAGGCCCAACGAGACGAGGGAGAACCGAAGATATCCTCGGTAGGAAAAGACGGCCCGATGAGTGGTTCCGGACAAGTAAACCGCGCCGGATGGTGCGATGGCACAAGAGGTTCAGGTCGGATGCAACGCGTGCACCCCATCCGCTGTTGATCAACACGTGCATCGTACTCCTTCCGTTTGGCTGGATCAGATAAGACTTCGTAGGCCTCCTGGAGTGCTTGAAACTTCTGCTTCCCGTGTATCCCCACAAGGTCGGGATGGCACTGCTTCGCTAATTTGCGATACGCGCTTTGGATGCCTTCCAGACTTTCTGTACGATTGACCCCCAAGACTTCATAGTAGCTCACTCGCTCACCCACTGTTCGGATTGCACGTGACCACGATCAATACTAGGTCCCATATTAAGACTAACACATCCGGCATGAGTAGGAGGCCCAATCCCCCTCTTAGGTCACCGTGACTTCAATTGATTTGGGTCTGGTCTTTTCAGATTTCGGCAAGCGCACGGTCAGTAATCCGTTCTTAAAGTCAGCCGTGACCTTCTGCTCCTCCACAGCGTCTGGCACCGCAAAACTCCTCGCAAAGCGTCCATATGCTCGCTCGATCCTGTGGTACCGCTTACCTTTCTCTTCCTTTTCCTGCTCCCGGTGGCCAGAGATCGTCAGCACCCCACCCTCCATAGACAATTTAACGTCCTTCTTCTCCAGTCCGGGAAGCTCTGCTCGGATCTGAAACTCCTCTTCTGTTTCCATCACATCCACAAACGGTGCCCAATCAGCCAAGGCCATTGATTCATTTGGTCCACCACCCGGCGCACTACGTCGTCCGATAAGGCGGGTAAGCCGGTCGGACATGTTCTCAAGCTCCCGGAATGTATCCCGGTTCATCATTGCTCGCCTTAGGTCCATAGGGAACCTCCATCGTTAGGGAGCAGAACGGAGCCCATGACAGTTCCGGATAGAAGTTTAATTCCTCCTAGTCGATTGTCAAGGACGGTGGTCGAGGAGAAAGTGGAAGGCAGTATCGTGGTGGGCTAGTCAGCTTTCACTTTAACCATCGGGTCTTAGCATGGCGCTCGGTATCCTGAGCGCTCAGGGAATAGCCGGTGGGCAGCTAGCCAAAACCCCTTAAGGCATTGAAAGTGCGGTGACACCAGCGTGACAGAAAGTTTGACAAAAGGGGTCAGGTTGAGGTGGCCCCTTTGGAGTTCATCCACAACTATCAAGACCGGTCACAGAGGTACAGGAGTCAACTTCGTTGGCCCAAGTGTAACAAACGCGGGAAGGTTAGTATCGCAGATCAATTTGGTTCTCATTTGTCTCACTCAGCCGGACTCTCTGGGATACCTGAATCTGTTTGTCCTGAAAGGGGGTTGAGACCATTTTTGTGACCAGACAAGGCTGGAATGGAAGGAACGGGAACGTATACACAAAATAGAACGCTATAGGACCTTGCCATAGGTGACCAAATTGGGGGAACCGTTGCAATAGCGAGCGGTACCAAGAACCACTGATTGGAACTTTTAAAGCTAGGTCCCTCCGTTCTGCTCTCGCTAAGCCTCTCTATGCGAGCCGCTATGCTGCCAAGACGTTCCCGTCAAGCTGGAACCCCAGCGGATCTGTTCTCCCTTTAGGAAATCCCGTTGGGGACACCAAGTAAACATACGTATATATGCTCTCGCACCTCTTCGTTGGAGACATGGCTTTGACCGGCTCGAAAGTGATTATGCCCGTAGTTGAGCGGTTGCATGTCTTTTTAACTACTTGCCCTCGCCTTCAATTTCGGATGGCAGCGAACTAGCAAACCACAAGTCCTACTACAGTCTGGCTTCATATTTGGCTTTCAAGAATGGGTTGATTGGGAAAGTCGCCAAGCTATTCGAATCGCGTGCGGCGGACGAAGCAGGCTTGATTGCCATTAGGAAAAACAACACGACCGCATGCATCGGCGACCGGCAACGGCTCACCACCCCTTACTGTGGCTGGAAGACATAGACTGCCCCACTATCCGGAACGCTGTTATCCGCCTGGTTCCCGTCGATCCCCATAGCCGCGCTATCCTGTTGTGTAGCCCCCACGACCAGCATGTTGTCCGCCAGGACGACGCTGGCCCCGAACCAGTCACCGGCTCCGGTGTTGGAGGCCTTCAGATAGGCCTGCTGGCTCCAGACCCCGTTTGTGCGTGTGAAGACGTAAGCCGCCCCACTATCCGGAGCGCTGTTATCCGCTTGGTTTCCGTCGATCCCCGTGGCCGCGCTGTTCTCACGGCGGGCCCCCACGACCAGCGTGTCGCCCGCCACGGCGAGGCTGTTCCCGAACCAGTCAGCGGCTCCGGTGTTGGAGGCCTTCAGATGGCCCTGTTGCTTGAGCTCCGCGAAGGTTTGAGGCACGGTTTGGGGAGCTTCATCCGAGCCGCAACTCAGTAACGTCATGGTTGCCAGAGTCAACAAGGCCAGGGTCAGCAGGCGCACGACCCGCCCCAGTCCTTCAGATAGAATGGAAAAGCGATCCGTCGCAAGCATAGCGGCCTCCTGTTCTCCGACCCACGATTACATAGCTCGCGTAACCGGTCGTCATTCTCTCATTCCCGATCTCAGCATTGGCTGTCTTAGCCGATACTGCCGTCAGCGCGTCTCTTTCTTCATGGTTTCCGGTTGAGCACGCTGCTGCCATGCCGAATGTATCAGCTTCAACGGCATCGATTGCCCGTAAAGGGCCACGCCTTCGTCATGAAGGCCAAGCAAGCAGCTTCAGCACTCGTCTATGGGAATGAAGTAACACTTCAGACATTTGGCAAGGACAAGTAAGGAGGACCAATCCCGATGTGTTTCTGCTCGATGGCACCAACTTCAGTTGTGAGCGCGTGACAATACAGTACATCGCAGAACACGGATCAACAGAACTTCCTTATGAAACGTTCAGTATGCGATGATGATGGGTTCCTCGCTCACTCACGCGCAAGAGCGATGCCAGGTGCATAAGGGAGCGCGAGCGAGAAGCATTACAATAAGTTAGGAACGCGGAATCATACGAGAGGGAGACGAACGAGTGTCGTCTCCGAGCACAAGTTGTCTCAAGGCTGACAAAAAGACCAATGAAATTCCGAGAATTAGCGCACGACATTCTGTCTCGGTTGGACAATTTTTCCCTGGTCCGTTGGGGGAAAAGCTCACCGAACAGTCGGAAATATCACTGGAGGGGACCTGGTAGCGTTTATGGACTGGGCTCAACTTAGAAATAAGGTAATTCACGAGGTTGCGTCCATGTAGGTACTTGGAGGTGCAGGGGAAGCAGTGTCAGAAAGCCTCAGCGGCTCGGAACGGGTGGTGTTCGCCTGTCCCCAGCGCTTGGTCACAGGAGCACTATGACAACGATTTTGGTCATCGATGATTCCGAACCCGTCCGCGGACTACTCCGCACCCTGCTGGAAGGGGCGGCCTGAGGTGATGGAAGCCTCGAATGGACGCCTAGGCCTCTCGGGCTACCGAGAGAGGCCAGCCGACGTGGTCATTACCGACATTGACATGCCGGAGACGACTGGGCTCGACCTGATCTTGGAATTAACTCGCGCCTTCCTCCATGTGAAGGTGATTGCCATCTCTGGGGCACACGACCCAGAGCTTTCCCTCGACAGGGCGAAACTCCTCGGAGCCCGCCGAACGATCCACAAGCCCTTTGGCATGCCCCTGCTGCTGGACGCGGTACGATATGAATTGGAACATTAACGCCGCCATCCCTCGGCTCTGTGCTTGACCTCCTTGTCACGACGACAGCATCGTCTACTCCTATCTTTGGGAGGATTGAGCTGATTCTCTGCGGCGTTTATGGTTCGCGATCTGTCCAGAAATTAAGTGGGACAGTTCCAGTGGGGTACTGAAGCAGGTCAAAGGAGAAGGCCAGTGGGCCATCGTAAGGGAAATCGTACCGGCTCTCCGATGCTACTCTCAGCAAGATCGGAATAAGCTCTGAGATAAGTATCCCCCGCCAGACGGCCCGCAATACGTCTTCCTTCGGTGGCGATGGAGTAGGGGAGAGAGAAACCGGCCTTACCCCGCTGACGGGACAAGCGGCGTAGGGGATACTAGGGTGCCTTGCAGATTGACTCTAAGGCTGCCAATCTCGTGCGAAGAAAATTTCTGATATTGTTCCACTTCTCATCTCCACTCACCGTGCCGATGGGGGTTTTGGCATTTTGGAATTGGCGCTTCGCGGTTGGCCCACCAATGTCAAGAAGAACCGCTCGTGTCTGGTCGGCCCAGTGCCCAGCTCCCTCACTCCATTTCGCCGTGAGTTCATCTCTCCGACCGAAAAAGGTTCCTGCTCTTCTGCTCTCCCAGTACTCCTGATCGATGCGTTCCTTCAATGCGTACCCTTGATGAAGCTGCTCTGTGCATCTGGAGTCTGGTGGGGGCGTGGCTGTTGGCACCTCGGGTGTCTCGGCAGGCATTTCACGCTGTCCACGCTCCTGGCGCACGGTCGGCTCATCAGGGGTTGGTGCCGGGGGTGGCGCACTGCAGGCGCCGAGAATGAGCAGAAGGAAGATACCACGCAGTGTGTTCGCCATCACCACAGGCTCACCGTGCACGTCCGATTCAGAAGCATAGCGACCTCGACACGCACAAGCAAACCTCCCTTGGAGCGGCCTTCATCTTCTGTCAGTCGCGATGCAGAACGTCCACGAAGCAGGACCTCCGAAGGCAGAACGCGGTGTGTCCGCGCACACGGTGTCTGTCGTGGGTGCTCGATGTCCTTCATGTGTGTTGCGGCGGGTGGGGGGCACCAAGTAGCTGCTGCCGCGATCAAGCACGCCATGGCGGTGGACGTGCTGGAGCGGGTGGAACGCCTCACTAACGGTGGGCTATTCGTGGGGGATGCTCAGTGTTGCTAGCTGGACGGTCTCATCCGAATTCGTTTGACCCCGCCAAGTCCCTTGCCGGCCTGACCGTGCATGTCCCGCGAGCAAACCCTTCTGGGCACAGCCGATCCCGCTGCATGTCGCGGCGACCATGATGACCACCTTGAGCACGGCGTGTGACCAGGACCTCACGATCATCGACTCCTTGAAGGACCACCGAGCTGAGCCTAGAACCTGTCGCGTCATGCTCTCGATTCCTGCAGTGGCTGACCCGCGGATAATGTGCTGACCCCTCGACCACCGCGAGGTCCGGAGACTCTCCGAAGCGCGGCACCAGTGGCCGGTTTCTCTAAAATGTGTACCGATTAACGTGAGCAAAGACGATACCATCGACCACCTACTTCACGGCGAGGTCGACTTTTCAGACAGATATGACGTATCTGTCTCCATGGGGCGGTGGAGTGGCTCCCCCACCGCTTGTCCCAGGGATTCAGGAGAAGCCGCCCAAGTGCGTGTTTTCAGGGATTTTCTGCGAGGTGACAGATTGGCTGCCCCCTCGACAGATTGCCCCGACCAGCCTGTCTCGCCGAACGGCCGATGCCGCCCGCGGCCCAATTCAGAACAGTCGCTCTGCGTACATGCTTGCGCGTTCTTTCGGTTCCCTCCTACAATACGCCTCCAGGTGGGGTCCCCATGCCCCTCACGCTTCGTTCTTATCGTGGCTTCCCCGTGGAATGCGCTGTGACGAACAACTCTGGCGCATGCAACAAACGACCGCTTTTGACCCAAACCGGTCATTCGCGGTGTAGATTTGCGGTGCATTGAGGACACGGCGGTATCGAGTTGTTGCTGACCCGTCCTGAAAGGAAAGTCGAGAAATGATGTCAGAACTCAGAACGATCGGGAGGCGAACCTATTTACAGCGAGGTGCCGGGTTGGCGCTCACGAGGAGAACGCCGCGCCTCATTCGCCGCGCATGCCTTGTGATGGCATTGCTGGTGACGATAGCCACCTTGGCTCAGCCGGTGCACGCCGCAGGCGGAGGTCAGACGAAGCGCATATCGACGCAGTTCATCGCGGCGTTGGGCGATCCGGGTGCAACCTCCGGGAGCGGCGCGCAATCCTGGGGTCTGTGGCCTCTGGACCCGGGACCTCGGGGCGTTGAGCTGAACAGCTATAAACGGTTGAAGGATGCAGGTGGCGTCGCCCCGGCGCGCTGGAAATTCGACGGCACGGATTGGTGGCTGGAGGAACACGGCTTGATCATGGAGCCGCCGACCTTTCCGCTCCCTCCCGGCAAATACGTGGTCACGGGTGCCCGCGACGTGACGGCTGTGCTGACCATTCATCCCCCCGACAGGAATGGTGACAGGCGCTGGGAGCTCGATAAAGGCGCGAGGCTCTACGACGTGACGCACCTGGCCTGCCGCTCCGCGCGCTATACACCGGCGGCGGTTGGTGGGTCGTGCTCGCCGGCAAACGTGCAGAAGACTGCGTTTCCAGTTGCGCCAGGGGGAGCGATGCCTCCGGTCGAGGGCTGCACGAAGCAGGACTATGCGGTTCTCATCGTGATCGGCGTGGGTGTGGAAGACTGAACGCCGGTG
>DATIAT010000124.1:0-83088 GCA_035457905.1 Nitrospiraceae bacterium
TGTCTGGCCGACAGAACAGGATTTCCGGCTTGTCGTCCAGCAGGCGGGAGAAACCCCTGGTGGGTACTACTACGCCTCGAATCGTCTGGAAATGGCCGAGCATGGCGGCACCCATATCGATGCACCGATTCATTTTGCCAAGGGAGGGCATACGCTGGATCAGGTCCCGATCGAGCAGTTAGTCGGCGCCGCTGTCCGAGTCGACGTCAGAGCCCAATGTGTCAGTGATCGGGACTACCGCGTGACCATTCAAGATTTCGAGCGATGGGAAGCAGCTCATGGGCCGATCCTCGCTCACACCATCGTCCTGATCGATACGGGCTTTGCCCGATACTGGCCGTCGCGGCAAGGATATCTAGGAAGTGAACTGAGAGGACCGGAGGGTGTACGCGCGCTTCACTTTCCGGGTTTGCACCCCGATGCAGCGGCATGGCTTGTCCGCGAGCGGCAGGTCAAGGCCGTGGGGATCGATACTGCCTCGATCGATTACGGCCAATCGACCAAGTTTGAAACACACGTTGCGCTGCTCTCCCGCAATGTCCCGGTCTTGGAGAATCTCGCGGACCTGCGCGACCTTCCATCTCATGGGTTCGACGTGATCGCTCTGCCGATGAAAATTGCCGGCGGGACCGGCGGTCCATTGCGCGTCATTGCGGTGCTCCCTCCGGTGCAATAGGAGGAGGCTGAACAGTCACTTTTCTCACCCGCTCGCTGCTGTGGCTTTCTCGCCGTGGGGAGGCTTCAAACCCTACGGTAGTGTGTAGGTCATCTCCGGCCAGTGTGCACTTCCGTGGATCCGTCCCTCTTTCCCTTGTTCAATATACATGCTGGAGACGAATGGCGTCGTCCCGGTAATACCCTTGAATCCACCTCTTCCCCAGGCCCATGTCATTTCGCCCTTGCATTCGCCTTTGGTCCCAACACATCGTATCTCGACGTACGCGAGGTCCTTGTCTTCATGGGCCCTGATGATACAGACGCCCGTCTTCGGTCCCTCTTGATTCTCACTGATATGAAAAATCGCCTGACAATCGATTTTGCCCTTATGGATTTCCGGCGGGGCCGAGCCCACTGGAAGATGCTGCACGAGGATGGCTCCGGTGATCGTGCCTCTAAAGATTCTGTCCCCATTGCCCAGATCATCGATGACGCCTTGTCCCGTCCAACTCACGGTCGCATGGCCCGCGTCGATGGTTATGGCCTCAGCTCTGCAGAAGAGTCCCGCGCTCAAGACCAGTAGGGCGGCTATCGGGACGATCGATTGTCTGAATCGCATGATGACTCCCTTCGTATAAACGGCGCCATCATCCTCACGCGTGAGAGCGTATGTGAGAGAGTAACAGTGCGCCGGTGTGCAAATGTCGATCTGCGGGCCGTGGTGTTTGTTTGACCGAGTGTCTCGTCCTGTGCATCCAGTTCTAGAGAGAACGTGCGTCCATTGTCAATGGATGCAGGATTTTTCCGACGCCGTGATACCACTCAGGGGCAAGCCCCGTCTTTACCCCGCTTGACTCCTCTACTCATGGGGCCATACAGTGATGCTTCCTGTGTGAAGTCTCGCTCGCGGTCTTGTGCGTTCTGCTCCGTTCCAGGCGTGACCGATTCCCTCAGTCTCAGCCGCTCCGATGCCAGAATGTCTGAACGGCTGCATGCCGACGTGCCTGCGATGGAGCTGATCAGGACGCCAAACGGAGGGCCGTTCGACCATGATGACTCTTGTCGCCGCCATATCGTTCCATCTGCTGGCTTCGCTGACTCTCTACCTCCATGTCTCCGGTGTCCTCAACACGCCCTATCCGAGAGCATTCCAGTTTGCCTTTTATGTTCTGGTGATCTTCTTTGCGCTGACTATCGGGATCGGCATAGTCTATGACCGCCCAGCTACCACCCCACTGTCTCTGAGCGAGATTTTCCCTGAACCTTAGCTTGCTCTCAACCGTCACCCTGACGATGCGAAGAACGATGGGAGTGTATCGATCTCCATCTCTACATCGGGGCGTTTGATGCGAGGCGATGTATTTGCCAATCACTACACAGTGCTGCTTCCTCATTGTTTCGGGCTAGCCCGCATTATTCATGAACACTTCTGCTGCAATCGCCGATCCGCTATTCCGACGAGCCCGCGGTCGGCGAGCTCGCCCCTCGGACCTTCGATGTACTGCCCGAGTACGCCTCAGGCCCTCCGTGCTCCGCGCGCCGGTCTCACGACGCGGCTTGGCGATTCCGCGATGAACTGTCATGAATAATGCGGGCTAGGTGGGATATGCCGATCGCAGTAGGAAAAGGTAGTTTGCCGTATCTATTGTGTAGGTGCCGACGCTGGTCCACGCTTCAGGCCACTTGTAGGAAGCGCCGCGTGCGCCGACACTCCCGTTGTTGTTGATCGCGTGGATGTGGACATTGTTGCCGTCGCTTCCGAACCCTGCCGCCTTCAGCAGGAAGAGGTACGGAGCGCCTCCAGCCATGTAGATTATGGTGGTGGTCCAGCCTTCGGTCCACTTGTACGAAGCGACACGGGCACCCAAACTCCCGTTGTTATTGACGGCATGGATGTGTACGTTGTTGCCGTCGTTTCCGAACCCTGCCGCCTTCAGCAGGAAGAGGTACGGAGCGCCTCCAGCCATGTAGATTATGGCGGTGGTCCAACCTTGGGTCCACTTGTAGGAGGCGACACGGCCGCCGACGCTTCCGTTGTTGTTGATCGCGTGGATGTGGACGCTGTTGCCGTCGCTTCCGAACCCCGCCGCTTTCAGCAGGAAGAGATACGGCGCCCCGCCGACGGTGTAGACCATGGCGGTGGTCCAGCCGGTGGTCCACTTGTAAGAAGCAACGCGATCGCCCACGCTGCCGTCGCTGTTCAATTTGTGAATGTGGGTGTTGGTGCCGTCGTTTCCGAACCCCCACGCCTTCAACAGGAAGAGGTACGATGCTCCGCCGACGGTGTAGGTAAGGGCGGTAGTCCAGCCGTGAGTCCACTTGTAGGAGGCAACGCGATCGCCCACGCTGCCGTCACTGTTGAATTTGTGGATGTGGACATTGTTGCCATCCGTTCCGGTGCCCATCCTCTTAAGGAACAGGATGTAGGTTTGTGCTGCGAGTGTATATGTCCTGCCCGTGGTCCAACCGTTTGTCCAATGTTGTGTGTCACGACGCCGGCCAAGGGTCCCATCCGACTGAAGAACATGAACATGCAGGATTCCCCGGGGCAGACTGTCCAGTGCCGCTAAATCGGTATTCGTGAGCGTACTGCCACCCAGGTTGGCGGGATTTCCAGTGTAGGCTGTCGGATCCGCGGAAGATTTGAAACTAAGCGTCGGACAGATAGTCGCGCGCCCGTTTATCATCCCGTTCACTCCAAGTTTTTCGATGTGGACGTTGTTGCCGTCGCGCCCAACCCCTGCCGCTTTCAGCAGAAAGAGATACGCTGCCCCGCCGACCGTGTAGGTAAGGCCGGTGGTCCACCCCTCTGTCCACTTGTAGGAGGCGATGCGGGCGCCGACGCTTCCGTTCTTGTTGAATGCGTGGATGTGAGCGTTATTACCGTCGCGCCCGAATCCCGCCGCCTTCAGCAGGAAGAGATACGGCACTCCGCCGGCGGTGTAGACTATGGCAGTGGTCCAGCCTTGGGTCCACTTGTTTGAGGCGGCCCAATCGCCTACCCTCCCGTTTTGGTCGAGCGCATGGATGTGGACGTTGTTGCCGTGGCTCCCGAACCCTACGGCTTTCAGCAGGAAGAGGTATGGGGCTCCGCCGGCCGTGTAGGCCATGGCAGTGGTCCAACCTTCGGTCCACTTGTAGGAGGCGATGCGGGTGCCGACGCTCCCGTTGGCGTTGAGCGCGTGGATGTGGACATTGTTGCCGTCGCTGCCGACCCCTGCGGCTTTCAGCAGGAAGAGAAACGGCGCCCCGCCGGCCGTATAGACCATGGCGGTAGTCCAGCCCTCGGTCCACTTGTAGGAGGCGATGCGGGCGCCGACGTTTCCGTTGGTGTTGAGCGCGTGGATGTGGACGTTGTTGCCGTCGCTGCCGACCCCTGCGACTTTCAGCAGGAAGAGATACGGGGCTCCGCCGACTGTGTAGGCAACGGCGGTAGTCCAGCCTGAAGTCCAATAGTAGCCCCCACGCCCGAATGCGCAGCTCCCGTAATGCATGATGGAAGAGAAGTCGTACGCCCCGTACTCAGTTCCCTCGCTTGCGCCATATTTCTCAAACCAGTGCTCTTTTCCGTCCTCGATGTTCTCCCAGTGGACGGTGACAAACCGATCCCGGTCGCGCCTCGAATGCTCATGTCGCATCCCCATGGCATGCGCGATCTCGTGGATCACTGTAGCGGGTCTATCGCATGTGTCCTTGTTCAGGCGGACCTCTTGCCGGCCACCTTGCCGCCCGTAGGGCGAACTGCAGGCTTCGCCGTCGACGAAACATATGTAGTCGCTCTGATTTGACCGTACGACGAACCGGAGGTGAGTCTGCTCCTGGAGGATCTGAATCGCCCCTGTAGTCTTCGTATCACCCTCGATGAGTTTCCGGAGGTTTTCAACGGAATGGTCGATGGCGTACGGGATCGCGCGTCCGAACCACCGAAGCTGTTCCTCCTTTACAGTGGAACCCATAAGGTAACTCCCTCCTCTTCACGCTCCTTTGAACAACGGATTCGATAATCTTCGATCGAGAGAAACGGAGTGCTTTGATGTTGTTTCGATCAGGAAAGCCAGAATCATCTCATGCCCCTTCGCTGTTTGAATCATGACCTTCACATTGGGAGAGGCAGAAGGATACGGCAAAAACCCACAAAAAGCGACGTGGGGAGGGAACACAACTAAAAGAGGGTTATCGGCACTCCAAAACCAGCGGATTGTTTCTACAAGGTGAATCACGGATCCCGGTCTTCCAACTCGGTAGTTATTGGTGATCGAGTGAAGGTATTGACAGGCTGTGTCAGCAGGAGCAAGGTGATCCCCCACATTCGAGTACCACGACTACTGGAGGGATCACATGGGAAGGACGATGCATCTATCAAGTAGTTCTATGCTGATGCCGAGACTCTGTGTCTTAATCGGGAGTTTATTCACTATTGGGCTTGGGGTGAGCGGTGTCTTTGCGGCTTCCTCATCGAATCCCAATCCTACCCAGGACATCTCCGGACTTGCCCAGAATTGGGACAAGAAGCTGCCGGGCGCCTCGCGGTTTACTATTTTGAGTGCCTTCGGGGATGCAGCGGTGCGAGACGAGGAAACCGGTCTGGTGTGGGAAAAGACTCTGGAAACAATCGAGCTGCCTTGGGCCGATGCTCGGACTGCCTGCGTCAACAAAGACGTGGGCGGCCGGAAAGGCTGGAGGTTGCCGTCGATTTCTGAACTGGCGAGCCTGATAGATCCGTCTTCCCTGAGAGCAGAGTCCACTCTGCCCATGGGCCATCCCTTTACCAACGTTCAGCTGGACGCATATTGGTCGGCGACGACGATGGCAGGTAATCCATCCAGCGCGTGGCTCGTGATCTTCGACACTGGCCAAGTACTCTCAGGCTTTAAGACCATCACCTTCCATGTCTGGTGTGTGCGCGGCGGCATGAATGCGGATCAATATTGAAGCCTGTTGCTGGGTGTCCTGAGGAGGGTCTTAGCCTCGACTCTTAATCAGCGAGAGGCCTGGGTCCGAGTCTCAGTCGCCCTCCAGTTTGCACTGCCACTCTTTTCTTTCATTTCCGCCCGGATTCTGTAAGAGCATTCACATCTCACCGACAGATATCCATGCGTTGGATTGTGTGTATCCTCACAGTTCTCCTCAGTGGATGTCATGGCGTATCGCTATTTGAACAGCGAGTGGGGGAAAGTCCACCACCTATTATGTCGTTGTGGGAAAGCTATCTGCAGTGTTTCGATGCCACCGAGTTCACGAAGTTGATTCTGATCATTGAACAGTTCGAGCGGGTGGTTCCTGTGGAAGCTGAACCTCCACCCTTGATGAGGGTATGGGAGACCATGTGGCGAACCAACCACTTCGTACGGCAGTCGATCCCCGAGCGCTCGGAGCTGCCTGCACTCTCAGGGCTGCGGCGGTGATGGTCGAGACTAAGCATCCGATGGAAGCGCAAGTGCTGTACCAGCGCGTGCTCGCGCGATATTCGAGCCGCAACTGGGCCTACTACGTCGATCAGGCCACAGAAGCGCTGGCCGGCCTTCAAGATTCCTCTCTTGCCGTCGCCACACTCCGTTCCCACCCTGCACTGCCCCATTGATTCCATCCAAATCGTCCGGTCCCCTTCGCGCGTCGCACACCAACTGTGTAAGACGCGGTAGTGTCGCGCGACCAATGCTCAAGAGTGTGAGGTGATCGATGAAGACGATAATCGAGCGGACCATGCGCCACGGCTGTAGTACCGTATATGAATTCCGCTTTCGTGCCGCCTGCTGGTGGCTCAACCAGCAAGTGGAGTTTCTGGAATGGCGCCTGCGGCTGGAAACCATGATACTGCCGGAGGAATCCACTCCTATGCCGAAGTCTGCAGGACAGGAGAGGCAGTATGTCGTGCACACGATGTAATGGAATGGATGTGAACGATCAGTTCTATGACCGAGTCGATGAAAAGGGCCACTTGCGCTTGGGAGCCTGGCGCTGGGCGTCACGATGCCCAGCGTGCGGCACGATGGTCTACGACTGTGTCGATAGCCCGGCTGCCGAGGCATCAACCTGCAGTGACCCCACGAAACCGATATTGCCAACGTTCGGACGTTCTAACATGCGACATGAAGGCCATGAGTCATGAAGGAGGGAGTCATGCATTGTCCAGTCTGTGATCGTGCAATGTTGAGCACCAGTAGCCAAGCGTTCGAGGATGAGAAGGGTGCCATGACGATTACTCGATGGCGCTGTCGGCCCTGCCATGAAACGGCTGAAGAGATCTGGTTGAGCGCCGGTTATCGCGGCCCCGATCCGGCGCGAATTTGCTACGCTGCCGCTTCGCTGCCGATGTCACAGGTCATTCGATCGACGCGAGCAGATGGCGAGAAGAGAGACTACGCCTATGCGAGCGCCATCTGACATCGTGCGAGCACATTGGCCAGAGTATCTCATGGAGGCAGCCGGCCTCGGCTTCTTCATGATCTCTGCCGCCGTCGTGACCTCGCTGGTCGAATACCCACACTCACCGTTGTATCCTCTGCTCCCCGATCCGGCCGTTCGACGGGTGTTGATCGGAATTGCCATGGGACTCACGGCAATGGGGATTATGTATTCTCCATGGGGGAAACGATCCGGGGCGCATCTCAATCCTGCCGTCACAGTGACGTTCTTCCGACTGGGAAAAATCGAAGGCTTCGATGCGCTCTGCTATGTGCTTGCGCAATTCGTCGGCGGCTTGATCGGGCTACTGGCAGCCGGGATGGCGATTGGAATGGCGATCGAGCATCCGGCCGTCAATTACGTTGTCACAGTACCGGGGTTCGGCGGGACCGGCATGGCGTTCATCGCAGAAGCGTGCATCTCATTCGGGCTCATGCTCGTCGTGCTGATCGTGTCGAACCGAACGAAACTGAACGCCTGGACGGGCGTTTTCGCGGGCGTACTCGTAGCCACCTACATTGCGGTTGAGGCCCCACTTTCCGGTATGAGCATGAATCCGGCTCGCAGTTTCGCCTCCGCGCTCCCGGCTCATCTCTGGACCGATTTCTGGGTCTACCTCACTGCGCCGTTGCTGGGTATGCTGCTTGCGGCGGAATGCTATGTGAGGCTCCCAGGCGCCCGCCGCGTCCTCTGCGCGAAGCTCCACCATCACAACAACGCGCGCTGCATCTTCCGCTGCAACTTCATGCCGTGATCCTGTCCGTTCGATCGTCTCCCCCACGCTTGCCTCTGTAAGAAGTGTTGTGCGTTATCGACGAACGAGCACACTGCGGGTGATTCCGCAGAGAAACTCACTTCATTACTATCTATAAGGAGGGCGTTATGAGTGCGAAGAGTGTGTTCAAGATGGGGTTCCTGTCCATGATTGCAGCGACAGGATTGTTTGTCGCATCGAACGGATTTGCCGCCGATGCGCACACCACGAGCAAATTCGAAGGTGTGAAAGCCAACGCCGGAACGGCAACCCATGCGCGATCGGGTAACACCGATACGTTGACATGGTCCGATGATTTCAAGATTCCGGATACGCCAGCGCCGCATTGGCAGGTCGTGGACACGAAGGGCAACGTCTTTTTGCTGAATCGCTTGACGATCAAGGGCGACAAGCAGAATCGGACGATCACCTTGCCGGCCTACGTCAACGACGTGGCGAAGGTGCAAATCTGGTGTGCATTTGCCGAAGTGCTCTTGGGCGAGGCGTCATACTCGAAGCCCATCGTGACTGCGTCCGGGGAGCGTGCGCAATCGGGCAGCATGGCGATGAGCCGATAGCACAGGGTGAAAGGTAAGGGGTGAGGATTCAGGGGTGGTGATGAGCCGCCCGCGATCGCTCTCCCCTTACCTCGCGCCTGCACCCCGTGAGGAGGAACCATGATACGCATAACGGTGTTGTCAATATTGGCGATAGTCATTTCGATTGGATCAGCGCAGGCTCAGCTTGTTGAAAAGCAAGCCCTAACGCTCGATGGCGCCAAGGAAATTGCCGCTGTCGCTGAAGCCAAAGCGAAGGCCGAAGGAGCGCGAGTCGTCATCGCGGTTGTCGATGAAAGCGGCAGTTTATTGCTCTTGGAACGGCTCGATGACACGCAAGTGGCCAGTGTCAACGTCGGTATCGACAAAGCACGGACTGCAGCGATTTACCGCCGGCCCAGCAAAGTCTTCGAGGACCAGGTGAAGAACGGGCGTGTGTCTGCCTTGGCCTTGCATGGCGCAGTGGCTTTGCAGGGCGGCGTGCCCATCATCGTCGATGGAAAAGTCATCGGTGCCATCGGCGTGAGCGGTGAGACACCGCAGCAGGATGAAGACATCGCAATCGCGGGAGCAGCTGTTGCAGCAGCCTTCGCAAAATAGGAGCTATCAACCGTTTACAGTCATGTATGTCTGGTCGATCTTGTTTGTTTGGTTGCTCTGATTTGAGCCGGACGAACCAAATAAACCAGATAAACGAGACAAACCACATGAACTGTTGAGCTGAATGCTGATAGCAGAGGAGAGGAGAACAACATGAAACGGACAATGGCACTCATTACAGGAATGGCAGTATTGGGGACAGCGGCATTCGTACAGGCCGAATCGGTTGCCGAGAAGCGCGGCCTCACGTTGGAGGGTGCCAAGAAAGTCGTTGCCGCGACAGTGACGGAAGCGAAGCGCGTCAACGCCCCTGGAGGCTCAATCGCGGTCGTCGATGACGGCGGAAACTTGCTGGCCATGGAACGATTGGACCAGACGTTTGCTGCAAGTGCGAACATTGCCATCGGGAAAGCACGCACCTCGGCGCTATTTAAGAAACCTACGAAAGTCTTTGAAGATGCGATCAAAGGTGGGCGTACCTCTATGGTCACCCTCAGCGGAGACCTCCAGAACTTCACCCCGCTGCAAGGCGGCATTCCGCTTGAATGGGAGGGGAAAGTGGTGGGGGCGATCGGTGTCAGCGGTGCCGCCAGTGCGCAGCAGGATGAGGAGCTCGCCATCATTGGCGCGCAATCTCTCGACAACATGGAGATGGCAGGTATGGCCGATGGGCATGCGCCGCTTCCCGTCACCTATATAGAAAGCCGGAAAGTATCGGCCTCCTTTGCGAAGGGCGCGGTGCTGGTCGGTGAAGACGAAAATATGATGCACGCAGGAAGGAACTATATGGTGCACGCCAGCCATCGCGACAAGCCGGGTGTCGTCGAGATCCATGAACTCGACACAGACATTGTCTATGTCCTAAAGGGCTCGGCACAACTGATCACCGGCGGTACGCCGGTCGGGGCGAAGACGATTGCGCCGCACGAACTCCGCGCGCCGACGGTCAACGGAGGTGAAGCGAGAAACCTCGTGTCTGGTGACGTAGTGATCATTCCGAACGGGGTGGCGCATTGGTTCAAAGAGGTAGAGGCGCCGTTTGATTATTACGTGGTGAAGGTGCGGTGAGTGCCGTCGGCATGTCTCCTTGCTCGCGCAACGCGCGGTCTCGGAAGGATGGGAAGGGAACGGCCAGGTGCCCTTCTTGCTCGCAGAACGCGCACGGTGAAACTGTGCTCGTTCGATGCGCGCAGTAAAGGGCAGCCTCGGCCACTCCCTCCAAGAGAGGCGTAAGGAATCGGAAGGCCCTCGCTGGGGCTAATGGCGCGTTTCGGCGCGCCAGGGTGGACGGGTGAGAAGATGAAGAAGTGGGGCTTCTTCGTTTTACTGGCGCTCGCCGTATCCGGACAACCGTCCTATGCGCAGGTGACGGAGGATGCGCCGGGGGTGAGGCCTGATGCAATTGTCGATCTCAAGACCGACGAAGGAATCGGCTTGGTCAAAGGCCAGTGGCGCTACAGCAACGTCAAGGTCATTGATGTCAATCACCACAGTCCGGGAACGGATCTGGCTCCATCCGGTCCGCCGAATCGTACGCAAGATATCGATGTGCACGCGGGCGCCGCAGATGTTGATGATTCGAAATGGGAACGGCTTACACCGGCTCAGTTAGAAGAGCGGCGATCGACCGGACGCCTCTGTTTCAACTGGTATCGAACGAGTGTCACGATACCGGACAAGATCGGGTCGTTCGATCCGACAGGCTCGACCGTCGTCTTTGAAATCGCGATCGACGACTATGCGGAGGTCTGGGTGGATGGGAAGTTGCCGCTCGTGCTAGGCCAGCCGGGCGGACAACTCATTAAAGGGTTCAACACGCCCAATCGTGTGGTCCTGACGCGCCATGCCAAGCCGGGTCAGAAAATACAACTGGCCGTCTTCGGTATCAACGGCCCGCTGTCGAATCCACCGGGAAATTTCATTTGGGTCCGGTCCGCCACGCTGGATTTCTACAAGACAAACCAGGTCGGTTCCACGAAATTTGTACACACCGAGATTGTCAGATCCGCTCCGGCCCTGGACGCGATCATTTCATCCGATGCCAAACTTGAAAGACTCGCCGGCGGCTTTCTGTTCACCGAGGGGCCGGTTTGGGTTCCGGCTACCGCGAATGCACCGGGGTATCTCCTCTTCAGCGATCCCAACGCCAACACGATCTATCGTTGGTCGGCTGACGGGCAGGTATCTGTCTTTCGCACGAAAAGCGGCTATAGCGGCTTCAACGTCGGCGAGTATCATCAACCAGGCTCGAACGGGCTCACAGTAGACAAGCAGGGGCGTCTGACGATCAATCAACACGGGAACCGGCGTGTGATCCGCGTCGAACCGCGCGGCAACATTACCGTGCTGGCCGATCGGTATGAAGGCAAACGTTTGAACAGCCCGAACGATCTCGTCTATCGCTCGGACGGCGCGCTCTATTTTACCGACCCGCCATTCGGCCTCCCCAATGTCTTCAACGATTCGCGGAAAGAGCTGCCCATCAGCGGCGTCTATTGTGTGAAAGACGGTGAGGTGAAACTTGTGAGCACGGATCTCGATGCGCCGAACGGCCTCGCCCTTTCACCGGATGAGAAGTTTCTGTATGTGAACAATTGGAACGAGACCAAGAAGGTCATTCTGCGTCATGATGTGATGCCGGATTGCACGCTCACGAACAGCAAACTGTTCTTTGATATGACCGACGCGCCGGGGAGCGATGCGTTGGATGGATTGAAGGTCGATCAGCAGGGCAATGTGTATTCGACCGGGCCTGGCGGGCTCTGGATCATCTCACCGGAAGGGAAGCAACTCGGCCTTATCAAGGGACCGGAGGATCCACACAACATGGCCTGGGGCGACGACGACGGCAAGACACTGTACATTACCGCTCTCACGGGTATCTATCGCATCAGAATGAACGTCGCCGGGGTCCGACCATTGAAGCAGTGAGGGGTAAAGGGTAAGGGGTGAGGAGGTATGAAACGAATTGCCGAGACTCCATTCAGACCAAAGTTAGCATTCGTTGTGATCGCTCTCATCGTCCTATACAGTTCGGCTTGGGCTGAGACTGTAGCGGTCACCATCACTAGCCATGATCCGCGCTTTGACCAGCTCGTACCGAAGGACGCGAAGCTGGAAAAGGTTGCCGATGGGTTCACTTGGGTGGAAGGTCCGGTGTGGCACAAGCAGGGCGGGTATCTGCTCTTCTCGGATATCCCGGCCAACAGTGTCTATAAATGGAAAGCAGGTGAGGGTGTCAGTCTGTTCTTGAAGAACAGCGGCTACAGTGGCACCACTCCCTTCTCCGGCAAAGAGCCCGGCTCGAACGGTCTCACGTTTGACCCGCAAGGGAGGCTTGTGCTTTGCCGCCATGGCGATCGGCAAATCGGGCGATTGGAATCAAATGGAACGATAGTCCCGCTTGCCGACCAGTACGAGGGGCACAAAATCAACAGCCCAAACGATCTGGTCTTCAAATCCAACGGCGATTTGTACTTCACGGACCCGCCGTTCGGACTGCCAGGTGTGTTTGACGATCCGGGAAAAGCGCCGGTTCAAGGCGTCTATCGTGTCGCCAAGGACGGTACCGTCACGCGGTTGATTGCCGACATCAAGGCTCCGAACGGGATTGCCTTTTCGCCGGACGAGATGACGCTCTACGTGTCCGATGTGGACCCGAAGCGGGCGTCCTGGCTGGCCTATGATGTCAAGGAAGACGGCACGGTCGCGAATGGTCGTGTCTTGTTCGATGCTAGTCGATGGCGCAAAGATCCCTTCTTCGGACCGGATGGGTTCAAAGTCGATCGGCAGGGGAACATATTCGGCGCCAGGCCCGGCGGGCTGAGCGTGATCGCTTCAGACGGCACGCTCCTGGGCACGGTCGAGACCGGGGAACCGACCTCCAATGTCGCATGGGGAGAGGATGGGCAAACCTTATTCATCACGGGCGGGTCATCGATTTATCGCCTCCGCTTGATTACGGGCGCAAGCAGGTACTAGGCTTCGGGGAGACTTTCCGCAGCGTGACGACTTTACTTTGAGGTGTTTCTAACGAAGGAGCCCTATGACCTCTCATCGTCAGACCACTTCCACATCTCAACCGCCGATCTTGGCAGAACAGCAGCGCCTTGAAGAGGACGCTCTGCGTCAGCGCCATTGGAAACGTTGGGGGCCCTATCTGAGCGAACGGGCTTGGGGAACCGTGCGTGAGGACTATAGTCCTCACGGTACAGCCTGGGAATCGTTTCCCCATGATCATGCCAGATCGCGTGCTTACCGCTGGAACGAGGACGGCCTCGCCGGCATTTGCGATCGCCATCAACTGATCTGCTTTGCTATTGCCTTGTGGAATGGGCGCGATCCGATTTTGAAGGAACGAGCCTTCGGGCTTACCGGCAACGAAGGCAACCACGGCGAAGACGTGAAGGAGTGCTACTTCTATCTCGATTCGACGCCGACGCATTCCTACATGAAATATCTCTATAAGTACCCGCAAGCAGCGTTCCCCTATGCTCAGCTGGTTGAGGAGAATCGCAAAGGGGGGCGCCGAGATCGGGAGTTTGAATTGATCGACACCGGCGTGTACGACGAGAACCGCTACTTTGACGTCTTTGTGGAGTATGCCAAGGCGACACCGGAAGATCTGTGCATCCGTATCCAGGTTGTGAATCGTGGCCCTGAGCAGGCTGAGATCACGCTGCTTCCGACTCTCTGGTATCGCAATACATGGTCCTGGGGGTCAGACATCCGGCGTCCCCGTCTCAGGAAAGGGGCACCGATAAACCAAGTGAGCGTCATCGAGACGCACCACGAATATTATGGCCTGCGCCGTCTACTCTGCGAAGGCGAGCCCACGTTGCTTTTCACAGAAAATGAGACCAACACCCGCCGTCTCTATGGCGATCAGGAATGCGCCCGGTACGTGAAGGACAGTTTTCACGATTATGTTGTGCAGGGCGAAAAGGATGCGGTCAATCCGGATCATGTGGGCACCAAAGCCGCGGCCCGGTATGCGTTGACGCTCGCGCCGGGCGAAGCAACGACGATCAAGCTTCGATTCACTAACGAGGAGCAGGGTCAGGGATTGAGCAAGCGGGACTTTGATGCCGTCTTCACTCAACGCATCCAGGAAGCTGACGAGTTTTACAACAGTCTGGCTCCGGGCGGATTATCCGAAGATGCCCGCCGCGTTCAGCGGCAGGCTTTCGCAGGGCTGCTCTGGGGCAAACAATTCTACTATTACGATGTCAATCGCTGGCTCAAGGGTGATCCGAACATGCCGGAACCGCCACGTGAACGGTTGCATGGCCGCAATGCCGATTGGACCCATCTCTACAACGCCGACGTCATCTCGATGCCGGATAAGTGGGAATACCCCTGGTATGCGGCATGGGATCTCGCGTTTCACTGCATCCCGCTTGCGCTCGTCGACCCGACGTTCGCCAAAGAACAGCTCGTCCTGATGTTGCGCGAATGGTATATGCATCCCAATGGACAGATTCCAGCCTATGAATGGGCGTTCGGAGATGTGAATCCGCCGGTCCACGCCTGGGCGGCCTGGCGTGTCTACAAGATTGAAAAGAAACGCAAAGGGGTCGGCGATCGGCTGTTCTTGGAGCGTGTCTTCCACAAACTACTATTGAACTTTACCTGGTGGGTGAATCGAAAAGACGCCGACGGGAAGAACATCTTTCAAGGGGGCTTTCTCGGCCTCGACAACATCGGTGTGTTCGATCGGAGCGCGCCTCTGCCGACCGGCGGCCACATCGAACAATCGGACGCCACCAGTTGGATGGGCATGTATTGCCTCAACATGCTGACGATCGCGCTGGAGCTCGCCCGAGACAATCGGGCCTACGAAGATGTGGCCAGCAAGTTCTTCGAACATTTCGTCTACATTTGCCGCGCCATGAACAACATCGGCGGCGAGAAGATCGAGCTATGGGATCGTGAGGACGGTTTCTTCTACGATGTGCTGCACTGGCCGAACGGAGAAACCACACATCTGAAGATCCGCTCAATGGTCGGTCTGATTCCATTGTTTGCGGTCGAGACGCTCGATTCCGAACTTGTGGACAGCCTGCCGCGGTTCAAGCACCGGATGCAGTGGTTCACCGAGAACCGTCCGGACTTTGCTCAGCATCTCGAAACACAGTCTTACGACGGAGGCGTGCGGCGGTTTCTCTCACTTGTGAATCGCGATCGACTGAAATCCGTGTTGCATTACATGTTGGACGAAGAGGAGTTCCTGTCTCCCTACGGCATTCGTGCTCTTTCTCGCTATCACAAAGATCATCCCTATGTGGTCTCAGTCATGGGACGGGAGCATCGCGTGGACTATGAACCGGCAGAGTCCACGACAGGTCTGTTCGGGGGGAATTCGAATTGGCGCGGACCAATCTGGTTTCCGGTCAATTATCTCCTGATCGAGTCGTTGCAAAAATTCCACTACTTTCTCGGCGATCAGTATCAGGTGGAGTATCCGACCGGATCGGGTCATCAATCCACACTCTGGCAGGTGGCGGCTGAAATCTCACGCCGGTTGACGCATATCTTTCTCCAGAATGCCGAAGGGAAGCGCCCGGTGTTCGGCGGAGCAAATCGCTTGCAGGTCGATCCGCATTGGCGTGGCAACGTCTTGTTTTACGAATACTTCCATGGGGATAACGGGGCAGGCCTCGGCGCAAGCCATCAGACTGGATGGACGGGATTGGTGGCGAAGCTGATCCAGCAGAGCGGGGAGTAGGGCGTCGCAGATTGGTGGTTTCTTTGCTCGCGCAACGCGCACACAAGACCTATTAAAAAGTGAAATTGGGGCGGTGCTCGTTGGACGCGCGCAGTTGAAACCACGCAATCCGCGCTGCCCATTGTGGTAAACGAAGGTAGGAGTTAAGAGAGCAGATTGTACAACTCTCAATCGGCCTTTGGTGGAAGACCTCGGCATCCAGGCCATTACGCAAAAAGTCACAGCAAAACGGGTGGTTGTACGCCGGCGTAAGGAAACGGTTATTCAATCGACTCAGGGGAAGAGGGGCAAAGGTCTGCGGCGAGAGGAAGACACCATGCGTCATCCTTGATGTCCTAATGATTGGAGCGGTAAGAACCGAACGGTTCAGCGCGACATGATTACCACACTACTAGCCCGACTCACGCCCTCCTGCAAGGACGTCACGTACTTGGCGTCGCAAGCCATGGATCGATCCCTGCCTTGGCCGATTAGGATTAGGCTTCGACTCCATTATTGGATCTGCGAGGCCTGCGCCCACTATCGCGATCAATTGAAGACGATTCGACAAACGCTTTGTCGCTCACACGTTCAGGGCCATGCAAACGAGATATCGTCACCTGCTCCTGCAAACAAAGCTCGCCTGACAGAAGCCTTCCGAGCCAAATACGAATAGCCATTCCAGGCCACAGCACCGCGACCGTGCTTCGATTATCTGGCAGCTACGTAGAAGCTGTTGCTGATGGTGTCGAAACCGATACGCGCCGCGAAGCGGGGGCTAACGCATCCCTCCTACCCGCCGCTGGCCCCGGTTGTCGATCGCATAGCATATATGCTATGTTCCGTATGAGGAAGCATGACAAGCCCACCGAGCAGGTTGGTCTATGACGGACCAGTATTCAGAATCGAGTTCTACGTTGCTCCGAACGGAGTTGCTCCGGCAGAAGAGTGGATTGAACAACTGCCGCTTACAGCTCAGCAAAAGTTCGCCGCACTGTTTGCCCGCATGGGGGATACAGGAAAGATATGGAACGAACGCAAGTTCAAACATCTGACCGAAACGGATCAAATCTTCGAGTTCAAGGTCGAAGCCGATCGAATCCTGTGCTTTTTCTTCGTCGGTCGAAGACTCATCTTGACGCATGGCTTCAGAAAGAGTGGCGACAAGACACCCAAACAGGAAATTGAACGCGCCGAATCCTACAAACATGACTTTGAAGGGAGAGTGAGACATGAAAGCTAAAACAGCGAGATCAAGCAAAGGCTGGTTGGACAGAAAATTGGCAAACCCCAAATTCCGCAAAGGGTTTGAAGAAGAGTCCCAGAAGCTGGCAATTGGTGAGCAGCTCTCTCGGCTGCGCCAAGAAGCAGGGCTGACCCAGGCACAAGTCGCAAAACGCACAGGCACGACTGCCTCGGCAATCAGCCGGTACGAAAACGCGGAGTACGATCGCTACGAACTCCGTACGCTTCGGCGCATCGTCCGTGCCTGCGGGGGGCGCCTCGACATCACACTGGAACCTGGGCCAAAAACCCACCGAGCCGCGTAGGTTCAGTCGCCGCGCGCGGCGAAACAGGGGCTGCAGCCTGTTTAGCTGCGTATCGGTGCATGCTAGGCATTGCGGATGAGATCGACTATAATGAGACCTCGTCGACAGTCCGTCCAGGTGAAAAAGTTGAGGCCATGGCATCAAGAAGCTACACGGCGATCGTCGAAAAGGAAGGAGCAGGTTATGTCGCGCTCTGCCCTGAACTCGACGTGGCCAGCCAGGGGGATACCGTTGAATCCGCTACCGCAAACTTAAAAGAAGCCGTCGAACTGTTTTTGGAATGTGCCGACCCTGCCGAAGTAGAACGCCGACTCCACACCCAGGTCTTTGTCACCCGCTTTGAAGCGGCGCATGGGTAAGCTCCGTATCCTCTCTGGCCGAGAGGTCTGCCGCATCCTCGAACAACATGGCTTCCAAATCGTCCGACAGCGGGGCAGTCACGTCGTCATACAGCGACGAACCGACGCTGGGACTGTGACAGTGCCGGTTCCAGACCACGCGGAGATCAGAATCGGCACACTCCAGTCCATCATCCGACAGAGCGGCCTCCCCCGCAGCGCTTTCGAGTCCTGAGATCCGACACAAAACAATTAGCTCCCCGCCGCGCGCCGCGAAACACCGAAGACGTGAAACGTGAAAGGTGGAAGGTGAGAAGTGATAGGCGTCGCGAATCGAAGGGCCGCGGCTCATCCCGCGGGGAATGGGACGTTCAGCAATTACTCTGGCACAGCTTCGTTGTGCTCAAGACGATCGGCCATAGCCCGAAGGGCCAGGGTTTGGACGGCAGCTAGCGCAGAAGCCTTCGTCTGCCCGTAGGCCATCACACCAGGCAGCGCTGGTACTTCACCGATCCACCGGCCGTCCTCTTCCTGTTCTAGTTCGATCTTGAGTTGGATCACTTTCGCCATGGGTTTCCTCTGAACGATTATTCGGCTCTAGGCTGAGCCCCAGCAGGCAGAAAATCAAGCTGACACCAAAACCGCCGCGCGCCGCGAAACGGGGACTATCCCCATTTACTCACATACCTTCATTCCAATTCACCCAGGTGTTAAACTCCCGGTCATTATGGAGAGGCAGATTACCGCGAACCAAGGGAGCATCAAGACCGAAGATAAGAATGTCTTGGTGATAGGGAAGCTCGGAGTCGAAGACTTCCATCGTTTGCTTGCCGCTATTCATGACAGAGTTCAAGAGCATGGCTACACGGAAGTCGTACTAGACTTTTCTGACTGCACGGCGACTTTTGCAGGGCCGATGCTCGCCGTCTGCGCACAAACAATCGACCTTCGTCGAGAAGGCATCGACATAAGCCTTGTTCTTCCCAAGAAGGAAAACCTGGAGAGGTTATTTGTCAACACAAACTGGGCCCGCATGATAGATCCAGTACGTCATGAAGCCTCACGGTTCAAGGGGTTCAGCCAAGTCCCTGTTACCCACTTTTCCTCAGCTTCTGATCAGCATAAGGCCGTTAATGCAATCATGGACGCAATGCTCAAGTCACTGACAGATCTTTCCCGCGGTGATCTTGCTGCAATCGAGTGGTCTGTGAACGAAATCACTGACAACGTCATAAATCACTCAAATTCTCAGACGGGAGGGTTGGTTCAGTTAACAACCTTCAAGAAAGAGCAGCATCGAGTTGAATATGCTGTCTGCGATGCGGGCATAGGGATTCCAAATAGTCTGCGGCAGACTTATCCTGAAATTACTTCTGACTCTGACGCCCTGGACAAAGCAATTCGGGAGGGTGTGACCCGTGACAAGACGATTGGAATGGGGAACGGTCTATTTGGTAGTTTTGAGATATGCCGTGTTAGTGAGGGTTATTTTGAAGTGCATTCCGGTTATGCCAGGCTTAGCCAGAATAAACAAAAAGGCCTGCACATCCGCCTGGAAAATGTGCCTTATTCTGGAACATTGGTCGTTGCATGTGTCGACTACTCAAAACGTGGTGTCTTACAGGAAGCGCTGAGGTTTGGGAATAAGAACCATCTTCCTGTTAGGGACTATATAGAAGCAGCACATGAGTCTGACGATGGGGCAAGAATTGTCTTTGTCATGAACAAAGAAGCGGAATCATTTGGGACAAGAGTGGCTGGACGACCAGTGAAGATCAAGCTGCAAAACCTAGCCAGCTTGTGTCCTACACAGAAGGTCTTCATCGATTTTTCGGACGTCCCAGTAATCTCCAGCAGTTTTGCGGATGAAGTACTAGGGAAACTGTTTTTGGAACTCGGTCCCCTGGCCTTCATGCAAAGATTCGAAGTAGTGAATACTACCGATGCAGTAAGTGGCTTGATCGATAGAGCGATCGGCCAAAGGGCAGCCAAAGGAAGGATCGAAGATTAACTGGAGCAAGGGAAACTAGCCTATGAAGTCAGGAGCATTAACGTAGTGCTCGGCAACTGGGGGCCAAGTTGCATTGATGATTTCCATCAAGTCTTTGTGCCATCTCATCAGCTCTGGACTCTCCACGGTTCTGATGTCTCCAACTGTTAAGAGGAGATGAGAATGGGTTTGTTTAAGATATTCTTCATCAACCTCCCATCGGTTATGGAGGCCGATATTTCTGACAAGGGACATCTCCCTAATGCGATCAACGCTATCAATAGGAATGGGTAAGGGCAATCCGCTCGATTCCCTCAGGATCTCTAGCTGATCGACAAAGTTTGCGAAACCAATCCTTTTCAAGTTCTTGGCAATTTTAGGAGATAGTGGAGAGGCACTAATCGCTCGGCGCGCAAAAAAGATAAACGCTCCAAGCCGCCTGAGATACCAATCCCAATGGCTCTGCATGGACACAACTGCGTTCTGAAAGACGAATCCTTCGAATACTATCTTATACTTGGCCCAGGTTTTCCAATGTAGATCAAGGATATCTTGCGTAGTACCGCCTGCGATCATTTCGTTCTTAATCTCCATTGTGGCGCCAGCTTGCCGGACTCGTTGGCCTGCAGCAATGTCCATGAAGATCACATGGAACATTGCCCCTTGAACAAACTCTAAAGTCTGCCATGCAATTTGAAAAGGATAAAGGTGTGCTCGATCCATTCTTGGCAACATTGGCAGATCAATCCTCATGCTCACCTCCCAAATTGTCTTTGTCTATGGGCCGCATTGTACATTTCGAGAATTCATCAGGTCGATCCTTCTTGCCACTAATGAATGCTCCTTCCAAGCTTGCTCGCATCCTAACTCCAGAAATCGCGTGGTCGGTTTGTCTTCTCCGCGTGAGGCGGGCTAGTTGGCTTCCAACTGCGCGTGTCCAACGAGGGCCTTCCTAGGCCGCGCGTTGCACGAGCAAAGGAAGCTGATTAGCCTGCCTCACACCCCTTCCCTGTAAGACCTCGCCTCCTTCCCCGACTACCTCCCATGTCCCCCTCCACCCACTACGACATCATCATCATCGGCACCGGCCCAGGTGGGGGGACTCTCGCCTATAGGCTGGCACCCTCGGGGAAGAAGATTCTGTTGCTGGAACGGGGGGGCTATCTGCCGCGCGAGAAGGATAACTGGAGCTCCAAGACCGTCTTTATCGACAACAAATACAAAGCCAAGGAAACCTGGAAAGATAAAGACGGAAACACGTTTCACCCCGGTATCCACTACAACGTCGGCGGCAATTCAAAAGTCTACGGCGCGGCGCTGCTGCGCATGCGGGCGCAGGATTTCGGTGAGGTGAAGCATCACGGCGGCATTTCTCCAGAATGGCCGATCTCCTACGACGACCTCGAACCCTATTACACCCAAGCCGAGCATCTGTATTACGTGCACGGCACTCGCTGTGAAGATCCGACGGAACCGACGGCCAGCGCGCCGTACAAGTATCCAGCTCTCACGCACGAACCACGTATTCAAGAACTGCATGACGACTGGCAGAGGTGCGGCTATAAGCCCTTTCACCTGCCGGTCGGTGTGATGTTGAACGAGGAACAAAAAGAACAGAGCGGCTGCATTCGCTGCAGCACGTGCGACGGCTTTCCCTGTTTGGTGAATGCGAAGGCCGACTCGCAAGTCGTCTGTGTCGATCCGGCCTTAAAATACGCAAACGTGTCATTAGTCACTGGTGCATTGGTCATTAGGTTGGAGACAGGCGTTTCAGGAAGGGAAGTCACTGGAGTCGTCGTCGAACGCAATGGGCATCTGGAGACCTATCAGGCCGATATTGTGGTGGTGTCCTGCGGTGCGATCAACTCGGCGGCGTTGCTCTTGAAGTCCGCGAATGACCGACATCCCAACGGCCTCGCCAATTCTTCGGACCTCGTGGGCAGAAACTACATGTGCCACAACAACTCGGCGATGCTGGCGATCTCCAAACGGCCCAACCCGACCGTATTTCAAAAAACGATCGGCTTGAACGATTTCTATTTCCCCTCTGCTGAATGGGAATATCCCATGGGCCATATTTCGATGATCGGAAAGCAGGATTTAGAATCGCTGCGGGCCGGTGCGCCGGCCTTTGCTCCCGGCAAAGCTCTCGACGCGATGGCGAAACATTCGCTCGACTTCTGGATGACCTCGGAAGATCTGCCCGATCTCAATAACCGGGTGCTTGTCGGCAAGGACGGCACGATCACGCTGGCCTACACGGAGAACAATTTGGATGCCCATCGCCACTTGGCTGCGAAGCTCAAGAGCATGCTGAACCACATCGGCTGCGAGGACCACTTAATTCCTCAGCACCTCTACCTTGGGAAGAAGATTCCAATCGCCGGCACGGCGCATCAATGCGGAACTGTCCGCTTCGGGCGCGATCCGAAGACTTCCGTTCTGGACGTGAATTGCAAGGCGCACGATTTGGACAATCTCTATGTCGTCGATGCGAGCTTCTTTGTGTCGAGCTCAGCGGTGAATCCCTCCCTGACCATCATCGCGAATGCGCTACGAGTGGGAGACCATCTTCTGGAGAGGCTACACGCATGATCCCGCGAATGGATGAAACCCTGCATGAGGAGTCCTGCCGGGTGATACCGGGCCGGAAGCATGTCGTGATTCTGGGCGGAGGCTTCGGCGGGGTCTACGCCGCGATCGAGTTCGAAAAAACGCTGGCTCGGGACCCGAACGTGTGCGTGACGCTGGTCAACCGCGAGAATTTCTTTCTCTTCACCCCGATGCTGCACGAAGTCGCCTCCGGCGACCTGGATATGACCAACATCGTCAACCCGATTCGCAAGCTCTTGCGGCGCGTGGAGTTCTTTCACGGCGAGGTGGAGTCGATCGATCTGGTGCAGCGGCAGATCAGCCTGATCCACGGGGAAACCCACCATGGACACATCCTTCCGTACGACCATCTGGTGCTGGCTTTCGGATCGGTCACGAATTTCTACGGACTGCCCGGACTGGCGGAACGGGCCTTAACGATGAAAACCCTCGGCGATGCCATCTTTATCCGCAATCGCATGATCGCCCATCTGGAAGAAGCCAACTTTGAATGCGCGGCTTCGGAGCGGAAACTGCTCCTGACCTTCGTGGTCGCCGGCGGCGGGTTTGCCGGAGTGGAAACGATCGCCGGGATGAACGACTTTCTCCGTGAGGCGCTTCCATTCTATCCGCATCTACGCCCGGACATGCTGCGCCTGGTGCTCGTGCATTCCGGCCCGGTCATTCTTCCCGAACTGGGTGAAGCACTGGGTCGCTACGCGCACGAGAAATTGTCGGAGCGTGGAGTCGAAATCAGAACCAACGTAAAAGTCGTCGAAATGTCGGATCACAACGTCCGCTTGAGCGATGGTACCGACATTACGACCAACACGCTGGTTTGGACGGCCGGGACTGCGCCCAATCCGTTACTCGCGACGTTGCCTTGCAAGACAAAAGGGGGACGCCTGATCGTGAACGAGTCTTTGGAAGTGCCTGACTGGCCCGGTGTTTGGGCCTTGGGCGATTGCGCGTTGATCCCGGATCAGCTGACGGGGGGGTACCATCCGCCGACGGGACAACATGCGATGCGTGAAGCTGCAGTGGCAGCCTGCAATGTCACGGCGGCCTTTCGCGGGACGGCGAAACAATCCTTCCGATTCAAAACCATCGGTCTCCTTGCAGCCATCGGGCGACGCACAGGCGTGGCCAGAATTCTGGGCTTCAATTTCTCGGGGGTGATTGCCTGGTCCTTGTGGCGGGCGGTCTACCTCAGCAAGTTGCCGCGCATTGAAAAGAAAGTTCGCGTCGTGCTCGACTGGCTACTCGATGTGATTTTCACGAAAGATCTCGTTCAATTCCAAACCGTCCGTGGCCATGCTCCGGTCTCCACCGTCGGCGCTCAGCCGGTTGGCGGCCTTACCGCGGAACCGGTAATCTCAAGTCAAGGTTAGGCCATGCTGCTCAGGAGCCGGTTCATCCGAACCTGTCTGATCTTCGCGGTGCTCATGCACCTGCCCATGATACAGGTCCTTGCCGGAGAGAGCCATCCGGTATCGGTGACTGGCCTGGGCTGGATCGGCTTTACCGTATCGGATATGGACCGGTCCGTCGCGTTCTATCGCGATGTACTCACGTTCAAGCCGGTCAGCGATGTCGAAGTCGATGGGCCGGAATACGACAAACTCTGGGGGATTTTTGGCCTGCGGGCTCGAGTGGTCAGAATGCAGCTTGGCGAGCAACAGCTTGAGCTGGTCGAGTTCCTCTCGCCCCCGGATCTGCGGCCCATTCCTATGCCGTCGTACAGCCACGATCTCTGGTTTCAGCACATCGCCATCGTCGTGCGGGACATGGACGAGGCTTGGGCGCAATTGCGGAAGCACCATGTCCGGCAGATCTCGCCACGCCCCCAGACGATTCCGGTATCGAACGTTGCTGCTGCCGGTATCAAAGCCATCAAGTTCCGCGATCCGGACGGCCACAATCTCGAATTGCTCTGGTTCCCGGAAGGCAAGGGCAATCCCATCTGGAAGCAGCCAGGTTCCAATCTATTCCTCGGCATCGACCATACAGCGATGACGGTGCGGAGCACCGAGAGCAGCACCAAGTTCTATCGCGACCTGTTGGGGATGACGGTCGCCGGGGGAACGCTCAACATGGGTACGACGCAACAGTATCTCGACAGTCTGCCCGGGGCTCGTACCCGCGTAACCGGCCTGGCTCCAAAGGTGGGTCCTCCCGGCCTGGAATTTTTGGAATATGAACTGCCGACCGCAGGCAGGCCATTCCCCGCCGATTCGCACCCGACCGATCTCTGGCATTGGCAGACGACGCTGGTCGTCCCCGACGTAGAGGCTGCGGCTGCCGAGGTTCACGGAATGGGGCAAATGATCTCTTCCGGCGTCGTCACGCTTCCGGATAAGGCGTTGGGGTTTGGGAAAGGCTTCTTAGTACGAGATCCCGACGGTCATGTCATGCAACTGGTGTCACCATGAGCGCCGCGACCCTTACGGCAATAGGAATGCCGCGCACGATGACGGCCTGGGTCAAACTGGTTCTTCTGGCCTTGTCTGTTGTGGCTGGCTGGTGGGGTCTTTCGTCATTCGGGTACGAAAGATATCTCGTGCCGACCGGGCTCGTACAGTGGCTCAACGGCGCCGGTCCGTTCGCGCCGCTGCTGTTGATCGGGAGCATGATCTGCACGGTCGTGATTCCACCGATTCCGAGCGTTCCGCTGGTTCTCGCTGCCGGAGTTGCCTTCGGCCCGTTTGATGGCGCCCTATATGCCATGATCGGGGCCGAGATCGGCGCGACTGTCTGCTTTCTGGTTGCCCGAGCCTTGGGGCGAGAGACCCTTTTGCGTGTGAGGAAGACTGACGTGATGTTTGGCCAACGGCGTACCGATTACCAGCTGATGAGCATGGTGTTCCTTGCACGCTTGATCCCAATCTTTTCATTCGAGGTGAGCTTCGGCGCCGGCCTGACGAAAATCCCGTTCAAGACTTTCGCACTTGCAACCCTGTTCGGGATGGCACCGTCGACCTTTGCCCTTACCTATCTTGGCAGCAGCATGAGCACCGCCCAGTGGCCGTTGATCGCTGCTGGTGTCGGGATGGTTGCGTTTTTCCTCGCAATACCGAAACTCCTGACGAAGTATCGTGACGGCCGCTTTGCCCTGCTCTTCCTTGGGCCGTCGCCCACTACAACTCTGGAGCCCACGACATGCCGGGAGATTCCGCGTAAGATTCGCCGCAACCGCTGGGGCGCGGTAGTAGAGAAGCCATGAGCCCGCCTATGAACTCTTGCTCGGTGGCGAGCCACCTGTTGGTGGCGTCCTTTTTGCTCGTCTACACAGACATCGGCTGGGCGGCTGATGAGCCATCCTCGCTCCATTGGAACTACGAGGGACGAGATGGTGCATCACATTGGGGGATGTTGAGCCCGACATACATGGCCTGTGAAGCCGGCTCGCACCAG
Organism: Nitrospiraceae bacterium; assembly: GCA_035457905.1. Classification (GTDB taxonomy): domain Bacteria; phylum Nitrospirota; class Nitrospiria; order Nitrospirales; family Nitrospiraceae; genus Palsa-1315. Next base: position 25,564 of record DATIAT010000124.1, read on the forward strand.
TCGCCGGTCAACATTACAATGCCGCGTCACGCGACGATGCAGGAGCGGGTGAGCTTCCATTATCAGTCCGCTTCCGTCCGTACGTTGGACAACGGACATACGATTCAGGTGAGCGTGCCGCCGGGGAGCGAACTGCACCTCAATGGTCGGGCCTATCGCCTGGAACAATTTCATTTCCACGAGCCGAGCGAACACCATGTGGATGGCCGGACTTACCCGATGGAGATCCATCTGGTCCACCGGGATATCAAAGGGCATGTCGTCGTCATCGGCCTGCTCGTGGAGGTCGGGTTTCCGAACCAGTCACTCGCCGAACTCTGGACCATGCTCCCCACGAAGGCGGGCGAAAAGGGTCCAGAACATACGTTCAACCCGCGAGCCCTCTTACCGCCTGGCACCCACCACGTTTCTTACCACGGTTCTCTGACCACCCCACCCTGTAACGAAGGGGTGCAATGGATCGTTTTGCGCGATCCCATCACCATGTCGGCTCAACAAGTCGAGCAGTTCGTCTCGGTCATCGGTCACAATGCACGCCCGATCCAGCCACTCCATGGGCGGCAGATCCGCGAGGAATAATGGGGAGTGCGATTCCGGCACAACACAAGCGCAGCCTTCCGGGGCACGCGGTTGAGTTCCCTTGTTTCGGCCAAGCCCGTTGAATCAGATCCGACGACGATGCTAGACTTCATCCCCCAGTCCTCCCATTCCCCAGTACGGAAGAAGTCGTAGGCCGGTATTGACGGGAAAGGTCGGCATGGCACAACAGATCACCACGCTGGACGATCCAAACCGTCTCGTCGCACTTCGCTCCTACGAGATTCTCAATACCCAACCTGAGCCGGCTTTCGACCGGCTGGCCAAACTTGCAGCGCACGTCTGCGGAACTCCCTACGCCGCTATTACTTTCCTCGACGGTGCCAGACAGTTCTTCAAAGCGACCGTAGGATTTAGCGAGGGCGACACATCGTCGGCACCGGGATTTTGTTGCGAGGCGGTTAGCCAGCCGGAGCTGTTTGTCGTTCCGGATGCGACGAAGGACGAGCGATTTGCGACCCATCCGTTGGTCACGGGATCGGCCCAGGTGCGGTTCTATGCTGGCATACCGCTGACCACCGTTGAGGGCCACGCCCTTGGGACGCTGTGTGTACTTGATCGAACCCCGCGCCAGCTCACCAAAGAACAGGCCGACGCGCTGCTGGCTCTAGCGGGCGAGGTCGTAACCGAACTCGAGCTGCGCCGCACACGCAAGAGCCTGGCGGAGAGCACATTTCGACAGGACCCGTTCCTCCTCGCACGGCATAAGGCGGATGAGTTTCTTCGCGCACTTCTCGAGGGCACCATTTCTTCCACAGGCACAGACTTTTTGCACGAACTGGTTCGTCACGTCGCGGCCGCTCTGGGCATTCGCTACTCCTTCGTGGGCCATCTGCTCCCGGGCTCTCGTATCCGAACCCTTGCCTTCTGGAAGGGCGACGGCTTCATGGATCAGTTTGAATATGATCTCGACGGCACCCCTTGCACGAACGTGATCGCCGGAGAGACCTGCCACTATGCCCAGGATGTCCAGAAACTCTTCCCGCGTGACCGGGATCTGGTAACCATGGGTGTGTCGAGCTACCTGGCCGTGCCGTTGAAGGACCCGAAGGGCAAGGTCCTCGGTCATCTCGTTGCGATGGATGTGAAACCGATGAACCTGACATCCGAGGAGATCACGGTGTTCAAACTCTTCGGAGAGCGAGCGGGGGTGGAAATCTACCGCCAGGTCATGGAGTGGGCTCTCAAGGAGCAGGAGACGATGCTGCGGGCAATCACGGAAAGCACAGTGCCGGTTGTGGGCGAGGAATTTTTTCAAGCGCTTGTGAAGAATGTGGCAATCGCTCTCGGTGTGGATTATGCCTACATTTCAGAGATGAGCGAAGACAGGTCCAAGTTTCGCTCGAAAGCCGGATGGGGCAAGGGTGAGCCACTCCCGCCATTCGATGTGCCGGCGAAGGGCCCCTGTGAGACTGTCCTCACGCGCCATTGCGTTCACCATCCGGATCAACTCAGGGCCTTGTATCCTCACGTGCAGCTGATTCAAGAGAGCGGCGTCGACAGTTACTGCGGTGTGCCGGTGGTGGATCTTTCCGGACGCGTCCTCGGGCATCTCGCCATCATGGATTCCAAGCCGATGCCGGATGAAGCGCGTGTCACGTCGATTCTCAGCCTCTTCGCCGCCAGAGCGGCGGGGGAATTTGAGCGACTGCGGATGGAGGCACAACTGAAGGAGGATGAGGAACGGCTGCGCGATTTATTCGACGAGGCTCCGATCGCCTATGTCAACGAAGGCCTGGACTCCAAGTTCATTCGCGCCAACAAGACGGCAATGAAGAGTCTGGGTATTACCCCGGATCAAGTCGAGGGCACGTACGGCGCCTCATTCATCCCCGATACGCCAGATGCCCAGCGGCGCCTGAAAGAGGCGTTCGCTTCCATCGGTAAGGGCATCGACACCAGCGGCGTGGTGCTCGAATTGCGCCGAAGGGACAACGGCAAGCCTCTGTGGATCAAGTGGTGGTCAAGGCCGGACCCTAGCGGCACCTACACCCGCACGATGTTCGTCGACATCACTGAGCAGGTGTTGATGGAGCAGGAGAAGGCCAGGCTCGAGGCGCAGAATGTCTACCTCCAGGAAGAAATTAAAGGGAGCCACAACTTCGAAGAGCTGATCGGTAGCTCGACCTCGCTGAAAAAAGTGCTCAAGAACGTCGAGCGGGTTGCTCCCACCGACTCGACTATCCTCATCACCGGCGATACCGGTACAGGCAAGGAACTGATTGCACGAGCCATCCATAACCTGAGCCAACGGAAGGGCCGTCCTCTCGTGAAAGTCAACTGTGCGGCCATTCCTGCCGGCTTGATCGAAAGTGAGTTGTTCGGCCATGAAAAAGGCGCCTTTACCGGTGCGCTGGCGAAAAAGATGGGCCGCTTTGAACTGGCTGACAAGGGAACCATCTTCCTTGACGAGATCGGCGAGTTGCCGCTCGATCTACAATCAAAGCTGTTGCGCGTCCTTCAAGAAGGGGAATTCGAGCGGGTGGGAGGGACGCAAACGTTCAAGGTGAACGTGCGGGTCATCGCGGCGACGAATCGAGACTTAGAACAGCAATCGAAGCAGGGACACTATCGGCCGGATCTCTACTACCGATTGAATGTGTTCCCAATTCACTTGCCGGCCTTGCGCGAGCGCGAGGGCGATATTCCGTTGCTGGTCCAATATTTCGTACGCAAGTTTGCCGCAAATCTCGGCAAGAAGATCGACCGGATTCCGGAGCGGATGATGGCAGCGCTTCAGCGCTATCAATGGCCGGGGAACATTCGTGAACTGGAGCATGTGGTCGAGCGTGCGGTGATCTTGAGCGAAGGAACGGAGTTGGAGCCGATCGAATGGCTTTCCCAGCCGGGCGGCAAGGCCGGCCCAGGGAAGACCCTGACGCTGGAAGAAATGGAACGACAGCATATTGTCGATGTCCTGGAGCACACAAACTGGCGCGTGAGCGGTGAGAAGGGTGCGGCCAAGATTCTCGGACTCAATCCCACCACCCTCGAAGCCCGGATGAAGAAGCTGGGCATCACACGCGGGAAGCGTGAGACGTAGAATATGAAACGTGAAGCGTCGCTCGTGAAGCGCGTGCCAGAGTAGTTACACCCCTCGTTCATTCAATCGTTTCCTGCCATAAGCTATACGCTATTAGTCATTAGCTCTTTTCCCATCGAGAATTCCCAACATTTCGTGACGGTCCCAATATTTTGGGAATCACCGGTGATTGTTTTCTCGCGTGTCTATCTCGCTATCTGAGCCTCTCCTCTTTCTACCTCAACCACTTACGCTCTCGGAACGATTGCGCGATCGACTTGGCATCGCTGTTGCTGGATAGCCGGTCATAAGACGAACACGATGCAGAAGGAGAGATGATGCTCAAGATTACAAAGATTCGAGAAAGCGGGAACGACGTGCTCCTCAAGTTGGAGGGCAAGATCACAGAACAGTGGGCTGCTCTCCTGGACGGCGTCTGTCGGGCGTTCCTTCGAGAGGGGAAAATCGTACTTTTGGATTGCTCCCATGTCGATTTCATCGATGCCAGCGGGGTTGAGGTCCTGAATAACCTTCCACGGACACAAGTCACACTTTTAGGCGCTCCCGGTTTTGTCACGGAGTTGCTGGAGATTGGAGGCCGGTCATGAACGCAGATGCCACCACCTATACAGAGTCCATCGGTCACAACCCGTCTCTCATCCCGAAGTCAAAGGAGGGCAAGCCGTCCGGTCTCACAAAGGCCGAGGGTCAGCTTATCGCCCGGCTGAGACGGGGAGACGAAGGCGCGTTCGATGAATTGGTGAATCAACACCACGGTGCGCTCATCCGAATGGCCATGGGCTACGTAGCTGATCGGGAAGTGGCTGAAGAAGTCGTTCAGGACACCTGGCTGGCGGTGATCGAAAGCTTGAATCGATTCGAAGGCAGGTCGTCCCTTCGTACCTGGGTCTGCGGGATTCTGATCCACAAGGCCAAAGATCGGGGTGTCCGAGAGAAGCGGCATACGAGCTTCTCTGCCTTCGAGCCCTGCGAAGGTGAGAACGACGAAGCAGTCGATCCGTCCCGCTTCCAACAATCGGGCGAATGGGCCGGCCACTGGGCCTTCCCTCCCAAGTCATGGGACGACCAGACGCCGGAAAAGCTGCTCGCCAGTCAGCAAGCCGTGAGTGCGATGCAGCGGGCGATCGAGATGTTGCCGGCAACCTTGAAGGAAGTCCTGATTCTCCGCGATGTGGAGGGGGTAGAGGCGAAGGAGGTTTGCGAGATACTAAACATCACCGAAAACAACCTGTATGTAAGGTTACATCGGGCTCGAGAACGAGTGAGAGCCGCCGTGGAAACTGCCCTCGGGTAAGGTTGATGGAACGCGCTGTAAGAAACCCATGAATAGGAAGGACTCAGGGGTGCCACCTCAAGTTGGAGGGCCCCTGTATGAAAGATCATCCTTCACAATGGATTCACAGCGGGCTGACTTGTCGCGATGTCGTGGTACAGGCCTCTGCTTATCTCGATGACCAGTTGCCTTTCTTCACCACATTCCGTGTGGGGATGCATGTGGCTTCCTGTGCAGATTGCCGAACTTACATGAAACAAATGGCGTTGGTGTGCGAAGTGGCAGCGCGCCTTCCGAAACCCTATCGCTCTCCCATCAGTCGCCTCAGCTTGCGTCAACACTTCGCTCGCTCTTACCCACCTTCGCTGTAAGACCTTTAGCCAACAGACGACAGACCGCCATGGGGCCGAGGCCCCTTGTGCCTAGATCCGTCATCCGGGGGCGTTATGCCGAGCGCGTTGCTCTACGATCGTCTACAATTTGCCTTCACCTCCACCTTTCACTATCTGTTTCCGCAATTGACGATGGGATTGGCCCTCCTGCTCCTCTACTTGAGGAGCCGGGCGCTTGCCACCCGAGACGAGCACTACCATCAGGTCGCTCGGTTCTGGACGAAGATCTTCGCTTTAAGCTTTGCCTTCGGTGTCGTGACCGGTATTCCACTGGAATTTCAGTTCGGCACCAATTGGGCAAAGTTTTCTAACTTCGCCGGCGGAGTCATCGGTCAAGTGCTGGCCATGGAAGGTATGTTCGCCTTCTTTCTGGAATCGTCGTTTCTCGGTATCCTGCTATTCGGCGAAAAACGATTCAGCCAGCGCGTGCAATGGTTTGCTGCGCTGATGCTCTTCCTCGGCTCCTGGCTCTCAGGCTATTTCATACTGGCAACGAACGCCTGGATGCAACACCCGGTTGCCTATTCGGTCGCTCCCGATGGCCGGCTGTTCGTCGACAGCCTCTCTGGTCTGCTCACCAACCCTTGGCTCTTTTGGCAGTACACACACAATATGACGGCGGCAGTCGTTACGGCTTCCTTCGGCATGGCGTCGCTGGGGGCATTCTATCTGTTGTCCGGCCAACACGCCGCGCATGCCAGGATTTTCCTCCGCACCGGTGTCGTGGCCGGAGCGATAGCTACAGTGCTCATGGGATTTCCTACGGGACACGGGAACGCGCGACAGGTTTTCGAACACCAGCCGATCAAGGGAGCTGCCTTTGAAGGGTTGTTCAAGACCGAACGAGGCGTGGGCCTACTCTTGATCGGCCAGCCGAATGTCGAGACGATGACGATCGACAATCCGCTTATCATTCCGGACGCGCTCAGTATCGTGGTGTATGACGAGCTCTATGCCGAGGTGAAAGGGCTCGACGCCTTCCCACGCAGCGACTGGCCGGACAATTTGCCGCTGCTCTACTACTCGTACCATGTCATGGTCGGTCTCGGGACTATTCTCGTGTCCGTGATGGGCTTGGCGCTGTTCTCGCTCTGCCGTGGGCGATTGTTTACGGCCAACTGGCTGCTCTGGCTGCTCATGCTTTCCGCGCCGTTTCCTTACATCGCGACGACTGCCGGCTGGATGACGGCCGAGATCGGGCGGCAGCCTTGGCTCGTCTATGGTCTATTGCGCACAGCTGATGGGGCGTCGCCGCTCGTCCATTCGGGCAATGCGTTATTCACGTTGCTCGGCTTTCTTGGAATCTATTCGACAATGGGGCTGCTCTTTCTGTTTCTGATCGCGCAAACCGTTCGCCATGGGCCGTCCGGACATCCGGTGCCGTCGGAGTATGCATGATGGAAACATTTTGGTACTGCGCCGTCACACTGATGGTGGCCGTCTATGCCGTCCTGGATGGATTCGACTTCGGCGTAGGCATCGTCTATCGTTTCGTCGCGAAGACGGAAACAGATCGACGGCTCGCTTTGGCTGCTATCGGACCAGTCTGGAACGGCAACGAAGTGTGGCTGATTGCTGCGGGCGGTCTGCTCTTTTTTGCTTTTCCGAAGGCCTATGCGGCAGGGTTTAGCGGATTCTACCTGGCGCTGATTATTGCCCTCTGGCTTCTGATTGCCCGCGGTCTTGCGCTCGAGCTGCGCTCACACCTGAATCACACACTTTGGCGGCAGTTCTGGGACGCGACGTTTGCCGGCGCCAGTATGCTGCTGGCTCTCGTATTCGGCGCAGCCTTGGGCAATCTGATTCGCGGCATGCCGCTCAGCCAAGACGGCTATTTCTTCGTGGCGCTGTGGACCAACTTTATGACCGGGCCGGATCCGGGGATTCTCGATTGGTTCACGATACTCATGGGAGTCACGAGTGTGGCGATCCTTGCGTTCCATGGCTCCAATTATCTGGCGATGAAAACGGAGGACCAACTGCGCGGGCAAGCGAGACGTGCAGCCCGGATGACAGGATCGGCGGCGGCGGCCTTGGCCGGATTGACGCTGATCGCCGTTCTCTTCGTCCAACCGTCTTTCCGTCTGAACTATGCCGCCCACCCAATCGGGTATGTCTTTCCATTAGTCGGGTTAGTTGCATTAGTGGCGGCGCTTGGGCTCCGAAGACGCGATCGAGATGCGGGAGCGTTCTACGCAACGAGCGTTTTGATTTTAACGATGTTGGCTGGCGCGGCCTGGGGGTCATACCCGAATATCCTGATCGCGACGAACGATCCAGCTAACAGCTTGACGGTAACCAATGCGACTGCGGGCGCCTATGGGATGCATGTCGGGCTCTGGTGGTTCCTCGTCGGCTTCGGTCTGATCATTGCCTATCAAGTTTGTGCGCACCGGGCTTTCTGGGGCAAGGTTCAACTTTAGCAGGATGCTGAAAATGGCCGCCAGCTTCGTTCTCAGCTCATCGAAATCCTCAACGTACCCCAGAGGGTACGCCTCCGGTTTCGATTCGCCTGCGGCCTTGCTGACAGCAATTTTGAGCATCCTGGTGGTCTCTCTCGCCGTGGGCCTTACTGGATGCGTGTCTTTTGGCACGCACGAAGCCGACGTCAAAATCATCTACGAAAGGTCTGCTCAGTATCATATGCCCGACCGCAATCCCGTGATAGTGATTCCCGGCATATTAGGCAGCAAACTCATCGATCGCGACTCTCGCCGGACGGTGTGGGGCGCCTTTGATCCCGAATCCGTCGATCCAACCACACCAGAAGACGCCCGGCTGATTTCGCTCCCCGTCGAGGGTAATCGGCCGCTGAACGAGCTACGAGACGAGGTTGAACCGAACGGAGTATTGGACAAAGTCCATGTAAATCTGTTCGGCATCCCACTCGATATCCGTGCGTATGTCGGAATTTTGACAACGCTTGGAGCTGGGGGATATCGAGACGAAGCGCTGGGACTTCACGCCATCGACTACGGCGATGATCACTTCACGTGTTTCCAATTCGACTACGACTGGCGGCGCGATAATGTGGAGAATGCGAAACGGCTGAAGCAGTTCATTGAAGAGAAGCGCGCATACGTTCAACAAGCCTACAAGAACCGCTACGGCATCGAAAAGGCCGCGGTGAAATTCGATATCGTTGCGCATTCAATGGGTGGCCTCGTCGCACGGTATTTTTTGATGTACGGCGATGCGGACTTGCCCGCACACAGCGAAGACGCCGTCGTCACCTGGGCGGGAGCCGACTATGTTGATCGCCTGATCCTCATCGGACCGCCCAATGCCGGATCGATCAATGCCTTGACCCAGCTCCTCGAAGGATTTGATGTGGGACGCCCGATCCTTCCTTACTACCAGGCGGCTCTGCTGGGCACGTTTCCCGCGCTCTATGAGCTGCTTCCGCGGCCCCGACATGGCGCGATCATTTGGGATGGCGACACGGCTGCGCCTGCTCTCAATCTGTACGATCCTGCGCTTTGGGAGCGGTACGAATGGGGCCTCGCGTCTCGGGAGGAACGGAATGTTTCCTTTCTGCGTTCGGTGTTGCCTCATGCCGCCGACGATGAGGAACGCCGGCGCATCGCTATGGCGCTGCAAACCACCATTCTTCGAAGAACCAAGGCGTTTCACGAAGTAATGGATAAGCCGTCTCGCTTGCCGTCCGGGGTCGACGTGTTTCTCGTCGCCGGAGATGCAGCTCAGACGCCGCGACGGGCTTCGGTTGATCGTAAGACCGGTAAACTCAAAATCATCGAATATGGAGCCGGTGATGGCACCGTGTTGCGATCGAGCGCGCTTCTTGATGAACGAATAGGAGGCGAGTGGCGTCCCGAGTTGGTCTCGCCGATCGATTGGTCATCCGTCTTATTTTTGTTCTCGGATCATCTAGGGCTCACCCAGGATAACGCATTTGCTGACAACGTCTTATACTGGCTGTTGGAAGATCCAAGAACTCGAACGACGCAGGGAGGTCGCCGTAGCAACCGCAGGCTCAGCCCGCCCGGAAGGCTAGGGTAGCAGGCGAGCGAACTCCTGGTTTACGTGGTCCCGATTGCGACGTTGAGCATCGTCCTCCACTCTTGGCCGGTAAGGGGCCCTGTTGCCGCTCAACCTGCGGAGCCTGTCCTCACCATCGCAACCCTCAATACGAAATGGGCCCTTCGAATACAGTTAGAAACGTCATGTAAGGAAGGTAGAGCTTGGACGACTCTGTGATAGCAGCGACAAGACAACCGACAACGAACCAGGTCAGAACAAACAGGCTGGCTAATAAAGTTGCTGCAAACGGTGGTTTACTCCGCCGCTGAACCACAACGGTATGCGTTGGGTTAATCAGAACCGTCTGTAGATGAGGATGGGAGAACGTTCGATGCGAGCTGTAGCTGTACTTCCCGGAAAGCCAAACTCGATCCATCTTGCCGAATTACCCAAGCCTTCGGTCCAAGAAATCCCCAATGGCCGAGGAGTATTGGTGCAAGTGTTGCGGGTTGGCGTCGATGGCACGGATAAAGAAATCAATGCGGCGGAATACGGGCAGGCCCCTCCCGGCTATGACTTCCTCGTGATCGGTCACGAGTGTTTTGGTCAGGTGCTTGAAGTCGGCCCCAACGTCACGGAGTTCGCGCCGGGCGACTACGTGGTTCCAACGGTGCGCCGCCCCGGCGGCAGCTTTTACGACCGGATCGGCCAGTACGACATGACCAGCGAGGACATCTACTATGAGCGGGGAATCAATCTCCGTCACGGATATCTGACCGAGCTGTTTGTCGATGACCCAGAATATTTGGTGAAGATTCCGAAAGGCCTCAAAGACGTCGCGGTCCTCCTGGAACCGACGTCCATTATCGAGAAGGGCATCATTCAGGCCTACGAAGCGCAGCGACGGTTCAAGGTTTGGCGCCCCAAGAAGGCGGCGGTGCTGGGCGCGGGGACTGTAGGCTTGCTCGCGGCCCTCTCGCTGAAGATGAAGGGCTTCGATGTTACCAGCATTGGAAAAGAGCGCAGGCCGTCGCGCAATCTCGATCTCCTGGAGGAATTGGCCGTGCGGTACATTTCGACGAATGATCTGTCAATCCGGGAAGCCGCGAAACGCTTTGGTCCATTCGATCTCATGTTCGAAGCGACCGGCTATTCGCCCGTGGCGTTCGAGGCTATGGAATGTCTGGGCAAGAACGGCGTGTTGGTATTGGCGAGCGTGACAGGAGGCGACCGTGAGCATTCTGTTCCGGCGGACAAAATCAACCTGGATTTCGTGCTCGGGAACAAACTGGTCGTCGGGACCGTCAATGCCAACCGCGAATACTTCGAGGCCGGCGTCTACGACTTTGCACGAGCCGAGCTGGAATTCCCGGGTTGGCTCTCGAAGTTGCTGACGCATCCGGTGGCAGGACTGGAGAATTATCAGGACATGATGCAGGCCCTTACGACGGAACGCGGTGCGATCAAGGTCTTTGTGAATGTCGCGTACAATTACAGCGGTGGTTGGGGTCAGTAGAATCCGGTTGGCTCAAGGATACCGGGTTGACTGAGATATTCAAAGGAGGCAGGCTGTGCTGGACGGGTGTTTCTCACTATCACATATTTTCACATTAGGAGGTCTTCAATGAAAAATATCATGCTGTCGATTACTGCATTCATGTGTCTGGTAGGGTTCAGCTCTCTTTCATTTGCCGAGGACATGGGGCAAATGAAAGGCGAGATGAAGGGCGAGATGAAGGCAACACACAATGAAATGAAAGGCGAGATGAAGGCAACACACAATGAAATGAAGGGCGAGACGAAGGGCATACACAATGAGATGAAGGGTGAGATGAAGGGCAAACACGATGAGATGAAGGGTGAGATGCGGGGAATGAAAGGCGAGATGCACGGTGAAATGAAGGGAGCGATGGGGAAGTAAACATCTGTCTGACTTCCCTTGAGTGATCCTTACGGCCTGCGGTCGGTTACACCGAGCGCAGGCCGTCGTGTTTTTGCTCTTGCAACAACCTGTAAGAATCGAGAACGAGGGTCGACCAACCAGCAGAAGAGGCAATTCCAAGCCGGAGGAGACATGATCATGGCCTCACTCATTCACCAAAGGACCGGAATAGATCGAGGTCGGGAGGCTGAGCAGACCCCGGAACGCGCAATGAGGTCCGAACCGTCTCCATTCGAAGAATATGCGGCTTCCGATGCTCTCATTGTGAATCAGGTTGACGTTTCGGCTGCACGGGCTGCTTCATCCCGGGTAGGCGAGTGGGTCTACCGTCATCGACTACCAGTACGGATCAGCCATTGGCTCAACGTTCCTATTCTCTTCATCCTGATTATGAGCGGACTCCAAATTTTCAACGCACATCCCGCCCTCTATTGGGGCGACCGTTCCGATCGTGACCAGCCGTTGTTTTCGATTCGCCCCATGCAGAACGAGAACGGCGAGATGCGGGGCATCACAACTATTCTCGGCCATAAGTTCGATACCACGGGAGTGCTTGGATATTCAGATGGCTCGCGCCGTGCCTTCCCCGCCTGGGCGACTATTCCGAGTGCCAAATCTCTGGCGATGGGGCGGCAGTGGCATCTGTTTTTCGCGTGGCTTCTCGTCATCAATGGCCTGTTCTTCACGGCCTATTCATTGATCAGCAGACACGCCGTGCGCGACCTGGCACCAACCGGCAAGGACCTTCGCGGCATCGGCAAGGCCATCAAAGATCACATCGTCCTCCGGCACCCCAAAGGTGATGAAGCCAAGCGGTACAACGTGTTACAGAAACTCGCCTATATAGGAATTTTGTGCGTGGTTGCGCCACTGATCGTCCTGACGGGGCTAGCGATGTCGCCCACGATCGATACGGCGTTTCCATGGTTGCTCACCATGTTCGGTGGACGGCAGGCGGCGCGGACGGTTCATTTTATCGCCTGTTTTTCCTTCGTCTGGTTCATTCTGGTGCATGTGTTGGAAGTGATCCTGACAGGATTCTTCAACAACATCCGCTCGATGGTGACGGGATGGTTCGTCATAAAACATGAGCATGAAGGAGCGCGCCATGAAGCATGAACGCGCAATGGAACGGAGACAGTTTCTGAAAGGGACGTTGGGCGCCGCTAGTCTTGTGGCTCTGGCCGGCTGCGATAATCTGTCGCAAGGCAGTTGGTTCCCCTCGATCTTGAGCAAGGCGGAGAAGCTGACCGAACGAGTGCAACGGGCCGTCACGCCCGCGAACGCACTCGCCAAAGAATATGGTGAAGCCGACATCTCGAAGGTATTCCCCGCGAACGGCAATACCGATCCGGGTACGGACGACTATGCCGAGCACGTGGCGAATAATTTTGCCGGATGGACGGTGGAGGTCGGCGGCTTGGTGCAGACTCCAATGAGCTGGTCGCTCGCGGCACTGAAAGAATTACCATCACGGACACAAATCACCAGGCACGACTGTGTCGAAGGGTGGAGTGCGATCGGCAAGTGGACCGGCGTCCCGCTCGGCGATCTCATGCGCAAGGTTCAGCCGTTGCCGAATGCCAGGTTCGCGGTCTTCCATTGTGCCGATGTGGATGATGAAGGGGTGCCGTATTACGAGAGCATCGCCCTGACCGACTGCTATCACCCGCAAACAATCCTGGCCTATGAGTTGAACGGTGCCCCGTTGGACATTCCCCACGGCGCCCCGATCCGTCTCCGTTTCGAACGGCAGCTCGGTTACAAGCAGGCCAAATACGTCACGAGGATCGAATTGGTAGAGACACTTTCCGGCATCGCCGGCGGGAAGGGCGGGTATTGGGAGGATGATCAAGGGTATGAGTGGTACGCGGGGATCTAACAGGATGCTGAAAAAAATCCGTCAGCTTCGTTCTCACCTCGAAAGCATCCTCAACGTAGCCGAGAGGCTACGCCTCCGGTGCTTTCATCGGCTGCGGCCTTGCTGAACAGCCTTTTTGAGCATCCTGCAAATATGTTCTCTTGTTGTGTTGCATGTGCGGACCACTGAGGTTCAATCGTGCAATCTAGTTGTTCTGCAAGCTGCGAGTAAGCAGGTTGAGGCTGAGGTTAAGGTTGAAAAAGGAAGATGTGGGATCAGGGAGAAGAAATCAGATTGAAAACATTTGCTTCATCACGATTATTCCGCTCAGCCTTAGCCTTGGCCTCAGCCTTCAGCCTTTCCATCCTCCTCAACGGGTGTCTGTCTCCCATTGCCATGCATCGAGCCGTGATCGAGTATGATCGCACCGTTCATCGAGTTGAAGCGGAACTGCTCCTCCTGAACATCGCAAGGGCCAGGCATTATCGGCCCGTGCATTTCACGGCCGTATCGAGCGTTGCCGCGACATTCGATTTTCGCGTCAATGCCGGCGTGGTCGGACGGATTTCTCGCGGTCCGCTATCGCATGATTCTCTGGTGGATTTGAATTATGGGACCGAGGTGGCGGAAAATCCCACAGTCACGATCATTCCGGTGTCCGGAGAGGAGTTCACCAAACGCATCCTTCGTCCGCTCGACGAATCGCATCTGGATTTTTTGGTTCGGCAGGGGTTCGATCTCAGCATGGTGCTGAGACTTCTCGGCAGAGGGATTGTCATCGACGGAGAAGAGGCTCCTACGATCGCATTCAATACCCCATCTCGCCGTGAGGAATACACAGAGTTTCGCCGGCGGCTCTTGCACTTGGCGTCTCTGGATTCTCAGAAGAAATTGCGTATCACCCCGATCATCTACGAAGAAGCCTTTCCTGTTGCGTTAGATAAGGCCTTGACCCCCGCGGAAGTGGTCGCCGCGATTGACCGGGGATATCGATGGTCGGTCTCGACGGACGACCGTCCGGCCATTCTGACCAGACGAGTGACGGGCCGTTTGGCGATTACGAACTACGATCTCAAGAGGCTCGGCAACGACGAACGCAAGCGCCTCAATGCAGAGATTGAACGATTCCCTCCTGATCATGTGTTTGTTGATATCCGACCAGGCTTCTCTGGAGGCGAGTATCCGCTGAAGGGGTTTATTCTGCTCCGCAGCTTCAACGCGATTATCTCATTTGTCGCCCGCGGGATCTCCGAAGATGCGGGGTACCATGTCGATCCGGATCCCCGGACTGGACCGGTAAACCGGAATCCGGCTCACGTGCTGGAGATCGAAGAATCCTCGTCACCGCTGAACGACGCCGAGTTCGAGGTCGAGTTTGAAGGGAAGTATTACTCCATTCGGAAATTTCCGATCAGCGAAGGGATGGTGCCCAGTTGGAATCAGGAAGCCTTCGCGGTCCTGGCCAATCTGTATCAAATGACGGTCACTGATGTGAACAACGTGAAGACCCCGGTCATTACAATTCCGAAAGGGTAGTCATGCCGCGAAAAACGCAATACTCCTATCGATGGTTGGGAATGGTGATTGGTATTCTGCTGGCAGCCTGGACTTTTCTTGAATCGGCGGATGCCTTGGTCGGCAACCCGGCGCCGAACATTATCAGCGAGACATGGCTGAACAGCGCGCCGTTGCATCTGTCGGACCTAAAGGGCAAAGTCGTGATGGTCGAGTTCTGGACCTTCGGCTGCTACAACTGCCGGAATCTCGAGCCCTACGTCAAACAGTGGCATCAGAAGTATGCGGACAAAGGGCTCGTGGTCATCGGCGTGCATTCGCCCGAGTTCTCCTACGAACGGGCCCTTACGAAGGTAAGCAGTACCTCGAAGAACACAACATCCGCTTTCCGGTCCCCATCGATAACGATTTTTCGACGTGGAATCGCTATGGCAACCGCTACTGGCCGGCGATGTATCTGATCGACAAACAGGGCATCATTCGGTACGTGCGTATCGGAGAAGGCGGCTACCACGAAACGGAACAACTGATACGAAGTCTGCTATCCGAGCCTTCGTAAAGGGACAAATACCACGAGTTAAATGATAGCCAGGAGACCAAACGGAATTGTGGATTACACCTCCTACGAGATTGATCATTGATCAAGGAGGTTCGATAGGTTAGAAGAGCTGGTGGGTACATGTCCTTGAAATGCGAAAAGAACAGAAAAACAGGGCATGATCCTGTCCAAATATAGCCGTACATGCCGATGTGATGATCGATGAACGCCGCGTCCTTCACCGGCCTGAGCCAATCGCTCAGACCCTTCAGCAATCTCTGGGCCGGTCAGCCCGTATTGGCCACGTTTCAGGTGAATCTACGGTGCAACTCTGCTTGCGGGTACTGCGATCTGCCGCTCAATGTCGGCCGATACGAGATGACACGGGAAGAAATTCTGGGTGTTTTTTCCCGTCTCTATCGTGACGGTGTGCGGTTTGTGCTGGTGCAGGGAGGCGAGCCGTTGTTGCGACGTGATGTGCCAGAGATCCTCGAAGATCTCTCAGGGATCGGCTTTCACCTCACGTTGATTACGAACGGCACGAAGATCACGCCGCAGCTTGTCGATCGACTGAGTCGATTGCCGCTGGCGATTTCCGTGAGCCTGGACACGTTGGATCGAATCACGTACCAACGCATTCGCGGCGCTGATCAGTTGGGGCAGGTCTTGGCGGGCCTCGCACTTTTGAGAGAGTTTCCTCATCCCAAATTTCTCACCTGCATTGTCAGCGAGGTCAATCGAGCCGAGACGCCGGCGATCGTCCGATTCGCGCGCGAGCAGGGGTTCCTCCCGGTCGTCGGCGCCTACCACTGGAACGTCGGACTCTACGGCAAGCCGGATGAACTGCTCATGTACGATCGATCGAGCGCAGCCGCAGTCTTCAGCGGGCTTCTCAACGACGAGTTGATTCCGGCCGGGTACTTCCGGAAGTTTGTCGAAGACAATGCGAGCTGGTTGCGCGGGCAGAAATTAGAACCCTGCGATGCCGGACGGTACAGTATTGCGATCGATGCATCGGGAAACGTGTCTCCCTGTCTGGCGTTTCCTTCCGTCGGAAACCTGCTGGAATCGTCGTTGAGTGAGATCCTGGAGCGATTCGACCGAGGGGCGATTATAATCTGTTCTGATCACTCGTCGTGCAACCGGCTCGACGGCCGCGTCGTCGGCACGATTCTGCGTCATCCGATCGTGGCGCTACGCACGTTCCGGTCGCTCACTTCGCACGGGGACCTCTGATGAGTCGTTGGCTCGGCGTGGCCCTCCTGTTCCTCACCCTGGCCGGCTGTTCAAGTGGGCTGCGAACCTTTCAGCCGGTCGATCCTATTCCACCCGATCGGGTGTCTCACCAGGTCTGGGAACACATCGTCCAGGCACACGTCCGCGATGGGCAGGTGGACTATCCAGCTATACAGGCCGAGGGCAAGCTCGACGAGTACCTGAGGGACCTGAATCGTATCGATCCGACAGGGCTGGCACGGCGGCAGGATCAATTGGCGTTCTGGATCAACGCCTACAACGCGTTTGCTGTGAAGGGCATCCTGGACCACTATTCGCCAACGACGCTCTGGGGGCGGTATCGCTATTTCATCGGTCGGGACTATCGGGTCGGCGGTGCGGCGATCAATCTCTACGACCTTGAGCGG
Source organism: Nitrospiraceae bacterium (assembly GCA_035457905.1). GTDB lineage: Bacteria > Nitrospirota > Nitrospiria > Nitrospirales > Nitrospiraceae > Palsa-1315. Next base: position 42,349 of record DATIAT010000124.1, read on the forward strand.
CGCGTATTGATCGAGCAATTCCGTGAGCCGTTGATACACTTTGCCATTGTCTGTGCATCCGCATCCTGTCCGAAGCTCCAGCCCTGGGCCTATCAACCGGATCAACTCGATCGTCAGCTTGATCGTGCCGCCAGGGCGTTCATCAACGATCCCACACGCAATCGATTCGATCGCGCGCAGAAAACGGCCTCGCTCTCGATGATCTTTGAGTGGTTCGAAAGAGATTTCGCCGGCGCCGCCGGATCAGTGCCGGCCTATATTGCTCGGTACGTCGATGATCCAGAATTGGCGAAGGAGCTGACTCAGCCTGGCTACCGCATCGAGTATCTCGAGTATGATTGGAGTCTGAACGGCATCCCGCCCATGGAGCGCTCCCATGCTGGTGCATCCTGATGAAAAGGTGCCGATCGCACGCCTGCTGACGTTTCTTGAGCAGGGTGAGCGGTTGGCGAGTGAATGTTCCAAGGCACAGGCTGCCTTGGTCTCGGATTCTGAGTCGCGTCGATTTCTCCTCCGCCAGGCCCGCCAGGAAACCGCGCATGCCATCGTGTTTCAAGGCGCCATTGCCTGGCTGGCCCCGAAACATCTCGGGGATGCGTCGTTTCTGCCCCCGTTGGAAGAGTACCGGAGCCTTGTCAGTGATGCGCTGACCCGACAGGATGTGCTGGAAACATTTCTGGCTGAACAGGTCATTCTTGAAGGACTGGGCGAAGCGATTCTGAGCCGCATCGAGGACGGATTGGTCAAGCGCGCCGCGCCGTTCGGTCGGCTGCGGAGAGTGTTGCTCCAGCAAGAAGAGGCGCATCATGGATTCGGCCGGCGCGTGCTCGAACGGGCGATGGTCGCCGGACAGATCGATGCAGAGACGTTACGCCATCTCGCGCTCAACTATCTCGCGTTGACCGATCAGATGGTGCTGACATTGAGCGGGCTCTTCGAATCGATTGCCGAAGACCCCACGGCCTGGGCGCACGATCTGCGGAAGTTTCTGCCGGAGTGGCTGGTTGAAACGAGAGCGCATGGCTGATGGCAGATAGCATATAGCGGAAGAAGGAACGATGGTTTCCGTCGTCATCCCGGCCTACAACGAAGAGAAGGCGCTCCCGCACACGTTGGGTGCACTGCTCCGTCAGCGTGGCGACTTCGAAGTCATTGTCGTTGACGGCGGCAGCACGGATCGCACGCGCGAAGTTGTTCAGGAATTCACTCTCAGCACTCAGCACTCAGCACTCAAGTCATTTCAGTTCCTCACCGCTCTCAAAGGTCGCGCCTCGCAAATGAATACCGGGGCAAAACAGGCGAGCGGCGACTGGCTGCTCTTTCTCCATGCCGATACGGTTTTACCCACAGGGGCGATTCAGAGCCTGAACGAGATGGGGGTGGACCAGACCGTCCAAGCCGGTGGATTCATGCATCAGTTCTCCGGCGACGATTGGCGGCTCAAGCTGATCTCGTTCCTGGACAATTTCCGCTGCATCCGCAGCCGGATTATCTATGGCGACCAGGCCCTCTTTGTTCGCCGCGCGTTGTTCGAACGGCTCGGTGGCTTTCCCAGCGTGCGTATTCTGGAAGACGTCGCCTTCTGTGAGAAACTCATCAAGGTCACGAACCCTCTCATCCTATCTTCATCCGTTGTGACCGACGCCAGAAAGTTTCTCAAGATGGGCATCTGGCGCAGCTTTGTCCGTGTTCTCCTCATCATTCTCCACGTCGAATTCCGGCTCCCGGTGTTGCCTCGCGCCTTCTTTCAGGACGTCCGGTAGAACGCCCCCCTCATTGTTTACCTTCCTTGCCAATTGGGGGTGTTCTTTGTCCTCCAGTTGGAGGTACGGGGCTTCGACATGTCTCGTCAATCCCGGTGGAGCGAGGCTCGTTGGGTTGTGAAGCGGTGGCGGAGGCGAAGGGTACCGCGACTTAGTGAGCAGATATGGTCCGCGAAGCGGAGGCCGAGGACTGTTCGAAGCCGGGTTCGTGCATCGCGTTGGAGCCAGCGAGTTCCGCAGGCCAGCCAGATGCGACACGTAGTGCGGTCGAGCCGGAGCGCTTGAGCAGGGCGGGATAGCCCTATCACACCATCAAGTCCCCATTTCCCAGGATGCGAGATACTTCTTCTGCTCCTTCGTCAGTTCATCGATCACGATGCCCATGCCTGCCAGCTTGAGCCGCCCGATTTCCTTGTCGATGGCCGGCGGCACGGGGTAGACTTTTTTCTCCAGCGTCTTGTGGTTCTTCACGATGTATTCAGCGCTCAGGGCCTGGTTGGCGAAGCTCATGTCCATCACGCTGGAAGGATGCCCTTCGGCGGTGGCGAGGTTCACGAGCCGGCCTTCGCCGAGCAGACTCACGCGGTGGCCGTTCTTGCGAAGCGTGAACTGTTCGACACCAGTACGAATGATCTTTCGTTTTTTGCTCAATTTTTCAAGCGCAGGAATGTCCAACTCCACGTTGAAGTGGCCGCTGTTGCAAACAATGGCACCGTCTTTCATGACGGCAAAGTGTTCTCCGCGAATGACTTTGAGATTGCCGGTCACCGTAACGAAGAAGTCTCCGACCGGGGCCGCCTGTTCCATCGGCATCACGCGGAAGCCGTCCATGACTGCTTCCAGGCCTTTTAACGGATCGACTTCGGTCACGATGACATCGGCGCCCATGCCCTTGGCACGCATGGCGATGCCTCGCCCACACCATCCGTACCCCACGACCACGACTACGGAGCCGCAGACCAGGCGGTTTGTCGCCCGTACGATGCCATCCATGGTGGACTGGCCCGTGCCGTAGCGGTTGTCGAACATGTGTTTGGTATCGGCATCGTTGACGGAAATGACCGGAAATTTGAGGACCTGTTTTTCCGCCATGCTGCGCAGCCGAATCACACCGGTTGTCGTTTCTTCGGTGCCGCCGATGACGTTCTGCAAGAGGTCGGTACGTTTGGAGTGGAGATGCGACACGACGTCCGCGCCGTCATCCATCGTGATATGGGGTTGGTGGGTAATGGCTGATTCGATATGGCGATAGTAGGTCGCGTTGTCTTCGCCCTTGATAGCGAATGTGGGAATGCCTTCGTGTTGGACCAATGCGGCAGCGACGTCGTCTTGCGTGCTGAGCGGATTGGACGCGCAGAGCCGGACGTTGGCGCCGCCGCCCTTCAAGGTGATCATCAGATTGGCGGTTTCGGTTGTGACGTGGAGGCAGGCCGCCACCCGCAGGCCCTTGAACGGTTGTTGCCGCTTGAATCGTTTGCGGATGAGCCGCAGCACCGGCATGGTGGCTTCGGCCCATTCGATCTTGAGTTTGCCCTGATTTGCCAGAGTAATATCCTTCACATCGTATTCCACTGATTTCCTCCTTGTCGAAAAGAAGGCTCAGGTTAAGGCCGAGGCTGAGTCAAAAACTCAACCCTCGATCCTAAGCCTGAGCCTTCGTTTGCTTACCCGTAACCTGGCCTTAGCCTTCCATTTAGAGGCCTGCGTCTCTGCGCAAGACTCTAGCCTTGTCGGTCTTTTCCCAGGTGAATTCCGGCTCGCTCCGGCCGAAGTGTCCATACGACGCAGTTTTTCTGAAGATCGGCCGGCGGAGCTTAAGGTAGTCGATGATGCCGCGTGGGGTTAGGGGGAAGTGTTTCCGCACAAGCTTGTCCAGACTCTCGACCGCTACCTTTTCCGTGTTCTTCGTGTCGACCAGGACCGACACCGGATCGGCCACTCCGATCGCATAGGCGAGCTGCACTTCGCACTTTTGCGCCAACCCGGAGGCGACAATGTTCTTGGCGATGTAGCGTGCCATGTACGAGGCCGACCGGTCCACTTTCGTGGGGTCCTTACCTGAAAAAGCGCCGCCTCCATGGCTGCCGTGGCCGCCATAGGTGTCGACGATAATCTTGCGACCGGTCAACCCGGTATCGCCCATCGGACCGCCGACCACGAAGCGGCCGGTGGGATTAATATGGTGTTTCACGCTTGCCGGGTCGTACAGATCTTTCGGCATTATCGGCTTGATGACCTTTTCCAAGATGTCCCGCTCAATCTGCTTGTTCGTCGCGTCCGGGCTATGTTGTGTCGAGATGACGATCGTGTCGATTCGCAACGGTTTTCCGTTCCGATACTCCACAGTTACTTGGGATTTTCCATCGGGACGTACCCAGGGCAGGATGTTCTTTTTCCGGACTTCTGCCAGCCGCATGGTAAGTCGATGAGCGAGGACGATGGGCATCGGCATGAGTTCGGTCGTTTCGTTCGTGGCATAGCCGAACATCAATCCCTGGTCGCCGGCGCCTCCGGAATCTACGCCCATGGAAATATCGCTCGATTGCTGGTGAATGGCTGTGAGGACGGAACAAGTGTGGTAGTCAAATCCCCAGGAGGCGTCGGTGTAGCCGACATCTTTAATGACGTCACGAATGATATCGGGAATTTCAACGTAAGCCTTGGTGGAGATCTCACCGGCTACGAAAGCAATTCCGGTAGTCAGAATCGTCTCGCATGCCACTCGGGAATATTTGTCTTGGGCAATGATTGCATCGAGGATTCCGTCGGAGATCTGGTCGGCTATCTTGTCCGGATGTCCTTCTGTCACGGATTCTGATGTGAACAGGTAGTTGTGTCGCATTAGCCCCTCTGGGTTCAGATGATCGGTGATCGGACAAAAGGCTGAGTTCGTGAGATAGTATCTGAATGAGTCCTACGTTGTCCAATCCTCCGAAGGTAGGGGGGATCGACCAGCAAACGTACGCCTGGTCCTACACAATCGTTTTGAGTCATCGCAACATAGTCAAAGGTTTCTTTTCAGGTTTACGCAGGTGTTCTCGTTCCCCGTGGGGTGGCTGAAGCCTGCCCGGTACACGGTTCCCTTGGGCTCATGTGTTCTGTTTGAGGGTGTTGTGCAGCGCCGCGACGCACAAGGAACAGAAATGGCACGCACAAGAGATTTTGAAAGCTGATGTGGGTTTGAGTATGATACACGGAAGCGGAATGGTGTGACTCAATCGACAAAGCACATGATGGTCTCATCCTTGGTTTGGCTCGATACTCAACCATCGGATCATGAGGCGAAGAGGGGATGATGAGGCTTGTGACTGCCGGAACAGTCCTCTGTCTGATAGTCGCGGTGATTGGGTTAGGCGGTGCGTCGGCACCGGATGTCTTCCCGGTCGCCGGGCGGAATGCTGTCAAGCCAGGTGAGGTGGCGCCCAACTTCCAGCTTCAAGATTTACAAGGCCGCTTCGTATCGCTTTCGGAATTGCGCGGTAAAGTGGTGTTGCTGAATTTTTGGGCCACTTGGTGCGGCCCCTGCCGGGTGGAGATGCCTGCGATGGAAGAGCTCTACCGGACGTTTTCACGGAAGGATTTTGAGATCCTTGCCGTGTCCACAGATGCACAAGGCGCGACGGTCACCAGGCCGTTTCAGCAGGAGAATCGCTTGACTTTTCCTATCCTCCACGATGCCGATTATCGTGTGGGATTGACCTATGGCGCTAGGAGTCTTCCGATGACATTCATGGTCGATCGGCAGGGTGTCGTCCGTCACCGGATCTTCGGCGCGCGCGACTGGGCAGCGCCCGAGGCGCAACAGTTGGTGCAGATGTTGATGAAATCCTAGCCCATGTCGCAATCGATCACCAATATCTCCCTTATGGCGGCCTTTTCGGCCGGGTTGTTGTCGTTCGTTTCCCCCTGTGTGCTTCCGCTGGTGCCGTCCTACATTTCATATATCACCGGGCTGTCCATCGAACAGCTCACCGATTCGACGGTGCGATCGAAGTTCAAGAAAGCCATTGTCGTCAACGCCCTTTTGTTTATCGGTGGATTTTCCGCGGTATTTGTGGCGTTCGGCGCGTCGGCCAGCTTCATCGGGCAGGCGTTCATTGCCTATCAGGATTACATTCGCCGGATCGGCGGGGTTGTGATCGTTCTCTTCGGCCTCTATTTATTGGGAATTTTGAATATCAATTTTCTGAAAATGGAGCATCGTTTTCAGTTTAGAAACAGGCCGGTGGGGTATGTCGGTTCATTCTTGATCGGCGTGGCGTTTGCCGCCGGATGGACCCCTTGCGTCGGACCGGTGCTCGGGACCATCTTGTTGTATGCCAGCACCACTGAGTCGACATCGAACGGGGTGCTGTTACTGATGAGCTATTCATTAGGACTGGGGTTGCCGTTGTTTTTCACGGCCCTGGGAGTGGATCGATTCCTGGCCTACTTCAAACAGGCTCGTCTGTATTTATGGGGTGTCTCTACCGTGAGCGGAGTGTTGCTGGTCGTCGTGGGTGTCATGATCTACGCCAATTCTCTCACCATGATTACCGGCTTCTTAGAGCGGTATGGGATTGGTTGGTACCTTGGGCAGTGACACAGGGCAGTACTGCCCAAGTTCTGAGGTCTCAGATTTGAGTCCTGAGTTAGAACCGTTGGGCTCCATCTCCGCGGTCTAACTTACAACTCAGAACTCAGCATGCAGAACCTCAGAACTCACAAGCGAAGCCGTCGCCATGCGCACACTTCCCGATGTGAAAGTATACGATGCGCTTGTGGTAGGCATGGGGCCGGCCGGGGCCACCGCAGCCTATGAATTGAGCCGCGCCGGTCTGTCCGTTCTCGCCATCGAAAAGCAAGTCCATCCTCGTTACAAAGTCTGCGGCGGCGGGTTGTCGGCCCGTATCGAACAACTGCTCGATCCGGAGTTCAAATCCATCGTCGAGCACACCGTTTTCGGTATTCAGTTTTCATATCGAGGGCAAGAATCTGTCTTGATTGAATCGTCTAGTCCGATCGCCTATATGGTCATGCGCGATCGATTCGATGCGTATCTGGTTCAGCAAGCGCGACGGGTCGGTACGGAGGTCCATGAAGGAGAGAAGCCGCAATCATTCCGTCACACAACGGAAGCCGTTGAGGTCACGACCGATCGAGGGCGCTATCGCGCCCGAGTGTTGATCGGCGCCGACGGCGCTAATAGTCAAGTCGCTCAGCAGTTCTTCCCCGGCCAGCGGTTGCCTTGTATACCCACGTTAGAAAGCGAGATCGAGATTGGACAAGCGTCACAATATCCCGGTCAAGGGAGAGTCGTGATCGACATCGGCGCCTGCTCGACGGGATACGCATGGATCTTCCCCAAGCAAGAGCGGTTATCGGTGGGATTAGGGGAGTTTCAGAACAAGCCGTCGAGTATCAAGAAGACCTTCGAGAGATTTGTGCAGGGGGAAAAAGGATTGGCAGGTTGGGGTGTGCCACAGCCGGTCGGCCATCCTCTGCCGTTATTCAGCAACCGGACCGAACATGATCGGGAAGAGGGGGCTGGCGAGCTCGTCAACGGTCGGGTGATGCTGGTGGGCGATGCCGGGCATCTCGTCGATCCGATGTTTGGCGAAGGCATCTACTACGCCATCCTTTCCGGCAAGATGGCGGCAAGGACCGTTCTCGATCAGCTGCGCGGGCGATGCGAAAGTTTGTGGAACTACGAATTGGCGATCAGACGGGAAGTATATCCCGAGTTTGGAATTGCGTCGCGTCTGGCCGACATCGTCTATACATTCCCACGGCTCTGCCACCGGTTGCTGAAGCCCTATCAAGAAGTGATTCACGTGTACTATGAAGTTCTTCAGGGGAAAGAAACGTATCAGTCGTTCTATCGTCGGGCCAAGGGAATCGTGAAGTCCTCCACCCGTGAACTCCTGCTTCAAGCCATGCGGTTGCCCTGACCGCAGTAGCTCCATCAATAGTCAGTCATCATCCATGCGGAAACGTAAGCCGAGAGGCTGAGAGATGTTGACTGTATGCCGATGGTGTCCTTGGGATTTAGGTCAACACCAGGCTCCGAGGCGGCAGCTGACAAACGACTGACTCAAAGCCGAAGCGGAAGGGAGTTGGAAAGATGCAGTGGGGGCTGAAGGGGTCAGTCCGGCGTTAAGACTCGGTTGATTTCCCGATGAAGGTGCAGTCGGCGGAGGAGCAGGAGGGGTAGGTTCGGTCTTGAGGGCCAGTACCGTTGCCGGCTTCTCTCCTCCTATTTTCGCGAGCAGACTTCTTCCCTCGCTGGCATGTGCGCTGTCCGGGTATTTTTCTGCAAGCAGGATCAGTTTTTCGCTGGCCCAATCGTCCGCACCCAAGTCATGGTAGCTGAGTGCCAGAAAGTACAGGGCATCGGGTGCGACCGACTTGTCCGGGTACAGTTTCATGATTTGCTCGAAACGATGCGCGGCAGCCAGGTATGAACCCCGGCGGTAATAGAATTGCCCGACGAATAGATGCGTCTGGGCCAGGAGGTCGTGGCACTCTTGAATCTTCTGGAAGGCCGGGCCGTCATACCGGCTTCCCGGAAATTCTTTCCGCAACCGTTCAAAGGCTTCAAGGGCTTTCTGAACGGGTCCAGGATCACGTTGGATTCCCTTGGCCAGCTTCATCTGGCTTTCGCCTATGCGGAATATTGCATAGGAGGCCAGGACGTGTGTTCGATGAAGCTCGAGGAAATGGTTGTATTCAACCACGGCTTCTGCATATTCCTCTTTCTCGAAGTAAGCCTCTCCTCGCTTCATGATGACGTTGGGATCGTAGTTCTTCTTGATCGTATCACCCAAGAAAATCTGCTCGTCGGTACCGCTTAGGGCTTTCTTTGCCGTACCTTGATTCTTGGGTGTGCCGGAGCAGGCGGTGATGACGGATAGCATCGCGACACAGAGGCCCACGGCTACTGTGTCGCGCGGCAAGGTAGCCAACATAGCGGGATAGGGTGCCATCACTGCCGGAAAATGTAGCAGGAGCCTCGTCTGAATGCAAGATTCCGGCTCCATTAAGTTGACCCATGCAGCAACGGGACCTATAATCCCGCCGAACTGCCTTGCCGCGGATCACACAGTATTCAGACGTATGATACGAACGAGAATTGTCGGAACCGGCTCATACCTCCCCGAACGAGTGGTGTCGAATCACGAGGCGGGAGTCTCCCTGGGCATTGCGCCGGCGGCCGTCACCCGTTTAACAGGCATCCAGGAGCGGCGCAGGGCTGCTGTGTCCCAAGCCTCTTCCGATCTTGCGGTGGAAGCGGCTCGAGCGGCTCTTGATGCTGCCGGACTCCCGGCTTCTGAACTGGAGGCGATCGTGCTTTCGACGACCTCTCCCGATACGGTCTTTCCTTCCACCGCCTGTCACGTTCAGCGAATGCTCGGGTGTTCTGCGATACCGGCCTTTGACGTAGCGGCTTCCTGTTCGGGTTTTCTCTATGGGCTCTCGATGGCCGATGTGATGATCCGAAGCGGGCAGGTCAAGACGTGTTTGGTAGTGGCTTCGGAAGTGAAATCCCGTTCCATCGATCCTGCCAATGGCGATACGGCTCTTCTGTTCGGCGACGGGGCCGGTGCAGTTGTGTTGCGGGGCGAGCCAGGTGCGGGCCAGCTGAGCCAAGGGGTCTTGGGGATCCGTCTCCATGCGGACGGTGCCCGGCATGGCCTGATTACGATTTTCGCAGGTGGGTCGCGCCAACCGACAACGTCTGGCACAGTCGAGGCGAGGAGCCATACATTGCGGATGCAAGGCGCGCCCCTGTTTCGTCTGGCGGTCAGGCGATTGGACCAAACGATCCGCGAGATATTGAAGGAATTCAGCGTGGACGTGCAGGATATTGCTCAGGTAATATTGCACCAGGCCAACGGGCGGATTCTTGACCAGCTCACAAAGCGGCTTGGGGTTTCGCCTGAACGAGTCTGCTCCGTGATCGAGCGGTTCGGTAATACGTCGTCGGCGTCATTGCCGATCGCGCTCGACCATGCGGTCCGTTCGAAGAGAATTCTGCCTTTAGACAACGTGGTGTTGGGAAGTTTTGGCGGCGGCGTCACATGGGCAGCAGGGCTGGTTCGATGGTGACATGCGCGAGACGAGCGTGAGAAGCGAAACTTGCGTGACCTGCAGCCAAAGACGTTAATCATTAACCGGTAATAGCCGATTCACGTTTCACGAATAGCGATTCGGGAATCCTGCAGAGCTTTTCCCGCTAGTTCCACCCGTTTCGCTTATTTCAAATCCTGTCAGCCGGTCGGATGACCGATTTGTTGGACCGGTAGGCGGACGACAAAGCGGCTACCGGTCGGAGCATTCGCTTCGACCCACACCCGCCCGCCAAGACCCTCTACGATGTGTCTGACAATCGCCAATCCGAGCCCTGTTCCGCCCAACTCACGCGAGCGGGCTTTATCGACCCGATAGAATCGTTCGAATACGCGCGGGCGATCCATTTCAGGAATTCCCATGCCGGTATCGGTCACGCTCAGCTCCACAGCCGTGGCCACTGCAGGCTGTTCGGCATTGTCGGAAACCGGGTGGGCCGCCACGGTGATGGTTCCTTTCTCAGGGGTGTATTTGACGGCGTTATCGAGCAAGTTGGACAGAATTTGTATCAGCCGATCTTCATCGCCGAGCACATCGGGCAGGTTGTCTTCCACGAAAGAGACGAGCCGATGCCCCTTCTTGTCCGCTAAGGGCTTGATCATGGCCAGCGTCCGTTCGACGATACCCTGTATGTGCAGCGGCTCTCGCTTGAACTGGACCTGCCCGGATTCGATCTTTGAAAGCTGGAGGAGATCCTCTAGGATCAGGTTCAGCCGATCACTTTGCTTGAGAATGATGTTAAGGAATTGTGCGCTGGTTTCAGGATCATCTTTGGCGCCGTCGAGCAATGCTTCGATATATCCCTTGATCGACGTGAGGGGGGTTCTCAACTCGTGGGATACGTTGGCGACGAAATCTTTTCGGATGATTTCCAAGCGGCGTAATTCTGTCATGTCGTGAAAGACAAGAATCGCGCACGCGTCGTTCTCTCTTTCGCATTCGGTCACCGAGGCTTCGATATGGAGGCGGCGACCGCTTGGGTGCAGAAGAATTTCATCTTCTTCGTTTACACGTTTCGTGAGGACGTTTGAAACCAATGAATCCAACTGCGGATGCCGGAAGACGTCCGAACAGGGGTGTCCACGCGCTTCCATCCTGGTGACGTCGAACATCCGTTCCAACGCCGGATTGATTTGCAGAACGCGACCTCGACGGTCCAGGACCATTACGCCTTCGACCATCGAGGTCAGCATGGCCAAAAGCTGGGACCGATCTTCGGAAAGCTCATCGATCTTGGTTCTCAGTTGGTCCGTCATGTGATTAAGCGTGTCGGCTAAGAGGCCGACTTCGTCACGCGATCCGGTCCGGATCCGGACCAGATGGTCACCCTTGGCCAACTGCTTCGCGGCGTTCGCAATATCGGACAGGGGCTTCGTGATGCTCCGAGCGAGCCACACACTCAGGGGGACGGCAATCAAGAATGCAATTCCGAAGGCGATGGCCAAATCCCGGTGCAACTTCGTCACATCACGATCGAACGCCGTCATCGGTAGGCCGAGTCTTAAGAAGGCGGTGGGCATCGCCTGGTTCGCAGCGTTCAGACCGACAGCCAGATACAGTGTGCGCTCACCGGTTGTCTGACTGGTGCGGAGATTCGTTCCACGCCCTGTGGCAATGGCTTGCTGAATTTCCGGTCGTGCCCGCTGGTTCTCAAGTGTGGCGAGGACGCTATCCGAGACGTCGCTGTCGGCCACGATCCGTCCGTCCGGAGCGATGACGGTCACGCGTGCGAGGGCCCGCGCGCTGAGCTCCCGTACCACTGCCTGCAGTTGAGGTGTCGAAGCCAGCGTCCCTGATTGCGCCAGAAACGGCTGTAGTCCGTATGCGACGAGACTGGCTCGAGCCTCCAGTATCTGGCCCGATTGGACGAATTCTTGTTGTTCAAGGGAACGAATCGCCAGGGTGCGGGCGATGAAGAACCCGCAGACCAGGACCAGTAGAGTGCCGATCGTAACTTTCCACCGGATGGAGAGTGCCATCAGAGACGCATTTCGTTAATCGTTCATCTTGAATCGTTGAAAGACTTCCGGACATTTCTTGCGTTTAACGATTCACGATTCACGTTCCTTTAATTTGTAGCCGAGGGATTTGACCGAAATAATCGCATCGTTCAGCGAGGGGAGCTTCTGCTTGAGTCTTCGGATATGGACATCGACGGTTCGCGTTGTTCCGTAGTAGTCGTATCCCCAGACAGTATTGAGGAGGACGTCTCGTGTCAAAACTCTGCCAGGATTGCGCAAGAGATGTTCGAGCAGACCGAACTCCTTTGCCGTGAGTGGAACTTCCAGTTTTTTCACGGTGACTTCGTGTCGCGCGAGATCCATGACGAGATGACCGTAACGATAGTAGGAGGGGCTGTCGTCCGGTTTCCGCTCCAGCCGTCGAAAGAGAGCCTTGATGCGAGCTACCAGAGTTTTGGGGCTGAAGGGTTTGGTGACATAATCATCAGCTCCCAGCTCCAGCCCAACGATGGTGTCCGATTCCTCAGCCTTCGCGGTTAACATGATGATGGGGAGCATTGCGGTCTCAGGAGCCGATCGGAGGCGCTTGCAGACCTCGAGACCGTCGATCTCGGGAAGCATCAAGTCGAGCACGACCAAATCGGGTTTCTCCTGTTTCACTGAACGGAGGCCCTCCATGCCGGTCCTGGCGGATGCGGTCCGAAAGCCTTCTTTCTCCAAGTACAGTTTAATCAGCTGGAGAATGTCGTGCTCATCTTCAACGACGAGGATTTTCTTGATGGCGGGGCTTGGCATAGTTGATTGTTTGAGCCTACGAGGGAGAAGGCATCGTGTCAAGACAGGCGGAGAAAAGAACTCCGGCCCAATTGTGTTGACGGGGCCCACCGCGCTGACGTAAGGTGGATGCCGGTAATGCCTGAGTATGCAAGCAAGAAAGTTGTCCTGCACCGAATTCAGGAGACGGGGACGCTATGAAGATCTATCTCGCCAATCCACGGGGGTTTTGTGCCGGAGTTGACCGGGCGATCGACATCGTCGACCTTTCGTTGAAAAAATATGGAGCGCCGATCTATGTCAGACATGAAATCGTCCATAGCCGGCATGTCGTAAACTCGCTCCGTGCAAAGGGCGCCGTGTTCGTAGAGGAATTGGGAGAGGTGCCGGAAGGTTCGGTGGTCATCTTCAGTGCGCACGGGGTCGCCAAGTCGGTTTGGGAAGAGGCGAATCGGCGGCGGTTGCATGTGATCGATGCCACCTGCCCGTTGGTCATCAAAGTGCATAACGAGGTCAATCGTGACTATACGCAGGGGTATGATCTCATTTTGATCGGTCATGCCGGTCACCCCGAAGTCATCGGAACGCTCGGACAGATCCCGGACAAATTCCACCTGGTATCCTCAGTAGCCGATGTCGAGAAGCTGCAGGTCGATAACGTTCGCGACCTCTCATATGTCACGCAGACGACGCTCAGCGTCGACGAGTGCCGGGACATCGTCGGCGCCCTCCATAAGCGGTTTCCGCGCATCAAGGGGCCGCACCAGGAGGATATATGTTACGCGACGCAGAACCGCCAGAATGCGGTGAAAGAACTCTCCAAGCTGGTCGATGTCATTCTCGTCATCGGATCTCCGAATAGCTCGAACTCCAACCGTCTCCGTGAGTTAGGGGAGCAGTGCGGAATCGCCTCCTACTTGATCGATGCCGCATCCGACATTAACCCTGCCTGGCTCACGAACGTAGAAGCAGTCGGGATCACAGCCGGAGCTTCAGCACCGGAAGTTCTGGTCGAAGAAGTCGTGACGGTGCTCAAAACATTTGGAACTGCGGAAGTTCGGGATCTGACGGTCATCGAAGAAGATGTCGAGTTTCTCCTTCCAAAGGAATTGATCTCCATTGAGTCGTCTCATAAATCCGTTGGAGTCCAGGTGGGATAACCGCATCGGTTGGACCGATCTTTCCCTAAATGTTGTAGCTTCTCTTCTTATGCCTACCACCGGCAGTATTTTTCTTTGATTTTCTCCCAAGGCCTGTGCTAGAAAACCAACCGTTCTCTTTGCTGACAAGAGTCTCTATGACAGCCTGAGGCACGCTACAGAAGGAGCCATCGATGTATTTGAAATCCCTTGAAATGACAGGGTTTAAGTCGTTCGAGGAAGCAAGAATCGATTTCCCCGATGGCGTGACTGCCATTGTCGGACCGAACGGAAGCGGGAAAAGCAACGTTGTTGATGCGATTCTTTGGGTACTCGGTGAGCAGAGTACGAAGGCTCTGCGAAGCGAAAAGATGGAGGATGTGATTTTTAACGGGACAGAAATGCGGAAGCCTCTCGGGTTGGCCGAAGTGTCGCTCGTGATCAGCGGGTTGGACCGGATCAATCTGGACCCGCTGTCCAATCTTTCGAGCCGGCTGTCTGAGTACCAAGAACTGATGATCACCCGCCGCCTCTACCGGAATGGCGACAGTGAATACTTCATCAATAAAATCGCCTGCAGGTTGAAGGATGTCCGGAGCAGCCTGCTGGATACCAGGGCCGGGACTAAAGGACACACGGTCATCGCGCAGGGGCAAATCGATCAGATCCTGAACGCGTCACCACAAGAGAGGCGTGAATTGATCGAGGAAACCGCCGGTATCGTTCGCTACAAGAAGCAGAAAGCTGAGGCCTTGCGCAAGTTGGATGCAACGCAACAAAACCTCTTGCGGGTCCGAGACATCATTGCCGAGGTCAAAAAGCAATTGAATTCTCTTGATCGCCAAGCCCGACAGGCGCGGTCCTATCAGGCGTTGCAGCAAGAGGCCAAGTCACTGGAAATTCAGTTGCTGACCGGTGAGTACCGCGCTCTCCGAAGCGCGATCAAAGAAGTGGATTCGGAGTTACAGTCATTGGGGGACCAAGAGTTCCAAAAATCTGCCGAACTGGCTCGTTTATCGGCGGACCTTGAACGGATCAAGTTGACCATAGCCAAGACGGGCGAGACCATCGATCAACAGCGGGAGGGACTGTCCAAGGTTGAACAGCAACAGGCGCGGGCGTTGACGGCCACAGAAGTCGAGCGCAATCGAGAGGAGCTCTATGCGCAGCAACAGAGCCAGGAGAGGCAGGAACTCGAGCGTCTCGCTCAGGAACAGAAACAGAGCGCAACGGAAGCCGCAGCTCTTGAAGACGCCTTGGCCGTGTTCGAGCGTGAATGTGTGCAGCGGGAGCAGGTGTTCGAGACGCTTGATCGAGAGATGAAAGAATTAGTCCAACAACGAACAGCGGCCTTGGCTGAGGAGGAACGAGGGCGTGTGGACGTCCTCAACCTGGCGGTGTTGGTTGCGAATACTGAGCAAAGCCTGACGCAATTGACCGCTCGGATTCGGGAGGCGGAGGATCGTGAAGGCCGGTCGGCTCGTGAGCGGGAAGACTTTCGCCAGCAGCACGTATCGGCATCGGATGCACGCCAGGCGCTCCAACTGGCTTTCCAAGAGGCGGAGCAATTGGTGGGCGACCTTCGCCGGCAGCAGCAGGGCATCGAAGAAGAGATTGAGCGCACGTCTGCCGAGTTAGCCGAGGTCGACCGGTCGGTATTTCGTCAGTCGGAAGAGTTGGCCGCAGTGGACTCTCATCTTCGAGCGTTGCAAGGCGTGCTGCAAGAAGATATGGGCTACGGGCGGTGCGGCGACGAAGGGTCGACCGCGCTCAAGACTTGTACTGGCGTTCGAGACGCCATCGCCGAATGGCTGGTCGTGCCTGCCGGATGGGATCGTGCGATGGAAGCGATTTTGGGCGAACGAGTCAGGGGATGGATCGTCGACGATCCATCAGCTGCTTGCGAGGCGGTCGAGTTTCTCAAAGAGAAAGACCTGGGGCGGGGCACATTCATCCCGCAGCACCCTCGCTGGACGCCTCAGGATCCGGCGTCTTGTCCGTGGTGGCCTGCGATGGAGGGGCAGACCGGTGTGATCGGACGTGCAGTCGATCTGATCCAGGTGGAGGGGCGGCGTGAAGCAGCCCGTGATTATCTATTCGATCGAATTGTGTTGGTCGATACCCTCGAAGACGCTAGGGTGCTATGGGAACAGCAGCTCTGCGAGGCGGTTGAGGGGCCCATCCTTGTGACACGTGCAGGAGAAATCTTGGACGCGGCCGGAGTGCTGACCGGTGGGCAAGTCAGTGCGACGGGAGGTTTGCTGCAACGGCGTAGAGAGGTGCAGCGCTTGGAAGTTCAGCAGAAGTCTCTCACGGGGGATGTCGAAGCAGAAAAGCAACGACGTGAACGATTGCTGATGAAGGTTCAGGACTTGCGCGAGCAGGACCGGCAACTCGTGGAATCTTTGCGTGACGCTGAAATGCAGGAACTCTCACTGCGGAAGGACGAAGCTGGACTTCAGCAGGTGCTGGGAGATCTTAACCGGCGGATCGAGACTTTGTTGAACGATGCGCAACGGGGTTCGGTAGAAGTGCAGCAACTCAACCTGGAAACGCGGTCCAGCGAAGCGCAACTTGCGCAGTGGGTGGCGGAGAAGGCCGGCCAGGAGGCCGGGCTCAATCGTGTGCGCGAGCGGCTGATTCAACTCGACCATGACATGCAGAGACTTCAGCATCGGTTTACAGAGGCTCAGTTGGCGGCGCAGGAAATCCGCACGACTCGCGAGCATCGTCGTCACGATCTTCAGCGGATTCGGCAACAGCAGCAGGAGACCGAGGCACGCATCGAGACGTTGACACGGCATGTTGAAGGGCTTACGGCCTCGATCGATCAGAGCCGGGTTGAACGTGAGAGGCAAGAGGCTCATTGTCAAGCGCTCGGTGAATCGGCGGATCAGGCAAGGGCCCGGTTGGTCAAAGCCCAGGAGCAGCAGGCGGAGGAAATGGCGGCAGCGCAGCGACTCGATTCCCGGCAGGAGGACGTTCGGCGCGCACTGTCGGCTCTTCGTGAATCCCGTATGGCGGTGGAGGTCCGGAAAGCGGAAGTTCGGATGCAGTTGGGAGCCGTCGAATCTACACTCCTGGGAACCTACCAGGTCGATCTTGCAACGTTGCTCGATGCACCGGTCGCGGAGATGACATGCGATCAGCCGGCTCCCGGGAAATTGCCGACGTCGGCGGAGCCTTCGGCAGTCGATGAGCCGGCCTTACGGGAGCAACTGCGGAAAATCCGCGAGAAGCTCGACCGCCTGGGGCCGATCAATTTGGCGGCCATACACGAGTATCAGGAGTTGGATGAACGGTATCGATTTCTGACGACGCAGGAACAGGACCTCTCCACCTCCATCGGCTCGTTCAAAGAAATCATCCAGCGGATCAACCGCACGACCAAAGACATGTTTGCCGCCACCTTTGCCGAACTCCAACAGAAATTCAGCGAGGTGTTCGTGAAATTCTTCCCCGGTGGCCGGGCCGAACTCCGGCTGGTCGAGTCGCAACCTGATGAGACTGCAGAAGGGGGCGGACCTCAGGAACCGGGAGTGGATATCGTGGTGCAACCGCCGGGTAAACGCTTGAAGAGTATCACGATGCTATCGGGCGGCGAAAAAACGCTGACGGCGATGGCCCTGCTGTTCGCAAGTTTTCTGATCAGACCGACGCCGTTCTGCATTCTCGACGAAATCGACGCCCCGCTGGACGAAGAGAACATCGGGCGGTTTACCGGCGTCCTGCGTGAACTTTCCGAAGGTGCACAATTCATGGTTATTACCCACAGCAAGCAGACGATGGCGATCGCAGACTCGTTGTTTGGAGTGACTATGGAGGAGCCTGGTATCTCGAAAATCGTCTCAGTCCGACTAGGCAGTCTGCAGCCGGCCTGAGTAGACCGAATAAGCTAAAACGTTCGTACTTCAGAGGGCTTCCGTCGTTTGGTTTCTTGACGTCCGTGTAAGCGGTCTGCTATATACCCCAAGTGGGCAGATCCATCCCCATGCTGCTCATGGCGCAGGATTCTGAGGCAAACGGGTTGCCCGAATTGTTCTATCCACCCACAGTTTTCCACAGACTGATACGATGAAGCTGATTCGAACGTTGCTGGACCGCCTGTCCGATGGCTTCTTTGTCTCCGTTTCGGAGAAGCTGGAGCTGGCGCCCGATCTGTCCAACGTTCCACCGCTGCGCCTGGTCTCGGACAAGCCCGTGCTCTCGACGCTGGTTGACACCGCAACACGTCGCCCCGTCAGCCATACGATCAGTCAAGTGGATGCGCTTGACGACGCGGTCCGGCGCAGTCAGGCCTGGCTGCTGTCCAGACAACATGCATCGGAAGGGTACTGGGTTGCAGAACTCGAAGCCGATACCACACTGACTGCTGAATACCTCATGCTGCGGCGATTTCTGGATCGTGTCGATCCCGAGCGCGAGCGTAAGGCGGTCCGCTATCTCTGTGCCATGCAATTGCCCGATGGCGGCTGGCCGATTTTCTACGGAGGGCCTGCGGAGATCAGCGCCTCTGTGAAGGCCTATTTCGCCTTGAAGTTGAGCGGCATTTCGGCGAGCGAGCCGTTCATGCTTCGGGCCCGTGATCGTATTCTGGCGATGGGCGGCGTCGTGTGCGCAAACGTCTTTACGAAAATAACGCTCGCCTTGTTTGAGCAATACGATTGGAAAGGCATCCCGAGCATGCCTCCCGAGATTATGCTCCTGCCGAAGCGGTTCTACTTCAGCATTTATGCCATTTCCTACTGGTCGCGCGCGGTATTGATTCCCCTGCTCGTGGTCTTTGCGAATCAGCCTGCCTGCCGTATTCCCAGGGAGCAGGGCATCGACGAGCTCTATGTCGTACCTCGATCGCAGATTCAGTATCGAGACGTACCACCATTCAACAAAGATCGACGCTGGTTCACGTCGCATAATTTCTTCATCCAGTTGGACAGGGTGCTGAAACTGTACGACCGGATGCCCTTAAGCTGGTTACGGGAAAGGGCCTTGCAAAAAGCCGTCACCTGGATGTTGGAACACATCAAGGGTATCGGTGGGCTGGGAGCGATTTATCCGGCCATGGCGAATTCGGTCGTAGCCCTTCGCTGTCTCGGCTATCAGGTCGATGATCCATTGCTGAGCAAGGCGCTTCACGAAATCGAAGCGCTGGAAGTCTGCGAGACGGTATCAATCGGCGATCAGCGTGTCGAAACACTGCATCTTCAGCCCTGCCACTCTCCCATCTGGGACACGGCATTGCTGATGAACGCCCTGATAGAAGCCGGTATGCCGCAGGATCACCCATCTCTTCTGAAAGCGGCTGGATATCTGCTCTCCCGGCAAACGAAGACGATCGGCGATTGGAAGTTTTCGTCTCCCAATGCAGAGCCGGGAGGCTGGTACTTCCAGTTCGAAAACGAGTTCTACCCCGATGTGGATGACTCGGCCGTGGTGTTGATGGCACTGTCGAAAGTTCGGATGGCCCAGACCGCCGACGTGCGGGAATCCATCCAGCGGGGAGCGAATTGGGTTCTCGCCATACAAGGGTCTGATGGTGGGTGGGGTGCCTACGACAAGGACAACAATCGGGTTGTTTTTAACTATATTCCATTCGCCGACCATCATGCCTTGCTCGACCCGAGCACATCCGACTTGACCGGCCGCTGTCTCGAGATGCTTGCCGCGTTGGGCTACGATCAGACGCACCCAGCTGTGGCTCCGGCCCTCCGGTTCCTCAAACGAGAGCAGGAAGCCGACGGGAGTTGGTATGGTCGATGGGGTGTCAATTACATTTACGGCACCTGGTCCGTTCTGGCCGGTCTCCGTGCGATCGGAGTGGATCTCGAGGAGCCCTCTATTCGTCGCGCGGTCGCCTGGCTCGAGTCGAAGCAGAATCCCGATGGCGGATGGGGTGAGTCGTGCATGTCTTACGCCGATCCTGCATGGAGTGGAAAGGGAGAGAGTACGGCTTCTCAAACTGCTTGGGCCATCATGGGACTCATGTCGGCCGGCATGACTGATGCCTTCAGTGTCGCTCGCGGTATCCAGTATCTTCTCCGTCACCAACTGAAAGATGGATCGTGGGAAGAGGTTCGCCATACAGGCACTGGATTTCCTCGGGTGTTTTACCTCCGCTACCATTGGTACTGTCAATATTTTCCGTTGTGGGCCTTGGCCATGTACCGGAATCTACGGACGAGAGGGAAGATGCGGGCCGATGAAATGCGGCAGCAGGCTCTCGCGTCCGGGTGTCATCGAGCCGATCATTGAACGGCCCGCCGGCGTCATCCCGTGGCGCGGGGCAATCCCTCTCAAGAACAGCGGTGAATTCCATCGCCATCTTTGCTGCGACCAGCTGGGAAATCCAGGCCGTTCGCCGCGCCCTCGAGACAGATCGTGTTGCGACAGTCGACGGAATCCGCTGTCATATTGGACAGCGAGGGGATCGCACGTATTGGCTTATCCGGACCGGTGTCGGCCCAGCTTCTGCCGGCGCCGTTGCGAGAAAGATTTTGAAGGCTCAGCCCATGTCGCGGGTCATGTCCACGGGCTTTGCATGCGCGCTCGTACCGGCACAGGTGGGAGACCTTATCGTCGGCACCGAGGTGTTTTCTGTGCATGGCGGGGAGGCCTGGACGGTCGGGAGTGATCGAGTGCTCTGTGATGAGGCAATACGAGCGGGACTTCTCGTGGTTGCAGAGAGTATGGGGTCGATTGCGAGAGTCGGAACAGTCGTATCATCGGAAACGGTGGTGTGGAAGGCGCAGGAGAAACGCAAGCTGCACCGTCTGACTGACGCGACCGGACTCGATATGGAAAGTGCCGTGTTGGCTACGGCGGCGAAGGAGCGAAGCCTGCCCATGGTGATCATACGGGCGGTCTCCGATCTGGTGGATGAAGACCTTCCTCTTGACTTCAATCGGTTTCTCAGGCCCACTGGCTGGATGAAAGGGATGCAGTCGCTCATCAGCACCCCTTCCAGCCTTGCGGGACTCAACCGGCTGCGGAAGCAGAGCCGGCTGGCAGCGGATCAGCTGACGGAGTGGTTTCAACGCTATGTCGAAACCGACCACGAATCTCTTCAATCATCCAGGTAATTGATGACGAGCGCAATTGCACGGCTGGGTACATGGGCAGTCACGAGCGTTCAGGAAATGGGTCGCATGCTCTTATTTGTCCTGTCGTCGTTTGCCTGGCTGATGCGACCTCCGTTTCGATTTTATCAATTCATGAAGCAGCTCCACTTCATCGGGTATCGATCCACCTTTGTCGTCGTACTCACCGCAGCGTTTACGGGGATGGTGCTGGCGCTTCAGGGCTATTACACCTTGCGGAAATTCGGTTCTGAAGGATTGTTGGGCTCCGCGGTGGCGTTGAGCATGATCCGGGAGTTGGGACCGGTGTTGGCTGCCTTGATGGTGACGGCGCGGGCGGGATCGGCCATGACCGCTGAAATCGGCATCATGCGAATCACGGAGCAGATCGATGCGCTCGATACCATGGCGATCAATCCGCTGCAATATCTGATCGCACCGAAATTGGTGGCCGGTGTGCTCGGGGTGCCGTTGCTCGTGGCCATATTCGATGTGGTTGGTATCTACGGCGGCTCCCTCGTCGGAGTGGATTTGTTGGGTGTCAGCGAAGGAGCCTATTGGAACTCGGTTGAATCGGCCGTGGAATGGAAAGACGTCTACGGCGGCATTCTCAAGTCGATCAGCTTCGGGCTGATCATCAGTTGGGTCTGCTGCTATAAAGGGTTCTACACGAGACAGAGCGCCGAGGGGCTCGGGAGCGCGACGACGGAGGCGGTGGTCTTGTCGTCAGTGCTCATACTCGTGGGGGATTATGTATTGACGTCGGTGCTCTTATAAAACGTCGAAGGTTAACAAGTCTGAAAGTCAACTATCGTTCGGCAGACATTTTGACTTGACGACTTTCAGACTTTGAGACTTGTTGGACATGATCAAACTCGTCGGGGTTGAAAAAAGACTAGGCGGTCAACCGGTGCTGCAAGGCATCGATCTCTCGATTCCTGTCGGCAAACTCACGACCATTATCGGCCGCAGCGGTGAAGGAAAGAGCGTGTTACTCAAGCACATGATCGGCCTCATGCAGCCGGATCGTGGCGAGGTGTGGGTCGGCGATGTGGAGATCTCCAGACTATCGGGCACACCGTTGAACGATGTGCGAAAACAATTCGCCATGCTCTTTCAGGGAGCGGCGTTGTTCGACTCACTCTCGGTATTCGAGAATGTAGCATTTCCATTGCGAGAGAAGTTGCGTATGAAGGGCCCTGAGGTAGAGCGACGGGTCGAGGAGAAGCTGAAGGAAGTCGGGTTGGCAGGGATGGGGCATAAGTTTCCCGCCGAGTTGAGCGGTGGTATGCGAAAGCGGGCCGGATTGGCGCGCGCATTGGTCATGGAGCCGGAGATTATTCTTTTCGATGAGCCGACGACAGGGTTGGATCCGTTAATGGCAAAATCGATTCACGATTTGATTATCTCGATGCACCGCCGGTTCGGTTTTACAGCGGTGATGGTCAGCCATGAAATTCCGGAGATCTTCGCAATTTCCGATTGGGTGGTGATGCTTCAGAAGGGCAAGATTGCATTGATGGCCACGTCCGCTGAGTTTCAGCAGACTACCGACCCGGAGATTCAAGACTTTATTTCCGTCGGTGGGAGCGTGACGATGCCTGGATCGCTCGTTCGTCCTCATTATTCATGACGGTGCGTTGCGAAATCGCTGAGCCGTGTCGCGAGACCGCCGCGTGGAGCCCGGGGGACTGATACCCATCCCTGCGTCCGCTCGTGGTGTCTGTCCCTGTCCGGACAGGGACAGGCGCCAAAGGAAGGTGCCAGTCCCGACCAGTACGGTGAGGGTCCGAGCGGCGAGCCCGCTGGCGGAAGGCTCGTCGTAGCAGCGGATCGGCGATTTCAGTAGAAGCGCGCATGAATAATGCGGGCTAGGCGAGAAGGGAGTGTCAGGGATGGAAAAAACCAAACTGGAGATGATGGTCGGCGTATTCGTGTTCATCGGACTGCTGTGCCTCGCCTATTTGTCGATCAAGCTTGGGAAGCTCGAATTGGTCGGGGGCGGCGTTTACGAAGTCGAGGCGCAGTTCAACAGCGCCTCGGGGCTCAAACCCGGTTCGGCGATCGAAATTGCCGGTGTCGAAGTCGGCAGGGTTCGAGGGATTACACTCATCGAGGATCGTGCAAAGGTCACACTGGCGATCAACGACACCGTCAAGCTCTATACAGACACTTTCGCGTCGATTAAGACACGAGGCATCATTGGAGAAAAATTCCTGGCCTTGTCTCCAGGAGGGGGCGGCGATCGGCTCAAGCCTGGAGATACGATACGTGATACCGAATCGGGTCTCGATATCGAAGAGTTGGTGAGTCAATATGTCCATGGGAAAGTGAAGTAAGCGAGATGGCGAGATGGCGAGATCGGCGGGACAGGCGAGACGAGGGAGGGCTCGAATTTCCGTTCGCGCGTTCCTCGCCTGTCTCGCGTTTCACGCGCCACAGGTTTGATACAGGAGGAAAGTATATGGGAGTCAAGGGATCTGCCGTTGCTCTGGCGAAAAGATTGAGTTGGGGCGGACTCATGAGCGGAGTGCTATCTCTGTTGTTGCTCCTCGGCGTGGTAACCGTCCATCCTGTGGCCGCTGGTGGCCCAACCGAAACCATGAAAGCCACCATCGACGAGGCCTTGGGACTCATTAGGGACAAAGACCTCAAACAGCCTGGGAAAGCTGAAGAACGCCGGCAGCGATTGGAACAGATCGTAGGCAATCGATTCGACTACGAAGAGATGTCGAAGCGGTCGCTGGGGGCTCCATGGAATTCGCTGTCCGACAAGGAGAAACAGGAATTTGTCGCATTGTTCAGGACGCTCTTGACCAACTCCTACGCCGACAAGATTGAAAGCTATTCCGGGGAAGGCGTGCAGTATCTCAATGAGCGGGTTGAGAAAGACTATGCCGAAGTCAGAACAAAGGTGTTGACGGGCAAGGTCGAGATTCCGCTCGACTATCGTTTGATCAACAGGGGGGACGACTGGCGGGTGTATGACGTGGTCGTGGATGGGATCAGTTTAGTGAATAATTACAGGGGGCAGTTTTCAAAGATCCTCCGTTCTTCAAGTTACGCCGACTTGGTGGAGCAACTTCGCAAGAAATCCGACAAGATTAAATCTCCGTAACGCTCTCAAGGAATTTCATGAACAGCCTCCATGGACTCATTGCCATTGCCCTCGTGTTCTTTGTGACGAGTGGTATCGCATTACCGAAGCATGCGGGAGCGGATGTCCAATATTTTCCGATTCCTGCCGTCTCCACCAGCAAGAATGACGGGAACGACGCCGGACTGATCGTCCCGATCCTCGGTACCGACCCTGATGGAGAGCTTAAATACATGATCGCCCCAATGGTCGTTCATAATTCCATCGTCGGAACGCGGGGTGCGATCAATCTGTTTCGATATGACCAAGGGGGGCGTGAAACTCGTTTTATCGGATCCTATACGGAACGAATCGAGCGCAAAGTGGTATTCAGTTATACCGATCCGGCCTTCAGTCAGGGACGCTACTCGTTGAACTTTGGTGTTTCGTATTTCAAGAATGCCACGTCCAGATTTTTCGGCTTGGGGCAAGAGACGCGCGAGTCACAAGAAACGAATTACACCGGGGTTGAAGCGCGGGCGAACTGGCGATTCGGAGTCTACGCGAACGAAGTCACACAGATTGCCGTCGGCCAGCGATTACGCCAAGTGAATCTGCAGAGGGGAGCAACGGATCTTCCGTTTACGGGCGACCAGTTTCCCACCGTCGACGGCGTACAGGGAGAGACGATCATCCTGGGTCATCGTGCGACGTTTTATTATGATACGAGGAACAATCTCATCACACCGACCGACGGGATGGCTGTGACGGCCTATGCAGAATTGAACCAGAACCTGCTCAACAGCGAACACCCCGTATTCTCCCGCTATGAAATCGAAGTGAAGAAGCTGTTCCCAAGCGAGTCGAAACGCGCGATTCTTATCGTTCGGGCGGACCTTCAGGCGACGATCGGGGATCAAGTGCCGTTTTTCGAACAAAGTTCATTGGGCGGGCAAAACAATCTGCGCGGATATGGCGTCGATCGTTTCATCGACAAGCATCTCGTGGCGTTGAGTGTCGAGGAGCGCATACACCTGATGCGAACAAAGATTGCCGGCGCAACCGCTGATTTCGAAATCGCCCCGTTTTTGGATACCGGACAGGTTTTCAATGACTACAGAGATGTCTCCTTTAAGAATTACCGCATGACGCCCGGCATTGGATTCCGCGGAATCGTTCGCCCCAATGTCGTTGGGCGGGTCGACTACGGCTACAGCCGGGAAGGAGGTGCGATCTTTGCCGGCCTCGATTTCCCGTATTGAGAAGTCGGTGCGGCAGATGCGCACGGACAGGGATTTTTGTCATATACCTCTCACTGCATGCTTCCAGTTCGGTTCTTTTCGGCCAGCGAATCATGATCGATCCGGATGGTTTGGTACCGAAAGCCAGCCAACCCCTTGACAGCATGGGGTTCCCATGTGAAACTCACCCCTGCGAACGTCTAAGCTGCCATATGGCTTCGCGAGTGCTTGTCTGAACCCAGATCACCCTCGTTCGGTATAGACGTACGTTTTGATGTAAAAGGAGCATTTGCCATGTCGATCTTGAAGACAATTCAAAGCCCGGCCGATCTGAAGCGGCTGTCACCGGCGCAGTTTCCTGCCTTGTGCCAGGAGCTCCGAGAGCAGATTATTGCGGTGGTATCCAATGTCGGAGGGCATCTTGCTTCGAACCTCGGAGTGATCGAACTCACGGTCGCATTGCACTACCTGCTCAATTCTCCCAAGGACAAGATCATATGGGACACGAGCAATCAAGCCTATGCGCATAAATTACTCACTGGACGTCGAGAACGGTTTCATACACTTCGCCAGTATGGGGGGTTGAGCGGATTCGCCAAACGTGAAGAAAGCGTCTACGATACGTTCAATGCAGGTCATGCGGGAACCGGCGTATCTGCGGCCTACGGTATGGTCGAAGCGCGTGAGCAGTTGAAGCAGCGACACAAGGTTGTCTGCATTGTCGGTGATGGGGCCATGACGGCAGGGATGACACTGGAAGGCCTACATCATGCCGGAGGGCGCGGGAAAGACTTCCTGGTCATTCTCAATGACAATCAAATGTCCATTTCGAAGAATGTCGGGGCAATCTCTTCCTATTTGAACCGGACGTTCACCGGTGAGTTTTACGGCAAGATGCGGGAAGAAACAGGAGAGCTGTTGAGGAAAATTCCTCATATCGGACAGGACGTGAAGAAGTGGGCCCGTCGGGCTGAGGAACTGGCCAAGGGAGCGATCCTCCCCGGGCTGCTATTCGAAGAGCTTGGGTTCACGTATGCGGGGCCGATCGACGGGCATAACTTCGAGCATCTACTGCCTACTTTGGAGAACGTGCTGAAGATGAAGGGACCGGTGCTGCTCCATGTCATTACCAAAAAAGGGCTGGGCTATAAGCCTGCGGAGAAAAATCCAGTGTGGTTCCACGCCTGTCCGCCTTTTGTCAGGGAGACCGGAGCCCCGGCGAAGAAAGCCGCGCGGCCGTCCTATACGCAGATCGCTGTCGAATCCCTGATCAAGCTGGCGCGAGCGGACAACCGGATCGTTGCCATTACGGCCGCGATGTGCGAAGGGACCGGCCTCAATATTTTCGAAAAAGAGTTTCCGGACCGCGTCTACGACGTGGGAATTGCCGAGCAACATGCGGTGACATTCGCTGCGGGTCTGGCGACCCAGGGCCTTCGTCCGGTGGTGGCGATGTATGCCACTTTCTTACAACGGGCGTACGATCAGGTTGTTCACGATGTTGCCACGCAAAATCTACCGGTGACCTTCTGCATTGATCGAGGAGGACTGGTTGCTGAAGACGGGACGACGCACCACGGCGCATTCGATTATGCCTATCTGCGTCACATGCCGAACATGGTCGTCATGGCGCCGAAGGATGAAAATGAGTTGCAGCACATGCTGAAAACCTGTCTCCAGCATGACGGTCCTGCCTCGGTGCGATATCCGCGCGGACTGAGCCTGGGCGTCACGATGGATAAGGAAGCGGAGGCCTTGCCGATCGGGAAGGGCGAACTGTTGCGGGATGGCAAGGAGGTGGCGATCATAGCCATCGGCGTGCCGGTCTCGCATGCAGTTGCGGCGGCAAAACGGCTTGAGGAAGAAGGTATCTCCACAGCAGTAGTCAATGCGCGGTTTGTGAAACCGCTGGATCGTGATTTAATCGTAGAAGTGGCGAAGCGGGTTCGGTACGTGGTCGCAGTTGAAGAAGGATGCAGGATGGGTGGGTTCGGTTCAGCCGTGCTCGAAGCCCTGTCCGATAGCGGGATTACCCGTGTGATGACGAAGGTCCTGGGTTTGCCGGACTGGTACATCGAACAAGGACCGCAGGAACTTCTACGCGAACGATACGGGTTGACGGCGGAAGGTATCTATCAGAGCGTGAAGGAACTGATCGGCACAGCACCGGCTTCTTCACGAGAGGACTTTACGCTTGTGTCATCGAGCAATCGGCTGTCGCACGGAGATGAACAGGGGAGCTAATGGGGACGTGACACGTAAGGCGTTAAACGTGAAACGGATATAACGGCACAAACGAATGCACATTACGCGTAGGAAAACCAGACAGATTTCGGTTGGTAAGGTCAAGATCGGAGGAGACGCCCCTATATCTGTGCAGTCGATGTGTTCGACCGACACGCGCGATGTTGCAGCGACGATTGAACAGATTCGACAGTTAGAGGCTGCAGGGTGCGAACTGATCCGTGTTGCCGTACCGGACGATGAAGCGGCGGCTGCACTGCCCAAGATCAAAGCGGCGATGGCTGTGCCGCTGATTGCGGATATCCATTTTGATCATCGGTTGGCATTGAAAGCGGCTGAGATCGTGGACTGCGTTCGGATCAATCCCGGCAACATCGGGGCCTGGTGGAAAGTCGAAGAAGTCATCAAGGCCGTCAACGAGCGAGGGATTCCCATACGTGTCGGCGTAAATGGTGGATCACTCGAGCGGCCATTACTGGATAAGTACGGGTGGCCGTCACCTGAAGCCTTGGCCGAATCGGCGCTCAATGCCGTTCACGCGCTAGAAGACGTGGGATTCACGAACATGAAGGTGTCGCTGAAGGCGTCAGATGTGCATCACGCGATCGATGCCTATTGGCTGTTTGCCCACCAGTCCGATTATCCGGTGCATATCGGTATTACGGAAGCAGGAACGGCGATGACCGGAGCCGTCAAATCTACCATGGGGTTAGGATATTTGCTCTCACAGGGGATCGGCGACACCTTGCGCGTGTCGCTCGCTGCCGATCCGGTCGAAGAAGTGAAGGTGGGGTTCGAAATATTAAAGTCGCTCGAACTGCGCCATCGGGGGATCAATGTCATCGCCTGTCCGACATGCGGGCGTGTGGAAATCGACGTGGTGAAGATGGCGAACGAACTGGAAAAGAAGCTCGCCCACATCAAGGCACCGCTCAATGTGTCGGTTCTCGGCTGTGTCGTGAACGGTATCGGTGAAGGTAAGGAAGCGGATATCGGAATTGCCGGCGGCGAAGGCAAAGGCATCCTGTTCAAAAAGGGCAAGCTGGTCCGCAAGGTGCCGATCGAAGAGTTGATGGACACATTGATTTACGAAGTGGAGTTGATGGCCAAAGAAAAAGAAGCGGAGGGGAATGAGGAGGCCGTCCCGCACAACAATGACGGTTGGGAATCCCTCGTGCCCGAAGCAGGCCAATCTTCGACCCTCGGAAAAGAAATTCCTGTGCTGCCTCGCCGATAAGTGGTCCGCACTTCATACATCCCTTTCCCTCCTTTATCCGTTTATTTCGATTTCACATTGCCAGTCAGTGCCTGATATGGTCTGAAAGGGCGATGGATCTAAGACACCATGGCGAAGGCATAGCAACAGGTACGGCAAAGTGTTGGTGATTCGATGAATAGGTCTCTTCCCACTCGATTGCTTCAGGCCGTCGTCGCTCTCGCAACGGTGGTGCAAGGCTACGTCGTCGCCTTTAACCGGCCGTATCGTTTTCGAGACATCGATATTCATCGTGAGATTGGGAGACGCTTCCTTTCCGGAGATTACCTCTATGGAAATGATTACTGCTACGCCTATTTGCCGACCGCCGGTCTTTATTTTGCGCCATTGACGTTGATAGGAAGGAACGAGAGTCTAGCTCTGCGCTACATGGTGGCTATTGGGTGCCTAGTCCTCACAGTCCTGCTGTTCCATCGCATGGTGTACGGGAGAAACGAGGGAAAGGGCACAGATCTTATGGTTGCCGGCTGGGGAGCAGTCCTGCTGACCTTACCATTTATCTTCGCCGATCTCGATGACGGTGGCCCTCATCTCATTCTACTGGGAATTCTTACGTGCGGGATCTACGCGATATGGGTGGGAAGGCAATGGGTGGGTGCTGTACTGTTTGGGCTTGGCATTGCTCTCAAAATAACTCCCGCACTCTTTGTGCTGCTATTTCTCTGGAAGCGACAGTGGCGTGTGGCTTTCTATACGGTGCTCGCCGCCATCTTTTGGATCGTCCTACCTGCCGCTTACATGGGACCTACGAACTGGTGGGAACATCAGACCGAGTGGACTAGGAATGCCGCTTTATCCTTATCCTATCAGCAAACAGAGGGCAGGGAAGAAAACGAGCTACAAACGGCCAACTTATCGCTTCGGCACACACTCATGCGCTACCTCGTCACCTATCCGGAGAGTTATCGATTGCGGCAAGTAGACTCTGCATACAGGCCTGTGCTGGATCTGCCGCCACGATCGGCAACGCTGATCGTCGTTGCCGTGGCGCTGAGTCTACTCGGTCTATTCGCCTGGTCCAGTCGCGAATCGTTCCACGAGCCTCGAGACCCCGCTTGGGCTCGAGATTGTGCCGGAGTCCTGATCCTGGCATTGTTGCTGTCCCCTATAACCTGGAATCAGCATCTGGTGTGGTTGATACCTGCCGCGTTTATTATCGTCGCTGCGGTACGAACCAGGGGCGGATGGAGTTATGCAGGTTACATAATGTTGGGAGTCTATGTATTGCTCACGCTGGTTCTGAATCACGAATTAATTGTCAAGACCTTGGGGAAAGTTGCCTGGGAGACCCTGAAAAGCTATCACCCTCTAGGCATCGCGATGCTCATTCTGTTTGGACTTCTTCTCCGGAGCAAAGGCAGATTGAGCAATCTACAACCGTCACTTGGAAATATGCATTCAAGGGCTTCCGAGGGGACCGACTAGGAGTAACGTGTCATAAGGATCATTCTCTACAATATCTTCTTGTGCCGGAAACGTATCATAGCCGTTTTTCAAAAGGCCGCCGAGACCTTGGTTCAAACGGGTCTCAAGGAATCGCCGTCCTGGTGCCGTGTTGTGTTCAAGAAAAGGAAGCGACTATAATGCCTCCTTCGCGAGGCGCCGTACCCAAGTGGTTAAGGGAGCAGTCTGCAAAACTGCGATGCAGCGGTTCGACCCCGCTCGGCGCCTCCACGTACTGCTATGTGCGCGCTGACAAAACTTTATAGTCGGACTCATCGGTGAATAAATCCCTGCCTTGCCTGGAAGCAGTGGGAAGAAAATTGACGGGCGGCGAACGTGAATGTTAGAATCGGACTCGTTTAAGATCTTCTAACCCATTGGCCGGGCACCGCCGTTACCGATACAGATTAGAAAGAAGGAGAGAGGAATGGCCGTTCCACTTTCCCAGATGGCTACTGTTACGAAGTATGTGCTTGCCCAGAAACTGAACGGGGTAAAGCGATATCCGCTCGTGCTGATGTTAGAGCCGCTATTCCGCTGTAATTTAGCCTGCGCCGGCTGCGGAAAAATTCAATATCCTGATCATATCCTGGACAAGCGACTCACCCCTGAGCAATGCTGGGCTGCAGCGGAGGAATGCGGAGCCCCTATTGTGAGCATTCCCGGGGGCGAGCCGATGATCCATCCTGAGATGCCCAAGATCGTCTGTGGGCTAGTTGAGCAGGGACGGTATGTCTATCTCTGCACCAATGCGATTCTGATGGAGCGCAAACTCGACGAGTATCAGCCTTCGAAGTTTCTTACCTTCAGCGTCCATATGGACGGTCTACGGGAGGAGCATGATTTAGCGGTATGTCGGGACGGTGTCTACGACGTAGCGGTGAAGGCGATTAAAGCGGCGCTGAAGCGGGGGCACAGGGTCACGACCAATACGACCCTTTTCGATGACGCCAATCCGGAACGAGTGCGGAAGTTTTTCGACGCGATGATGGAGCTCGGAGTCGAAGGTATGATGATTTCGCCCGGATATAGCTACCAGAAAGCGCCGGATAAGCAGCACTTTTTGAAGCGAGAACGCACGAGAGACTTGTTTTCTCGTATTTTGGCGAATCCCAAGAAAGAGTGGCAGTTCAATCAGTCCCCGCTGTTCTTAGATTTCTTGATGGGACGTCGGGAGTATAACTGCACGCCCTGGGGCAATCCGACCTATAATGTATTCGGATGGCAGAAACCCTGCTACCTGCTTCAGGAAGGGTATGCGAAAACATTCCGTGAATTGATGGACAACACAGAGTGGGATCGCTACGGAACAGGGCGGAATGAGAAATGCGCCGATTGTATGGTGCATTGCGGCTATGAACCGTCTGCTGTCGAGGATACGTTCGGTACGCTGTCCGGGTTCGGCCGGACCGTCAAGTTGACAATGCTTCCTACCTCGCGATAACGGGCTGCGTGAAGCGTGGTTCGTCTCTCGTCGTTCGCACGAAAGACACACGCTTCACGTTTCACGACTCCTCAATGACCGACACTAAGAACCATAGCAAGGGCGGGGCAGTTGGATCGCTCGAAGGTCGAGTATTTCAACCGGCATCTTTCGCTGAGCTCGCAGAGGCGGTGGAATTGGCGTTCGACTATCGGGGCGATGTGACGCTGTCATTAAAGTCCGGTGAATCCCTCAGTGGATATCTCTTCAATCGTAGAGTCAACGGTTCCGACTCCTATCTTGAGATATTCCCTTCCGACAGTTCTGACGCGAAGCACATTCGCTATGACCAGGTTACGGCTATCGCCTTTACGGGTGAAGATACAGCCACGGGCAAGTCATGGGAAGCCTGGATTGCCAAAAAAGATTCGGAACGGCGAGCGGAAGTTGAACGTGTCGCAGCTGAGGCAAGAACACGAGGAATCCTGTAAGTTTTCCCCCTAGCGGTCATATCTTTTTTCATATTTCCTCAGAGCCGGCTCAGCGAGAATATCCCTATCCAAGTGCTTGAAAATTGGCTTGTCTCTCCGTCAGGCCGGGCTTCCAGTTCGTTGACAATCGGTAAGGGCTATGTTAAAGATTGCAGTTCAAAAACTGGCTGGGATTGCTGGTGATCACCCATTCCATTGTGAAAGGTAAACACAAGCACTCAGTGACAAAAAACGGCTCAGTCCGGAGCACGTGAGGCGCAGGCAGACCGCACAGAATGAGTCGCAATGGGCGGTATGGGTCCTTGCCATCGTAATGGTGGGCGGTTTCCCCTCGATCGTGTTTGCGACCCATGAAGCCGACCATCGGTTTACAGTAGAAGGGTACGTCTGCGGGGCAGATGGGAAAAGCAGCCCGAATGTGGACGTACTCGTTAAGGACACAAAAATCTCCTACGGTCAGATCGTCAAGACCGACGGAGACGGGTACTACAAGGCGGCGTTTCACCTCCATAACGATAACCTCGGCGACCCGCTGCTGATCGAAGCCAACGGGGCGAGGCAGGAACAGAGAGTCTCGTTTGACCCGAAGGATCTGGAGACAGAGCGAATCATTCAGGTCAATTTTGGGAGTGGCTGTATACAAGACGGAAGCAGTGCTCCTGTGTGGGTCTATGTAGGGTCTGGGGCTGTCGCGGCGGCAGTCGGGGGGTTCATCGGGTTCAAACTGATTCGTTCGTGGCGAAAGCAGGAACAGAAACGCGGAAAGTCTCAGGGTAAGCGGAAGAATTAACCGAAGCGATCCGTGGGGCTTATGTGCACCTCGCAGGATCGGTTGCTCGAAGTTGCGGGATCTGCGCGTGGCGTCATGGTATTGCTTAGAGGCAACGCTTTCATCAGGAGGTACAGCCTCCCCGGTGAAAGCGTTTTTTTGTGTGATTTAGCAGAAACAACAGGCATGGGAGTGGCCGAGGGAAAAGGGGTGCGTGAAGGTGATCAAGCTGATGAAAGTTGCGCAGTTGCTAGTGGTGATGGGGATCGGGCTCTTCATGGCGGCATGTGGAGGGGAAGGAGGAGAGGGGCCGATTGTTCCACCGCCTCCTGCTCCTGCAGAATATGCCGATAAACACATGCCGGCAGGTTGGTGGGCCGATGCAGCCAAACTGGAGGAAGGGCGGAAGCTCTACATCGGCGAAACAAACCCCGATGTAAATTGTGCCAGCTGTCATGGGAAGGATGGCAAGCCGGTTAAGGCAGGCGCCCGTGATTTCCGAGTTGTTGAACGGATGGGGCTCTACTCTGATTCCGTGTGGTTTTGGCGGATTGCAGATGGGGTTGCCAATACGAAAATGAAAGGATGGAAGAGCAAGCTGTCGGACGAAGACATGTGGAAGCTGGTGTTGTATGAACGAGCCTTCGGGTTGCCTGGAAAGGGATGGGACGCCGAAAAGAAATCGTGGGTTGATACGGCGAGCCTCACGGCGGCTCCGGTGCCGGGGGACAAGTAAACGGCCTCGATCTGGGGGGCTGTGGGAGAGCTACCGAAGAATTCTCTCTTGCACCGAATCCCCGAACCGCCGAGTTGGAGTGTTTACGTAAGATGCCCGGGACGCCATGCAATGCCTGGACGGGTGTTCTGCCCTCAAGGGCATAATCCGATCTTCGTGTCTCCCCTGTCAGTTCTTGTCGCGGAGTCAACGCGCGATTCACGGTGAAATGGTGCTGGTCTGTAGAACGCACAAACCCCTAACACCCAAAGCCTCCAGCTAACGATAGGGTATGAGCGGAATATCATGAAAATGTGGCAGCGCAGTCTGGTAGCGGCATGTGGGGCTCTGCTTTTCTTCGCAGGAGTGGCCTATGCCCAAGGTTCTGACGCGCCATCGATAGAATTTCCCTATACAGGGAATCGGACCGCCGTATGGATCGTCGCCCAGCTTCACACCCTGTTCGCTGCCTTCATTCTCGGTGCCCCGATCTTTATCGTCATCTCAGAATGGTTGGGGTATCGGAAGCAAGATCTTCGATACGACCGCTTAGCGAAAGAGGTAACCAAGGTGACCGTCATTATTTTCAGTATGACGGCTCTTACCGGTGGCCTGTTTATTTTCGTGCTTCTCGCGGCGTACCCGCAGTTTACCACATGGTTCATCAATCAATTCTATCTCGTATTCGCAGTAATCTATCCGCTGCTGTTCATCTGCGGGACAATCGTGCTGTACATGTATTTCTACACGTGGGACGCCTGGAAAGGGGAAAAGAAGGGGCGTCACATTGCCCTCGGTGTGCTGTTGAATCTGATCGGCATGATCACGTTAGTCGTAATCGACGGCCCGACGTCGTTCATGAATACTCCGGTGAAAGCGGAGGGTATTTCGCCACAGGAATTCCTTGCGACCGCGACCTTGTGGGACAAGATTGCTAACCAAAGCTGGATGCCTCTCAACCTGCACCGGATCGACGGTAACATAGCGTTCGGAGGGTTTGTGACGGGCATGATCGCCGCATACATGTATATGGGGGCGAAAAATCAAGAAGAGAGGGCCTATTACGATTGGATGGGTTTTGTCGGAAACCTGATCGCCGTGGGCGCAACGCTGCTCCAGCCCTTTACAGGTTTGCTGTTGGCGTACGAGCTCTGCGACTACGATTTTTCGTTCTGTCCGTACATGATGGCCGACCAGCTCTCGATGTTTTTCGAAATGCAAGGAGCGATCATCGGGCTCATGTTTTTGGCCATTAACTACTACGTCTGGCTCAGCCTGAAACGTATTGGGGGATCTGAAAAGGTCCGAATGACGATTCTGGTCCCTATCGTAATGGTGGCATTCCCCTTCGTGTTGATCGCGGTGATGATGCACTATTGGATAACCGACCCGATGCTGTTGGTGTTCCTCCTGCCGTTGGTTCTGATTCCGTTCACTCTGGGGCGGTTCATTCCGGTGACAATATCTGCTCGAACGGTCATGAAAATCGGATTCTTGATGGCCGTTGTGGCTGATGCGATCTGGCTCATCCCCCATGGATTTGCGCCCACCGGCTCCAAGATGGTAGCGGAGTTGGAGTTGCCGCCGGATTGGGACTTTCTGGGGTCGATGCCGGCCAAATTGTCCGCGATGTTCACATTGGTGTTTGTCACGGTTGTCAACTACGTCATTTATAACCGGGCCATCAAGCAGGGCACGATTCTCTGGGGGAAAATCGATTTCGCCTCCCAATTCGTCCTGATCTTCATGGCCTTCACCTCAATCTGGACGATGGGCTTGATGGGCGCTGTTCGCTCGCTGTTGCGCAAATACTTCCACACCTATAGTTTGCTGCCCGATTTTACCGCCGAGTCTTTTACACCGACGCTATCGTATTCTGCCTGGTGGATTACGGGAATTACCGTCGTCTTTTTCGCTGTGGTGAGTTTCGCCGTTTTTGTGACCCTCCGACCTTCAGGCTCGAAGGTGTCCGTACCCGATCTGAAAGTGTCTGTCCCTGAAGGGAGTCCTGTCCCAACCAGGGCCAGTAATCGTGGTGCAGAAGGGATACTAGCGAGAGAGAGTTTGCATGGGAAATGTGATTAAGAAG
The DNA here is from genome assembly GCA_035457905.1 of Nitrospiraceae bacterium. GTDB lineage: Bacteria > Nitrospirota > Nitrospiria > Nitrospirales > Nitrospiraceae > Palsa-1315. The sequence goes on from DATIAT010000124.1 coordinate 77,938, forward strand.
CTGGCGATCGGTCTCGCGGTGGGCGGTTCGCTCGTCGGTCTGGCGAGGGCGCTCGAGTTTCCCTTCATTTTCCAAATGGTGTTCTTCGGCTTCGCGATGGTGGGTGCTGTTTTCTTTATGTTGCTGGACGCGCCGTCGGTCAAGACCATGAGCCTGGCGAAGTCCGTGATCGCCACTCTGGTGTTCTACGTCGCGCTGTGCGCGGTGTACATTTCAGGCGCTTCGATGTTGCCGCAATTCGATCCGGAGGATGAAAAGGGGAAAATTGCCAAGATATTGGGGCCCAAATTTGCTGAGACGCAACAGGGAAAAGCCGAGGAGTTGATTGCGCGGGCAAAGGCGCTCGATGAGCAGGTGAAAGCGTTAGAAGTGCGTCTCAAGGCATTGGGTGGAGATCAAGCGATCAAGGAGCCCCTGACAGGTGCTTCCCAGGGTCCGGTCACGACCGGCGGGCCAACGGGAGATTTTATGAAAGTGGGGGAAGAGCAGTGGCAGTTACAAGAATGTTACAACTGCCACAAATTGAAGGGTGAGGGTGGGAAAAAGCGTGGCCCGGAGTTAGACAATATCGGCTCGTACCTTACGGCCGATGAGATCAAGCAGAAAATCCTCGACCCCAAAACTTTTATGGCCGAGGGGTTCGAAAAGGAATATGAGAAGGGCAAGATGCCGGACAAGTTCAAAGACGTGATGGAGGCCAGTGACGTCGTAGCGCTTGCCACCTGGCTGAGTACATTCAAGAATACCTCTGTGAACACGCCAAGGCCGATCAGGAAAAAGTAGCATGCAGCCTCAACTGAAGTCGAGAGTCCACTGCGCGGATCGAGAAGTCGGAGAGGTGTCCAAGATCATCATGGACCCCCTGTCCCATGAGGTTAGTCATCTGGTCGTGTCGATGAATGGAACAGGCGAACGGCAGGTGCCCATGGGGGCGGTGCAGATGGTGGCGGAAGGTCTGATACAACTGCAGTCGTCCTCGTCTGAAGTCCAGGGATTCCCCCTCTTTAAGCGTGATGACTATGTCACGCTGCATGAAGTGGAAATCCCCGGCCTTGAGCGACACCTTCACGTGACCCCGGGCGAAGTTCTGGTGCCGTTCCCTGAGTTAGAACGGAACGTCAAGCGGCGAACGTTTTTTGCGAACTTGACCTATGTGGTCGGGCTGTTCATCGGATTGCCGCTCGTCTTCCCTGTACTGAAGTTCTTGATGAAACCGATGTACGCGCCGCTCGACAACGGATGGCTGAAGATCGGCAACATTGAGAAGGTGAAGACGGACGATGTCGGGGTCCAGTTCGAATACAAACGCAAAGTTAAAGAAGCCTACCTTCCTGAAGCTGAGATCGAGAAGAACGTATGGCTTGTCAGAGCCACTCCTCCGGTATTGGAGAAGGTGTACCAGGGGAAGGATATGGAGTTCCGGGATGCCGCCGGGAAAACGATCTGGACCAATAAGAAGGACTTGCCCTATCTGGCATTTTCCGGCAAGTGCCCCCACCTTGGTTGCGCATATAAATGGCGAAAACACAAGGTGCTCGGGCAAGTCTTTCTCTGCCCCTGCCATTTGAGCATCTACGATGCATCCGGCCAGGTGCTGGACGGCCCCGCCCCTCGCCCCCTCGACTTACTGCCGATTCAAGTGTCCCCGAACGGCGACGTGCGAATCATCGACATGGAATTCAAAGCCGGGACCAAGTCCCAGACGCGGATCGTGTAAATGAACCACTCTCCTTCTGCCCGCACAGAACCAACGGTTGCCGAAAAAGTCTTTACGTTCGTCGATGAACGAGTCGGCCTGAAGCTCCTTGCAGCCAAGATGCTCAATGAGGCGGTTCCCGGAGGCTCTCGCTGGGCCTACGTCTTCGGGTCGATTCTGTTGTTTATCTTCATCATGCAATCGATCACGGGCGTACTGTTGATGTTCTATTACGTGCCCACTGCCGACCATGCCTATGCCAGCACCCAGTACATTCTTCACGACGTCGACTACGGCTGGTTTCTGCTGAGCTACCATTTCTGGGGCTCCTCGGCCATGGTGGTCTGCGTCTTTGCGCATATGTCCCAGGTCTTTCTCTGGGGAGCATATAAAAAACCGCGTGAACTCATCTGGCTGGTCGGGTTGGTGCTGTTCGGTCTCGTGATGGCATTCGGCTTTACAGGCTATTTGCTCCCCTGGGACCAGCGAGCCTATTGGGCCACGACCGTCGGCGTCGAGATTGTGGATAAGATGCCGTTGTTGGGTGACTTTATCGCGCGCTTCCTCAAGGGAGGTCCGACTCCCGGGCAGATGACCCTGAGCCGGTTTTTCGTTATTCACGTCATGGTGCTTCCTGCCGCCCTGATTGCCTTAGCGGGGTTACATCTCTTCCTCTTCCGGTGTGCGGGCCCAGCTGGGCCGTTCAGAGGCACACCGACAGAGCTGAAGGCAAAAACGGACTATTTTTTCCCACGGCAGATTTGGAAGGACGTGGTTGGGATGGCGGTCGTCTTTGCCTGCACCAGTGCGTTGGCCTTTTGGGAGCCAGTGGTCTTGTTGGAGGAGGCGACACCCGACCCGGGTGATTATCATCCGGAACCGGAATGGTACTTCTTGTTCATATTTCAGCACCTGCGGCTGAGGATGTTTTCCGGAGAATTCGGACAGTTTCTCGGCTCGATGGCGTTCCCCGGCGCTCTCGGGATCATGTTGCTCCTGTTACCCTTCTTCGACCGCAACCCGGAGCGGAATATTTTTAGGCGCCCTTTCGCCCTGATCGGATGGGTGGTGCTGACTGTGTCGATCCTGCTTTTCACAGTTTCAGCCATTATCAATCGAGAGTTTTTAGACTAGTGCTGATCAATGTTGATCGATACGTCCAGAACGTATAAGTCCTCGGGACCTGCTGCTGTTCCCTATGCAGTAATTCTCACTCATTGTCGGTTAACAGGATGAACGAGCACATTCCTCCCACGAAGCTCGGATTCGGCATTCTTTGGCCAGCTTTCTGGACCGGTTTACCGATCAAGCTTGCCCTCGCCGTACTTTTTCTAGCGTTCGGGATAGTGGAATTTGAAAACCGAATCGCGCTCGCCTTCTTGATGCTTCTAGCCAGCCCGGTTACGGTATTCGCGCTTCCAACGATCACTATGGGATTGGATTCGCACATCGGAGAAGGCGCAGGCATTCCGTTGTTATTCATGCTGGCGGTTCCAATCGACATGTGGGCGCTCAGGGTCGTAGGTCGAACGTTTTTCCTCGAACGGCTACGGCGCGAACCCCCACGTTGGTTGGGGCTGACACTCTGGTGGAAGTGCGCACTGGTGGGTGCCATCTTTATTCCGATCCTCTGGGTGATTGAGGGTGCAATCACCCAAGGCGGGATTGCAGCGGTCCATTCGATTTTTGCATCTGATCGTCTAAAAGGAATTCCTGTGGCGGAGCGGATCAGCACGGAACTGACCCTCTGGGGCACTGTGTCCGCAGCGGTGCTTCTGTTGCTGCTCATCGTTGGTTTCTCGCTTGTGGGGCGCATCATACGAGGTACGGTTGAATCGGCAGGTCATGCGCCGGAAAATTATCAAGGATTGATCACGCGCTGGGATCTGATGCGAGTGCCCGCAGATCAGGGATTAATGCTGACAGTATTATCCGGCGTAGCCGTTTTATTGTCGGTTTTATTCTGGTCTACTCTCCCAGTGTTTACCCCGCATCCGCACGATTGTTGCAAGAAACCTGAAGTAGAGACTGCCGCTCCATTCAAACCCCTTGAGACACTGAACAAAGACGAAAAAATGCTCGCGCATCTTGCGGCGCAGGTCGAAATGCTGGTAGAACAGCGGGCAAAAAACGAGCGACAGAAGGAGCAAAGCAAAGAAAAGGGCAAGGCAGGCAAAGAAAGAGTGGGTGGAGAGGAAGTGTCGGAAGCGCTGGAAGCAACGGAGTCGGCTCCGACTGCCGCCGCGGATCCGTAACATGGGAAATGATGAGGTGAGGGCAATGCAATATCAGGGTGGATGGATTCAGCGGCTTCTCCGGAGTAGTAGGGGATACGGGGGGGTGCTCCTTGGGCTTGTGATGACGGCAGGCCTGCTCAGTCTTCCCGCGTTGGTTTTTGGGGCAGATGTCGCGCCGCCGGCCCCGACCGAATATCGAGACGTTCCCTACGTTGGCAGCCGCAATGTCATCTGGGTTATCGCACAGCTCCATTTGCTGCTCGCAGGGTTTGTGCTGGGTGTGCCGATCTTTGCCTGGGTATGCGAAATCGTGGGCTGGAAGAGCGGCGAAAAGCGCTACGACAAATTAGCCAAGGAATTCACCAAGCTATTGACCTCCGCCTATGCCACGACGGCGCTCTTCGGCGGTATCCTCTTGTTCTTGCTGATCGCGTTTTACCCCAAGCTGATGAACTACCTGACGGATATCTTCTTCCCGTCTTTTATCCTCTATTGCATCCTCTTCTTGGTCGAAACCGCGACACTCTACCTGTATTGGTATGGCTGGGATGCGATGCAAACCGGGGGAAAGAAAACATTCCACATTTTCCTCGGCTTCATGCTCAACTTTTTTGCGTTTTTCATCATGATCGTGCCGAACTCTTGGGCCACGTTCCAGGCCAGTCCCGTCGTGATTGCCGAGGGGTCTGATATGGCACGGGCCTGGGCCGCGACGTGGAATCCGACCTGGTGGCCGGTGAACATTCACCGACTGATTGCGAATGTTGTGCTTGGCGGCTATATCTGCGGCGCATACGCAGGGATTCGCTATCTATCGGCCAAGACCTCGGAAGAGCGTGACCACTACGACTGGATGGGCTATGTCGGGAATTTCATCGGTGTATTCGGTCTGTTGTCGCTCCCATTTGCCGGCTACTGGCTCATGCGCGAGATTTACCAATACAACCAGCAGATGGGGATCACACTGATGGGAGGATTCTTGTCATGGCTGTTCATTCTGCAGGCCATGCTCATCGGGGTGCTCTTCCTCGGGTCGAACTATTATTTCTGGCTGGGGATCACCTATCGCATCCCCGGGTCTGCGCTGAAGTACCGGAAGCCGATATTTGCGATGTTGGTAGTGCTTTTACTGTGCCTCGGTGTTTGGATGACCCCCCATTCGCTCGTTGCGAGTTTGGAAGAGGCGGCAAAGATGGGAGGAACCCACCATCCGCTTCT
>DATIAT010000125.1:0-5482 GCA_035457905.1 Nitrospiraceae bacterium
AGGTCCTTCGATTCTATGGCTAGCGAAAATGTCATTCCACCGATTTTCCAGACGTTCAACACATCGATGATACTGGTTGTAACCGCCATTTGCTGTGCATTCACTTTTAAGTGACTATCCCAGAGAAACAAGAAATCGTTCTGCAGGCGGAGCGTGACCGGTTGATCGTGCGCCAGGGTTTTGACCAAAGTTAGTATCGCATCTACGGGTTTATCGAGAGCAGCATTGGTACGCTCATAGATGCGGGAAGTCTTAATGAGGACGTTCAATTGTGTCACCAACTGAATACCCAGCATGACCATTTGTTGGTCAAGGATGTCTCCAGCCTCCGATCCTCGCGCGATTTTTTGAGATAGGGACTTTTCGTGGGTCAGGATCGGCTGGGCCTGTTCATCCTCGACCGGGACTTCTTTGGTTTTGATATCACTCACGCCAAAGACTCCTTCCTATGACGCTGCCTGTTTGAGCTGCTGCTGCCGTTGGGCCTGGGCGAGGGCGGCGGTGCAGGCTTGTCTTACCGCGCCACCGCCTTTTTTTTGGCCCTGTTCAAGAGTGGCGAGGCCTGCCGGGCTGGGCAGTTTTCCCAAGATTTCGGCGGCCAAAGTGGCCAGCTCTTCCTTCTTCTTCCGGTTGGTCCATGATCGTTCCATGATCAAGCCTTCAAAGAAGGGGATGACCTCATCGTTGCTCGTCGCGCGCATGGCGTGGAACACCGCTCGTTTTTCACTGAGGGGCCGATCCATAAAGGCGTCCGTCGATACGAGGGGGGACCAGACGGAGTAAGGAGCCTTGTATTGACCGGTCATGAGGAGCTTGAGAGCTGCAAACCGGACCGACTCTTCGGCATCGCTCAAGAAGGCCACCAGCTTGATCCCGTTCCCGTCGGTACGGAATATCCCGATCGCCCGGACGACTTCCTTCCGTACTTGAATGTCGGGGTAACGCACTAGCTTTTCAACGGCCTCTGCAAATCGAGGGTTGTTCCATTTGAGAAGGATCGCAAGAAGGTTTTTCACATAGCGAGGTCGGCGGTCTGACAAACCCCGAAGTAGGTGGTCCGGCTGATCCTTCGCGAGTGCCTCGAGGGCTTCCGCCACGATCGCCTGATGAGCCGGCCCCTCCAGATTCGCCAAAAGGGTACACAAAGAAGGGACGGCCGACGGCATCGACAACAGGACCGCCGGCAATCCTTCTGTCTTTGCCTCAGGACTTTTGTTCAAATAGACCTCGATCATCTTGACACGCTCCGGTCGGCCCAGGTTGTCAAGCAGGGCCGCTACTTGCTTCTTGTGATCTTCGCCGAGATCCGGCCTGACCTCAGAGGTGACATGTAACAAACCAATCACGCTCTCTAGCACGATCCATCTGCCCTGGGCTGTCAATGAGTCGAGGACGCTTCCCCAGAGGTCGATCAGCTTTGTCAGGATTGCAGGGGATTTTTCCGACGCCAAGATCGCGGTGAGCATATCAAGTAGGTAGATCATGTTATCTCTCGTGCTCTCTGCCTTGATCTCTTGCGCCAGTTCTGCTAATTCCTCGTTCGAGACCTCGTAGCCCGCGTGACCAGACTTGAATCGGCTGGCTTGTCTGCTGGCCACCTTTTCTGCCGACGCGGCGCTAGCACCAGCTTCCGCCCTGCCGCCTTCCTCAAACCCTACTCTCCCTCCCCTTTTAACCTGGGCCTGTTCACGATCCAAAAGATCTCGTAAGCTCAATCCCGGTGTTTCCATTATTCCGCCGATAGGCAGCGTGAACACATCCCCACCGGTTGAAGCCTTGGCAACTTCTTCAGCCGTAACCAAGGTGATGGTGGAGAGGTTCTTGGACCATAAGCGCGTCACGATGTCATCATCATCTTCCTCGGAATTAAGGCTGCCCCAAAGCGAATCAAGAAAATAGGAGAGATCCTCAGCCGTGAGACCTTCGAGAAATGCAAGTTCCCGAATGCCATCCGCATAGAGCTTGAAAGCGACGCTTTCATTACTCGAATCCTGCTCGGATCGGTAGACGATTTCTCCATTGAAGTAGAGTTCGGAGCGCTGAATAAGAAATGCCAATCTGGAGTATGTGGCGAGGTGCGTCGTAAGGGCCTCGAATAACTGTTGGAAAAATTTCTGCGCAACCGGGTTCGTTGAGCCATACGTTCGACTGGACTTGGCGGTTTTGTCCAAAAGACTAAGAACTCGCTTAACGGAGGTCGACTCCGGATCCTGCGCTTCTTTTTCTGGCGCAATCGGCAGTATGTCGTCTGTTTTCAGATCGTCCATGATCATTACTCGTACCCTGGAGGTACAGAATCGTCAAGAAAATAGCCGGTCTTAACCGACCATAATCCTGTGGAATTTCCGAAGAGTCGCTCATTCCTCCAGCTGCGAAACACAGGCATTGTCAGCCTCGCGTGTATATCGGTAAAATTCGCCTCTGGATAATGATCGCGCTAAGCCACATTATGTGTTTTGGGGACAGTCTTACGGCGGGATTCCAATCGCCCACGGCGGACAATCCTCAAGGCGACGAGATGCCGTACGGCCGTTTCTTGCAGGAATTAGTAGGGCCTGCCGTGCATGTTTCCGTCAGCGGAGTTTGTGGTGAATTGACCGGTGAAATGGCAATGCGATTTCGATCGGCGGTTCTGGCATACCGACCGACGTATGTGGTGATTCTTGGTGGAACGAACGATCTTGGATGGAACGCAGCGCCGTCAGACATCATGCGGAACCTCCTCAAGATGTATGAGCAGGCCTCAGCAGCGGGGATCAAGCCGGTGCCAGTGACGGTTCCGTCTATTAGAGTGGGCGACGATCATTCCGATGCAGAGGGGCGCCGGTGGTTCGCAGATCATCTCGACCGGAGGCATCAGCTCAACAGACTGATTCTCCGCTACGCAGAATCGAAAGGGCTGGCAGCATGCGACCTCTTTTCCGCGACGGCGGAGCCAGAAACTCAACAGCTTGCAGCACGGTACTCCAATGATGGGCTTCATCTGACAACAGCTGGATATCGACTGATGGCTGAACGGCTATACAGGGACGTATTCTCGACAACGAGGATAAGCGGGGCGTAAACAGGCAGAAATCATGATACGTGATGTGAACGATCGGGAATTGGACGATATCGTAGAACAAGCAAAAGTTCCGGTGCTGGTGGAGTTCTGGAAACCGGGGTGCGGTAGTTGCCGGGCGCTCATGGGCGAACTCGAAAAACTGGAGCTCAATGTGGCGGGGAAGGTGCTGATTCTGAAAGTGAACGTCGAGGAGAATTTCCAGATTCCCGCAGAGCTGGAGATTCATTCATTGCCGACACTAGCCCTCTATCGCAAGGGATCGTTTGAGCGGTTTATCGGCGGATTGGGAACGAGCGAGGAGATTCTCAAACGGTTGCAGATGACCTGATGTAAGCCGCTACAAAGTGCGCCAGGTGCGTCCATCCTTTTCAATGAGGCGATCAGCCTCGACCGGCCCACAGGATCCTGCCTGGTATTGAGGCAACCACCGCAACCCTTGTCGCTGCCACCCTTCCAGAATTTTGGTGACCCAAGCCCATGACGCTTCAACGGCGTCGCGTCTCATGAATCGGGAGGCATCGCCGGCCATCACGTCTAAGAGCAGCCGCTCGTAGGCTTCGGGGGAAGGACGGCCGAAGACGTCGCTGTATTGAAAGTCCATCTCCACCGGATGTGTTTGTTCGCGAGTCCCCGGGACGCGCGAGATGATGCGCAGGGAGAGTCCTTCCTCCGGCTGGATACGTAGCGCCAGCACATTCGGCGGCTGCCGCGTATTGGCGTTGAAGAGGATTTGCGGAATGTCCTTGAATTGCACGGAGACCTCGCTTGCCCGATGAGTGAGAGCCTTTCCTGTCCGCAAATAAAAGGGAACACCGGCCCAGCGCCAGTTTTCAACGAAACATTTGAGCGCGACATAGGTTTCCGTCGTGGAATCAGGGTGGATCCCGTTCTCGCGACGGTAGCCCGGGATAGGGACGCCATGAACAGTGCCTTCAGTGTATTGAGCGCGGACGGTGACGTGTTCGACATCTTGATCAGTGATGGGTCTGAGACAGCGGAGGACTTCCATCTTCGCGTTGCGCACGACATCCGGATCGAGCGAATAAGGAGGTTCCATTGCGACCAAGCAAAGCAGCTGCAGCATGTGGTTCTGCACCATATCGCGCAGAGCTCCGGCTTCTTCGTAGTAACCGGCTCTGGTCCCGATGCCTTCTGCCTCGCTCACCGTGATTTGAACGTGGTCGATGTACTTGTGGTTCCAAATCGGCTCGAATATGCTGTTGGCGAACCGGACAACCATGAGATTCTGAACGGTTTCCTTCCCTAGATAGTGATCGATACGGAAGATCTGCGATTCGTCGAACACGCGACCCGTCACGCGATTGATGGCTTGGGCGGAGGCTAGATCGCGGCCAACTGGTTTTTCGACGATGATGCGGGCGTAAGGCGCCTGGTCGCCCTGCTTCGTTGCCAATCCGGCCTGTTCAAGTCCTTCGCACACGGATGCAAATGAACTGGGGGGGATACTCAGATAGAAGATCCGGTTACCGGGCAAACGGAGAGTCCGCTCGATGTCTTCTATTCGGGACTTCAGCCTGGCGTAGGTATGCGGATCCTCATTTCCGCCCACTACATAGAAGAGGTGTGGCGCGAAGTTCTTCCACGTATCCTCCGCCAAGGCTTGCCGGGAGTGTGCAACGACGCCATCACGAACAGTGGCACGGAACACCTCGTCGGTCATCGATGTACGGCCCAGTCCAATCACCGCGTAATTCGACGGAAGGAGCCCGTCGAGCAGTAAATTGTAGAGAGCGGGTATGAGACGGCGACGCGCCAGATCGCCGGAACCGCCGAAGATAACGAGGGTACAGGGTTCAACTGGGGGAATCGTTTCTTGTAAGGGACTGATGTCGATGCGTGTGGTGTTCGGCGGCATAGGGCGCAGTCCTTATCGGCGAACCGCATGGCCGCCGAAGGCATTCCGCAACGCAGCCAACATCTTTTCGGCAAAAGACTCGCTTTGTCGCGATCGGAATCGCGTGAAGAGCGCTGTTGTGAGTGTCGGGACCGGTACATCCTTCTCGATGGCATCGGCGATCATCCAGCGGCCCTCGCCAGAGTCCTGTACATAGCCCTTTAATTGTTCCAGTTTCGGATCCTCTTTTAAGGCGCCGGCAGCTAATTCCAAGAGCCAGGAGCGGACGACGCTGCCGTGCATCCAGAGGTTCGCGATCTCTGCAAGGTTGAGCTGGTACTCGCTTTTCGCCATCAGTTCGAAGCCTTCCGCGTATCCCTGCATCATGCTGTACTCTATTCCATTATGGACCATTTTCACGTAATGCCCGGCGCCGACTCCGCCGACGTGTGCCCAGCCCTGTTCGGGCGCCAGCGTCGTGAAGATCGGTGCGAGTTGTTTCACGGGTGCTTCGTCGCCGCCGACCATCAGGCAATAGCCGACCTTCAATCCCCAGACCCCTC
>DATIAT010000126.1:0-11363 GCA_035457905.1 Nitrospiraceae bacterium
CCAACTATGCATTCACCTAGGTATGACCATAATCGGGTTTAACCAGAGGGCATTTGTGCCTGGGTTGATCGCCATCTTCCTAACACTGGTATTGTCGGCATGTGCCGATGGTGGCAGCGACGGTGGTGATGTAGGCGTGCCCCCCAACCAGCAACAAGCAGTAGTCTGCGAACCTGTCATCGATATCACTCTGGCCAGCTCAACAAACGGTGAATTGACACCCAGCGATTGTAGTGTCGAGAACCTGTTCCCTGGCTCTGGGGATTTTACGTTTGTCGACCAGTATCGAGTCACACTCCCGTCTAGGGGCAAGCTCACGATCCGTATGAATTCCACTGAGTTTGACACCTTCCTTGGATTACTAGCGCCTCCACTGCCATCGACCGCAATTGCGGTAGATGACGACAGTGGCGGAGGTACCGATTCTCTTATCAGTATGTATCTTGATGCCGGCACCTATATCATCTTGGCGAATTCGGCCTTGGCCAGTCCGGAAACGGGATCCTACATTTTGACAACCACATACACGACGGTCACACCAATTAGCTTGAACGTTGGAGCCCCACTACCAGGACGAGTTGAGAAGAATGAGGAGACTTCCTACGAGGTGCCGGTCATCCCGGGCACCAGATATACAGTCAGTATCACGGGTTTGACCGACAACAACGCGACGCTACGAGTATTGGGAGGCATCAGCGAATGCGCGGTGCTGATTCCAAACGTCTCTCCCAAGGATTGCACGGTCACAGCCGCAGGCACGTTCCTGACCATCAGAGTGGCGGGCGATGGAGTCATCGGCACTGCTTCGGACTATATCATCATGACCGTTCAGGCCGTAGTGGTGACTCTTCCAATTAGAGGAACTGGCGCCAGCATCCTTCCTGGAGTGCCAACCGTCGGTTTTGTTGAAACACGGAACACCAGCAACTACTGGGCGACAGGTCTCACCCCCGGGGCACACACGGTCAGCATCACTGGTCTATCGGATGATGCGGATCTACACATTTATTCCGATGAAACCTATTCATTTGAATCGGACTGCACCCTCAGAAGACTGGGCGATGTTACCAATCTGCCGGAGGAGTGCACGTTGACGACCGGAACCGCTGTGTATTTTTCCGTCACCTCCGGTGAGCTAAACCGTGATGGAGCCGGATATATCATTCTCGTATGGTGAGAGACGGAATTCGCGACACTCTCATTTCGCGGCGCGTGGCGGGCCGGCTCATTCCTCACATCACCGCCCATCGCACTTTTTACACCGTGGTAGACCACGCTCTTTTTCGACAGAAATTGCTTCAGACAGTTATCTCTGTTAATACATTCCGCGATTGCGGTGAGTCTTTTCGGCAATATATGAAAAGAGCTATCATTCTGATGAGTATTGCTCTCACAGCGTGTTCTGCAACAGTTCCTGCGACTATGAGAATCGAACGAAATCAAATCCTCCGAGGATCCGCGAGCGGGAAGGTAGGGAGGGATGCGGTTATTTCCGTGAAAAATATGGAGGGCCTGTCCTGCACGGGGAAGATGTTTATTCCTGTCACCGAGACTACTACTGAAGGCACAATCCAATGTAACGACAAACGGAAAGGGAATTTTCTTGCGAATGGCAAGGGCGACTCGTGGGCAGCAGAAGGGAAACTGAACGATGGATCGAAATTCTTGCTTTTGCTTGGAACGAAAAGGACACCGCTCGAGTACTAAGACGCGGGCGGCGGAGAAACGGTGTCGGGAACCATTCGCGGCGCGTGGCGGGCCGGCGCTTTTACTCTCCACTACCACGTCTCACACACCGATAGACCTGGCCGACGATTAAAAGTAGAATGGCCTCGCTTCTTCCTGTATCCTCCCGTATCAAGTCGTCATCCGAGTGTGGGCTTCAACTCTGAGGATATAGGCCAACACCCTGGGGAGCACGCATGCAAAAGACCCGAATCATCTGCACGATCGGCCCGGCCACGGAATCCTACGAGATGTTGCAGAAGATGTACGAGGCCGGGATGAGTATCGCACGACTGAACATGTCCCACGGCGACCATGACTTCCACGCCAAGGTCATTCAGCACATTAAGACACTCAACAAGAAGGTCAAGTTTCCCATCCCTATCCTACTGGATACGCAAGGCCCGTCGATCCGCACCGGGAACCTCTCCAATGAGCTCGATCTGCGGCAGGGCGCCATCATCTCCGTCACCACGCGCGGGCCGATGGACGTAGAAGAGAGCTCGATCCACATCGACTATGAGGATTTACTTGACCAGGTCGACGTCGGAGACAGGATCACCGTGGATAACGGGCTGATCAACTTGGAGGTCTTGGAAAAGCAAGAGCGCCACATGCAGTGCCGTGTCTTGGATGGTGGCCTCTTGAAGAGTAAGCGCCACGTGAATCTTCCGGGGATTCGTGTAAATCTGCCGGCGATCACGCAAAAGGACACCAAGGATATCCTGTTCGGCCTGGAACGTGATGTGGATTTCATCGCCCTTTCGTTCGTCCGTGAAGCCGCGGATATTCAGCAACTCAAGGCACTCATGGGTGAAAAGGTCGGGAGGGTGAAGATTATTGCAAAGATTGAGGACCAGGAAGGCGTGCGCAATCTGAACGAGATCATCAAGGAATCGGATGGCATTATGGTCGCGCGTGGCGATCTAGGGGTAGAAATCAACATCGAGGATCTCCCGAATGTCCAGCGCACGATCGTACAGCGTTGTGCCGAGCACGGTAAGCGAGTGATCGTCGCAACCCATCTGCTCGAATCCATGATCCACAATCCGCACCCTACCCGCGCCGAGGTGACCGACGTCGCGAACGCGATCTATGAGGAAGTCGACGCCGTCATGCTGTCCGGGGAAACCACGGTTGGGAAATATCCGGTGAAGTGCGTCGAATATCTGCGCAAGATTGCGCTGAAATCCGAGACCATACCCGGATTGCGGTTTGCCAAACAATTGCGCGACGCGGGGAACAAACAACAATTGGCGGCTGCGGCCGTTCAGCTCGCCGAGGGGATCAACGCCAAGGGAATCGTCGTGATCACGAGACGGGGACTCATGGCCGATCTCGTCGCCAACTGCCGTCCTTTCTCCACCAACATCTATGCTTTTACCAACATGAGCCAACCGCGACGGACCATGATGCTCAACCGTGGTGTCTTTCCATTCAAGATCGATTTCAGTTCGGACCCTGAAAAGACACTGCAGACGGCGTTCCGGATCTTGAAGGACCGAGAAGAGTTTCAGGCTGGGGACAAGGTCGTGATCATCTCGGACGTCCTGGCCCAGCAACGGGTCGACTCGATTCAGATTCGTGACGTTCCCTCGGAGGACGACGTCTCGCGCGACACATCTTCCGCAACAGATGCTGTCTCCTCATCGATCGGGTAGCCTTCTGGTAAAAGGATGTCAGGAACCATTTCTCGGTACGTGGTGGGCGAAACATTCCTCTCCACCCGGACGACATTCACACGCCAATAGGCCCAGCCGACGACAAAACTAAAATAGTTACACTCGTGAGCCGAAAACTCGAACTGATTCGTGAGGAAAAGCTCTTCCGCCTGCTACCGGGCAGGACGAAGCACAGTCGACTCGAGGCGAGCGGGGTCGCGCTGGTCGACGAGAACACCGCACTCGTGGTGTTCGACAATCTCAATCAGGTGGCGCGTATCGATCTTTCCCTCAAACACCACCAGAAAAACGCGCTCTTACCCGCGCCAAGCCTGGGATCGGGATTCGAGGACATTTGCATCGACCACCGAGACCGCCAGGTCTTCTGTCTCGTCGAGTCGGTGGAGGACTTCGACGGGCTGCTCCGTGGATTTGTTGCCGAGTATGATCAAGACGGCCACTTCATCCGCTGTACTCGGCTTCCTTCCCCCCTGGCAAAGCACAACAAGGGCTTCGAGGGACTCGATCACATGTGGCGGGGCAGCCGAGAGTACCTGTATGTCCTCTCCGAGGCGGGTCACAAGGGCAAGGGTCGCATCGAGGTCTTCGTTCGCCGCCGGGGTGGTGAGTGGAAGGCCTCGCACCGGATCCAACTGCCCCAAAAGGCCGAGTTCGAGGACTATGCTGCGCTCGCGTATCGCTATGGAAAGCTTGCCGTAGTCTCGCAGGCCTCTGCCCGGCTGTGGGTCGCTCACATCGACGAAAATGCCCGTGCAGTGGTCCGGGGGTCGGAGGCCGTCTACCGCTTCCCTAGCAAGAGCTACGGGAATGTCGAGGGAATTGCCTGGCTCGCCCCGGACACTCTAGTTGCGGTCTCCGACCGGAAGAAGAAACGGCAGCCCGACCGTTGCTCAAACAAGGATCAAAGCATCCATCTTTTTCGGGTCCTCGCTGGTTAATGATGCCACCTTCGCCGGGCGCGCCAGTGTCAGCAACCATTCGCGGCGCGTGGCGGTAGATCTGTTCTTGGACTGGTGAAATTGGAACTTAGCTTCCGCCAAGACTTCTTACCCTATTGACTCTCTCGAATCAGAAGTCCAGGCTTTTCATCCACTTGGACCCTTATGAAAGGAGATGTCCTATGAAACAGATCGCTCTATGGCTAGTTGCAGTGGCAATGGTATCCGGCGTGGTCGCCGCCTCGGCTCAAACATCTACACCAACGAACGAGCCTCCAGCCAACCTGGTCGTGGACCCTCCACTCCCTGACCTGCTGGCCCAGGGCATCGTCTGGATCCCGTGGCGGGCGGAGAATGTACAAATCGGACCGGTGTTGGGCAAGGACGCCCTCAACGCATCTCCACGTGTTGGAGATCTTCACATACACGTGGACGACCTGCCTTGGCTGTGGGCAGATTTCAGTAATAACCCCATCGACGTCGCCTTTCTGCCGCCCGGACCGCACAAAATCCGGATCGAATTGGTGGACGCCATCCATCAGGGCGTGCCCGGTCAGTCCAAGACAGTGACATTCACCATACCTAAGGGAGCGGCTCCCTCTCACTGAAAGTCGCGGAGCATATAGGAAGATAAGAAAATTGCATGGAACATAACGGACCGATACTGTGGCCGTCGATCACAGCGCGTGGGGAATCTCGTCTATCTGTTTGTCGGTCTATCTGGCTCCTCGGTCGAGATAGAAGAACAAACCATCGCCCGAGTTGACCCTGTCACCCCTCCCCCTCATCGCACCTCGCACTAGATAGAACGCCTGTGACTGGAAACTTGGCCAACTCATGCAGACAAACATTTCGCGGCCCCATAGCGATCATCGCTCTGGGATTGCTACCACAATAGGGGGAGCCAATGCTTGATTGGCTGGCAAATCCCGAGGGATGGATCGCGCTGGGGACGCTGACGGCGCTGGAGATCGTCCTGGGAATCGATAATATTATCTTCATCTCCGTCCTGGTCGCTCGACTGCCGGAAGCGCAGCGGACTTTGGCGAGAAGATTGGGCCTGGGCCTGGCAATGGTGGCGCGTCTGGGGTTGTTGTTTTCGATCTCCTGGGTTATGGGCTTGACTCAACCGTGGTTTGCAGTGCTCAGCAACGAGATTTCTGGACGCGATCTGATTCTAATTGGCGGCGGGCTGTTCCTCCTCGCCAAGGCCACTCATGAAATTCATTACAGCCTTGAGGGCGTCGAGGCAAAGCATACCGCGGCGCTCGGAAGCACCCTGGGCACGGCGCTGGTTCAAATCTCGCTTCTGGACATCGTATTCTCACTTGATTCAGTGATCACGGCGGTCGGATTGGTTGAGCAAGTGTCCATCATGGCAATCGCGATCATCCTCGCAGTAGTCGTCATGCTGATGGCGGCGAACTCCATCGGGACTTTCGTTGATGAGCATCCAACGATCAAAATTCTCGCCTTGTCGTTTCTAATTCTCGTCGGAGTCACGCTGATGATTGAAGGGTTCGACGTGCATGTGCCGAAAGGTTACATCTATTTTGCCATGGTATTTTCAGTCGCTGTAGAAATGCTTAATATCCGCATGCGCACAACCCAGAAAGCATCGCTCAAACTGCGTAGCAGATATTCAGGAGACCAGCGGTCGGAGGCGACGTAAGAGCTTGATGATCTAGGAACCGGGATGCCCCGTTGCGAAGATGCACCCTTAGCCGCGGCGCGCCGCCTCGATTGCGGCGATGTCGATCTTTGTCATCTCCATCATCGCATCGAATGCGCGCTTGGCGGCGGCGGGATCGGGATCGGTTATCGCTTCCATCAGAGCCACCGGCGTAATCTGCCAGGACAAACCCCATTTGTCCTTGCACCAGCCGCACGCACTCTCTTCGCCGCCGTTGCCGACGATCTCGTTCCAGTAACGATCGGTTTCAGCCTGGTCGGCAGTCGCGACCTGAAACGAAAAGGCTTCGTTATGCTTGAACGCAGGTCCACCATTGAGCCCGAGGCATGGAATTCCCAATACGACAAACTCGACCGTCAACACATCGCCTTTTTTGCCGGACGGAAAGTCTCCCGGTGCCACGTACACCGCGCCAACGGATGAGTCAGGAAAGGTCTTGGCATAAAACCGCGCGGCCTCCTCAGCGTCGCGATCGTACCAAAGGCAAATCCTGTTCTTTGCAGGCTTGGTCATATCGAATTTCCCTTCAAGCCTCCCGCTAATAACGCCCAGGGTGGCTACGGCTATAGGGATCAGTGTTTGAAGCTGGCGGACGCTCGTCGAAACGGTACTGTTGGCCCGGCTGCGGCGATCCCATGTCAACGTTCTCGTAGCTGTAAGCGGGTCGTTGTCGACCGGCATAAGGGTCATCGGCACAGCCACCAACCATGGCACCGGCCATAAGGGCAAAGCACAAAGCGCTTATAATACGAATCATGCTGAACCTCCTTAGTCACTCGGAGTTATTTCCACCTTTTACTTTTTACCCCACCACCATGAAAGATTGTTCTTCCCTCCATTTCATACCACCAGTCTACTGTCCTTACCGACAACGCATACCTAGAAAGCCCCCTGGAACCTCAACTGGATCTTGGGAATAACAAGCACCTCTTGATCGGCTAGTGGTTATCACAAGGATTCAGAGCCTACATTGATCTTTGGATGGAATGCAGCAGATCATTTGAACCGCGACACTGGGATCCGCAATAAAACAGTGCTGTTCGTTCGGAGCGATGTAAATTGAATCGCCAGCCTTGAACGATGTCTCTTTTCCTTCCGCTCGCACCCGTCCTGATCCTGAGATAATATAGACTTCATGCTCCCAGGCATGTGTGTGATATGGCGTGGCGTTGCCTGGCGTCACGTCGAAGATGCGCATGGCGAACGTAGGCGCACCATCTTGCGTGGTGATCATCTCGCGAATCTGCACGCCATTGGATAATCCTTCGTACCTAGTCGGCGAGACATCCTTATAGGATTTGATTACCATTTATATATCCTCCCTTTCCCCGATGCGAAGTGGTGAACAAACGCGAGCATAGCCGATGCATTCATAAAGCGCGCTCTCAGACAGCTACAGCAAATACACGAAAGAGTTCAAGCTCGAAGCCGTTTACAGCCCTTGCCGAAAACGCGGCGCAGCAGCGATTGCGTCGGCTAGAGATGCGACAAATGTGCGTACCATCGCTTGCGCCGTGGTCGGGATTCAACTCGCACACGGTAAGCGCGCTCCAATTCGCTGCGCCTACAAATACTTTCAATGCCGCCATGAGTTGATCGAATGACAATCCGACATTGCGACGCGTATTCTCAGCCAGAGGCATGTCGGCGAAATCGAGAACATCCACATCAAGATGGATGAGCAGGCGTTCGAACTTTCGAGCCCATCCGGTCACGATCCTTTCCGCCGCGTTTGTTGACTCAGCAGCAACCTGCGCCAATGGTACGTGGTTGATGCCAAGCTGCTGAGAAGCTGGCGCTCGAACGGTTCGACATTGTCGATGGCGAAGTACAGAAGCTGATCGGGACGTAGCAGTGGTGTGCGAGGACCGATCTCCACGAGTTCCTGCAGTGTGTTCGGAACTCCAAGCATGTGCGCAACTCCCATCCAGTCAAGCGCCCCATCGGACGTGCTTGCTGGGGTGTTGAGGTCCGTATCCAAATCGATGTACACGAGACCCACGCGGTCCAGGCTCCGCAAGGCACCCGCGACTGTGCCCAGCTCCACGGTACAGTCGCCTCCCAGGACCAGAGCGGTGCCGCCATTATCAATAGCGGTTGCAACAAGTTCTGCCGTCTTTCTCACGGCCCGAGTAACAGCCTGCGGATTCATCGCGCGCGGGCTGGCTCTATCAACACACCAACGAAATAAATCTGTATCTCCTAGATCGTGCACTTCGATGCCGAGCGTGCACAAACGCTCGAACAATCCAGCTTCCCGCAGCGCGGCCGGAGCGCGTTCCTGCCCGGGTGCATAGGCGCCAGGGCTGCTTGGTACACCGATGACAGACAGATGAGGTAGGGGTAGGGTCATCGCAGATGCTGTGAGAAGTTGGTCGAATTGATAGCAACAGTATGCACTTATTGAACATCGTAGCAGAGAATTCGTATCGCAGAGCAAGCTTTTGCCGGATGAGAAAGGCCAGCACCCACTAAGACTTCTCTCACCTTATTGACTCTCACGTATCAAACGCCTAGGATTTCCCCCCCACATTGACCCTTTACAAAGGAGCGAGCCATGAGGCGACGCAATTTTAACTGGGTGCAGGGAATGGGTTTGGTAACCACAGTGTTTGCTATGTCTGTTTTGATCATCACGGCTGGCCTGCAATGGACGTGGGTGCCGGCCTACGCCACCGAGCGGGGTGGGGAACGGAGAGATGCGCGGGATACGCGACAAGAGGGCCGTGACCAAGCCAGGGAGCAGAAGAAAGAATGCAAGGAGGCAGATGATAAGAGCCGTGCGGAATGTCGGCACGAAAAGCGGGAGACCAAGGAAGAGGCGCGCGACACGGCCAAAGACATCAAGCGAAAATAATCACAAAATACCAGTACCGGGACAGGACATCCCAGCGTTGTCTCGCAAGAAAAGTGTCATGGCCATTTCGTGGCGGGTGACGAGTTCTGCGTCAAACGCTTTCAGGCGTCGCCCGCCTCTATTTTCCTAATTGAAGTGAGCCATTTGAGAGCATCTTCTGGAGCCTCAAAGACCTTGACATTCATCCCCCGATTAACAGCAACGGTTTCCCCCAACCTTCGCGGGTCACGAATTGGAACACTAAGAACGTATGCAAACTTCGCAGCAATTCCGTGATCCTTGAGAAGCCTAATAGTTGCTTTGGCCGCAAATTCCCCGTAATAAAAGCGCTCCAAGTCCTCAGGCTTTCCCTTCAGGGTCCGACCATCCAAAAGTACTTTCTCGGCTTTGTATCGGGCAACAGCCTCAAGCATTTCCAGAAAGGCCCGTTTTGCCTCCTCCAGCGAGAACTCCCCTCTTAGATCTACCGCAAGAAATCCTGATTCAAAATGCATCTCCTGGAGAATGCTCATGTTGTCAACTACCCTTATTGTCTCCTAGTCATTGCTTTTCGGCATTGCGGCAATGAAGGAATCGGCTTCTTGAATCGACGCGTTCAGATCCTTAATGAGTGAATTGATGTTTCCTTCTACCGAAACCAATTCGCCTTTTAATGACGCGATTGCTTGAGCGTTTAGATTATGCTTTAGGAAAAGAACCTGGTCTTTGAACTTTGCCAATACCGGATCCATTTTAGATTCCGCCCGTTTCATGGCTTTGATCAATTGCGCATAGTTAGCGCGGGTCTGTGTCAGTTGCTCTTGGCTTTTCCTCCGCAACGCGGAGCTAGAATACTGCTTAAGTTCGGCATTCCATTCCGCAAATAAAGCTTCAGACACCTCTTCGACGGACGCAATTCGGTTTCGAACCGCTTTTGCTTTGGCTTCGCTTCGTTCATATTCGGTATTCAGGGCATCGTACTTCTCCTGTAACTCCCCGCCTTGGATATCCAAAGTCTTGGTGAAGCGGTCGAGAGCCGATTTGAATTGCTCTTTGGCTTCCTGTTGGGCGTCACGAGCTTTTTCTACATCGCGGACCATTAGATCGCGCTTGTGATAGCCAAGCTTTTCCATCGTTTCATAATAGGCTGTCTGGCAACTCAATCCGGTAAGAGCGAACAGCACAATCGCAGATGTCTGAAGAAAGGACAGTCTGCGAACATGCGAAGAAGAATCTTGAAGATGCGTCATGTCGTCCTCTGCTCACGGCTCATGCTGACTCTGAATCAGCGGGCTTACTCACGGTCCCTGTCTGAAACTTTTGCTCAAACTTTATGACATAGATGGTGGCGGCTGTCCCTATAAAAAATCCAGTTCCACCCTGAAAAGTTATGTTAACCCTTCCCCTCTGCTCGTCTCCGGGCCGCCATCATCCCCAAGCCCGAGCCTGGACCCTGGTAGCACTTCTGGCCATAGATCGAAACTGTCAGAAGTGACAGAGGTTGAAAGAGGACACAGAACAGCTCGTCAGGAACCATTAGGCGATGCGTAGCGAATCGGCAAACTTGACACCTCATTGCGTGCGGCCTAGCTTTGATCCCCGAAACATCTTGATTTGTCAGAAAAAGAGGTGCTCCATGAGGATCTTTGAAAATGTGTTGAACCGCTTCGTTTGTATGGGCTTAACGCTCGCGGCCTTGTTTGCAGGGACGGCCCACGCCGGAAGCAATTTAGTGACAAAGCCCAGCAAGTACTCAGTCTCTGAAACAATCAACCGGATGGAACAGGCGGTCACGGCCAAAGGCATGCAGATTTTTACTCGCATTGACCATAGCGCGGAGGCAAAGAAAGTGGGTTTGGCTATGCGCCCCACGGAACTCTTAATTTTTGGCAATCCGAAGGGCGGAACAGCGCTGATGGTGGCACGCCCGACGGCGGCAATTGATCTTCCAATGAAAGCTTTGGCATGGGAAGATTCAGACGGTAAAGTCTGGCTCACCTATAACTCGCCCGAATTGCTCCAGGAGCGGCACAATGTGCCCGCAGAGCTTACATCCAGACTGCATTCAGTCGGTGCACTGCTGGAGCAGGCCCTCGAGTAACGAATACATCGAGAGAATCGAAGCACTCGATGAGCGTGCTCGCCCTTACGGTTTCCATTCTTATCGCCGGGTCGGCTCTGAGTCGGTACGATTGCAAGATGGCATCACGTTCTCAGAATCCAAACCATTTTTTGACGGAGCGGGGGTGTAAGCACGCTCCGTCGATCGTTTCCTCGGATCGGATTTTGACTCGTGGGCGTTCTCTACCTTGCGTTGGGCAATATCCGATAGAGCGTTGGATTTCTTACGATTGGCAACATTGTGAATCTGCTTTGTCCTCGAACAGCTAGCTGCTATCGTTCCAGTGACAGGAGGCAGTCGATGGGTTTCAAACGGAAATCATCGCGGGTCGATGTGGGCAAGCCAGGCCGGTTGCATCGTGGAACTC
>DATIAT010000127.1:0-14818 GCA_035457905.1 Nitrospiraceae bacterium
TAGGTGTATTCAGCAGGCACGATTCAACTCACGTGAAAGGAGAATTAACATGATGACCACTGCTTTTTTAATGAATGGTGTGCTCTACGGCGGTTTGCTTGGAGTCCTGGCCATGGCATGGGGATGGTTGCAGAGAAGTGGTTCTTGAGAGAGGTGACGTCTAACGAGAAGAGAGAGTCAGTGCATCTGAGTATTAGGGGCTGAGGTGCTTCGGTGTAACGAAGTTGGAGATGGTTCCTCCAAGCCTGCTTGTTTTACTGTCCTGGGCTGGAATGGCGCTTGTGTTGATTTCACTGCGGCCGTCGAACGAGGCCCTTCTAGGGCGCGCGTTCCGGGAGCAAGAAATCAGCGCAGGCGCCATTCCCGCCCCCTTCCCCTCATAACGCTCCGAACGTCCGTTCGAAGAAGGTCTTGATGAGTGTCATGTGCTGCTGGATGTCCGACTGCAAGTCGCGCGCGCCGGCCCGCCAGTCGTCCCTTGTGTAGCCGACGCGCCTGGCAAGACTGACGAATTCTTCCGAATCGGGAGGAGGGAGCACAAGATCCTTGGTGTTTCCTCTGACCATGCGCAATCCGTCGACCAACATTCGAATGAAGACGTAGGCTTTCCGGAGACCTGCCCCGTCGGTGCGCGAGATCAATCCTGCATTCACCAGCTCATGGAGCGCCTCCAACGTATTCGGAGTACGGAGGCTCGGATGGCCGTGGCCATGCATCACTTGCAGGTATTGCGCGGCATATTCGATGTCGATGAGTCCTCCCGCGCTATACTTGACGTTGATCTTCCCCGGCGCGACCAACTGTCTGAGTTGTTGTCTCCGGATCTCCAGCGCTGCGGGAATGTCCCAGGGGGCATCGCTGTACACGAAGGAGTCTCGGTGGGTTTCCAGCCGATGGCCCAGTGCGGAGTCGCCGGCGATATACCTCAACTTGATCAACGCTTGCCGCTCGAACGGCGCCGCGAGTCCGGTCGGACTGTAGTAGCGGCAGACTTCCTCGAACGCGTTGGCCAGCGAGCCCTTTCCTCCGTGCGGTCGAAGCCGGACATCGATGCGAAAGATGCCTTCCTGCTTCGCCTCGATCCACCCCAGGAGTTCCTGCGACAGGCGCTCGAAGTATTCGCTGTTTTCGATTCGTTCTTTACCGTTTGTGTGGCCCGATCCTCCGTAGACGAACAGGACCTCGATGTCTGAAGCGTAGCCGAGCTCTCTCGCTCCGAATTTCCCCAGGCCTAGAACGGCAAAGGGGCAGGGTTTGCCGTTGGCGAGCTGTGGACGCCCGTACGATTTTTCCAGCTTGGCGCTGCAATCGGCGATGCTCCGCTCCACGATGACCTCCGCCAGCTGCGTGAGCGCCAGCGAAAAGTCCGGGAAATTGCTTGATGGCTCAACGATGTGTTTGATGTCGATTCGAAACATCTCGCGGTCTTTAAACTTGTTCAAGGCCTCTTTGCGCGCTTCGTCCGTTTTAGCTCGCATGACCAGCCGTCCGAGCTCTTTCCGGAGGGTCGCCTGCGGCTTGATCAATGGGGCATCCCGGTATTCCGTGAGCAGGGGAAGGAGATTGTCGTGCTGGCGCCGGAGAAACTCTTCCCACAAGAAGTCGCTGGCGCCGAGCAGTCGTGCGAGCAACGGAAAGGTTTTTTTGTCGCTGACGAACTTGAGCGCCAGGCTCTTGCCGTTCTTGCCCTGGTCCTTCACGATGAGATCCAGGAACTGGTCGAACGATGCCAGTGCCTTCGCCGGGTCGGAAGCCCAGGTCAACGCATGCGTGAATTGTTTAATGAGCACGGCGGTCAGGCGCAGTTGCTGCTGATCGGTGGAGTCGAGCAGTTTCTGCCCGTCACGATTCCTGACAAAGAAACGATCATGCAGCTTGGCGCCGTCGCATTCGATCTGGGCCTTCGATATGTAGATGTTACGCATGGCCAGGGCGTTTGCCAGGGCGTAGAGGAAGGCCGGAGTATCGTCCGATTGGATGTCCATGATCGTATCTGTCGGCGACTGGCTGTTGTCGAAGGTGATCTGCACCGTGTCGAGCAGGCCGGTGAAGGCGCTTCGCTGCTTATCCAGTCGCTCGATGAGCCGGCGGTTGACGTATTGGCGCGCCTCTTCGAACCGGCCGGCATCCAGCAGTTGAACGACCTCGCTGACTGTCTGCCGTAGAGCATTGTGTTGTGGTGCGGGAAAGCCTGCCCCGTCGATCGGATGGACTATGAAGAAGTCGACGATTTTCTTGCGGCTCAGGCCGGGTCTGGCTTTCGTCTGGCCGGCCGCGGAGGGAGTTTCTCGGCGACTTGATGGAGAAGGCGCGATTCCCTTGAATGTATAGATTCGTCCTTCTTCGATATTGAGCCCGAAAGCTGAGAGCACGCCGCAGATGGCGGCAAATTCCGAGAAGTAATCGTACGCGACGATGCTGATTTCAAATCGCCCCCCTCGTTTGTTGAGCACCGATAATTCACAGGGATGATCCGGCGTGAGGCGGCTGGCAAGTTGAATGTGATGCGCAATGGTGTCCGGTTTGAATCGCTCGAAGTACTCGGCGTCCATCCGGGACACGAAATCCTGGAGCACCTCATTCTCGACATCAGGGGAGAGGGAGGTCAGGGTCTTGATGATCGACTCGGGTGATCCAAGCCCGTCCGTCATGGTTCGGAGTATAGCCGAAGCGGGGTTCATTGTGCGAGCGCGAATCTCTGAGTATAATGCGCGCCTATGACTGCTCGATTCAAGAAGCCGGTGCCGCATAATAGTGCCGTCCCCAAGCTTGAATGGGCCGCTCGACCTGATCCGACCCAGCTTCTTCTTACGCGCGATCTTGACCCGGCTAAGCTGAAAGCGATTCTCCAATCCTACGGACTCCATCGCATTCAGGACGCGGACGCGAACCTGCAGTCGATGGCAGGCGATCCGCACCAGCGACGTCAATTAGCAGATATCCTGCCTGCGTTGCTAGAGGGAATTGAACGCACTGCCGACCCGGATCAGGCGTTGAATCACTGGGAACGTTGGCTCGCGAGCGGAGTCAGCCGATCGGCTGTGTTGGAATATCTGCGCAGCGTTCCCCGCATGGTGGATGTGGTGTGCGCGATCTTCGGAAATAGCGATTCACTCGCCTTCACCCTTGTCCGCGATCCTCTGCTGCTATATTGGCTGGCTGAACAAAATGTCTTGTCTACTGCCCCGACCAGGGCGGGGATGGAACGTACGATCCGGCAAAGTCTAGAGACTGTCACCGCCACCGAACTCAAGCTTGACGCACTCAGACGATTCCGTCGCCGGGAAATGCTTCGTATCGGAGTGCGTGATCTTCTCCGATTGGCCGACGTAGTGGAAACGACCGCCTCTCTCTCGGACCTGGCCTCGGTCCTTATCGATGCCGCGTATCGTATTGTGGATGCCGATCTACGGACGAGGTATGGCGCTCCTATGCATCAGAATCGGCAAGGGCGGTGGGTGGAAACCGGCTTCACCGTCATTGCAATGGGGAAGCTCGGAGGACACGAACTCAATTACAGCTCCGACGTCGATGTGCTCTATGTCTGTGAATCCCATGAGGGAGAGACCAGGCCGGTTGCGTCCGGACCCGCAAGGGCGAAGCGCCCCGCGCAGAGCGGGCTGTCGAATGAGGAATATTTTGAAATTCTCGCTCGTGAGTTGACGAGGGCGCTGACCGCACAGACCCATGAAGGGTATGTCTATCGAGTGGACCTCCGCTTGCGGGCAGAAGGTTCGGTGGGGCAGCTCACTCGCTCGCTTGACGATTACGCCAAGTACTATCGGACGAGAGGGCAAGTGTGGGAACGGTTAGCCTTGCTGAAGGCCTGGCCGATTGCAGGTTCGCATGAGGTCGGAAAATCGTTCATCAAGCTGGTACGGCCCTTTGTACTGGCGCCTTCATCGATACGTCAGGATGCCGGGCAGGGTCTAGCAATCGTGGAGGAAGTCCGGTCGGTCAAGGAACGGATCGACGCGAAGATGGCGGAGCGTGGGCATGAGCAACGCAACGTCAAACTCGGCGTCGGCGGGATCAGGGAAATCGAATTTCTCGTTCAAACGATCCAGGTTCTAGCCGGCCGCCGGTTGCCAGGGATTCTCGGCCGGGGGACTCTCGACTCGTTGTCGCGGCTTCAAAAGGCCGGTATCCTGTCGAGAAAGCAGCAGACCGACCTGACCCGCGCGTATAAGTTTCTCCGGGACGTGGAACACAAACTTCAGATGGTGCACGATCTGCAGACCCATGCGCTCCCTGATCAGCAGAAGGAACTGGAAGGGTGTGCAATCCGCATGGGCTATGACAGAGCCGACCGGGCGATGGCCGTCAAGCAATTTCAAGCCGACCATGCCGCCCATACCTCCCTCGTGCGCGATATCTTTCGCTCGTTCTTCGAAACGCCGAAAACTTCCAAAATGTTCAAGGCGATTTTCCGGAAGACTGAGAAATAAGTCGAAGCCAACAATGGTAGCGATCTCTTGTATTTCGGCTCAAACCTGTCCATGGAAGTAGCCATGGAAATACGGCAGAACCAAACGCCTGATGCACTGGCACAGGTTCGGCAGAAGGCGTGTCAATTAGCGGAAACTGTGCTGGCTTCAGAGCCGACAGTGCGCATGTTTCTCTTTGGTTCGCGATCGCGTGGTGCCGCAGGTATTCGATCGGACATCGATCTGGGAATTGATCTTGGCTCTCCAATCTCGCCAGAGGTGATGACGTTGCTCAGGGAGGCCTTCGATGACTTGCCCGTTCGGCAAAAAGTTGACATCGTTGATTTTTCGACCGTTGATGAGGCATTCAGTGCTGTAGCTCTTCGGCATACGGCGAAAATCTATGAGCGACAAGCTGCGTAACCTGTTGCGGCTGCTGGAAACGGCCCTCGCGCGGTTGGAGGGGGCACTGGCGCAACCACTTAACGAGTTTGTGCGGGATTCTGCCATTCAACGGTTCGAATTTACATTCGAGTTGTTGTGGAAAAGCTTGAAGGCCTTCGCCGAAGAGTCAGGACTCGATGCCTATTCTCCTCGCGACAGTGTGAGAACCGCGTTTCAACTAGGTGTGATCCAGGAGAATCCAGAGTGGTTCCGCATGCTGGAGGACCGCACCTCATAAGCCATACGTACAATGAAATAACAGCCGACGCTATTTACTCCCATCTTTCTCTGTACGTTAAGCTCATCCGTCAGGCACTGGAAGTACTCAAGCGTCGAGCATAGCCCCAAGATCCTGCACCACTTGATCTGCTGCGTTCAGTGGGAGGGTCCGAGAGTGGCTGAAGCCTGAGCGGGACTCTGGTAAACGAGGAAGCGCCGGCGCCGAGGTTCTGAGAAACAAAATCCCTACTCAATCCCTTGAAGAACCCTCATTTGCGTAGCGCAGATCACGGTCGCCGGCGAGCGAAAGATAGGATTCTCCCCATTGATGCGGGCTTTCGAGGTTCCAGTCTTCCTCGCTATCGATCGGCTTGAATCGTATTCCGTAAATCCCTCCAAAAACCAGGCATGTCACTCCGGCTCCTGAGTCTTCGACAAGCTGGGCATAGGCAGGGCACGTGGGCAACTGGGGGTTATCGCTCCAACCTGTGACCCGATACCATTCGCCGGCGGGGTTGCGGTCGTAGAGTTTTACTTGTAGTACCGGTCGAGCGGGACCGATTTCCTTGAACCTCGCAAAGACACTCGCCTCACAATTCTCGTTTGATTCGACTTCCACGATCACAACAGGTCCTCATTGCGTCATATTAGAATCATAGCGCAGTAAATCGCCTGAAAACACGAAGGGCCCGGCGGTTTTCCCCCGAGCCCTTCCGATATCTGTCAGCCTTCAGCCTATCGCTGTGAGCTGGTTAGTACATGCCTTCCATTCCGTGACTGTGTCCACCCGGACCGCCCATCGGCTCCTTCTTCTCCTCCGGCAATTCGGTGATCATCACTTCGGTCGTGAGCATCAATCCCGCCACGCTTGCCGCGTTTTGTAACGCGCAACGCGCCACCTTGGTCGGATCGATGATCCCGGCCTTGATCATGTCCACGTACTCCTCCGTCTGCGCGTTGTAGCCGCCGTTGGAGTTCTTGTCGTCACGCACCTTGCCGACCACCACTGACGCTTCGCCTCCGGCGTTGGCAACGATCTGGCGGATCGGTTCCTCAAGAGCCCGCTTAACGATGTCTACACCGACTTTCTGCTCTGGCGGGACATCCTTCATCGCATCGAGCGCCTTGATGCAGCGCAGATAAGCCGTTCCTCCGCCCGGAACGATCCCTTCCTCGACCGCCGCCTTGGTGGCATGCAACGCGTCCTCGACGCGCGCCTTCTTTTCCTTCATTTCGGTTTCGGTCGCGGCGCCGACATTGATGACGGCCACGCCGCCCACGATCTTCGCAAGGCGCTCCTGGAGCTTTTCACGATCGTAGTCGGAGGTCGTCTCCTCGATCTGCGCTTTGATCTGTTTCACGCGGCCTTCGATTTTCTTCGGATCGCCGTAGCCTTCCACGATCGTGGTGTTGTCCTTGTCGACCGTGACACGCTTGGCGCGACCGAGATCTGTGAGCTTCACGTTTTCGAGCTTGATGCCGATGTCTTCGGAGATCACCTGACCGCCGGTCAGGATCGAGATATCCTCCAGCATGGCCTTGCGGCGATCGCCGAATCCAGGGGCCTTGATGGCCGTCACGTTGAGCGTGCCGCGGAGCTTGTTCACCACCAGGGTGGCCAGGGCTTCGCCTTCCACGTCTTCGGCGATGATCACGAGAGGCTTGCCCATCTTGGCGACCTGCTCGAGAACCGGCAGCAAGTCCTTCATGCTGCTGATCTTCTTCTCGGAAATGAGGATGAGCGGGTCTTCCATGACCGCTTCCATCCGCTCGGCGTTGGTCACGAAGTAGGGGGAGATATAGCCGCGGTCGAACTGCATACCTTCGACCACGTCCAGCGAAGTGGTCATGGACTTGGCTTCCTCGACCGTGATCACGCCGTCTTTCCCGACCTTCTCCATCGCTTCCGCGATGAGGTCGCCGATAGTTTTGTCGTTGTTGGCTGAGATGGTTCCGACCTGGGAAATCTCGGTCTTGTTTTGGCAGGGCTTGCTGAGTTTCTTGAGTTCGTCGACGACGACATCGACGGCCTTGTTGATCCCGCGCTGGATTTCCATTGGGTTCGCGCCGGCGGTGATGTTCTTCGCACCTTCACGATAGATTGCTTGGGCTAACACGGTTGCGGTCGTGGTGCCGTCGCCTGCCGTGTCGCTGGTCTTGCTGGCAACTTCGCGCACGAGCTGGGCACCCATGTTTTCATATGGGTTCTTGAGTTCGACTTCCTTCGCAACGGTCACGCCGTCCTTCGTGATTGTCGGCGCGCCGAACTTCTTATCGAGAATCGCGTTGCGGCCCTTCGGACCGAGCGTTGCCTTTACGGCGTCGGCGAGCTGATTCACCCCTTTGAGGATGGAGGCGCGCGCCGTGTCGCCGTATAAAAGTTGCTTTGCCATGGTCTTTCCCCCTTATATCGTCGTTGTGTGTGTAGATATCGTGATTAGCTGGTAAAGGTGCCGAGGATGTCTTCTTCCTTCAGAATCAAACACTCTTCATCGTCGATCCGGAGTTTGCTGCCGGAATACTTGTCGAACAGGATCTGGTCGCCGACTTTCACATTCTCAACCTTCTTACCGATGGCTTGTACGATGCCTCGTTGCGGCTTCTCTTTTGCGCTGTCCGGTACGTAGATCCCCCCCGAGGTTCGTTCCAGTTCTTCGGTGTAGGTGACAAACACCCGATCTCCCAAAGGCTGGAATCCCTTGGCTGCGTTCTTCTTCTCTGACTTCTCCTTAGCTGCCGTGCTCATAATAACACCCTCCTCGTGAAGTTAACTTGATGACTTTCGACTCTGTAGAACAGGTTCGAACTCGATGGCGTAACGGCGCTACTCCAGAACGAGCACAAGTCCTGATCCGCTGAACATGGGGGGATAGATAGCCTCAGGTTCACCCAAGTCAAGGGGGAGAATTGAGGAAATTATTCCGCACCACCGAATTCAGGGGTCGGGAGTTCAGCACGGGGTTTCACTGGGGATGGTCGCTATCAAGTCCGCAAGTGCTCGAAATCTTTGACATCTTTTTTAACATAGTCGCGCAGGCGTTTGACGATGCGGGCTTCCAGTTGCCTGGTTCTCTCTTTGGTGATGGAGTATTTGGCACCGAGGTCATCCAGCGTGAGTGGAGTTTCTGAGAGGATTCGATTCCGTAAGATGTCTTCGTCCCGTTCGTCGAGCGTCTTGATGAATTCGGCGAGCTTGGCGCGAAAGAGCGTCTGTAATTGGGTTTGCGCAAGCTGTTCATCTGCCGGAATCTGCTGGGAAGGAAGCACATCGAGAAGGCTGCCTTCTTGATCTTCGCCGATCGGCTGATCCAGCGAGACTTCCCAATTCCCCAGCCTCTGCCCCATTTCGATGACGTCGCGCTCTCGCACGTTCAAGCGGTCGGCAAGCAACTTGGTATCCGGTGCGAACCCCTCCCGTTCAAGCTTGGCTTTTTCTCTCTTGAGGTTGTAGAACAGTTTTCGTTGATCCTGAGTCGTCCCGATTTTGACCAAGCGAAAGTTGTTCAATAAATAGCGAAGGATATAAGCCCGAGACCACCAAGCGGCGTAGGCGTAAAAGCGTACGTTCTTCGAAGGGTCGAACTTCTTGATGGCATGCATCAACCCAACATTGCCCTCTTGAATGAGGTCCATATGATCGGCACCGGTGTGGAGATATTCGGCGGCGATCGCGATGGATACGCGCAGGTTGGCCATGATGAGCTTCACAGCGGCCTCGCGGTTGCCTTGGACCCGATACTCATGGAATAGGCGCAGCTCTTCTTCTTTAGACAGATAGGGATAGCGGCGGACCTCGGCCAAATATTGCTGGAGCGCCGTAACTGGCACCACAGCCGTAGTATCGGTGTCGTGAGGAGTATCCAGGGATGCAAGGGGAGACAAATCTGGAGGCAGACTGATCCCGGTGATTGCCTCCTCGGACGACTCCAAGACCCCCGGTTCGATCGGCCCTTCGTCGTGATCCTTCTTCGGTGGACTCATGACGGTCGAGATTATCACAAGAACCTCTGGTACGGGTGCTTAAAAACAGGCGAGACTGACGGGAGGAGCGGGAAAGGCGAAATGGGTGGAAGCGGATTCCCGTTGACAGTGAAAGGGCAAAAAAAGAATGTTAAATGTGCAATGTTAAATGATAAATTAGTCGTTCGTCGAACACGTAACCGGTGATCTTTGACCGTTCATCGTATGACTTCTCCCTTTCACAGCATCGAGGACGCCCTTCGGGATATCAAGAAGGGGAAATTCGTCATCCTCGTCGACGATGAAGATCGCGAGAATGAAGGCGATCTTGTCATGGCGGCTCAACACGTGACGCCCCAGGCTGTTAATTTCATGGCCAAATACGCCCGTGGATTGATTTGTCTCGCCTTGACCCCACAGCGAGTCGAAGAGCTCCATCTTCCGCAACAGGCCGTGGAGAATACTGCCACCTTCGGTACGGCCTTCACCGTCTCCATCGATGCGCGGAAGGACATTACGACGGGCATCTCTGCGGCGGATCGGGCCACGACGATTCAGGTGGCGATCGATCCCAAGTCCAAGCCAGGTGATCTGGCACGCCCCGGCCATATTTTCCCCCTGAAGGCGCAACAAGGAGGGGTGTTGAAGCGAGCCGGGCAAACGGAAGGGTCTGTCGATCTGGCACGGATGGCCGGGCTCATTCCTGCTGGCGTGCTCTGCGAAATCATGAACGAGGATGGCACGATGGCGCGCGTGCCTGAGCTGAAAAAGTTTGCCAAGGCGCACAAGCTGAAGATGATCACGATCAAGGCGCTCATTGAATACCGCATGCAGCGCGAGACATTTGTGCGGCGGATGGCCAGTGCGCGACTCCCGACGATGTTCGGTGATTTCGATGCCGTCGCGTTCGAAAACGAAATCGACGGCGTTACGCATATCGCGCTGGTGAAAGGGAGCGTGGAGGGCGGCGATCCCACTCTGGTTCGTGTGCACTCTGGTTGTTTGACTGCCGACGCGCTGGGATCGTTGCGGTGCGATTGCCGAGACCAGCTCCACAAGGCAATGGAGATCATTCAAAAGGAAGGGCGTGGGGTTCTGCTCTACTTAAATCAGGAAGGGCGCGGTATCGGTTTACTCAACAAGATTAAGGCCTACGCGTTGCAGGATCAGGGGAGCGATACGGTTGAAGCGAATTTGCAGCTGGGTTTTAAAGCGGACCTGCGCGATTATGGCGTGGGCGCGCAGATTCTCGTCAATCTAGGACTGCATCAGATCAAGCTCATCACGAACAATCCACGCAAGATCGTCGGTATCGAGGGGTATGGATTGAAGGTCGTTGAGCGGGTGCCGATCGAGATTCAGCCGCGCGCCGCGAACGTGAAGTACTTGCGGACGAAAAAGAAGAGGATGGGGCACATTCTTAAAAAAGTTTGAATGCCCGAAAGTCTTCAAGTCGAAAGTCGTAGCAAGGGTGGCTCTCGCGGACTTGATGACGTTCAGACTTTACGAGCGTGTACTGACAGATATATGAAGCTGCGAAAGGGTTCTCATGATGCGACGGGGTTGCGGTTCGGGGTTGTTGTCGCGAAGTTCAACAAGTTCGTTACGAGTAAGCTGCTGAGTTCCTGTGTCGAGGGGCTGACGAAACAGGGGGTGAAGGGCGACGACATAGAGGTGGTGCGCGTGCCGGGGGCCTTCGAAATTCCCCTGGTCGCGCGGACGATGGCGAAGTCGGGCCGGTTCAATGCGGTGATTTGCCTCGGGGCGGTCATTCGCGGCGACACCCCGCATTTTGATTACATCAGCGCGGAGGTCAGTCGTGGGATCGGGCAGGCGGCGTTGGATGCCGACGTCCCGATCATCTTTGGCGTCCTGACGACTCATACGATCGCGCAGGCGATTGAACGGTCTGACCCAAGCCGGTTCAACCGCGGGGGGGAAGCGGCCAAATCAGCGATCGAAATGGCGACGCTCATGAAAACGTTGCATGCAGAGGCTGACAGGTTGACAGGTCACAAGCTGACAAACGGGAAAGTTGGTCATAGACGAGCGAGGCGGAAGCAATGAGCATCTTCTTGTCGGCCTGCCACCCTGTGGCTTGTCAGCGAGGCTGTTGTGGGTAGCCGCCATCAAGCCCGGGAGCGCGCGCTCCAGATTCTCTTTCAGTACGATATGCACGGCAAGTCGGGGCTGTGGCTGGATCTGTTCTGGAAGGAGAACCAGGCCACGGATGAAGCGAGGGCCTTTGCCGAGCGGCTCGTAGCCGGGGTGTTGGAAAAAAAGAAAGAGTTGGATGCCCTCATCGGGAAATACGCTACGAATTGGAAGATCAGCCGCATGCCGATCGTCGACAGGAATATCTTACGCGCCGGAGTCTACGAACTCCTGTGGATGGACGACGTACCGGCCAAGGTGACGGTGAACGAGGCCATCGAATTGGCAAAGAGTTTCGGTGACGACGACGCCTCGAAGTTCGTCAACGGCATCCTTGACAAAGTGTTGACGGTGGAGCCGCGACTGGAAACGAAACGTGCTGACGCGGCGGGAGTGAGGGGTAAGGAGTGAAGGGTGAGGGGTAAAGAGTAAGCGGTAAGGGGTGTGGGGCAACGATGATCGATAGATATACCCGTCCCGGGATGAAGGCGATCTGGGAATTGAAACGCAAGTACGAGATCTGGCTCACGGTGGAGCTAGCCGCCTGCGCGGCGTTCGAGCGTGCGGGGCAGGCCCCGCGCGGGACAGCGGCTCGTATTAGGAAGAAAGCTGTGATCGATGTGAAGCGTATTGCCGAAATCGAAAAGGTGACGAAGCATGATGTGATCGCCTTTCTTGAATCGCTCGCGGACTCGGTCGGGCCGGACCATCGGTTTCTCCACATGGGATTGACCTCGTCGGATATTGTAGATACGGCATTGGCCGTCCAGATGACCGAGGCGCTCGACCTCATTCTTGACGATCTTGACGAGCTCATCGTTGTCTTGAAGCGGCAGGCCTTCAAGCACAAACACACCGTGATGGTCGGCCGCTCACACGGCATTCATGGGGAGCCGATCTCGTTCGGCTTCAAGATGGCCATCTGGTACGAAGAAGCCTGCCGGCACAAAGAGCGGCTGATGCGTGTTCGGCAGGAGGTCGCAGTCGGTAAACTGTCCGGTGCGATGGGCACATTCGCGCATCAAGGCCCTGAAGTTGAAGAGTACGTGTGTGCCAAGCTGGGGCTGACGCCGGACCCTGTCTCCAGTCAAATTGTGCAACGCGATCGCCATGCAGCCTATGCCTCGGCATTGGCGCTGCTGGCCGCCAGCATTGACAAGTTTGCGACCGAAATTCGCCATTTGCAACGGACAGAGGTGCTCGAGGCGGAAGAGTATTTTTCGGAAGGGCAGAAGGGGTCCTCGGCAATGCCGCACAAGCGGAATCCCATCGCCTCGGAAAATCTCTGTGGGCTGGCGCGTGTTGTGCGGAGCAACAGCCTCGCGGCGATGGAGAACGTCGCGCTGTGGCATGAGCGCGATATCAGCCATTCGTCCGTGGAACGGATAATCATGCCGGACAGCACGAGTCTAATCGACTACATGCTGGCGCGCATCACCGACGTCATCAAGCATCTGGCGGTCTATCCGGCCAATATGAAACGCAACCTCGGTCTCACCGGAGGACTGGTCTATTCGCAACGGTTATTGCTGCTGCTGATCGAGAAGGGTGCGCAGCGCAAGGAGTCGTACGAAGCCGTTCAGCGCAATGCCATGGCTTCCTGGAAAGGGGAGGGGGAACTACAAGGATTGGTCGGCAAAGACCCCTTCATCGGGAAATATCTTACAGCCAAGGAGATTCGGTCCTGTTTCAATCCGAAGTATTATCTCCGTCATCTCGACAACATTTTCCGGCGGGTCTTCGGATCAGTGCCGCGTAACTCCGGGAAGGGAAAGAAACGATGAGACTTTCTATTTTTATATCTCTTGCTGTGCTGATATTGGTTGGTCTGACGATGGTGTCGTCCGTTGAGGCGGCAGATCGCGACAAGCTTCTGAGTGAGCCTGGCGTCTACGGGACCTTTGCCGCCTTCCGTCTTGATGCTGATTGGGCAAGACAGGATCAGGCTGCGCGCATCGCACAATTGACGGTGTTGAAGGGAGTCGTCGAACAACATCGGGAGAAGGTGGCGATCGACCTGTATCTTCTCCGCGGGCTGTCTGATCATGCCGATGTGCTCTTTCGTGTTCACGCGACCGAGTTGCGCGAGACCCAACAATTTCTCCTGGATCTTCAAGGCAGTCTCTTCGGCAAGTATCTGAAAACGGCCGGAATCATGCATGGTCTGGTCAAGAAAGCGAACTATGTGCCGGGATTTCCCGATCAACTAAAGAGCGATCTCAAGATCGCCAGCGAGCCAGGCCCGAGGCCCTATGCGATCGTGATTCCGATCCGTAAGAACGCGGACTGGTGGGGGCTGGATCAGGACAAGCGTGCTGCGATGATGCAGGAACATACAGAAGTCACGATGCCCTATCTCAAGACGGTCAAACGAAAGCTCTATCACTCCAGCGGACTCGACGATCTGGATTTCATCACCTATTTCGAAACATCCAAGCTGGAGGATTTCCATAGCTTGGTGTTGGCTTTGGAAAAGGTGAAAGAGTTTCAGTATAACCGGCGATTCGGTCATCCGACGTTGCTGGGGACGGCCAGGTCATTGGATGAGATCATCGAGGCGCTGGCACAGTAACGCGAGACAAGCGCGACTGGCGAGAAAAGCGGGATGGATGCAGGCTCGATGTCCGAGATTTACGGAACTTCGAGCCCGGACTGGTTAAGGAACAACCATGACGATAGGCGCATTACTTTACGAAGGTAAGGCGAAGAAAATCTTTGCGACCGACAAGCCGGATCAGGTCGTTCAGTACTTCAAAGACGATGCGACGGCGTTCAATGCGCAGAAGCGCGGGACCATCGTCGAGAAAGGCATCGTCAACAACAAAGTATCCGAGCGGCTCTTCCGGTTGCTTGAGCAGGCCGGTGTGCCGACGCATTTCGTGGAACGGTTGAGCGATCGAGAACTGCTTACGAAAAAAGTCACGATCGTGCCGGTTGAAGTGGTGGTTCGCAACGTCGTGGCGGGTAGTTTGACGAAACGGCTGGGGTTGAAGGAGGGCGATCCGATCGAGCCGGCCATTGTCGAGTGGTACTACAAGAACGATGCGCTGGGCGATCCGCTTATCGCCGACGAGCACGTTCGGTTGCTCAAACTGGCGACGCCGGAGGAACTGGCGGAGATCAAACGGCTCGCGTTACAAGTGAATAGGATCCTCCTGCCGTTCTTCCGTGAACGACAGATGATCCTCGTCGATTTCAAACTGGAGTTCGGGCTGCACAATGGCAAGTTGATCCTGGCCGATGAGATTTCGCCGGACACCTGCCGCTTTTGGGATCAGACGACAAAGGAGTCGATGGATAAGGATCGGTTTAGAAAGGACTTGGGCAAGATTGAAGAGGCGTATCGGGAGGTTCTGAAAAGAGTGTGCGGATGACGGGATGGAGGGGCCAGTCTCTTTGCTCGCAGAACGCGCACGATAGGAATGTGCTCGTTCGATGCGCGCAGTTGAGGCTAACCCCTCCATCCCGTCGGGAAGTTCCAAATCTTTTGGGGAGCGGGTGGGGGAGGAGAGTGCGGTGGCCCGTCACAAATTCTCGCGCCACGCGCGGCCGCGGGAGGCCCTCCGTGCACCCCCGCCAATGTGACCCGGCACCCCAGCCCTTACAAGAATATA
>DATIAT010000128.1:0-2809 GCA_035457905.1 Nitrospiraceae bacterium
GTATCAATCTGTCAAGCAGGGGGCCCACGCACAGATCGTACAAAACTGTCGCTCGTGCGGGACGGTCACTCGAGGATTTCTGGCATCGAGTAATGCCAAACTCGTGGATTGTCGCGTGTATTCGCTATGACAGATCGTTGCATAATGGCACGACGATTGCGACACAGGAGAAGGGTGGGCACCGAGGCCATGCCGAGTCGTACGGAGGTTTCCCGATGAAGATACAGATGGTCGTGGTCCAAGGAATGATTGCTGCGTTGTTGTCACTCAATCTTGCTGTTGCCGCCCCTTCTAACATGCAGGATTCGTCTCGACACCTGTATGACCGAGTGATGGAGGAGTTTAAGCATAGGGATTATGAGGCCGCGCTGGCAGGGTTTCGATTCTTTCTCGAGCTGCACAGTCAGTCCTCACTCGCAGCCAACGCGCACTACTGGGCGGGAGAATGCCAGTATCGATTAGGGCGGTATAAGGAAGCATTGAAAACCTTCTACCACGTTGTGTCGTACTACCCGCTCAGCCCGAAGCTTGCTGCTTCTACGCTGAAAATCGGGCAAACCTACACCAGGCTTAAGGATCATGAGAAAGCTCGTATGATGTATGAGCGTCTGATCGACCAATATCCTGAAAGCGCTGAAGCAGAGTTGGCACGAAAAGCTCTCGATGCGGCGCCGTTTCGGGACGAGGAACCCACTCCTCAGCTGACCGGCAACAGCTCGTCTGAGTAGTTCCTTATCAAGATAAGCGGAGGATGTCTCGGTAATACTCAGCGAGAACTATTCGCCATCGCCGACACCAAATAGCTGAGCGAGTTGAGGAACCGTATAGGACGTATGAGATTTCAATGTGGTCAACGTGATACCGGCAGCCTGTAAGACGGACTGAATTTCTCGCCTCCGATCGAGCTCAGATGGCTGAGGAGGGAAACCCTCCTCAATCAAGACCACCTGCTTGGCGGCCTTCGTTCCCGGATGGACCAACACAAAGTCCAGTTGCTTCAGCGCGATCTGTCTCAACACCTGTGACCGGGCCTTTCCTTCCGCTTCAATGCTGACGACAGACCAGAGTGGAACCCTCGCAAAGACAAAATAATGGTCTTCTACGGCCAAACGTATCAGATTGTAGAGCATGAGATCTGAGTCGTTCAGCAAAGGCTGGGGGTGCAGCGTGACACCGGGAGGAAGGACAAAACTCTCTTTCCTAACCGGCCCTGTAACCGACGAGGCTCTCACCCGCCAAACCAGAAAAACCAGAAGCGCAATAGCAATGCCAACGAAGATATTCTCCATGTGGAGCTATCGCTCAGGAAGAAGTTCGCGCCAGCGAGGCCCGTTCGGAACAATCGTGCCAAGGAGCACAGGATGGTTCGCGCCCGTTACAGACGGGAGGTTACCATACTTTCCAGTTGCGGTTTGATAGGCCAGGATAGCAAACGCCACCGCTTCAAACATCTTGCTGTCCCAGCCCAGAGTCTCAAATGTCGTGACTGGAACTGGGGCAAATACCGTTGTGAGATGGCTCATGATTGAGCGGTTACGGACGCCGCCGCCGCCCACCACCACTTCATCAATATCCCCGTTGATCCACCTTCTTGAAGCCCCTACAGCCTTGGCTGTCCACATGCTGCAGGTCGCCAACAGATCTTCTATCGTGAGGCCGCGTTGTCGCTGAATGGCGATCAGTTCTTCGATCAGCTCGGGGCCGAAGACTTCCCGCCCGGTCGATTTGGGCGGCCTCTTGGACAGAAAAGGATGTGCGAGCAGTTTCCCCAACAGTCTTGAGTCAACCTGCCCTTTCATGGCCAATCTGCCATCACGATCCATCAACAGCCGCCCCCCGGTCACACGCACCATAAGACCGTCCATCACCATATTTGCCGGCCCTGTATCGAATGCCTGCACTCCGCTGAGATGGCCCCCCTTTGGCACATACGTCACGTTGCTGATACCTCCGAGATTCACCACCAGTCGCGCACGACGCGCATGCTTCAAGAGCAACGCGTGCACTGTTGGCGTCAACGGGGCACCTTGCCCTCCGGCGGCGATGTCACGTGAACGGAAGTTGGCCACAGTGGTGATCCCCGTTCGTTCGGCAATGACAGCCGGCTCGGCGATCTGGAGGGTGGACCGAATATCGCCGACTCCGGGCGCATGGATGCCGTGCGGAAGATGGTGCACAGTTTGACCGTGCGAACCGATCAATGCCACGTCGGTCGGCTGGAGTTTGGCTTGCCGAATCACCCCCAAAGCCGCGTTCGCAAACCATTCGCCCAGTAGCGCATTCAGATGGCAAACCTCCGCAACCGTCCCTGACACCGATGCTGAGAGAATGCGCTGCTGTAACGAGCGTGGATAGGCCAATGTATGTGCGGCAAGAGTTTTCGCTTTCAGGAAACGACCTTGTCCGGTAATATCCACGAGTGCGGCATCGACACCATCCCCTGACGTTCCGGACATAAGCCCTACAATGTGCATTCCTTGATTCCTCCAGTGAGCCCCTTGCAAGGGCCGTAGGATCGCTACGCTAATTGAACCATCTGACGGGGTCAAGCGGGAGAACATCGTGACGGGATCCTGCAGCTGCGAAAAATCCAATTTGCCGCACCAAAGCTCCGGTGGTTGGCACATGTGACTCTATAAAAGAAGACAGCAGCGGAAAGTCGAACGAGACTGGCGGGCTGGGCAAGGCGATGGAGAAATCCATGCTGTCTGAGGAGGCTTTCTCGCATACAACAAGATTCATACGTCAAGGCCTGTGGTGCGATCGGTGTTTTCATGGCTCTGAGAGAGACTGGCCAAAGTCGTTGCGT
>DATIAT010000129.1:0-41711 GCA_035457905.1 Nitrospiraceae bacterium
AGAAATCGCGCACGGACAAATCCTTCAGTAGTCCCCGCTTCCAGATTGCACTTCGTGCATGCCGGTCGCTCCCCTGAGGGTTTATCGTGATTGATGTGACTGGATGGGGACTTCAACCCATTGAACGCGTCTCTTCGCTCACGCCGTCCTGAATTCTCTTACTGATCGCGACTTCCAAATCGCCGCGTCCGCTCGACCTTCTCGTGCATTGTCGCTGTTCGCTGAAATAGGTCTTGCATCTTCATGGGCTGGGAGACGGCGAGAGGTATTCCTGAGCGTAACTTCGTTGACGCCTCCATCGTTGGTTGTGTATAAAGAATGCGCCGTTTCTTCATTTGCTGTTATAGCGGGTGGACTTTCCATGAGTGCGCGTGAATTCCACGATGGGGCAAAAGACGGACTTGAAGCGCTTGAGCCTCTCGACCCGGAACAGATCAAGTCCTTCGATGGTCTGCTGACCGCCATGCGAAAGACAGCCTTTGGAGGCCGCGATTTGGGCGAAGCCTACGAAGTACTTTGGGCAATGA
The DNA here is from genome assembly GCA_035457905.1 of Nitrospiraceae bacterium. GTDB lineage: Bacteria > Nitrospirota > Nitrospiria > Nitrospirales > Nitrospiraceae > Palsa-1315. Next base: position 528 of record DATIAT010000129.1, read on the forward strand.
TCGAAGACCCGGACTGCTATGTCGTCTTGACACTTTCGGGTGCAATGACCATTGCGAAGATGGGCAAGATCATCAGTTCGATGATCGATCACGGGATGGTGCAATGTGTCGTCTCCACCGGCGCCTTGATTGCCCATGGGCTGACTGAGTCGGTCGGTAAAACCCACTATCGGCACCATCCGTCGATGTCCGATGAAGAACTGTTCAAGAAGGGCTACAATCGGGTGTATGACACACTGGAAATGGAGGCTAACCTTAATTACGTTGAGCATGTTGTCGCGCGAACGATGAAGCGGATAGATCAGAGCCAACCTCTTTCCTCCGAGACCCTTACCCGTGAATTGGGCAAGACCCTCGCGGAAGAATATGACGGGCCAGGTATTCTCAAGAGCGCCTATGTGAAAAAAGTGCCGGTCTTCATCCCTGCGTTTACCGATTCGGAAATGGGACTGGATCTAGGAACCTTGGCGATGAGTCGAGACATTGATCGGGCTCGCGCGCAAGTGAGCGGCAATGGTGATCTTGAGGTGCTGCGAGCGATTCAGCACTCCTACCCTTCGTTCAATCCCTACCTCGATCTCAACAGTTATGCGAGCCATGTCATCTCTGCCAAGCGGCGCGGGATCTTTACGATCGGTGGGGGAGTTCCTCGCAATTGGTCGCAACAGGTCGGCCCCTACATCGAAATTTGCAATACGAGGCTCGGCCTCAGTGTACAGCCGCCTCGATTTCAGTACGGTGTGCGCATCTGTCCCGAACCGGATTACTGGGGCGGGTTGAGCGGCTGTACATATCGAGAAGGCATTTCGTGGGGAAAGTTTGTCCCGCCAAAGGAAGGCGGACGATTTGCAGAAGTATTAAGTGATGCCACGGTTGTCTGGCCTCTCCTCATGGTCGGGTTGCTGGAGCGAATAAAAGCAAGAGGAACTTCCCGCACATGATCGCCGCACGCTCCTCCCACACAATTGCTGCGGCTGCGCTGCTGTTGCTTGTTCCGGTGACTCAAGCCGGCGCCGGGTCGATCACCGAGGACGGACGAATCAGAGGGAGTTTGGACGCACCGATTACCTTGATCGAGTATTCTGATTTCACATGCGGATACTGTGCAAAGTTCTTTCAAGAGACCTGGCCCCGCATACAGGCTCAATATGTCGATACAGGCAAAGTGCGGTTTGTCTATCGAGATTATCCTCGATCGGATGAAGGGGTCGGTGTTGACGCTGCTGTCGCGGCTCGCTGTGCGGGAGCCCAAGGTCGCTACTGGCCGATGCACGATCGGCTCTTCAGTGAACGGGGCCGCTTGGACTCGGGATCGTTCAAAAGCTATGCAAAAGTGATTGGCTTGGACCAGACTGCGTTTGCCAAGTGTTTCGACGAACGGCACTATCTCGAATCGATTTTCCAGGATCGCCTGGAGGCGAACCGGTGGGGTTTTCATGGCACTCCCGGTTTTGTTCTGATGCGAACAGTCGGGGGGGCCACTGAAAAAGAGCCGGCGATCGCGATTCCCGGCGCATTTCCTTTCAACAAGTTTGCTGAAGAAATTGATCGCATGTTACTCGCTGCTCCACAATCCCAAAGAGAACCCGCCCCGCCTCATGGGTCGACGGCGGTGGCACAGAACAGTCAATTTATCATTCACTAAGGATTACCTATGTCTGCAACACAATCGTTTTGGCCCGTTCCGCAACGCGACGGAGAGCCACCCTTTTGGATGTGTATGTCGTGTTTATCAGAAGTCTTCTATCGGAAAGTGCCGATGCCGGATTGTCCGACGTGTCACGGCGTCTCGACATACGAGGCCTTTACGCTCGAGGCGATTCGTGATTGGGGCACCGAGGAATTGGTTGCCAAAGCCGACATGGCCCAACAGGCTGCCAATCTTGAGCCTGCTCCTGCGACATCAGGTAGTTCCGCCGACTGAGTCTTCATCACCCACGAGGCGTCTCTCGTGCAGGAACCACGTCCATTCTTGATCGGGGGTGTGTGGCGGCATGGAGAGACTGCTACCCCCGTGAACAATCCGTTTACAGGGAAACTCCTTGCCGAGGTGTCGAACGCGAGTTCCACCGACGCCGAGGCGGCAATTCAATCGACAGCCGATGCGGCTGCTTCAATGGGGGCTTTGTCGTCTCACGCCCGCTATCATGCCTTGCAAAAGATCGCAGGCGGGATCTATGACCGGCGCGAAGAATTTTCGCGCCTGATGATGGCTGAGTCGGGCAAGCCGATTACCGATGCGAAGCGGGAAGTTAACCGGGCTGTGCAGACTTTTACCGTTGCGGCTGAAGAGGCGAAGCGCATTCCAGGCGAAGTGATTCCTCTCGACTGGACGCCAGGAACGGATTCCCATCTCGGTATTCTCCGCCGGTTTCCGATCGGCCCAGTGCTCGGTATCACGCCGTTTAATTTCCCCCTGAATCTTGTAGCGCACAAGGTCGCGCCTGCTCTGGCTGCCGGCAACCCTATTCTTATCAAGCCCGCGCCACAGACGCCTCTGACCGCACTACTCTTAGGCGAAGTGGTTCTGGGGGCCGGACTTCCCCCCGGAGCACTGAATGTTCTGCCCTGCGACAATACGGTGGCAGAGCAGCTTGTTGTCGACTCCCGCTTTAAGCTCCTGAGCTTTACAGGTAGCGCCGCAGTAGGATGGATGCTGAAGGCCAAGTGCGGAAAAAAGAAAGTGGTGTTGGAACTTGGAGGAAACGCAGGCGTTATCGTGGAGGCCGATGCCGACCTGGAATTCGCCGCACAGCGTTGCGCAGCCGGCGGCTTTGGCTACGCCGGCCAGACCTGTATCTCAGTCCAACGAATCTTTGTCCATCATTCTATCTTGGACCTCTTCACCACGAAACTCCTGTTACAAGTCGCACGTCTGAAGGCCGGCGACCCGAGCGACGATGCAACGGTGGTCGGACCGTTAATCAATCCGGGAGCGGCCCATCGAGTGGAGACGTGGATCGAGGAGGCGGTCTCGCAAGGAGCGCGTGTGCTTTTGGGCGGCAAACGGATGGGTTCAGTGATGGAGGCGACCGTGCTCTCGCACGTTACACCAACGATGAAAGTCTCGTGTCAGGAAGTGTTTGGACCGGTCGTGACCGTAACTCCGTACCGGAACTTTGGCGAAGCGGTCACAGCGCTCAACCAATCCGACTACGGGCTCCAAGCCGGAGTGTTCACCCAGGACGTGAACAAAGTGTTTCACGCCTTTCGCCACCTTGAAGTCGGGGCCGTGCTGGTAAACGAGGTTCCGACATTTCGCGCCGACCACATGCCGTACGGGGGCGTGAAGGATTCTGGGGTCGGGCGTGAAGGGGTTCGATCAGCGATCGAAGATATGACCGAGCCCCGAATGCTGGTATTGAACCTCAAGCCGCCTGCCGGGGCCTAACGGAACACTGAAAAAGTCTGCAGGTGCCACAGATCGTGTCGCGTGAAGCGCGCGACCCACGGGCCTTGATTCCTTGTCTTCCGTCTGTCCCATCTGCTCGCGCGGTTTTTACGGCGTGACGGTTTCTTTTTGTAGTGTTTTCAGAATCTGCTCGAGAAAAAATGTCGCAGGATATTGCGAAGCAGCGCCAATCTTGGTACAACAGCGACCCTGTGCATCTATGAGGCTTACCGTAGGCGTCCATTTCAGCTAACAACGCGTCCCCGATCCGTCTGGTCGGACGAGGTAAGGAGAAGAAACGATGGTACCTAGTCAGATGTTTCTGACGCGAGGCGTTGGAGTCCATAAGGAAAAACTGGCTTCCTTCGAGCAGGCCTTGCGCAGTGCCGGCGTTGCCTATTGCAACCTCGTCACAGTGTCGTCGATTTTTCCGCCGAATTGCAAAATCATCCCGCGTGCGCGCGGTGAAAAGTTGTTGAACCCCGGTGAAATCACGTTCTGCGTAATGGCTCGTTCGGAAACGAATGAACGGAATCGCCTGGCTTCCGCGTCGATCGGGTTGGCGGTTCCGACCGATCGTCGAACCTATGGGTATCTGTCCGAACACCATGCGCATGGCGAGACCGATGAAGAGACGGGTGAGTATACGGAAGACTTGGCGGCGCAGATGTTGGCCACGACGCTCGGCGTCGAGTTCGATCCGAACATTGCATGGAAAGAACGGGAACAAGTCTTCAAAATGGCCGGCAAGATCGTGCGAACCCAAAATATCACCCAGTCCGCTGTCGGAAAACCCAATCGCTGGACGACGGTGATTGCATTAGCCGTGTTCATTCCAGAAGAAAATCTGCCGAAGCGGCGTCGGTAGTCCTGCTAAGCGAGCACACGCCCATGACGCTCCCAGTCGGATGGGAAGGTGTCGACCACAATTTCCTCGGGCTTGAGGAACCCTGGTGCCATCCCGATCGGGCGGGCGTCTACATTCTTCCTGCTCCCTACGAACATACCTCCAGCTACATACCGGGCTCCGAGCGAGGGCCTTCAGCCATCATCGAGGCCTCCCAGCAAGTCGAGTTATACGACGAAACGCTTCGGTGCGAACCCTATCGAGAGTGGGGTGGGATTGCCACCGCTCGCTCTCTCGACCTCGGAGATAAGATCGATGGGCAGGCGGTGGATGCCATCGATTCATTTGTCAGCCCCCATGTCGGTACTGGGAGGTTCGTCATTACTTTGACCGGAGAACATACCGGCGCGCTTGGTGCCATTCGAGCCCATGCCCGGCGCTATCCTGATTTGTGTGTGGTGCAAATCGATGCGCATGGCGACTTGCGGATGGCCTACCAAGGAAACCCCTATAGCCATGCCAGCGTGATGGCGCGCGTGGTCGATGACGGTTTGCCGTTAGTCCAAGTCGGTATTCGTTCTATTTCTCCTGAAGAGATCAATCGCATCAAAAGCACCGACCAAATTGCCACGTTCTTTGCCGCCGATATTCTTGATCCCTCAGGCCCATACGAAGGCAAGGCCTCCCGGTGGGTTCCCGATGTAGTGAAGGCCTGTCGTGGGCCGGTCTATCTGACGCTTGATTGTGACGGGCTCGACGCCTCACTCGTTCCTGCGCTCGGTACTCCAGAGCCCGGCGGGTTAGGGTGGTACGACATGATGAACCTTGTAAGTTCTCTGGCCAACGGACCTGGAATTCTCGGGATAGATATCAGTGAGATTGCTCCGATCGAAGGGTTTGTCGCTCCCCAGTTTTGTATCGCCCGCATGATCTATCGCATGCTGGGGCGAATCAACGCGGGTCGACGCGTCCACTAAAAAGACATGCCTGCCCTGTGACCGACAAGCTCCGCATCAATAAGTTCTTCACACAACACGGTGTATGTTCTCGACGAGAGGCCGATCGTTTAATCAAGTCCGGTCGTGTGACTATCAATCACCGGGTGGCCTGTTTAGGCGATCAGGTCGGTCCCGATGACGTCATTGCGCGGGATGGAGAGGTGATCCTCTGGAGAAAGGCTCCGCTTTATATCAAGTATCACAAGCCTGTTGGTGTGACGACGACCAGTGAGTCCCATGTGCCTCGTAACATCATTGCCGAGATCGGCCATCCGGAACGAATCTTTCCGATCGGTCGGCTCGACAAAAATTCGTCAGGCCTTATCCTTCTGACGAACGACGGAAACATTGTGAACGAGATTCTTCGAACTGAGCATGGGCATGAGCGGGAATATGAGGTCGCTGTCGATCACCCATTCGATCAGACATTCATCGACTGTATGGCTGGAGGGGTTGTCATCCTGGACCGTCCGACCAAACCTTGCCGAATTGAACGGCTCGGTCCCTCAAAATTCCGGATCATCCTCACTGAGGGGCGCAATCGACAGATCCGGCGTATGTGCCAAGTTTTGGGGTATCGAGTGCTGACGCTGCATCGTGTTCGAATTATGCACGTGACGCTTGAAGGGTTAGCACCCGGAGTCTGGAAACCACTCACCGGAAAGGAGCGTGAGCGGCTCTTTCAGGCTGTTGGACGGGGCGGCGGGCAAGGTGATCAGCCGTAGGATTACCTGTAGGGAACGACTCAGACCATCCTGCTGGTCGCGGGGTATCATCTGGCAGTAGTAAAAAAGAGACGGACACCTCCATTGACAATCATGCAGTCGGAACTCACACTATGTCCCCCCCGCAGCGTCCACGGAGAGCAATGTCGGTATGGTCACCACATGGTGGAGCCCTCAACTCAATGCTCTACTTGGCAGCCTCGTTGTGGCAGCCGGTGCCTGGCTGGCGTGGGACTCGCTCACCCTCTGGGGGGCAGCTTTCGTCGTCGGAGGCGTTGCAGGCTTTCTGATCTGGCAGGGGCACACGATTGGTCAGGTCTGGGCCTGGACCACCCTGTTGCTCGGCCTTGAGAGTCTTGCCTGGCCCATCATCACGATGATTGAGGTCCGCTCGATCACGGTAGAGCCGACTGACGAACAAATGGGGACGATCCTTTCGGCCGTTGTGACAGGACTTCTCTCGGCGGTCTTCTGGATTACGCTTTCCTACGGGCTATTTAAACGGGCCAGCCAATCCAAGAGCGTCTCGCCAAGTGATACAACCGAGAGCCAACTACCTGCGTCACGATCAGAACGTCCCCAGAAGAAGTAACACCTACCACAGCTCGATTGGATCGACGTCGACATCAAACTTGATGGCCCGGCGTTGATACGTTCGTTCCATCTCCTTGACTGTGATCCGCACTGCACCGAGTCCCGTTTCACGCTCAGAAGATTTCACGAGGATTTGCCATCGATACCGTCCCCGGAGTCTCCGCACCGGAGAGGGTACAGGTCCCAGAACCGTGAGACGGCCTAGTCGATCAATCGAGTGCGGCGGAGTTTTTGCCCCGGCTGCCCCCGCTTCCACCAACGACGAATCACAAGCGGTGAGTCGATCCCCCCAAGTCGTGGCAGCCTCGTGAACCATTTTCTCGTTTGCCCCAGATACGAGGAGGGCGATCAAATGCACGGCAGGCGGGTACCCTAATGCTGCTCGATGAGACAACTCCTCCGATAAGAAGACGGATTCGTCGTTCTCAACCACAGCCCGAATGGCATGATGCGATGAAAGATAGGTCTGCACGACAACCTGGCCACCGGCCCCCGCCGAGTCTGCAAGACTGATCGCATCGAGAAGCGTGTGATAGGTGCGTTCGGCGGATCGGAAATTGGGCACGTTGAGTCCTGCGTCCGCCTGCACAATCCCAACGAGTCCCATTGTCGGGAGAGGCGCTCGGTGCAGCAGCAGTTGCGTCCCGACAATGATATCCCACTCCCTTCGCGCAACCTTCTGCCAGAGAGCTTCAGCCTGCGCCGGTCGCCGTGTGGTATCACGATCGAGCCGAATGACCGTGGCGTCAGGAAACAATCGCTTTGCGTCCTCTTCCACCCTCTCTGTGCCTTCTCCGATCAACTGCATGTGAGGACCTGAACAGGACACGCAGATATCAGGGATGGGTGCTCGGTTACCGCAGTACGAACAGAGTAGCCGGCCAGCATGCCTAGAGTACATCAATGTCACACAGCAGGAAGTACAGCGGGGAACTTGGCCGCAGTCACGGCAGACGATGGCGCCGGCATAGCCCTTCCGATTGAGGAACAACAGAACGCCGGCCCGGCGACTGATCGCCTGCTCGATGGCCTGAATGAGCGGTTGGCTCAACACCGTGCCACGCCTATGATCGCGCAATTCAACGATCTGTATGCTCGGCCGCGCATCAGCCGACTCAGACTTCTGCACAACGATCCCTCGTTGTCCCACTGCAGCTCTGGTTTCAAGAGAAGGATGAGCAGAACTGAGAACCAACACCGCTTGCTCATTCTGCGCCCTCAACCAGGCCACATCCCGTGCGTGATAGCGTGGCTCCTGAGGTTCCTTGAGCGCCGCATCTTCTTCTCCCTCAACCCAAATCGCCCCGATTGCAGTCAAGGGGAGAAAGATGGCCGACCGGGTCCCTACGACCACGCGAACGATCTGCCGATGAATCTGATCCCACATTTCGGCCTTCAGCTTGTCTGAAAGACCGCTATAGAAACAGATTGGGGAAATGCTCGCCTCATCGTTACGGATCAAGCCGGCAACCCATTGGGCCCGTTCTGCTTCGCCAACGATGATGAGGATTGTCTGTCCACGATCAAGGACTAGACGAACGGCCTGCTGCAACAGCTTCAACCGGTTCGTCCAGGGGGCCTGTACCAGAACGTGGGAAGGCCCTTGCCCTCTCAGCGCATTGAACAGCGGTTCCGACCAAGGCATCGTGGAGTCAAAAACAAGCGGTGCGGTGACGCCAAATCCGTCTTGGGTCGCTTGTTTGGTTGGTTCTGTGAGCGGTACGGCAGAAGCAGGCGGTATGCCCTGGACTTCCACCACCCACCCGCGGATCTTGAGATCTTGTAACAAATCGCTCGAGGCGGGATTGAGGGGAGCCCGGCGAAGCCTTGATGATTTTTTCTCAAGACGCGTGAGAAGCGCCCGCTCTTTTTTCGAGCAATGTTCCCGAGCGGCGAGGACGGCCCGTCCTTGCTCCGTCAGTTCGTATTGGCTGACCTCCGTTCGTGATTTGGGTACGGGAGGCAACACCAATCTGAGACATTGGCCCCATGGAGCGACATACTCTTCGGACACCAGCCGGGAGAGCTGGAACAGATTCGAGGACATAGCTGTTGGGGCCCCCTCCGGGAGCACTGAGCGAATCTCCTTGAGGCGCGCTTGATCAAGACCCTGAGGAAGAACGTCGGAGAGGGCGATGACAGCTCCCTGGAGGATCGACTGCCCGAAGGGCACGAGCACTCGATGTCCAATACGCAACATCGGCTGGAGCGACGAGGGCACGGTATAGGTGAACGGACCTGCCAGATGCCGTGGGACAATGACATCTGCGAATAAGGCTTTGGACTCTGTGTGTGGAAGGGGCGACTGCATCGAATGCATGAGGCATTGTAGCAGCACGGGGAAAGGGGGAACAACGAGAGAGGGGGAATGAAAAGATGCTGAATAAGAACTGGGGAGGGTTGGCGATTCAACATCAACCCTCCCCGCGATACTCGATGAAGTTACTGTGATGGAGGAATCGGAGCAGTGGGGGCTTGATCTGAGGCGCTCTTGTCAACAGATGCCGGATTCGGTGGCGGCTCTGAACCAGGGGAGACAGAGGAGGGCTCCATTTTGGACGAGCCGGTTGGGGCTGCGGGGATTTTCTGGTCTTCTGCTGAGGACGGAATTCCGCTTCCCGTTGAACTGAGCCGAGAGAAGCTGGGTCTATTATCAGCAGCTTCAGTTGGTATCCCCGCGTGCTCAGACTGTTCCCTGGCTGACTCGGGCGGATAGAGCACGATATCCACACGACGGTTCTTCTGCCGACCCGTTTCAGTCCCATTGTCGGCTATCGGTTTTGTATCACCATAGCCGACCGACGAAAGTTTCGCTGAATCGATTCCGCCTTTTTCAATCAAATAGCGAAGGACGCCCCTTGCCCGGGCTTTCGACAAATCCCAGTTCGTCGGGTAGAGCGACTTAAGTGAAGGGCCGATTTCCATGTTATCCGCATGACCCTCAACTCGAATCAACCGATCGCCGGCAGCGGTCTTGAGATACGCGATCGTTTCATCGAGAACCAGATAGCCTTCGGGCGTGATTGTGGCTTCTCCTGATTCAAATCGAAGCTGCTTCATCAAGTCACTGAGGCTGACGCGGGTTTCGCCGGCGACGTTTTTGACCTCGAACTTGTTTGGCGAAGGAACCGCAGTAGAAGAAGCCTCTGGAGACTGATGAGGCGATAGAGAGATCGGCAAGACCTCGGGGGCATGGACCTTCATCCTGACGCGATCGCCTTTAAGAATTCGGGAAATCGATTTCGTTATTAGCGCTGTGGAGGTTCGATCTTCCAGGGACAAGATTTTGATCTCTCCCACGATCCGTTGGGGAAGGCTCCCTCCGGTTCGAACCACGTCCATTCGATCTCCAGCCCGAATCCCATCTTCTCTTCCTCGATCCAGATAGACCACGTTCCTTTGCGCTACCATATTCATGATGCCCATGTTGGACTGGAAGTCCACAACAATGCCTTCCACATCGTTGGAGGCTGGCTGATTCCCCACCGCTCCCTCGTCTGTCGGAAGTGCGAACTTCATGACCGGATCACCCGGCGATACGGCTGCGTATGCTCGCACGATCTGCACAGTGGTCAGATCCTTGTCAATTTGAGTCACCTCGACCACAGCTAGCCGAATGACCAAATGACCTAGATACTGACCGGTGGTAGGATGGAAGACTTTGTGTGGTTTTCTATAAATTGTGAAAAGATCTCCAATTGCGACATCTCCGGGATTCTTCAGTCGGAGGTACAGCACATCTCGGCTTCCCAGTATCATGTGATCTCCGGTGGTTTGATTATCACCGGTGATCACATTCACGAACCCATCTTGTGGAGTCGATCGCTGGATGGAACCGGACGCGTAGGTCAAGGCCGGTTCTCCGTATCGGATCAAAGTAAGGTCGTCAACTGCCCAGGCCAAAGGAAGGAGTGGTGTGGCGAGGGTCAAGACCATGAGTGAAACAACACATTTCATCGAGTCGTTAGCCATGATGGTTGTCCTTCATGTGAGGCAAGTATTGCTGATTGAACCATAGCAAATAGTCCCGCATTGTCAAGAATATTGAGGTCTTGCCCTTGTTGACCTGCCAAATTCCACGATGCTAATCTGACATCGGCATATGCTTTTTCGTCGAAAGGGTTCAGTGGTGTTGCCAAAACAGCCCCCCATCAACGAAGATCAACCCCCCAATCAATCTCGCATCGAAACCCAAATTCACCGACGCAAGAAAGCCAAGGCGCTCTCGGCCCTACGACCCGAATGGGAAGAGTCTGACCAAGAGCCACCTTTCCACCTTCGTATGCCATCGAGCCGCATGTCACCAACCCCATCGAACTTAGACCGAAGCACGCTTCATAAAGCACGACGCTTCAGTCGGAAAAGAGAGGTCTGAGAAAAATACACGTTTGGCTTTGGTTTACCTTCGCCCACATCATGCAGGGGACAGATGCGCCGGTACCCTGGAGCAACCGCACCGGCGATGCTTCCCAGCGCAACGGAGCCTAGGACTTTCGGGTCGATCCGACAGGTCTTTTGAACGCTTGCTATCCTCGCAATCCAGGGTCTAGAATCCAACCCTTCTTGTATCTCAAGGTGTTGAAAGGTTTGCCCTATGAGCGGTTCCGAGCTACTCAATGAGTATTTAACAAGATACTTCCCGATCTTGTTTTTTGTTGTCGTAGCACTGACGTTTGGACTGTGGTCGTTGATCGTCAGTTATCTGGTGCAGCCAAAATATCCAGAACCGGAGAAACTCTCGACTTACGAGTGCGGATCAGAACCATTCTCTGATGCTCGGATGCCTTTCCCGGTCCGGTATTACATTTTTGCGATGCTTTTCGTTATCTTCGACATCGAGGTCATCTTTCTGTATCCCTGGGCGGTGGTTTTCACCAAGATCGAGCTGATCGGATTGATTGAAATGCTGATTTTCATAGGATTGTTCCTGGTGGCATACGTCTATGCGTGGCGGAAGGGAGCCTTGGAATGGGACTGATACAAATTGGTCGCCATGAGAAAGACGGCGAGCCCGACGTTATCACCACGACAGTGGAAAAAGCGGTCAATTGGGCTCGGAAGGGGTCACTCTGGCCCATGACATTCGGCCTGGCCTGCTGCGCGATCGAAATGATCGCCGCCGTCTCCTCACGATACGATATGGACCGCTATGGTGCCGGGGTCTTCCGGGCCACACCGCGCCAGTCCGATCTGATGATTGTGGCCGGCACAGTCTGCCGCAGGATGGCTCCCGTCATCCGAAAACTCTACGATCAGATGCCGGAGCCGAAATATGTCATTGCAATGGGATCCTGCGCGACGTCAGGAAACATCTACGACAGCTATAGCGTCGTCCAAGGGGTTGATCGCTTCGTACCGGTTGATATCTATGTGCCGGGGTGTCCTCCCACGCCGGAGGCGCTCTTCGACGGTATCCTCAAATTGCAGGAGCGAATCATGCTGAAGCGGGTATTTCTAAAACAACCTGAACAGGTCAAGCCAGCTCTAAAATAGAGGGTTGAATCGATGTCTTTGCAGCAACTGGCCAGCCGGCTTCAAGAAAACTTTTCGACTGGTTTCGTTAAGGCCGTCGAATGGCGTGGCGATCTTGCGGTGACTGTGACACGAGACCGACTCCATGAGGTCGCACAATTCCTTCATGACGACCCCGCGATGGATTTCGACTACATCGTGCATGTGAGCTCGGTCGACTGGCCTGACGACGAAGAACGATTTGAAGTCGTCTACGAGTTCTACTCGATCAGAAAGGGCCGGAGCATCCGGCTCAAGACCAGGGTTCCGGAGTCGGATTGTATCGTAGATTCTCTGACAGATCTCTGGAAGGGCGCAGATTTCATGGAGCGCGAAGTCTATGACATGATGGGGATTCGCTTCCGGCATCATCCGGATCTGCGGCGGATTCTCTTACCGGACGATTATCCGGAAGGCTATCCGTTGCGAAAAGATTTTCCGCTCCGCGGCAAAGGTTGGCGCGATACGTTCGAGTTTCTGAACGAAACAGCTCGGTAGGACGGACCATGGCCTTCGAAGATCAACGAACAACCGTTTACAAGATCGATCCGGCCCATCCGGAAAGCGAAACCCTTCCCACCCTGCGCACAGAGGAACTGTTGCTCAATATGGGCCCTCAGCATCCCGCCACCCATGGGGTGCTGAAAGTGATCCTTGAATTGGAGGGAGAACGCCTCGTTAAGTCTACCCCCGTGCTGGGGTATCTGCACCGCGGTGTGGAGAAACTCGCAGAAGACGGCACCTATCATCAATTCATTCCCCACACCGACAGGCTCGACTACGTTTGCGCGATGTACAACAATTTTGCATACTGCCGCGCGGTCGAAAAACTCATGAATATCACCGTGCCGGACCGTGCAGAATACCTGCGCACGATTGTAGCCGAGGTCCAACGAATCGTCGGTCATCAGTTCTGGCTTGGCACCCAGGCGCTCGACATCGGAGCCATGACCGTGTTTTTCTATTGCTTCCGTGATCGAGAAATTCTGATGGATTGGTTCGACGATCTCTGCGGCGCGCGCCTCACCACCAGTTGGTATCGCATCGGCGGCGTCGAGCGGGACCTCACGCCCTCGCTTGTTGAGAAGCTGAAGCAATTTCTGGATTACTTTCCGCCAAAAATCGACGAGTACAAGGTCTTTCTGGAGACGAACCGGATCTGGCTTGGACGGACCAAGGGTGTAGCGATCATTTCGGCGGAAGATGCCGTGAGTTTCGGCCTTAGTGGGCCCACGCTCCGGGGCTCCGGGGTCGATTACGACCTCCGTAAAGCTCAACCCTACTCGGCCTATCCGAAATGCGAATTCAGTGTACCGCTCGGCAAGAACGGCGACACCTACGATCGCTATTGGATCCGTGTGCAGGAACTCTATGAGAGCGTGAAAATTATCCGGCAATGCCTGGAGCAGATGCAGGACGGCCCCATTATGGCCGATGTGCCCAGCGTTACGTTGCCGCCGAAGCAGAGGGTTTTTACGAATCTGGAATCCATGATCCAGCAATTCAAGCTTTTTTCGCAGGGCTTCGACGCCCCTCCGGGAGAAATCTATTGCGGGACCGAAGCGCACAAGGGGGAATTGGGGTTTTACATTGTCAGTACGGGGGGCGGAAAACCCTACCGTTTGAAAATTCGCGCCCCCTCGTTTATTCACATGGGCGCATTTGATCATATGTCCAGAGGCTACATGATTTCTGATGCAGTCACGATCTTCGGGACCTACGACATCGTGATGGGGGAGTGCGATCGGTAGATATAAAAAGTGAGATGTGAAAAGTAAAAGGTAAGCGGCAATTTCGTTTCGCGTTTACGTTTCACTGTTCACGAGGAAGAAGCATGGGACTGAAACCGGCAACCAATCCTGATGTGGAAGCAGCCATGATCGAACTGTCGATCGACGGGAAATCCGTGACGGCAAAAAGCGGGGTCTCGCTCTACGACGTGATCTCAAGCACGGGCAAGATCATTCCCGCCATGTGCTACCACTATACCTTTGATCCCTTCGGTTCCTGCGGTATGTGTTTGGTCATGCAGGAAGGTAAGAAGGCACCCGTCCGTTCATGCACCGCCAAAGCTGCGGCCGGCATGATCATCAAAACCGAAGGTGACGAACTCTTCCAGGCCCGTAAGAAAGCAGTGGAAAAACATCTCTCGGTCCATCCGCTCGACTGCCCGGTCTGTGACGCCGACGGCCATTGCGAATTGCAAGATATGGCCTTCCAGCACGGGGTCACGAACCTGGCGAACGCGAAACAGAAGTTTATTCCGGAAGATACGCGCAGTCTGGTACTCGACTTTAACATGAACCGCTGTATCGCCTGCGCGGAATGTATCAATGTCTGTAAAGACGTGTTGATGATCGATGCTCTTCAGTTCATGAAGAAGGGGGGATTCAATCAAGTGGTGCCGAAGGGGGACCTTACCCTGTCCTGCGAGTTCTGTGGAGACTGCCTTGCCGTCTGTCCGGTCGGCGCCATCACGAACAAGTTCTCAAAATATTTATATAAACCGTGGCAGATGAAGAAAACCACGACGACATGCAACTATTGCGGAGACGGTTGCCAAATGTACCTTGAGACCAAGGATGCCGAAGTCGTCCGTGTCACTTCGCCTCTGTCCTGGAAGAACAAATGGGGCGACCGTGCCGAGACGGCCAAGGGACATGGCGGGCTCTGTGTGCGAGGGCGTTTCGGCTTCGAGTACATCGATAGCACAACGCGTTTGAAACAACCGCTCCTCCGCAAAGGCAATCAGCTCGTCGAAACCCCCTGGCTCGAAACCATGCACCAAGTGGTGGATCGGTTCTCCGAAATTCGACGCAAGCATGGGCCCGACGGAATTGCCGGGCTGATCACCGCCCGCTGCACGAACGAAGAGCTGTACCTCTTCCAGAAACTCATGCGCGCCGGTTTCGGGACCAACCATTTTGACAGCAGCGCACGCTACGGCCATCTCAACTTCATCCATGCCTCCCGACATGCCTTGGAGATTGGGCGTAGCCCGAACGACTGGGAAGACCTGACAAAGGCCAAGGCCATAATCCTCATTGGCTCTAACATCACGGAGACAAACCCGCTCACAGCCGTGCGCATCAAAGAAGCGATTCGTGTCTATAAGGCGCAAGTGGTGGTCATCGATTCCGCTGTCACAAACATCGCCAAGCTCGCATCTCATCCAGTCTTGGTTAAACCGGGAACGGAAGGATTCGTGATCGACGGACTCGTCAAGGCGACCTTGGATCTGGACTTGATCGACGAAAGCTGCGTCAAAAAGCACCCCCAAGCCTTCGAAGCTCTGAAAACTGCTGTGGCGAACATCTCGTTGGAGCAGCTGGCCGGTCAGACCGGCATGTCGGTAGAATCCTTCAGGGATACCGCCGCAATTTTCGCGGAAGCGCCGCGCTCTATTATTCTCTGTGCCGAGGGCATTGTCCGCCAGCCTGACGGATATCAGAACGTCTTAAAACTGATCGACCTCGCCTGGATTACCGGCAAGTTGGGCCAGCCCGGCTGTGGAGTAAACACTGTGACGGAAGAACCGAACGAGCAGGGCGCTGTGGACATGGGCGTTGCGCCTGAATTCCTGCCCGGCCAAGCCTTGTTCAACGACCAGGCAGCTCGCGAGCGCTTTGCCAAAGCCTGGGACGCCACGCTCCCAGCCGCTGGCTCCGGCGCGAACCTTGTCGAGATTCTCAAACGCTGCAGGAGTGGGCAGATCCGTGCGCTCTATGTCGTTGGAGAAAATCCGGTTGCCACATTACCTGCATCAATGGAAGTCCGTGCCGCGTTGGATCGACTGGAGCTGCTGGTCGTTCAGGATCCGTTTTTGACCGACACCGCGCGGATGGCACATGCGGTACTGCCAGCTTGTACCACCGCGGAAAAGGACGGGACATTCACGAATCTGGAAGGCCGAGTTCTTCGCGTCCGAGAGGCCATTGATCCGATCGGAGAAAGTTTGCCGGATTGGCACATCATGACCGCACTGGCCAATGCGTTGGGCTGTCAATGGGAATACGAGTCTCAGAACGACATTCAAGCTGAAATCATGAAGCTGTTGCCCGGCTACTACAACCTCGGACAGCCACGCAAAGTGGTGCCGAAGGTGGACCGCTACCTCTCCGATGGTTACGCGGTCGATGTGGCGGCGCGGTATCAAACCTCTGCTCAATCGGCTGGACCGAAGAATCAGCGCCCTTTCTCGTTGCTGATGGGGCAGGTCTTGTATCATTCGGGTAAGCTGTCCACAAGAGCCGCAGGGCTTATCAGGATCGCCCCCAATACCGGGCGACTCAGGATGAATCCCCAAGATATGGAGCGGCTCGCCGTGAATGAGGGGGACATGGTGCGTCTCACGTCGGACCGCGGCTCGATACAATTAGCGGTGCAGCCCGATCAATCCATCGCCCCGCAGACCTGCTTCTTCCCGGAACATTTCAATGAGCCGCCGGTGAAGGACTTGATGACAGTCCATGTCGATCCGACGACCGGGGTTCCCGCCTTCAAGCAGACCCGTGTGACGATCGAAAAGGCTAAAGACACATAGAGAGGGAGAACGAAACGCACATGCGTGTTGCCGCACTGACAAAGCAAATCCTCCAGGCCGCACTATTCTATGAGATCTGGGACGCCATGAAGGTGACGTTCAAGCACATGTTCCATAAACCCATCACGTTCCAGTATCCACGGGAACAGCGGACCCTTCCCGACACCCACCGGGGAGCACTCGCACTCTTGCGTTACGACGATGGCCAGGAACGCTGTGTCGGCTGTGACCTCTGTGAAGCCGCCTGCCCGTCCCGCTGCATTAAGGTCATCAGCTCGGAAGACCCGGAACGCCCGCTGCAGCGATTCGCCAGCGAGTTTTACATCGACATTACGAAATGTGTCTTCTGCGGCTACTGTGTCGAGGCTTGTCCCGTCAATGCTCTAGCGATGACGAAGGTGTATGAGTTCTCGACCCACGATAAACGCACCTTGATGTTCGACAAGAAGCGGCTGTACGAAATCGGCGAGCGGCATCTCGAGGACGCGAAAAAATACTTGTACGCGCATAATCAAGAACAAAACGTTGAGGAAAGCCGGGAATATCGGTATTACTTCCCGCAATCGGTACTGAAGCCGACCCAACCACCACCCAAGCATCTGGGCTAAGGCGATCGATGGTTCTGTTCTTTTTTGCCTATTTCGCACTGGCCAGTATTGCTGCGGGCGTCTTGACTGTTGCGCTAAAGCACCCAGTGCATTGCGGACTGGCGCTTCTCGCCCTGCTGGTCCATGTCTCCGGACTCTTTATTCTTCTCAACGCCGAGTTTCTCTGGGCCGTTCAGATCATCGTCTATGCAGGGGCGATCCTCGTCTTGTATCTCTTCGTGCTGATGCTCATGAACCTAAAGACCGACGACCGATATTTCCACTCCTCGTACCTGTACTTTCTTGCTCCGGCAGTTATCGGGTTGGTCTATGTGTTGGCCCTCCTGCTCCGCTCACCCTTCGGAGGCGCCAAGGGCGATGCGACGACTGTGGCGATACTTCAGGACGGTGATACCCACGCAGTCGGGATCAAGATGTTCAGCGAGTATCTGTTGCAGTTTGAAATCGTCGGGGTGTTTCTACTGGGTGCCGTCATCGGAGCGATCGTGCTGGCAAAAACGCCAAAGTCGCCCAACCGAGAACGTAGGGGATAAATGTTGAGTGCTGAATGATGAATGTTGAATTACGGACTTGAGCCACCTACTCCTGCGCCGTACTTTCACATTGAACATTCAACATTAATCATTGGGATTTATGATTCCACTCAGCGCATATATCGCCGTCAGCACTGTGCTATTTGTCACCGGCCTGCTCGGCGTCTTAATCAGACGAAACTTCATCATCGTGCTGATGTCCGTCGAGATCATGTTGAACGCGGCGAACATTAACCTTATAGCCTTTTCCCATTATCTTGAATCCATGGCGGGCCAATTGGTGGCGCTCTTCATCATTGCCATTGCAGCCGGAGAGGCGGCAATCGGATTGGCTATCATCATCGTCGTATTCCGCGGAAAGATCTCTACGAACGTAGACGAGATGAACGTCTTAAAGTGGTGACGTGACCGATCTACTCATCAAACTCATTCCGCTGTTTCCCTTACTGGCCGTGATCCTGAACGGGCTCGTCGGCAGGCGCTATTCCCACGAAGTCGCCCACCGGCTTGCCTGGGGATCGGTGGGATTGTCGTTTCTCTGCACGATCGGCGTGTTTACCGATATCCTACGAACCGGAACGACTCATGAAGTGATCGCCTATCAATGGATCTTCGGCGGCGATCTCACCGTCAATCTCGCCTATCTCGTCGATCCGCTGACGTGCATCATGCTGCTCGTCGTCACGGGAGTCGGGCTCCTGATCCACGTGTATTCCGTCGGCTATATGCATGGGGAAAGCGGTTTCACGAGATTCTTCACCTTTATGAACCTCTTCATGGTCTCCATGTTGCTTCTAGTCATGGGAAACAATTATCTGGTGCTCTTCATTGGTTGGGAAGGGGTGGGACTCTGCTCATATCTGTTGGTCGGCTACTACTATGACAAGGTTTCCGCTGCGAAGGCCGCCTCGAAAGCCTTTGTAGTAAATCGCATCGGCGATGCAGGCTTCCTTGTGGCCATCTTCCTCATCTTCGTCAATTTCAAGACGTTCGACTATACGAAAGTCTTCGCTCAGGTCGGCCAACTCTCGCCGGAGATGGCCACCGCCATTGCGCTTTGTCTACTTGTCGGGGCGGTCGGCAAGTCGGCCCAACTTCCACTCTACACGTGGCTTCCGGATGCGATGGAGGGTCCGACACCCGTCAGCGCGCTCATTCATGCGGCAACGATGGTGACGGCCGGGGTCTACATGGTTGTGCGGAACCATGCCATCTTCGACCTGTCATCGACGGCCATGACAGTCGTCGGTGTTGTCGGCGGACTTACGGCGTTGTTTGCTGCCACCATCGGCCTGGTGCAAACGGATATCAAGCGGGTCTTGGCCTATTCGACGGTGAGCCAGCTTGGATACATGTTTCTCGGGTGCGGGATAGGAGCCTATACGGCTGCCATCTTTCATCTCATGACCCATGCCTTCTTCAAGGCCCTCCTATTCCTCACGGCAGGATCGGTCATCCACGCACTCTCAGGCGAGCAAGACATTCGAAAGATGGGTGGCCTCAGCTCGAAAATTCCATGGACGTATCGGCTGTTTCTGATCGGCACGATCGCCATTGCGGGCATTCCTCCGTTGGCAGGCTTCTGGAGCAAAGACGAAATCCTCGCCCATGCCTTCACGCATCACCACTATCTGCTGTACGGCATGGCTGCCATCGGTGCGCTCCTGACCTCTTTCTACATGTTCCGCCTGACGTACATGACCTTTTATGGCGTTTCTCGCATGGATCATCATACGGAGGCGCATGTACATGAATCCCCGATGGTGATGATCGCCCCGCTAATGGCGTTAGGTGTGCTATCCATACTTGGCGGGTTCCTGGGGTTTCCACCAGAGCACGGCTGGTTCCATCAATTTCTTGCACCGGTCTCAGGGACGGGAGGGGAGCATGACCTAAGCACCGGATTCATGCTCATACTCATGATAATCGCCACAGGAATTGCGTTGTTGGGCTGGGGCCTGGCGCACTATTTTTACAGCGCGAATCCTTCGGCTCCAGATCGCTTGGCAACACAGTTTCAGGCGGGCTACAGGATCTTGCTCAACAAGTACTATGTCGATGAGCTCTATGACCTACTATGGGTGGAGCCGGCTAAGAAATTGGGACTGCTGCTCGATTGGTTCGACCGCACCGTGATCGACGGCCTTGTGCACGCTGTCGCGCGGCTGGCCGGGTTGATTGCCGCTGGTTCGACGTGGGCGGAAAAACACATAATCTACGGCGGCATCAACGTGGTTGGATACGGCAACCATCTTGCTGCCCGTCAGTGGCGGCAACTGCAGAGCGGGATGGTGCATCATTATGCCGCGATCATTGTGGCGGGGCTCTTCCTTCTGGCGTTCCTTATTCAGCTCATCCTGCAACTGTAAAGCATTACGATGTTAGAAGAACTGGCATCAACGTTTCCGATTCTCACCTGTATTCTTTTTCTCCCCGTCATCGGGGCAGCTGTCTTGTGGGTATTCGATGACGAGGACATGGTCAGGACCTCCGCCCTGACCATCGCGCTCCTGGAGTTGGCTCTCTCTGTATTCGTGCTCTTACGGTTCATTCCTGAATCGGCCGCCATGCAGTTTTCTGAACACGTGCCATGGATTCCAGCTCTAGGGATCAGCTACCACCTGGCGGTTGATGGGATTAGTGTCCTCTTCATTGGGCTTACAGCGTTCCTCTCGGTGCTAGTCATCATTTACTCCTGGGACACCGTCCGCCATCAAGTGAAGCTCTACATGATGGCCCTACTCGCCCTTGAAACGACGACGATGGGGGTCTTCCTCTCCATCGACTTGATCCTCTTTTTTGTCTTCTGGGAACTCATGCTTATCCCGAGTTACTTTCTCATCAAGCTGTGGGGTGGAGGAGCGGAACGGCACTACGCAGCCTTGAAATTCGTGCTCTATACCTTGCTTGGCAGTGTTTTCATGTTGGTGGGCATCGCCCTCTTGGACATCAATTACCACCAGTGGGCGACGCTGCGCCATATGGATCAGACCTACTCGTTCGACTTGTTGGAACTGCTTTCGGTCCCGATTCCGCTCAACCAACAAATCCTCATTTTCTGGCTGTTGTTTCTCGGCTTCGCGTTCAAGGCGCCGGTGTTCCCCTTCCATACATGGCTTCCCAACGCGCTCCTCGAAGGCCCAATCGGCATGGCGGTGGTGTTGGCAGGACTGAAGCTAGGCACATTCGGTTTTATCCGGTTCAGCATTCCTTTGCTTCCGGACGCATCCAGAAGCCAGACCGTCGTTTCGATTACCATGGCGCTGGGACTGGCGGCAATTCTCTATGGGGCTATTATGGCGCTGGTTCAACAGGATTTTCGCCGGCTCCTCGCATTCAGCACCATCAGTCACCTCGGATTCGTAATGATCGGCCTGTTCGCCCTTAACTATCAGGGTCTCCAAGGTAGCCTGCTCACCATGATCAATTTAGGGTTCAGTACGGCAGGGTTGTTTTTTATCGCGGGCTTTCTTTACTCACGACAGCAGAGCACCCAGCTGGGCTCATTCGGCGGGATGGCTAAACAGACCCCCGTGCTCGCAAGCTTCTTCTTATTCATCGGGCTGGCGTCGATCGGTTTGCCTGGCACCAACGGCTTCGTCGGCGAATTTCTCATCCTCCTGGGAACCTTCAAGGCCAATTGGCTGTACGGCGGGATCGCCGTTACCGGCGTCATCTTCAGCGCGGCTTATTTTCTCTGGTACTACGAACGGTCGATGCTGGGTCCGATCGGCAAGGCTGTCAAGGACTCTCTCAGAGATCTGCATCCCCGCGAAGTGTTCATCGCAACGGCCTTGTCTGCGATGATCCTCTGGATCGGTCTCTATCCCGCTCCCTTTTTGAAAATGATGAACGGATCGGTACAGGCGTTGGTTGATCGGCTGGAACGGGGGACCGTGGCGTCGATCGAACTCACGCCACCGGTAAGGGTGGATTAATTCGTTATGAGCGATCACGCTCTCCTCTACATCCTGTTTGCTCCTTTCATGGGGGCCATCGCACTGATTTTCGTCTCCAACAGGCAAGCGATGCTTGTGAGAGGGATTGCGACGGGTTCTGCCCTTGTCTCATTGCTCGTTTCCCTTTACGTGTTTTTCACCTACGATCACGTGAGGGGAGGCTTCCAATTCATCCAACGATTCGAATGGTCTCGCCAGCTGGGCATCTCACTCCATCTCGGGGTCGATGGGATCGGCAATCCACTGGTGCTGGCATCGAGCGTCTTGTTGTTCGCGGGAATTTTCGTTTCATGGCACATCAAAGATCGGACGAAAGAATTCTATATTTGGCTGCTCATCCTCGCCGCCGCCACGATGGGCGTCTTCATGTCGCTGGATCTGTTCTTTCTCTTCTTTTTCTACGAAATGTCCGTGATCCCCATGTATCTCTTGTTGGGTATGTGGGGAAGTCACACGAAAATTTACAACGAGATGACGGATCCAAAAGGCCTGAAACTGCGGGATTCTGTCGGGTTTATCTTCAACTTCGAGGCCAATAGTAAAGAATACGCCGCGATGAAACTGGTGCTCTTCCTCTCAGCCTTTGCCGTCGCGGCACTGATGGGTGTCTTGTTGATCTACAAGTATGCAGGGCTCAACACCTTCGATATTCTCGTTCTGCGTGAGCAGGCTAAGTTGATGAACATCTCGGTCTTGGGCACGACGCTGGACAAGATCATCTGGCTACTGGTTTTCTTCGGTTTTGCCTCGATCGCGCCACTGTGGCCTTTGCACTCCTGGTCTCCTGTCGGCCACGCAGCCGCACCAGCCGCCACGAGCATGTTGCACGCGGGTGTGCTGATGAAGCTCGGCCATTTTTCCATCATCCGAGTGGCCTTCGAGATTCTGCCGGAGACCACCAGGGAACTCATGCCCATTGCGGCCGTGCTCTGCATGTTCAGTATCGTGTACGGCGGGTTCGTGGCGTTCTACGCCAAAGATACGAAGTACGTTATCGGGTATTCCAGTTCGAGTCACATGGGCTATGTCTTCTTAGGCATGGCCGCATTGGACTACATCAGTTTGACCGGCGCGGTGATATACATGTTCGCCCATGCCATGGCCACAGGCATGCTCTTCGCCATGGCCGGATGGGTGTATGACCAGACGCACAGCCGCGACATTCCTTCGCTCGGCGGGCTCTCGAATCGCATGCCGTTCATCTCCGGTTGTTTCGTGGTGGCTTGCATGGCCTCGATCGGCGTCCCCGGCACCGTGAACTTCATCGCCGAAGTGATGATTATCGTGGGCAGTTGGAACAAGTATCCGCTCCAAGTCATCGTGGCGGTGGTCGGCATCGTTTTGACGTTGGCCTACTTGTTCAGGATGATGCGCGGTCTCTTCTATGGACCGATGGACCAGAAGTACAGTCATGCGCACGACGCCGTTTCCGTAGCCGATCGCCTTCCGCTCTTGATCATGATCGCTGTCAGTGTCGGGTTCTTTTTCTTTCCCATGCACCTCTATCATGTGGTGCGGTCCGGCGTCGATCCATTGATCGCGAAGATCACCCGCGTTGTACCGGTGGCCTTGGAAGAACGTGAAACGTTAGACGTGAAACGTGAAACGACAAACCCGCCGGTGACGGCGAATGTCCCGCTCGTGGCGAACAATCCCTCACTCCTCACGCCCTACGCTTCGCGGAGCAATCAATGAGCTTTTCGCTCACGATGTCCTCGTCCGATGTTCTGTTGTTGTTGCCGGAGATCCTGCTCACCTCTTGGATCTGTGTCATCTTGATGATTGATTTCTCGTTCCCTCGGCTACCCAACGAGCAATTAGCCTATCTCGCCATCGCCGGGCTCGTCGCGACCCTCG
Source organism: Nitrospiraceae bacterium (assembly GCA_035457905.1). Taxonomy (GTDB): domain Bacteria; phylum Nitrospirota; class Nitrospiria; order Nitrospirales; family Nitrospiraceae; genus Palsa-1315. Next base: position 24,094 of record DATIAT010000129.1, read on the forward strand.
GCTGCCTAGCCTGGTTCGATGTTACCGACATCACCGGAACCCTCTTCTCGAACATGTTCGCGCTCGACAGGATGGCCCTCTTCTTCAAAATGTTCATCGTCGGAGCGACGATTCTCGTCGTTCTCGCTTCAATCGATTACATTCATCGATTCAAGTTTTTCCGCGGAGAATATTATTTCCTGGTGATGATGTCGGCCCTTGGGATGATGTTTATGGCCTCCGCAAACGATCTACTGTCGGTCTTCGTCGCCCTGGAATTTTCCACCATCGGGTTCTATGTTCTCGTGGCATATCTCCGCGAAGACATGGCCTCGAACGAAGCGGGCATCAAGTTTTTCATTCTGGGCATCTTCGCCGCAGCCTTACTGGCCTATGGCGTCAGCTTAATCTACGGAGAAACGGGCAAACTGGTTTTTTCCGATATGAAAACGGCACCGGCGACCTCAGCATTGGCCGTCGGCTTCCTGTTGGTTTTTGCCGCATTGGGATTCAAAATCGGCGCGGTGCCCTTCCACTCGTGGATTCCAGATACCTATCACGGATCGCCGACTCCGGTAACGGCGTTCCTCTCGATTGCGCCTAAGGGAGCGGCTTTCGCCATTCTCCTGAGAATGTTCCTCGTCGCCCTCGCGACCTTCAAACCGGTTTGGACGCTGCTGCTTGTTGCTGTGTCCATCCTGTCCATGACTTACGGCAACATCGTGGCCATTGCCCAAAAAAATGTGAAACGGCTCTTGGCCTATTCCGGTATTGCTCAGATCGGTAATGTGTTGATCGGTCTCGCGACCGGAACGAAGATGGGCAGCGACGCGCTGATGTTCTACCTCCTGACCTACCTGTTCGCCAATCTCGGCGCCTTCGCCATTGTCATCGCTGTCAGCGAAGCCATCGGCAGCGAGGAAATCGAAGACTATAGCGGCTTGGGCCGTCGATCCCCTTTTCTCGCCTTTTCAATGCTGATTTTTCTCCTATCACTGGCCGGCGTGCCCCCGTTGGCAGGTTTCATAGGAAAACTGTACATCTTTGTCGCAGCTGTAAAGGAAGGGCTCTACTTGCTCATCGCGGTCGGGCTCATCAACGTCGTGATTTCCATGTATTACTACCTCATTGTTGCGAAGAAGATGTATATCAGCGAACCCCAAAATCGTTCCCCTCTCAAGGTCTCTGGCCCAATCAAAACGGTCGTCTACGTCTGTCTCATCGGCACTCTCGCGATCGGCGTCTATCCACAACCCGTCGCCGACTGGGTCGTCTCAGCCATTTTGATGTTTTCAAACATCGCTGATCCAACCGCATCCCTCTTCGTTCCTTCTTCCATCATTCCCTCCGGCGGCTAACACCTTGGATCGCATGCCGTGTTTTGCCGAAGCGTACGATGAGAAACGATAACAGGCTTTCGTCAGCATGCAGCACGGGGTCGGACCGTACGACATGCCGAATGACTGAACGGCGTATTATCCGATACAGCCAGTAACCACTTGCAACAAAACCTTGGTAAATCACGCGGATTAACTCCTCCAAGCAGAGACGGATCACCAGTTTCCGGCGAATATCCAGTTAAAATATTTCTTGCAGGGCTTTCTGGGGGAGGGTACAGTTTCCACGACAGTGGCTTACGCCCCCACGCCCCTGCACGCTTGAACCATGGAATCCATCACTCAGGAACGCCCCGCCCCACCCACCCGGCCGGAACCGGTTTTCAGCAATAATCCGGCACCGACTCCCAAGAGCGGTGCGCTGATAGAGTGGCTTGCCCATTGGTCGATCGAACGACGCGTCCTTGTCGGGTTTGGGCTCGTCTTTACCGGTATCGTGGTCATCAGTGCCATCTCGTATCGCAATACAACCGTCTTGATCGAAAACAGCCGGCTCGATACCAAGAGCCACGAACTGGTACAACTGCTCGGTTCAGTCGGAGAAGCTCTCGACTCCGCTGAAAGCGGCCATCGGCGCTATCTCGTTACCGGCGACGAGTCGTATCTCAGATCATACCGGACAGTTGTCGAGCAGATGCCCGAATATCGTCAGTATCTCAGAGGCTTGACGAACGAGAGGCCTGAGCAGCAGGAACGTGTGGCGGCACTCGAACAGCTCATTACCAGGCAATTAGGAGAAGAGGCGGAGGCTATCACCCGGCGTGAAAAGGACGGCTATGAGGCCGTGCGTCACCTGGCCCTCTCCGGAGCAGCAAAGAATGAACTTGAAGAAATCCATCGCCTGATGGCGGAACTCGACGCAGCTGAGCAACGAGCGCATTTGCTGCGTGTGGCCGAATCCGCCGGAAGCACGAAAAACACGATCGCCTTGCTTGGGTTAGGTGCGTTTCTGCAATTGGCTCTGCTAGCGTTCGTCTACTATCTGATACATCACGATGTCACAGAGCGCCGCCGTGTCGCCAGCGAGTTGCAGAACCGGGGAGAGCTGCTCCAGGCTGCGAATAAAGAATTAGAGGCGTTCAGCTATTCCGTGTCGCATGACCTGCGCGCCCCGCTCCGTCATATCGACGGTTATGCGGCGTTGCTGTCAAAGGCGGCGGATGAGGCCTTAAGCGACAAAGCGCGCCGCTATCTGCAGACGATTTCTGACTCCGCGAAGCACATGGGGCAACTGATCGACGACCTACTTGTCTTTTCCCGGATGGGCCGCCAGGACATGCTCCGCACAACGGTCAACTTGGATCAACTTGTGAAGACAGTCCTTCACGATTTACGTCTTGACTTGCAAGGACGTACAATCTCCTGGACAATGCACCCGTTGCCTAACGTTTTGGGGGATCCGGCAATGCTGCGCCTGGTGTTCGTGAATCTGATCTCCAACGCGGTCAAATTCACAGCCGCGAGGCCGGAAGCCAAGATTGAGATCGGCGCAATCAGACGGAATTCGGGGGAAGCCGAAGTGTTCGTGCGCGATAATGGGGTGGGATTCGACATGCAGTATGTGAATAAATTATTCGGGGTTTTTCAGCGCCTTCATCGGGCCGATGAGTTTGAAGGTACCGGCATCGGCCTCGCCAACGTCCGTCGAATCATTCATCGGCATGGGGGACGGACCTGGGCCGAAGGGACGCCGGATCAGGGAGCCACCTTCTACTTTTCGCTTCCGCTCGCACGGAGTCTCAGATGACCACGGTCAAACCTATTCTGCTCGCGGAAGACAACCCGCGTGATGCCGAGCTTGCGCTGGCCGCCATGGATGAACATCACATCGCCGATAAAGTCGTGGTCTGTCACGACGGAGCCGAAGTCCTCGACTATCTCTATTGTCGCGGCGCCTTTGCGTCCAGGCAGCAAGGCAATCCCGTCGTTGTATTTCTGGATCTCAAGATGCCCAAGGTCGATGGGCTGGAGGTGTTGAGAACGATTAAGAACGACATCAGGCTGAAACAGATTCCCGTTGTCATGCTCACATCTTCGCGGGAAGAGCGCGATTTGGCTCAGAGCTATGCGTTGGGCGCCAACGCCTACGTCGTGAAGCCGGTTGAGTTTCAACAGTTCATCATGGCCGTGAAAGAGCTCGGCGTTTTTTGGGGCGTGATCAACGAACCGCCACCAGAAGGGTCTGAGTCGGACACGTAGTCTCTCCACCGAGGTCCTGTGAAGACCCCCATCCGCATTCTCCATCTCGAAGACGATCCCCTCGATGCGGAACTCGTTACGACCACCCTGATGGAGGGCAATATCCCTTGTGAGTCGCAACTCGTCGACACACCTCAGGCATTTCTGGCGGCCCTTAAGGAACGCCGGATGGATCTTATCCTGGCGGATTATTCGATTCCGGGCTTCGACGGCATGACGGCGCTTACGATGGCGCGTCAGCACTGTCCTGATGTGCCTTTTCTATTCGTTTCGGCCACAATCGGAGAGGAACTGGCCATCGACGCCATGCACCAAGGCGCGACGGATTATGTGCTGAAGCAACGGCTCGGGCGGCTGGTGCCTTCGGTCCAGCGCGCATTACGAGAGCTCGACGACCGCGCTGAACGGAACCGGGCGGAAGAGGCCCTTCGACAGAGCGAAAAACAGTTTCGGCAGTCTCAGAAGATGGAAGCGGTCGGCCGGTTGGCCGGAGGGATCGCGCACGACTTCAATAATCTTCTTACCGTCATCATGGGCTATAGCCATGTGCTCTTCACAGAACTCGGCCCTCAACACCCCCTTCGCGGAAAGATCGAAGAAACACTGAAAGCCGGCGAACGGGCTGCGACGCTGATCAGGCAACTCCTCACGTTCAGCAGCAAACAATCACTGGCCCCGAGGATTCTGTCGCTCAATACTGCGGTCACGAGTCTGGAAAGTCTCCTGCGACGCCTTATCGGCGAGGACATCAAGCTTATCAGTCAACTTGATCCGACAAACGGGCAGTTGCGCGCCGATCAAGCCCAGCTGGAACAGGTCTTGGTCAATCTCGTCGTCAACGCGCGGGATGCCATGCCGAATGGTGGAACTCTCACCATCGAAACAGCCCACGTCGAGCTGACGCGCACTCCGGTCTACCACCTTACGCCATTATTGCCGGGCCACTATGTTCGGTTGTCCGTCAGCGATACCGGTTGTGGAATGGACCGCAAGACCCAATCCCATATCTTTGAACCGTTCTTCACCACAAAGGAGGAAGGGAAAGGCAGTGGTCTGGGCCTCTCCACGGTATTCGGAATTGTGACCCAATGCGGCGGCGCCATCGACGTGACCAGTCGAGTGGGTCACGGCACGCGCTTCGACCTCTATTTCCCGAGCGTCGAGGCCGACATTCCCGCTGCTGCGCCGGCCCAGCCCTCGGGAGAGTCTCAGAAAGGTACGGAAACAATTCTCTTGGTAGAGGACGAGCCTATCGTACGGACGCTCGTGCGAGACGAACTGCGAAAACTGGGCTACAGGGTCATAGAAGCGAAGAATGGGATTGAAGCCTGTCTGCTGGCGACCCAACAAGCCGGGTCGTTTCAGCTTCTTCTGACCGACGTCGTCATGCCCGGTATGGCCGGACGGGAACTGGCCCAGCACCTCTCCGTCATCAAGCCGGATTTACGAACTCTGTTCATATCCGGGTATTTGGATGACGCCGGCATCATGGCCGGACAAGAAGAGGGCATGAGCAGTTTCTTGCAGAAACCTTTCACGCCAGAGGTGCTTGCCCGAGCCGTCCGCAACCTGCTCGATGTCAACACGGTATCAGACAGCGCAGGCCCCTCTCCATCGACGCCCGTTCAAGCCCAGCGCTAATCATGCCTCGACTCACCTCGAGGCCGACGGATCTCTGTCTCGACCTGATTTGACGCTACGTGGCAGCGCTTTCTATACTCGACTTGGAACCCTATGGTACGGGAAATTCGATTGCACAAACGTCCCTCTTTCACCCTTGCCGTGCAATCTCTCTTGGGCATCATCCTTGTCGTGTTTTTCGGGCTCTCGACGACGACAGCTCAGACTCTTACAGGGGATAAACTCGGAGACGGTTTGGTCATTTCAGTCTGGAATCCTGGCGCGCAGTGCCCGGATGTCGCGCCGTTGATCATCGTCGAGATCGACCCCGATCGCTATCGCTTTGCCGTGCATTACTATCAACAAGACGGGTTTCCTGAACCTCCGAATATTCGCCAATGGCAAGAACGAACCGGTCACGATCTTGTATTCAACGCCGGGCTTTTTCGTGAGAATTATGCATATCTCGGGCTGCTTTATGGAAACGGCCGTTCGCTGGGGGGTAAGCGGCACGCAACATGGCTGGGACTGTTTGTGGCGGAACCAGCAGCTGATCGTTTACGACGCGCCCGGGTGTTGGACTTGATCTTCGACACCCTTGACGAACAGAATGTTCCTTATCGAGAGGTTGCTCAGTCGCTCATGCTCCTCGACCGGACCGGAAGAGTGCGTGTGCGCCAAACCGGGAAACGTGCGCAACAGACGCTTGTCGGGGAGCGAGGCGATGGACATATTCTTGTCCTCAAGACCACGGAAGTGGCATCACTTCATGCTCTTGGGGAATGTTTGCGGGATGAGTTTCCATCACTACGCCAGGTCATGGCCATGGATGGCGGATCTTCTTCCGACATCGCCGTGAGCCCTCCGCTCCGGCAAGCCGCGTCTAAGCTGGATGGTGTACACGGCTGGATCACCCTGTTAGAGGATAGCATCGCATCCCATGTTGGGCTTCCTGCTGTGATCGGGATCAGCCCGCGCAGGGAGCAAACCGACGCCAAGGCTGTGGTGAAATGAGCTTGCCGAGATGTGTGCCGGATTACCGGGGGGCTGATTCAACGGGAAGGCCTGCCGCAACCCAGGCATTCATGCTGCCGGTCACGTTGTAGACATGTCGGTAGCCCAAGTCGGCCAGCGTTTCTGCCGCAATATTGCTGCGATGGCCGGACTGGCAATAGACCACCAGGTGGTCATCCAACCGGGCTCCGATGTCCCGATGCCGTGCCTGAATTTCCCTGAACTCGATATTCAAATCGGTTCCTGGAATAAATCCGATAGCATGTTCTTCAGGAGAGCGAACATCAATCAGAATGAAACCCTTCTCCGACAGTGACGGAGCCTTGGTCAAACCGGCGTGCAACTGTTGGACTGTGAGCAGGTAGGAATGATGGGCAGACACGCTGCTGATCGAGATTGCACACAACAGAAAGAGACCGATAACGGTGATGGTCGAGCGCATGGTCATGGCATGACTCCTTTCAACAAGCAAGCCCGTGAAATCTCGGTCTCGGGTCACTATTACTGGTATGATAGAGACCGCACGAGGATCTGGTCAAGTTTCGCCTTCCTCTTCGTGATCGGTTTGGGCGGTTGCGTCGATGGGGCGAAGTTAATTCAAGAAAGAGAAGACGGGGGAGTTGTCGTCTATCCCTTCAATGGTGAGCTGGGATCAATGGTATCATCATTTCGTCAAGATGCCCTCTCACTGATGAAGGAGAAATGCGGCGGAACCTACACCATCGTACGCGAAGGGGAAGCCCAAGGCCGAATCCGCATGGCCAGTCCTGTAGATGGTGCACAAGAGATCCTACAAGAGCACCGGTGGGGCATAGAGTTTCAATGCAGGCAAGGGTGGGGGAGCGGGGGCGGACGCTAGAGCCTTCAATCCTTATTGTCGTGTCAGATCGTCGATCGTCAGAAGACTGATCAGCGATACCCCTTCCTGCTCGATGCGTGCGCGCCCATCCTGCTCTTTTCGATCCACGATCACCAGCGCCTGACTCACGACAAGACCTGCCTGGCGAGCTGCTGCAATCGCCTTTAACAGGGATCCACCGCTCGTCAACACATCGTCTACTATCAAGGCACGATCTCCTGAGCGCACGGCTCCTTCGATCAGCTTTCCCAGTCCATGGTCCTTCGCGTGCTTGCGCACCACGAAGGTCCGCCAGTCCCGGGATGGACTCGCTCCGTAACCATAGTCCGAGATGGTCGTCGCAATGGAGATTGCACCGATTTCGAGCCCACCGAGGCAGTCAATCGAAATTCCGGACAATGCGTCATAGGCAAGATGACCGACAAGTCGGCGCGGCCCCGGGTAAGCCATGAGCAATCGACAATCGACATAGAAGGGACTGGTCTGACCAGACGCCAGCGTGAATCCTTTGAGCGGGTCCCACTTAAACGAGTCCGTGTCGTGAAATGCCCGCGCAAGGTCGTTTCGTTCGGTCATGATTGATCGTCAACGAGAGCGACAGAAGGATAAACTCTTCGCGAAGGAGATTCTACGTATAAGAATGGATTTTTCATTAACCTACTTTCCCTTCCACGTTACGGTCGGATGATTCAACCAGCACAAATGTTGTTCATGCCAATACCTTTAGCGAGATCCTCGCATGGCAGAAGGGCAAGTAGTAGCCGGTCGTGGCGGCGGTTTAATCTTTTCAACCTCGGGCGGAGGTTCGGCTTTTCCTGATTCCGTTTTCTTTCGAGCTTCAGAAGAAGGATCCGGGTAGATCGCACAACCTGACCAGATCAGCACCAGATTGATGGTCAGCAACCACTTCAGCAAAAGAGAGCCTCACTGTCGCACCAGCCGGCTCATCTTGGCATAGCTTGACTGCAAAGTGAAGCAGCAACAGAGGAACCAAATCGTTCATCAAGGCCATCGACAAACCTGCTGGGGGCTGATCTTCTTGCTAAGTCTGTGTCTGTTGGGCCTCTCATCACCGCCCCTTGCGGAACCGACAGATCCTATCGATCGCGTGCTCGTAAAAGGGTTTTCCTTCAGCGGAAACACGGTGATCTCGCAGCTTGATCTCGAAGCGGTCACTCAGTCCTACATCGGTCGCTCACTGACATTGCCGGATCTCGAAGAAGTCGCGGCCACCGTCACCGATCTGTATAGGAGGAAAGGGTATACTCTTGCGACGGCCTACGTTCCCCAACAAGAGATCCGTTTCGGCGTGGTTTCCATCACGATTCTGGAGGGCAGGGTCGGAGACATTGTCGTCACGGGCAACAAGCACTATTCGACCGAATTCATCCGACGCAGTTTCGCGCAAGCGATGGAGGACAATGTCGTCCGGAATGTCGCGTGACCTAGCCCTCTTAAACGGGTCCAGATCCTATGTTAGGGTCGGGCAGACCAGTTGAGCCTGAATCACATTCACGCTGATACAGCGACCGGGGGTAGGTCAATGGGCCAGCATATATTTATGTCATGCCTTTTGGATACAGCAGTGGGCTTTGGAATGCGGGCCTTGTGAATCTTCGAACGTAGAGGCTTAGCGAGTTTGCCAGGACGCTTTTCGAGACATCTCACCCCACTGGGCTTTTCCACCTCGTAACCATCTGGCCAGGCCAATGATTCTCCAAACGGTATTCAATTGCCGATAGCCGAAGTTTTCAGCAATGGCGGCGAGGAAGAGCAACAGGACATATCGCGGCTTGGGGTAGGCATGAAATGAAACTTCTTCGAGGAGAACGGCACTGACCGAGAGAAGAATGCCGAGGCTGATGGCTGCCAGAAGAAGTGAACTCCACGCCTCAAATGACACGAACCCCAGCATAAATCCCACGATCACAAGAGCGTATCCCGCTACCTCGATCACCGGTCCGAGCCATTCGAAGAGTGCCATGAAGGGGAAGGCCAGCCACCCCACAACTCCGCCTTTCGGATGGAACAATAGACCCTTGTTTTTCGTCAAACTTTCACAGAGCCCTCGCTGCCAGCGAATTCGTTGATTCTTGAGCGTGTATAAGTCTTCGGGAGCCTCGGTCCAACAGACCGGATCAGGGACAAATGTGATCCGATAGGGCTTGCCTTGGAGCCGTAGACGGCGATGGAGCCTGACGACCAGCTCCATATCCTCTCCGATTGTGTCGGGACGGTAGCCACCCACTGTGATCACCGTGTCCTTATGAAACATGCCGAAGGCGCCGGAGATGATGAGCATCGCGTTCATAGGAGACCAGCCCAACCGTCCGAACAGGAACGCACGGAGATATTCCACGATTTGAAACAAGGCGAGGAAATTGGCAGGCAACCCAACGGCCGTGAGATAGCCGTCCTTGACTTGGCAGCCATTGGCAATCCGCACGGTTCCACTACACGCGACCGTAAGAGGATCGTTGAGAAAGGGTTGGACAACGAGACGCAGGCTGTCACGCTCCAGGATCGAGTCGGCGTCGAGGCTGCAGAATAAGGGGTACCGAGAAATGTTAATGCCGGCGTTGAGCGAGTCAGCTTTCCCGCCGTTAATTTTGTCGATCACCCGCAGGTTGGGATGCGTCGCGGAATGGTAAATGTTGCGAATCTCCTTGGTAACAAGCCGTCGATCGTATGTCTCAGGGAATGGCATCAAGTCAAACTCCTTGATTAGCACCTCCAGGGTCTTGTCCTTCGATCCGTCATTGATGGCAATGATCTCGTACTCAGAATAACTGAGCTGCAGCAGAGACCGGATTGAGGAGACAATGGTGGCCTCTTCGTTATAAGCCGGAACGAGCAGACTGATCTGTGGCTCAAAGTTCGTATACCCGTGCGGGAGACATTCAAGAGATCGTTCCTCCATGTATCGCCGGAGATGGAGGGCCGCAATGACGTTCAGCATCAAGTATCCTGCAGTCAGGCCGAGAAGATAGAGCAGGAAGATCCACTGAGAGGTTGAATAAATGTCGCTCACCCACATGCTCAGACTCCTATCAGTTGGCAGCAGCCAAACATTGCACAATCAGGCTTATTAACAGCCGACCCATCTCCGGACCCCTCTGAAGGTTGGTTTTACCTGAGCAGCACCGTTGGTCAGATTGTTCATTCTAACTGCGCGCTCAATTCCGATTTCGGCAACAGGTATTATTGCATTAGGATTAAGACCGATCATCGTTAGGTCTGCATTCGCAGCGGCCAGGCCGCAACGAACAGACAGAATCCCCATCCTCTCCCGTAAATCAACCTTCCCCTTACGATTTTGACAAGCTTCTTGAGGAGTAGAGTGAAATGGGGGGAGTGAACCTAATGTCTTCTTTTCAAAGAAGAGATCTCCCTCCTCAAACCATCTTCGATGCCAGAAATTTCATCGAAGAAAACTATGACAACATTCCCGAACCGGAACAGGTGGCCAAAACTAATGAAAACATATCACAAAACTGGAGCGAGTCCAGTTTGGGGGCAGCTTTTTCAAAAATCGACCAACCGGCAGCAACCCCTCTTGGCCACGGCTCGGCGAATCACGTTCTAACATCGCTCGGCCGAGTAGCGTTTGACGCCGACAGTCCCCGGTTCCCCGATTGGCTTGCCTCTCTGAGACAAACAAACGAAACAAGGTCTCAAGTGCCTGATTGACAAGTGGGTCCTGAGGAGTAACACAAATGATATGCACCTAGAGACGATGAGCTCCAAATCTAGACCAACTTCCACAAATTGAGTTCTACAGAAAATAACTAAATCTTTGCGCGGACGACATGCTTGTGACACTTATACATGAGCGAGTGTCGACGACATCCTTGGAGGTATTCGTATCATCCTCTCTTGCAGGCCTCCGTCAAAAGAAGTCCGTGATTATTTGCAAATCAGGATGCAGGTTCGCTAGTCCTTTCGGTCTTCTTGAAGGCCGTTCTGCTGGTCTAGTGTTCCACACGATTAGTCGGCTATCCGACGCAGTTTCTGAAGGGGCAAGAGAAGAGATTCTCGAAGGGGAATGTGGAAGACGGAAAAATGGGCACGGCACATACTGTGAAAACAGATCGCTCGCCGGCATGGGTAGATGTGAATGCAACGTGGGACAGCTGTAAACCTGTTGCGTTGGGTTTCCTGTCGATGTTGTTTCTGGTCTTGCAGTCTGCGTGTATCTTTTCAGGAGAGATCGTTGTGCCAGAATCGATTTCATCGGAGCTTGATGAAATCGAACTCCGCTATATCGGTGAGAACCCTGTGCCGGCGGTATCCCTGAAGACAAGGGTCGACAACCCTCTTTCGCCCTCTCCTTTTCGACCATCTGGGCCGACATTTGAGCTGTTGTCCGGTTTCTCTCAGAGTCGGCGGTTTGAAGGCTGCGAAACCCCCACAGAACGAGTCAGCCATATTACAACCATACACCTGGAGCTTCCTCTATCCTGTAGCCTGCGCCTGCCTCTGCTGCGACAAGGGCGCCTGCTTGACGCACTATCCTATGCCACACTCCATCTCCGAGGCACCGCAATAGGACGGGCCACGTTTTCACTGACAGACCATGAAACAGATCGGGGGGAAGACCATGTTCCTTTCATTACCGTGACCGGACCGTTTGACCTCCATGTGTCACTGAAAGACGTAGGACGGCGACTGGATCTCCGTAGACTGTCTGTTCTCGTCGTGAAGGCGGATGGAGGAGACGTTCAGCTGACACTGGAGGAATGTACGCTGATTCGAGAAACCGATGCGACGATGTCGTCGCCGAGAGTTGGGTTTTGGGTATGGGACTATCATGCAGCGATTACGGATCCCCACGCCATGATCAAGGCATGCCTGAATGCCGGCTGTTCGCGATTGCTGATCCAGATCCCGTCGATTTCCGAGGATGAGCCCCTGTGGGCTTCCTACGCGACACTGTTTCCCTTCGCCAAAGCGAGAAACATTGATGTCTTTGCGCTTGATGGCTACCCGGAGGCCATACAAGAACCTGGGGCATTAGTGGCTAAGTTGAAGCGACTCCTTACACTGGTTGACAAGGATGCCATCGCGGGAGTGCAAGTGGATATCGAGCCCTATCTCGTACCAGGTTTTTTCGCAGACGCGTCCGGACCGCGCCGGTATCTGGAAACCATTGATCATCTCAAGGAGGCGATCGCCGGACGCACACGTCTGTCGGTGGTTATGCCGTTTTGGTTCACCTCGCCGACCGTCCAGGGAAGACCGATCGCCTACTCAGTCATGGATCGGGTGGATGAAGTGGCGATCATGAGCTACCGTACTGAAATCGATGAAATCCAGGCTATTGCAGACGACACGCTGCGTTATGGCGCCCTCGCACAGGTGCCTGTATGGCTGGCACTTGAAACGACCCCGCTGCCGGTGGAGCGCTATGTGGCGCTCAGGCGCGAAGGGCGACCGGAGCTCGCCGATGCTTACGTGGACGTTGACCGGCATCGACTGGTGATGGAACCGCCGCCGAGTTCAGTGGACAGACCAAGACGTCTCATCTGGTTTCGTGTTCATCACCGTGTAACCATTCGGCCGGGACGCGTAACCTTCGCTGGCCGTTCGCGCACGGAGGTGCGAGCTATGGTCAAAACCATCATTCAGGAAACTCGGAATCGAAGTCTGGCCGGGGTGCTGATACACGATCTAAAAGGATTTCTGGCACTGCAGGAATGATCGGGCTTTTTCCTATGCGTACGTCACGACGTCAAGTCCTGCTCATGTTTTTTATTATGTTCGTAGAGATTCTCCTAACCTGCCCAGTCCTGTTTGCTGAAACAGAACAGCAGACTCCAAGGCAGATACTCGAGACCGCGCAGAGCTTCGAGCGTCGGCAAGAGTATCCTCAGGCGATTGTGGCGTACCGCGAGTATCTTCTGCTTCGTCCTGAAAACGACGAGGCTAGAGGCGCTTTGGCGAAACTCCTGTCATGGGAAGGAGAATATGACGAGGCGATCTCGCTCTACCGCGACATTCTGACAAGGCATCCCGCCGATTTGGATATCCGCACGGCGCTGGCCCGTGTCCTGTCGTGGCAAAAACGGTTCGATGAGGCACAAGCGATTTATGACGAGGTACTGCGAGAGGATCCAAAGAGTTTCGATGCAAGGAAGGGGCGTGCCGACGTGGCCTTCTGGCGTGGTGATCGGACGGAAGCGCTCGGTCTCTATGAGTCGCTCTTTGCGGAAACGAAGGATCCGGAGGTGCAGCGACAGATTCAATCCGTCAAAGCAGAATTGGTTACATCTTTGCGCGCACGCGTCGGACAAGGACTGCCCGGGTTACGCCTTCCGTACCGCGACTATGCCAAGGTTGGCTATGGACACTATTCTTATACGAAGAATCACCCGGATGAGAGGGCTTTGTTGTTTGAAGTGGCGAAACCGATTGGCGACCAGACGTTGGTCGTGCGAGTGGAGCCCATCAATCGGTTCGGCCATCAGGACACGCCGGTGTCGGCGGAATACTATAGTCCGCTGTGGCAGCGCGCCTGGGGGTATGTGGCGGCGCAAGGGACGATAAATCCCCACTTTGCGCCCAATTACTCGTTCGCTGGCGAGGTGGCCCAGGGGTTGGGCGTCGTGCATTCATCGTTGGCCCCATTTGAGGTGTCGTTCGGCTATCGCCGTCTGAATTACAAGGAAGATGATATCGACCTGCTTCTTCCGGGATTGACCGTGTACCTGCCGTTCAATCTGTGGCTCACCGAAAGGGTTTATTTCGTCCCGAACACCGGTGCCATCACCTTGTCCTCGCAACTCACCTGGAGGCCGACCGATCGGCTGCAATTCTTTGCGTCCGGCTCATTCGGTACGTCGGGTGAACGCATTGTCGCCACACAAGACTTTACCCGTGTCCCCACCCAGACGATTCAGGGGGGGGTGATGTTCCCGATCACGAATCGTTTTTCCGCGGAAGCCGTGGGCTTCTATGAAGACCGTGAATCTCTCTATGTCCGCCGAGGGGGCTATTTCAGTCTGATTTATCACTGGTGAGAGTCTGAGGTCTATGGAACGGTCACCGTTCATTCAATTGGCGGGAATTGCCAATGTCTTTCTTTCGATCGTCATCGGGATTCGGATTCTGTCCGGACTGCGTTTTGTTACGCACGTGGAGATTTCCGAGAAGGAATTTCATCGGTTTCCGGTGCGATGGACCCCAGGGCATAGGAGCCACACGATTGCCCATTCGAATGTCTTCAACCCGTTTCCGATGGGGACGGGACGAGAGGCTATCCCTCCTATATGCCTTTCGTGAAGGACCGGCTGACTGCCTACAAATCAAGTATTCTTGGTGAACTGCACGTCGGCGAGTTTCTCATCGAACACCTTGTAGGGACGCCAAGGGAGCGCGGCGCCTAGGCAGCCGGAAGGACCGTGGCAGTCTTCGTGGCGCGGAGTCTTGTGAGAAAGGGCGTGATGACCTCTTGCGATTCGACAGTCTGCAACGTAGCCTGAATCTCGGCCATTTTCGCCTCGGTCATAGATGGCAGCTTTGACAATGCCTCCGCTGCCCGGTAGCGAACCCACCAGTAGCTATCTCCCAGAAGACCAGCCAAGCGCGCCTCATCTTCCTCCAGCCCGATCTTTCCCAACGCCGCCGCGGCTTGCACGCGGATGTACCACGTTGGGTGCGTGAGATAACCCCTGACCATCGGAAGATCTAGCGGATCACTACATTCCCCGAAGAAGGAGAGACTGGCGGCAATTACATCCTCGGCCGGCTTCTGCTCGTTCATGAGCTGGCGAATAATCGGCAATGCATAAGGACTGCGCAGTGAAGCCAACAATCGGATAAGGCGGGCAGCAATGGGAGGCGGCGCCGAGAGCGTGGCTTGCGCGATTGCGGTCGCTGCCAGGTCAGCCCCAGCCTCGTTCAGCAGGGCCATTACTTTCAACGGAGACCAATCGATCCGTGTGCTGATGAGGGGAATAAGGAGTGGGATCGCATCCTTGGGGCGAATGCGGATCATTGCCTGCGCTGCCTCGATGGCAAGAAACGCATTGTGCGCATGAGCCAACCGGACCAGTTCGTCCCAGACGGATCCCTCTTTAAGATAGCCCAACGTGGCAATGGCCAGCAGCTGCAGCCGAAGTCGTCCTGTGGATAGAAGTCGCAGAGCCACGGTATCCATACCTGCCCGTCGTGCCACGTCGTTGAGTTGACCGGAACCATCTCCCTTGATCGACTTCTGCACGGAGTTCCAAAGATAGAGAAACAGGACATGGTCCTTCGGGTGAATGGACGGCAGTACAGCGGGATTATCGATCAGGCTTTCGGCCAACAGCGGGCTCCAGACATCAACCATATTCCGTCGACGCCGCTCCGTAATGCTGCGCAGCGCCCTTTGGAGAAGAATCCACACAACGAGGATAAGAATGATGGCGTGGATGGTAATGGTGACAATCCATGCGACATGGGCTATCGACCCGAATGCGCTTGGCCCTGTCCATCCTGCATCCATAGTACGGAGTCGTCAGGACCTGATATTGATGAACCGTCGCAGCCGGGCAATCAACTCTCGGGGATTGAACGGTTTCACCATATAATCATTGGCTCCTGCAGCAAGGGCCTGCTCAATGTCACGCTCGTTTGAATCGGCTGTGAGCATGATGATGGGGACATTCTGCCATTCTGCTTTCTGACGAATTTGTGCGAGGAGTTGCAGGCCATTGAGATACGGCAGCATGATGTCGAGGAGCACCAGGGCGGGTGGAGGCATCTGGTCGATCATGGTTATTGCCTGTCGGCCGTCCGCGGCGTGCACGACCGTGTAGCCTCCTCGTGACAGAAGAAATTTGAGCAGGATGGTAGTACTTTCTTCATCTTCGGCCAGAAAGAGGGTCAGTTTTTCAGCCCCTGGTTCCGTCGTCATGCTAGACCACCTTGCCTGCACTGACTGTAGGGGGCAGGATTGTCCTCTTATCCATGGAAACGCCTCCCTACCTTATGTGCCATCGGCCAGGGTGTCATGAGCGAGCGTCGCATGTTCATCCATCAGGCGCTGGCGCACCAACTCGAATTCACTCACGAGCTGCGCGAGCAGAGCCCCTGCCTTGGTGAGGTCCTTGGCTTTTCCGAGCGCCTGCAGCTCGACACAGAGCTGGCGCATTTTTCGTACGCCCAGGGTGCCGCTGGCACCATTCAACTCGTGGGCCACTCGCGCCAAGGTTCCTGCGTCACCCTGCTGGAGCGCGTCCTGAAGGGTTGCCAGACGTGTGGGAGCGTCTTTCAAGAATTGCGTGATCAGTGTGGACAGGAGGCCGCAGGAAATATCAAGTTGGCGCAAATCGGCCAACACAGCGGAATCCACACAATCATGAACCGGTTCTCGTGTTTCCAACGACACCGGATCCTTCTGTTCATCAGATGTTGACCGGCCCGGAATCCATCTGGTGAGTGTCGCCCCGAACTGCTCCAGCTTCACCGGCTTGGCGAGATAATCGTCCATGCCCGCATTCAGACATTTCTCACGGTCCCCTTGCATGGCATCCGCAGTCATGGCAATGATGGGAACTCGTCGGCTTGCCTGTTCCCCTTCGCGCTTCCGAATCATCGCCGTCGCCGTCAAACCATCCATCTCGGGCATTTGGCAATCCATCAATACCAACGCATAACTGACTCGAGAAACCGCTTCGACCGCTTCCAGCCCGTTTGCCACGACATCGGCCCGGTAGCCAAGTTTTTCCAACTGACACACCGCGACCTTTTGGTTCACGATATTGTCCTCTGCCACAAGGATGCGGGCACGGGTCGCTGCCGCCGCTTCCTTGAGGGTGTGGCGGGTCACCAACAAGTCGTTGGGCTGACTCGTGGCTCCAGCCTCCTGCGGGTCAGTGGTTGATTTCGCAGGCAAGTCCACAATCATTGACAGACAGTCATAGAGGTGTGAGCGATGTATTGGCTTGGTCAGGTACGCTGAGATCCCCGCCTGTCTTGCCATTTCGGCATGACCCCGATGACCGATCGAGGTCAGCAGGACAAGGCGAGTCGCCGCCAGGGCCGGATCGGATGTGATCGTGTGTGCCAACTCGAGCCCATCCATTCCGGGCATTTGCAAATCAAGTATTGCCAAATCGAACGGCTCTCCCCTGGTCGCTGCGTCCTTCAGCAGAGCGAGGGCTTGGTACCCGTCCGAGGCAGCGGCCCTTTTAAGGCCCCACTCAGAAGCGTATTGCTCCAGGATGCGCCTATTGATGGCGTTGTCATCAACAATACACAACCGCCGCCCCTGGAGGGACTCTTTAGGCTTTGGTGTTGCGTGGGCTTGTGCCGGTTGTTTGGCAAGCCTCACTGTAAACCTGAAGGTGCTTCCTTGACCGGGAACACTCTCTACTCCGATCTGACCCTCCATCTGTTCCACGAGCTGTTTGCAAATGGCGAGGCCCAGGCCGGTGCCGCCGAACTTGCGTGTGGTCGAGGTATCCGCCTGGGAAAAAGGCTTGAACAGAATGGCCTGTGCCTCGGGCGTCATGCCGATTCCCGTGTCGGTCACGGCAAATTCGATCAGGGCGCAATCGGCAGTC
>DATIAT010000130.1:0-16022 GCA_035457905.1 Nitrospiraceae bacterium
ATCCATGTCGCCCCCACCTGCTCCCTGCTGTCCGCAAGCGAGCCGAATAGAATAGCGACCTTGATCCTGGGCTGTGCATCGACAGTGTCCAGAACCGCCCCTGTGGGATTTTCGTCTTGGGTCGACATATCTACGTCCCGGTCACACGGGTACCACATCCTTCACATCGATCTCCACGGCCGCAGCTTGCTGAATGAGGCGAACGCCGAGCACTAACCGGTGGCGTTTTTCTTTGCGCAATAGAATTCCGCGAACTCCTTGCAGCGGGCCTCGAACCACTTCGACTTGCATGCCTTCGCGCAGATACGGATGCGAATCGTATGGCAGCACGCTGGCCATGAGGGTCCTAATGGCCGCAATCTCGTCGTCAGGGATCGGCTCCGGGCTATGGCCACTGCCGACTATATCGACCACACCGATCGTCTTGAGCACCGGCAGCTTTTGCTCAGATGCAAACCGGACAAAGCAATACCCCGAAAAGAGCGGAACCTCGATCTCTTTCTTTCGATCCTTCCATTGACTCAGACGCTTAACCGTCGGCAATAGCGGCTCGATGCCTTGATTCGCCAGTTGTTCGCGCACGACTTTTTCATGACGCGACCTTGTTCGTAATGCATACCAGCGAAGATTGTTTGTTTGGTTCATTTGGTTGGTTTGGTTGGTTTTGTGCGAAGGTACTTAATGAGACCTGAGATGATCCGCCCCGTTCTGTCGGCTTGGTCGTAAAACGACTCGAATGCGTCCTTAGCTAAGTACCCTTGATCTACCGCTATGTACAGATGGCTTCGAACTTCAGCAGATGAGGACATCGCAATGAACAAATACTGCACAAATTCCTTATTCGATCGACGCACGAAACCTTCGGCAATATTGGCCATCACAGAGCCTGCTGCGATCTGAATCTGACGACAAAGTCCGCATCTCTTTTCCATGCAGAGCTCTGTTCGATGGCTTCATAGACTTGCCGCGTCAGCCGTCGAGCCTCCTTCCAACAGTCGAGTTCCTCAAAACGAGTCAACTTCATGGCAAAATTGGTTTGTTCCTTTATCTGGTTGGTTTGGATTTATTGATCGATTACACAATTCTTCCAACCAGACAAACCCTACAAACCTCTTCGACGAAATATACCGTTTTTGATATAGCTCCGCCCTTTCACTTACAGGTGCACCCTGCACGGGCTGCACAACATTTCCGCCACGGGAAGGAGCGCCGTCCCTTATTGGGGCAGGCCGAGCCTCAACACCTTCTCCCGTGGCACTCCCGACCGCACCAACTGCTCTTCACAAGCCGCAGAGTTATCGATATCCGCGATCAAGACCCAATCAAATTGCCATCCGGAGATCCTATCCGGTGAAGAAACAGGGCAGGAAAGAAAGGATTCGCGCGAATTCCCGTCTATGAACCCCACGCAGTGGAGATTCATCTCTCGAAGCGACAAATAGGTCAATTCGGCTAACTCAGTGGTCCCATAGATCACAACCCGCTGGCCATGAGAGCCGTTAAACGTCGCCATCATCTCCTTTAATCGAATACGCATGTCGCGGTAGTGCGACAGAGAGTGCTGCATGGAGAGATAGGTCAAGCGTGACTTCTCCGTGAAACCTTGTGGCGTCAGGAGATACCTGATTCGGTGGCGCGGGATTGCCGTGATCTTGATATAGCCCTTGCGGGCCAGGCGTTTGAGATAGAGATTGGTCAGACCGAGGGCGACACCGAGCTTGGTGGCGAGGGTACGTTGGGTGGCCCCGCCATCTCGATCGAGTTCGCTAAGGAGAAGAAGGTCTCGTTGACCTTGTAAATCCATGAATTATACGGACAAATCGCCAAGCTGTTCATAACATGAACAGATAGTTGATTTCTGTCAAGAAAAATAATGTGCCCCAGGGGTTTCATCTCGACCTACGGTCGACTTGTTGCAGGCAGGACCGAAATCGGATGATCGCTACGCTGGGAGCCTGAAGAGCAATCTGACACCGCACCTTGACCATTACCGGCAAGAAGCCGCTGAGCTGCAGCGTACACCTCATGAACCGTGATCAACCTCATGCAATTCTCCTCTCCTTTGGTGCAAGTCGGACGGCAGCTTCTGCGGCAATCGACCTCCTTATAGAGTATTTCTGCGGGACCGCCGCAGGGGCCCCATTCGCGAGGACTCGTCGGACCGAACAAGCCCACCACGGGAGTACCGACGGCAGAGGCAATGTGCATCGCGCCGCTGTCGTTTCCAATGAAGAGCGCTGCCTTTCTAGCGATCGCTGCGAACTGTCTAATGGTTGTACGGCCTGCCATGATGATCGGCCTACTCTTGGCCATCTGTCGGATCTGTTGTGCGAGATCGCCTTCCTGGCTGCTGCCTCCGATCAAGACCTGACAGCCGTACTGGGACGTCAGACCGTCGGCCAGCTCCGCAAATCGCTCCGGAGGCCAGGCCTTGAACCAATAGCGAGCGCCGGGCTGCAGGATAACAATCGGGCGCGACCGCTTGATATCGAGTTGATTCAACAGTTGGTCTGCACTGTCTTCCTCGTCTTTTGTCAGCCAGAGTTGAAGATCCTTTGAGGCGGCGTGGATGTTGACAGGCTTGAGGGCCTCCAGATCCCGGTCGATCCTGTGTTGCCCGGTCCCGGATCGGACGATATGCGTATAGAGCCGCCCCCGCGGACAATGCCAATCGTTGAATCCAATCCGAACCGGCGCTCCGCTGAACCAACTCAGGAACGCAGGCCGGTCTCCATCCGTCAAGTCGATCACGGTATCGAATCGCCGACGACGCAGTCCGGCAACAAATCGAAGTTGCGCCGCCAGAGATCTTCTGTCGACGGTCATGATCTCGTCCATGTTCGGATTCCCGTGCAACACGTCTTCCGTTCCACGATTCACCAGCATCGTGACCCGGACATCCGGTCGTGCAACTTTGATGGCACGTGCAGTTGGCGTCGCCAACAAGACGTCACCAATATAGCGAAGCATGATGATGAGGACGTTTTGCATCATGAAATACGTCGACAGTCTCTCAAGTCGTCCTGTCTAAGGTCACGCTTGGTCTAAGAGGTTAGACTTGATGACATTTGACTTTTCTGACTGTGATCTAACCGAACAACTCTCTCTACAATGCACGCCAGCTTATCGCTGTACGGGGCGATCACCGTAAAGGTTCTATTGAGATCTATCGTTTTGTCGCAAGCTCCACATACTCCTGCGCCGCCCTGACCACTTCTTCCACGCTGATCGCCGTCAAACATTCGTATTGATTCTTGTTTGTACACACTTTCTGCTCACAGGGGCTACAAGGCAAATCCACCCGCAACGCCCGATGTCCTTCTCCAAAGGGTCGCGCCCGGACAATGCTGGTAGGACCGAAGAGGCCAATAACCGGAGTTCCCATTGCTGCAGCAATATGGAGAGGCGCGGAATCGTTCGCGAGCAGAAGCTGGACACGCTGCAGGATCGCAGCAAGCTCTCGGATCGTCGTTTGGCCCACCAAATTCACAAGACCGGTTGGCAACCTCTCAATAAAAGGCTGCAACAGATCCCGTTGGCCGGTAGTCCCGATCAGCACAATCTTTCCCGCCCCCATTTTCACAAGCTGCAGGCCCACTTCTGAGAATCGCTCAAGCGGCCAGCTTCGGAGACGATGACGATCCACCGGGGCCACGGCAATCAAGGGCTCACCCGGCTCTACTCCAAGACCGCGGAGCTTCCGCTCCATTCGTACTGTTTCTTCAGATAAATCGGGAAATCGAAACGCTGGTTTCGTGATGTCGGCTCCAACGTGAGCCGCCAGAACCAGGTTGCGGTCCACGGCATGCATAGGTATCTGACGCCACGGCGCAACCTCCGGTACGGGCAAGTGTACCCGGTCGGAATACCACCATGGACTTCCCTCTCTTCCTGCGGCAAACCCGATCCGCGTGGGAGCCCCGGTCGACCATGTCAGTAAGCCGCTTCGCAGCAGCCCTTGAAGATCAAGGACAAGGTCATACTTCGCCCGACGCAACTGCGCAACGAGCCTGGGCCAACAGCGCCAGTGAAGTTCTGCGGCCATCACGTTGGTGAGATCGGGATGCCCGTTCAGAATCTCCGCCCATTCCTGTTTGACCAACCAGGTAATGTGCGCGTGCGGGAACCGCCGGCGCAGCGCCGACAGCGCCGGCAACGCGTGGACAATGTCGCCCAATGAGCTCGGCTTGATCAACAAAATGCGGCGATAGTCTCTCATACGGGTCAGGTGTTCAGGCTGAAGACTGAAGGCTATGAATCTTCCATGAGGGTCAGCTGTTCAGACCGACGCTCGAAGGCCTTAATCATCTCGCAAGGCACAGATCAAACCATTTAAAACCTTCTCGGTTTCTACGACTTGGGATTCGAGCACAGAAGAATCCTCACAGCTCTTCTTTCGGGAACTCCGCAGTTGTGCGATAAACTATAACGACTACTTCATCAGCCAATTCAAATGCCCGAAGCTTTGTGTGGTCACGCATGATCGATACCTAAAATCCTTCAGCCTTCAAGCCTTCAGCCTATTTACCTGAGCAGCAACCCGCATCGGCCAGAATCCAGTCGACGGCCTCCGCCATAGACTTCGCCACGACTTCCGGTTTCGCCTGCTCGGTCTCGATCCTTTCCATCTCCCCTGCGTTCGCCGACGCTGACGCGAGGAGAATAGCTTTGGCGCCCACCCGGTGCGCCAATTGTATGTCGAGCGCGCGATCGCCGATCACATAGGATCGTCGGAGATCCAATTGCAACTCCGAGACAGCCCGTTCCACCATCCCTACATTCGGTTTGCGGCAACGACACCCGTCGTCAGGATGGTGCGGGCAGAAATAGATGGCATCCAGCGCCGCATCCTCCTGTTCCAAAAGACCTTGCAGTCTCGCATGGATCGCTTCCAGATCTTTGAGCGTGAGAAATCCACGGCCGACGCCGGATTGGTTCGTCACAACGATCAATCTTGCGCCTGCCCTTTTCAAACGTGCCAGGGCAGGCCCGACCCCTTCCAACAACTTCAATTCAGCGGCAACTTTCAGGTAAACCGAATCGTAGTTCAATGTTCCATCTCGATCCAGAAAGACAGTGACACCCTCCAGTGCGGTCGAACAGTTCGCAGGCCGTAAAGTCGAACGTCCCGGATCTTCACACTTTAGACTTTCAGACTTGATGACTTGTAACTGTTTAACCGCGGCCTCATACACCTGATCCACCGAGACCCGCGTCATACATCGATGATCGATCGGACACTCTCGTAAGAAGCAGGGTGCGCAATCGACCGACTGACGCACAATGACATGAGTGCTCCCGAAGGGCGACGTGGTGCGCCAATCGGTCGGCCCGAAGATTGCGACGACCGGCACCCGGAACGCGGCTGCGATGTGCATGGGACCGGTATCGTTTGTGAGAAGCACTTCGCACCGCTTCACCGCCGCCATCAATTCACGGACCGTCGTCGCTCCTGACAAGACCAGGGATTGCGACGATACACGAGCCGCAATCTCCTGGCCCAGACGCTCCTCCCCCTTGGCCCCGATAATGACCACCCGAACTTGTCGTTTGCGAGACTCACGGATGGTGCTGCAGAGTCGATCCACAGCCTCGGCAAACCGTTCCGGCAACCAACGTTTTGCACCGCCGTAGGTCGAACCGGGGTTAATCCCGACAACGACATCCGTGCCGGTGAATCCTCCTTTCGCAAATCGCTCCGCCATGGCTTGCTCTTCCTCAGGAAAGACGACGAGTTCCGGCACGGGGGGCTCGCCCGTGAGGCCCAGCGGCTTCAACAGATCCCAGTAATAGCGGACTTGATGGACGAGCGTGCTGCGATCTGGAACAGAGACCGGATCGGAGAGCAGGAAACTTCGCCCGTCTGTCGCATACCCGTAGCGCCGAGGCACACCGGCCAGGAAACTCAGAAGGGCCGCCTCGAACGCATTCTGAAACAAGATCGCCAGGTCGAAGCTCTGCCGCCGTAACTGCCCAGCCAATGCCCACTTGCCTGAGAGCCCCTCATGAAGTCCGTTGCTGTCGTAGATCAGCACGCGTGTCAATGCCGGATGGCCGGCGAACAAGTCGGCCACAGCCGGCTTCACCAATAGCGCTATGTGGGCGTCGGGGAACAGATTCCGCAATCCACGAAGCGCAGGCTCGCACATCACAGCGTCGCCGAGCCAGTTAGGCCCACGTACAAGAACTCGTTTGACGGTTTCTTTACCCACAAACCTCCAGACTCTTCGGCTATCAGCCTTCCGCCTTCCGCCTTCCGACTACACCTTCAGCCTTTGGCCACTCTCCCATTCCAAGCACCAACCGCCGCAATCGATCTTCTCCCGCGACCACATGCGTGGTCAGTCGAACCGCCCACCAGTTATCGGTGGATTGGAGCAACGCGACCAACTTGCAAGCATCTTTTTCCGTCGTGACAACCAATTCAGCCTTGAGTTCGACGGCTCTGGCCCTTAGGTGTTCCACATCATCATGCGTATAGGCATGATGATCGGCATACGCCACTTCATCCAGAACTTTGATCCCTATTCGTTCGACGAGAGAGCGAAACGATCCGGCGTGACCGACACCGCTGCAGAGCAGCCCTGTTTTTCCTCTAGACCAGGCGAGCGGCTGTGACGATCCGGTCGTCACCGAGACGAGACTCTCTGGATGAAAAACCGCCTGGATCGGGTCCGGCATAAAACCAAGCGTAGCCTTCAGCCTGCGGCAGACCTCTTTCACCTGAGCGGGCATGTCCGCTCTCGTGATGATGATTGCCGTCGCACGGGCCGCCGCTCGCAGCGGTTCACGAAGTCGGCCGGCCGGCACCAGGGCCGATAGTCCCTCCGCGTCAGTCGCATCGACCAGCAAGAGATCCACATCACGATAGAGGCCCTGGTGCTGAAATCCGTCGTCAAGCACCAGACAATCAATCGGAAATCGATTCAGAAGCCAGTCACCGAGTTCATAGCGATCGGCACCGACTGCAACGATCGCTTTCGGACAACGCTGCGCAATCAAGAATGGCTCATCGCCTGCCTCGTATGGGCCGACCAGCAATCGCTGGCCATCCGATACCAATAGATACAGATCCTCACTGGTCCGCCTGTAGCCCCGACTAAGAATCGCCACCCGTTTCCCCTGTGCAAGAAGCCACTCGACAAGCACAATGACCACGGGAGTTTTTCCCGTCCCGCCCAGCGTAAGATTCCCCACGCTCAACACAGGGACCGGTAATCGATGCTGAACGAACCAACCCCACTGGTAAAGGAGCGTGCGCAGCTTCGCAATCGCCCCGTAGGGGATCGCGGCCCACATCAGCCACCATCTGACTTTTTCCCCAGGATTGAGCATTCTTCGAACTACTCCAGGGGTTTAGGCTGAAGGTCATAAGGCTGAAGGCTAAAAGCCTTCGGTCTTCAGTCTATCGACCTAAGTTCTAACCTTCAGCCTATCTACCTGGAGCCCTGCGAGGAAAGACCCGCTGGCGCCTTGCTGCGAGGTCAACAGCCTGTCGATCGCTTCCAACGTCTGTTTCAACGCTCCTCGATTCTGTTCCACCACCTGACGAGCCGACCGACCCACTCGTTCCCGTTCCTCATCATTAGAGAAGAGTCCCACAACCTGTTGGGCAAGATCCTCCGGGGTGAGAACCCGACGGCCGCCTCCTGCCTGGATCAAGAGGTCGGCAATTTCCATACAGTGGTCGGTGTAGGGACCGAACAAGACTGGCTTCGCCCACTGAGCCGGTTCCAGCAAATTGTGTCCTCCGATCGGAACGAGTGTGCCTCCAACGAACGCCAACACCGCTTCCCGATAGATCGCGGCCAATTCGCCGCGCGAGTCAAGCAGCACCACACGAGGGCCGGGAGACCGCGGCGCGCCGGCCTGCCCGATGGTGCTGCGCCGCTGCACGGCGAGCCCGCGGGCCCGGAGCATCTCTTCGACCGATTCCACTCGCTCAATGTGTCGAGGAGCCAGCAGCAAGACCGCTGAAGGACACCGTGTCACGAGCGCTCGATAACACTCCACAAGGATCTCCTCTTCCCCGGGATGGGTACTGCCTGCCACGAGCAACCGTTCAGAGTCTGAGAGTCCCAGATGGGTTCTGGTTGGCCCACGTTCCGCAACGGGCGGCATCGGCTGGTCGAACTTGATATTCCCCGTTCGCCTGACTCGCGAGGCCTCTGCTCCCAGCGTAACGATTCGGTCGACGTCACGGTCCGATTGCATCAGGCAGAGACTGAGGGTCTGCAACATCGTCCGGTAGAACGATCGTACGGGTCCCCACTGCAACCGCTGATAAGACTTGGTCGAAAGCCGGCCGTTGACGAGCACTGTCGGCACTTCGCGCAGACGCAAGCGCCACAAGAGATTCGGCCAGAGTTCAGTCTCAACGAAAATATAGAGGCAAGGATGCAGCCGGTCGATGAATCGGGAGACAACCCAGGGGAAGTCGAGCGGCGCATAACAGTGCTCCGCCACGCCGGCCAACCGATGCTCTACAGCTTCTCGTCCGGTCTCAGTCACTGTCGTGACCACCAGGCGGTATTCAGGATGACGAAGATGCAGCTCGTTCACCAGCGGCGCTACCGCCACCACTTCGCCGAGAGAGACAGCGTGAATCCAGATGACTGGTCTATCTGGTCTGTCTGGTTCGTTTGGTCTATTTGGTAGGTTCGGTCGAGATGGACCAGACAGACCTTTTCCGAGGCCTAGCCGTTGCGGCAATCCACGCCGGCACCCTGGCTTCGCCAGCAGGACAATCACGACAAGAGGCGACGCGACCAACAGCAGAATATTGTAGAAGAGACGCCACATATGAGCTGTCAGCGGTCAGCCATCAGCATACTCTTCTTCCAGAGCTGAATGCTGAAAGCTGATGGCTAGGTCTTGCAAGCCTCTTCCGCCTGATCCGTCAATCGATTCAGGACCGTCTCGAGCTCCAGGCATGCCGCCTCTAACGCCTGCTCATCGGCGTCCGGCGGAACCCAGATAGGGGCGCCCCACAGATAGAGACCTCGAGACCATGGATACGGGACCATGAACCGGTCCCAGCTCGCGAAAAGTTTTTTTTTGAGCAGCCAAAGGCCAACGGCACAATCGGAAGTCCGGTCGCTTTCGCCAGCTCGACCACCCCGAGTTTCGCGACCTGACGAGGCCCTTTCGGTCCATCGGGAGTCACCACAAGATCGGCGCCCGATCGCCCAAGGCGAATCATCTCCCGCAATGCAAGCACGCCCCCCCTCGTACTCGACCCACGCACTGCTCGATGCCCGAATCGTGAGAGGATGCGGGCAATGATTTCTCCATCCTGATGCCGGCTGATCAGCACATTGCCCACCGCGCCACCGACGCTTGTAGGAATCATAGGAATCATCAATTGCTGTGCGTGCCAGAACGCGAGGATGATATGCCGGCCCTGACGATGTAGCGCTTCCACCGGCTCGTGGCCCTGCGAGTCCAGCCGCATCGACTGCCCCAACCCTCGAATCACCGCGGCCCCGATTGGAGGGAGCACGGAGAGCTTCAGCCAATTTTCGACCCGCTTCAGGGCGGGGTTACGCATCGGGAATATCCTGGAACTGCATCGCGTAGAGTCGTTGATATTGTCCCCCGCAACGAAGCAGTTCGTCGTGTGTCCCCACTTCCACGATCGAACCTCGGGCCAATACGATAATCCGATCGGCTTGTTGAATCGTGGACAACCGGTGGGCAATGACGACGGTCGTTCGATTCTTCATCAAATTGGCAAGGGCCAGCTGGACAACCCGCTCAGACTCGGTGTCCAAGGCTGATGTCGCCTCGTCGAGGATGAGCAAAGGAGGGTCGCGTAAGATCGCGCGGGCAATGGCCAAGCGCTGGCGTTCCCCGCCGGAGAGTTTGACCCCTTTTTCTCCCACGACCGTCTGATACCCATCCGGAAGACGTTCGACAAAATCATGGGCATAGGCCAACCTTGCCGCCTGCATGATGTCTTCGTCGGTCGCGTTCTCCCGCCCAAAGGCAATATTGTTGCGAATGCTGTCGTCAAACAAGACCACATCTTGCGACACCATGCCGATCTGCGATCGGATCGACTGCAGGGTGTACGACTGAATATCGATCCCGTCGATGAGAATGCGACCGGCCGTGGGCTCATAAAAACGCGGGATCAGATTGACCAATGTCGTCTTTCCGCTGCCGCTGCTGCCTACAAGTGCCACCATTTCACCCGCGCGGATCGTCAGGTTGATGTCGTTCAGCGCCGGCACCGCCTGGCTTTCATAATGAAACGTCACATCGTCGAACATCACCGACTGCCCGATTCGCGGCAATTCCAGCCGGCCTCTCTCGCCATCCTGCTCGGTCTTGAGGTCCAAGACGCTGAAGACCCGTTCCGCCGCGGCCAGCGCCTGTTGAATTTGATTGTTGGCGCCGGACAGCTTACGAATCGGCGCATAGGCCATGAACATCGCAGTCAGAAATGAGAAAAACGCCCCCGGTGTCATGGAGCCGTTGATCACGAGGAAACCGCCATACCACACAATCGCCGCTACCCCCAGGACACCGATCACCTCCATATGCGACGACCCGATGGCGGAGACTTGAATCGCTTTCATCGTCGTTCGCAGGAACGAGTGGTTGCTCTGTTGAAATCGTTCTATCTCTGACTCTTCGCGCCCATACGCCTTGACCATGCGAATGCCGGATAATGTTTCCTGAAGTGTCGAAGCCATATCCCCCATCCGCTCCTGACCGCTTGCCGCCAGCCCCCGCAACCGCTTCCCCATCCGTACCATCGTGAACACCGCCAACGGAATGACGAGCACCGAGAGGCCGGCTAACCGCCACTCTTGATAGAAAATCACGCCCATCATGGCCAGGAACGTGAGGCCCTGCTGAAAAATATCTTTCAACACTCCCCCCACCGCGTTGGCCATGACCGAGACGTCGTTCACCACACGGGACACCAACCGCCCCGACGTATTCACGTCGTGATACGACACTGGAAGGCGGATGAGTTTCCCGAACAACTCCTGCCGAATATCGGTGATCACCCGATTACCGACATAGTTCATGAGATAATTTTGCCCATAGTGAAAGACGCTCTTGAGCACCGCCACAGCCACGAGCGCGATGGGAAGGACAAGCAGCAGGTCTGCGTTCTTGTTGATGAAAATCTCGTCGAGGACTGGTTTGACAAGCCAGGCATACGCGCCGGAGAAGACCGCCACCAGCGCGGAGCACACGAACGCGGCGCCCAACCGAACCCGATAAGGTTTCAGATACCCCAACAAACGTTTTAAGCGATCTAGAGTCGACATTCGGACAATGCCACCTGCGCAGCCCGGCTGGAGGCGCCCGGTTCCCCCAATAATTGCCGAACCTGTCGCAGCCCTTCTTTCATCTCATTATACGCCGATGGATCGCGTAAGAGGCGTAGAGCTTCCCGGCACAGCCGTTCGTCTGTCGCTTCATCCTGAATCAGTTCCGGCACGATCAACCGGCCGGCCACCAAATTCACGAGCCCGATCCATTTCACCGTGACAAGCCATCGCGCCAGGCGATAGGTCAACGGTGAGGTCTTGTATAGCAGCACCATGGGAGTTCCCACTACCGCCGCCTGTAAGGTCGCGGTTCCCGATGCTATGAGCAACACATCGGACAAGGCCATCACCTCACTGGCCCTATCGTACACGACGCGAACCGGCACAGGGCTGCTCTGCAGCAAGGACTGGATCAGATTATCGTCGATTGATGAGGCCCGCGCCAGGATAAATTGCGTTCCCGGTTCTGCTTCGACCAATCGCGCCGCCGCCTTGAGAAGAAGCGGCAGGAGCATTTCGACCTCGCCCACTCGACTTCCTGGAAGCAACCCCACCACTCGCGCGGACTCGTCAAAGCCGAATTCGCGTCGAAGCTTCGCACGGTCATAGTGCGGCGCCACCGAATCGAGCAAAGGATGACCGACGAACGTGCAGCGAACTCCCGCTCGACGATAGAGTTCCGGCTCGAACGGGAGGATGACGACAACATGATCGACCCGGCGCTGAATCCACTTCATGCGTCCAGGTCGCCAGGCCCACACTTGTGGGGCGATATAATAGAGCACGCGCCGACCGGCGGCTTTAGCGACGCGGGCGAAATGAAAATTGAGCCCGGGATTATCGATCAACACGACAAGGTCCCAGGCCTCTGCCCTCAACACCCGCCGGATAGCCAATACACGCTGTATCCAGGCTCGAATGGAGGACAGCCCGATCAATCCCATCACATCCAGCTGTGGGACATCCGGCACAAGACTCACACCTGCCGCACGCATCCCAGGCCCGCCAATGCCGACCAGTTCGGCTGTCGGGTCGAGCGCCATGATCGCTTTGGCTAAATGAGCCCCGTGAAGATCGCCCGAGGCTTCGCCTGTCACGATCAAAATCCTCATGGCCTCAATGAAGGGGACAAAAAGGTACCGGGGTAGAGGGGTAAGGAAGAAAGAGTCTACACGTATCTATCCCATTACCCTTGTATCTCCTCCACTATCCCCTCTTCATGACGATCCGCGAAGGCTGCCATGGCCTGTAAGACTTGATGAGCCGCTTCCACTGCCGCTGCGCCGTCCTCACCCGACACCACAGGCCTCGCACCCGTGCCGGCGGCATGAAGAAACGATGCAAGCTGGAGCTTCAAAGGCTCTTCCTCTCCACCCTGCAGTTGTTCGGCCTCGACCGTCGGCTTTTCCCCTGCCTTAACGACCCGTCTGCAAATCACCCCTCTCCGCGTCTGAAAATCGATCGACAGATAGCTGTCCCTCTGAAAGAGACGCAGCCGGCGCATCTTATTCGTCGACACTCGGCTGGAGGTGAGATTAGCCACACAGCCGCCCTGGAACTGAATGCGGGCATTGGCGATATCGATCGATGGGGATAATACCGCCACCCCAGCGGCCCGCACCTCCTCAATGGGACCGGGATTCAAAGACAGCACAAGATCCAGGTCGTGAATCATCAAGTCCAGCACTACATCCACAT
Organism: Nitrospiraceae bacterium; assembly: GCA_035457905.1. Taxonomy (GTDB): domain Bacteria; phylum Nitrospirota; class Nitrospiria; order Nitrospirales; family Nitrospiraceae; genus Palsa-1315. Next base: position 12,990 of record DATIAT010000130.1, read on the forward strand.
CTGTTCCCCGTTCACTGAAACTGCTGAGACGGTGACATTCGATGAACACCGGATGTCCGATATAGGGACGCATCAATTCCATCACCGGATTGAACCGTTCACTGTGCCCCACCTGTAAACAACAGCCTCGCTGCTTGGCCAAATGCACCAGCTCCTGCGCCTCTTCGGGCGTAACAGCAATCGGCTTTTCGACCAGTACATGTTTGCCGGCCTGCAGACAGGCCTTTACAACGATATAGTGGTCCGACGTAGGCACCGCCACACTAACGACATCGACATGCGGCAACAATTCGTCGACCGTGCGAAAGACGCGTGCACTATGCCGGTCGGCGACCATCTGCGCGCGCTCGACCGACTGATCTACCACGCCGATGAGCTGCGATCCTGGCAAAGACGCATAGAGGCGCGCATGGTGCTGACCGAGATGTCCGACACCGATGACGCCTGCCTTGAACGGGGTCATGATTCGAGACTCACTTTCCGCGCGGTTCGAGTTTCGCGACCCCAACAACAGCAATACGGGCGGACTTGGCCCGTTCCAATACAAGTTCTCGATCCAGCAGAACCGTCCGTCCTGCTTCGACCGCCAGCACGGAAGCCTTGACCGACGCCATCACCTCGATAGTCCTGGGGCCAACAGCCGGAAGATCGAACCGCAAATCCTGCTGCGGCTTCGACCGCTTGACCACCACTGCCCCTTCCTTCGCCAATTCGCCGCCGCGTTTGATGGCTCCGTCTGTACCTTCAACCGCCTCGACGGCCACGACCACTCGGTCCTTGATCACGACGCACTGCCCGATATCGAGACGTCCGATATCGTGCGCCACTTCCCAACCGTAGCGAATGTCTTCCCACTCCATTTCCGATGGAGTGCGTGCGGTCAACGGCCCTTCCTTCACAAGAATTCCCTCAAGTCCGAAGGTCGATTCACAAATAGCAATCCCTTCCCGCTCCAGCTCCTTCGCAAGTTCCCGCAGAATGTCGTCGTCTTTCCAGAGCGCCAACCTTGTCGCCAGCGCCAGGGTGCGAAAGTCCGGTCGTATGCTGCCGAAGGCGTGAGTTTTCTTGATCCCGCCCAACATCACGGCCTGATGGACGCCGTCCTCCTTGAAGGCCTTGATCAGCTTGTTGAGTTGGCCGATCTTGATCCAATGGATGCGATCCACATGGCCGGCCAGCTCCGGTTCCGTCTCGCCTTCATGCGCGACAGCCGATACCTGATAGCCGAGCTTCCTGGCATTATCGGCAAAGATGATCGGAAACCGGCCATTGCCGGCAATAAGCCCGATCCGCTCACCTTCGGCGACGTGGGGTCGCAATGCCACGACGCTTACTCCTCATCCTCTTGATCTTTGCCGACCGACCGGCAGATGCCGCGCTTCGTGTCCTCCAGAAACTCCACAAGCGTCATGATGTCTGGTTGGTCTCCGAACTCTGCCTTCACAAGCTTGGCCGCCTCTGCAATTCGATGTCCGGATCGAAAGAGTATGTCGTAGGATCGTTTCAGCACCGAAATCCGTTCAGCTGAAAACCCATGCCGCCGTAACCCCACCGAATTGAGGCCGTACAGCTTCGCGCGATAGCCTCCTGCAGCCCGCATGAACGGAGGGAGATCCTGGCCGAGAGCGCAGCAGCCGCCGACCATGGAGAACGACCCGACCCGCACGTGTTGATGGATTCCGGTCAGTCCCCCAATGATCGCATCGTCGCCGATGGTGACATGACCGGCTAATGTAGCGGCATTGGCCATGATGAGGCGGTTGCCGAGCCGGCAATCGTGCGCGACATGCGCATAGGCCATCAGAAAATTCTTCGACCCGAGCGATGTTACCCCCCCGCCTTGAACTGTCGCGCGGTTGACCGTGACATACTCACGAAGGACATTGTCATGGCCGATGATGACCTTGGTCGGTTCTCCCTTATATCCGAGATGCTGAGGCGGGCCGCCGATCGAAGCAAAGGGATGGACCTCATTTCGTTCACCAATCTCCGTCCATCCATCAATCGTCACATGAGAGAGTAGTCTTGTTCCTTTTCCGATCGTGACATGCTCACCGATCAAACAGAACGGCCCGACCTCTACGTCGTCGGCAAGACTCGCCTTGGAATGAACAATCGCTGTTGAATGGATCTGCACTCTGAACCTCCAGTGTGACGTAAATCGTGAATCGCTATTCGCTCATCACGCTCCCAACTGCATTTCTTTCGTTTTTCGCTTCACGTTTCACGTTTCACGTCTTTCTCCTCAGTCACCAGGGCAGTCACGTGGGCTTCACAGACGAGGTCAGATTCGACAAAAGCCTTGCCTTCCATCTTCCAATACGGCGCCCGCTTCCGGACGACGTCGATTTCAAATCGCAATCGATCGCCGGGCACGACCGGTTTTCGAAACTTCGCACCGTCGATGCCGGTCAGAAACACCACCGGACGCGTAGCATGCTCCATCGACTTCAACGCCAGAACCGCGCCGACCTGAGACATGGCTTCTAGAATTAATACTCCAGGCATGACCGGACGTCCGGGAAAATGCCCTTGAAAGAACGGCTCATTGATCGTCACGTTCTTGATTCCGACGATCCTTCGGTCAGGACTCAACTCCTGGACGCGATCGACCAGGAGAAAGGGATACCGGTGAGGTAGTAGGGACTGAATTTCGGATTGTTCCATCACGGACATCGGCAGACCCTCCTCATAAGCAAGACTTCAGATGATTTTTCAATGCTTGCTCGTCACCCCTTCAGGCATGGGGCCTGATTGAGTTTCTATCATATGCGCCATCCCCATCTTACCTCCCGTTCAAGGGGAGCCTGGCCAATCCTCGATTGCGCGCGTCCGATGATCCTTCCAAGCTCGCTCGTGCTCATCCCAAGGACGGGGGCTGATTGATCTTCCACTGCGCGCCTTTCTCACCCGCCCACCCACTGGCACGCCGAGACGTGCCATTAGCCCGGGCGAGGGCCTCATGTTTCAATCTCTCCATGATCACACCTTCTCGTCCAGGGGAGTCGCCAGACTGTCCTTCACTGCGCGCAT
>DATIAT010000131.1:0-118554 GCA_035457905.1 Nitrospiraceae bacterium
GGCACAACCCGCTCTGCTCCCAGATAGGTCAACGTCACGACTGACCCGCCCCGGGTCATGAGCGGCACAGCAGCACGGGTGACGGCCACGAGTGAATAGGCACTCACGTCCAACGCAGTTGCAAATCCCTGACGCGAGGTGTTCACGAACTGGCCAGTGAGCTCTTCGCGCGGGGCAAAGGCAATGGAATGAACCAGAAAATCGAGCCTTCCGATTTCTTTTTCCACATTCTGCATCAATGCTGCGATTTGACCATCCTCCCCCAGGTCACAAGGGAAGGCTTTCGCACTAGGTATGGTTTCGACCAGTTCTTCGACATTCTCCCGTAGCCGTTCATTCTGATAATTGAACAGGAGTTGCGCCCCCTGTCCGGCTGCCGATTGCGCGATGGCCCAGGCGATGCTGTGCTTATTCGCCACGCCGATGATGAGTCCCTTTTTACCGTCGAGTATCATGGTGCGTCCCTGACAGCATGATGAAAATCCTAACCATGTGTCCTGAAATGCACAGGGAACCGAGAGGCGGATGCCGCGCTCTACTTGAAGCGGAAGATAGCACGATTTAGTATCTGGCGCCAGGAGGGTGGCGGGAAGGATTAATTCGCCTTGGTGGCGTTGGCTCGTAACTGCGCCAACACTTTCTCCGCTTCAGGTGCGAAGTCATCTTGCCGTTGTGCTTGGGCGAGATCCAGCGCCTCGGAGGCGAGCGAGATGGCCTCGCTGTGGCGGCCTTCGGCAGAATAGCACTTGGCCAGGCTAAGCCTGGCATTGACGGACCGCGGTGCTCTCATGAGTACGTACCGAAGGAGCTCCTCACCCTTTCGTCTGTCTCCTCCGAGCAGAAAAGGAAGCCTGACAAGGAAGGTCCCCTTCGCCGACAGGGCGTCAAGGTGATCTGGCGCGAGTTCCAATGTCCGGTCGAGCTCCTTGATCATGCGACGGAAACCCAGGGCCGATGTGATATTCAACTCCCCGTCGACTCGCATCAATTCTCCCAAATTACAGAACAGGGCGAAGTGTGCTTCGGCAGACCGATCGTCCAAAGCGACAGCTTGCTCTCCCAAGGCCTGCCCTTTCTCGAAATGGCCGATTCGGCTGGCACGGTCTTGAGTGATACGGCCTGCATGGCACTCCATCATCGCTCCATGTATCAATAACTGTGGGGATTGTTGCGCCAGGGGGGTATCAGGATTCGCGAAGATCCAACAGGCAAGCAGAACAAGGATTGCGTACTTCATTTTTCTTAAAAGTGAAAGGAAACTTCTACGTAAAACTTGCGACAGCAATCCATATGCCAGTTGGCTAAAGCCTGCATGTCTTTGGAATCACTTTCTTTATCGAAGATGCTTTGCGACTTAATTGCATGCTGTTGTTATAACAACACGGCGCTTGTGAGAAATATGCTACAGAGAGGTCCAGTGTCATATTTTGAGATTTCTCTTTGTCGCATTGCGCAGAGCACGGAACGCCATAAGCATCGTTCGATATGGGTAATGGGCATTCCGACCGCTGGGATTAGGCAAGACAAAAACAGGTCGACCGGCCAAGGTCCAGGCCTGTAAACCAAGTCCAATTCGTTCGGTTCGAGAATCTGGGAATACCATGCGGTAGATCGTGACGCCAAGCAAGGCAATGATGTGAGGGCGATAGTGTGTCACCACAGCGATGAGCCTTTTCCTGCCGGCTTGATATTCTCGCGGTCTGAGTACGCCGATTCCTGCACTCGGCCTGTGGATAATGTTTGTCAGGCCGATCCCCCAATCCGGTAGACGCCAGTCGTCTTGGTACGTGAGTGGCTCTGTCACGAGCTTTGACTCGAATAAAAGCCTCCAGAAGCGGTTCGAATGCCCGGCGAAGTGGTGTCCGGTTGCGGCTGAACGAAGGCCTGGATTGATGCCGACAAAGAGAATGCGGACTCTTGGCCTGATATGATCAGCGAGATGCCGGTGAGAGAAAGTCTCCTCCACTGTCCGAACAGCGGTTTTTCTCATTGCTTTACCCAAGTGGGTCGCTGATTATTCATGCTAATTGTCTTCGTCTCTCAAAAAAATGAAATTGCTAACCTGCGCTCCCTTGATCTTAACCGGGTGCGCCATTCCGGCATTGAGGCGATTTAGCCGACCTCCAACCATTTTGCCCCAGAATAATGAAGTCCCCTCATTGAACGCGATTGGGGAAACGAGCTTAATACATTGATAAATATCACAAGGCATTTACACCAAGCATGCGGCATCAAGCTTGCTGGCTATCTGGGCTGGGTGCCAATGAATGGCACAGTCTATAAACAATCCATTACATTAACGGAGGGTGATTTATCATGAAGACCATGTTGATGGCGATTATGGCAGTAGCAGTGGCAGTGACGTTCAGCGCTCCAGCCTTCGCCGGTGAGGAGAAGAAGGATACTAAGAAGCCCGGTCAGTACACCGATACGTTCGGTGAGGAGAAGAAGGATACTAAGAAGCCTGGCCAGTACACCGATACGTTCGGCGAAGAGAAGAAGGATAAGCCCGGCAAGTAATCCGTTTGCCACAGAGCTATTTAGCGCGAAGGGCCTCCCGTCTAAAGGGGGAGGCCCTTTGTGCGTTTTTCCTACCTGGTGACACTCCGAAGATACACCGCTTGTAACCCAATGATCGACTTCGCATCCTTGATCGCCCCGGCCTCAATTAACCTCATCGCTTCCGATAGAGACAGTTCTATCACTTCGAGAACTTCGTCACGGTCGAGCTGCTGTCGACCCGCCGTCAATTCCGTCGCTTTGTAGATGTGAATCACTTCATCGGTGAACCCCGGCGCGGTAAATATGCTTGAGAGGAGTTCGAATCTGCCTGCTCGGTATCCAATTTCTTCCTCAAGCTCGCGCGCGGCACAGGCTGTGGGCTCCTCACCAGGATGAAGCTTCCCCGCAGGAATTTCGTATATGAACCCTCCTGCTGCGTGGCGGAACTGCCGAATCAAGACGACTGTGCCATCGTCTCTCAGTGGCACTACCGCAGCCGCTCCGGGATGGCGCACAACTTCCAATTCGACCGTAACGCCGTTGGGCAGGGCGACCGTATCAATATTCAGGGTAACGACACGGCCTGAGTAGATGTTTTTCGTCATTTCATCTCGTAGGGAGTAAGACGTCAGGGATGTCCCTAACGATTCACACCTCACACCTTTTTGCGCTTATAGAACGGTGGTTTGACAATATGGGCCGGGACGGTTTTGCTACGTATTTCGATCAGGACTGAGGAACCGGGTTCGACATAGCGCAAAGGCACATAGCCCAACCCGATACCCTTCTGCAGGAGCGGCGAGAGGTTGCCACTTGTCACGATTCCGATAGGTTTGGCGGTCGTAGGATCGAGAATTCTGAATTCGTGCCTAGGCACGGCCTTCTCGACGAGTTCAAAGGCGACGAACCTGCGAGCGACTCCAGCCTGTTTCTGCGCCATGAGCGCCTGACTACCGATGAACCAGCCCTTCTGGAAATTAACCGCCCAGTCCGCATTGGCTTCAAGCGGTGTCGTGTCTTCCCCTATGTCATTGCCATAGAGCAGATAGCCCATTTCCAACCGCAGTAGATCCCTCGCGCCGAGCCCTGCCGGCTTGAGCCCCCACGCCTGCCCCTTTTCGACAAGGAACTCCCATAGGCGGCAGACTTTGTCAGCATCGATGTATATCTCAAATCCCAATTCACCGGTGTAGCCTGTCCTGGCCAGCAAGCAGGGAAGACCGCCGATCATGCCCTCACACGTGTGATGGAGCTTGAGCCCATCGAGATCCGTCCCTCCGAGGCTGATGAGCAGCTCGCGAGATTTGGGGCCTTGAACTGCTACCTGCGCCAACTCGATCGACCGATCGTCGAGACGAACCGTCTTGTCTTGTGCAAGCTGGGATTGGAGCCACAAAAGGATCTTCTTGCGGTTCGAGGCATTCACACATAAAAGAAACTCGTCGGAAGTAAGCCGGTAGACGAAGACATCGTCTTTGATCCCGCCATTCTCATTGCACACCATGGAATACTGGGCTTGAGACACGGCAAGTTTGGCGACATCGTTGGTAGTGACCCGCTGAAGAAAAGAAATGGCACCGGGCCCCGCGAGACGCATTCGTCCCATATGGCTTACATCGAAGAGACCGACATGGGAGCGGACGGTATGATATTCGTCCACGACACCGCTGTATTGTATGGGCATTTCCCATCCGGCAAAATCAACAAGTTTGGCGCCGATTGCACGGTGCTGCTGGATGAGAGGGGTCTGTTGCATGATGGTTCATGCTGATAGCCAAACAAGCCAGCAGGCCGGCACAGTAACCAGCCTCATGCTTGTCAGCTTGTCAACTTGACGCTTGTCAGTCCGGTTACTGGACACTGAGCAACTCAACGTCGAAGATCAATGTGGCATTTGGAGGAATCACCCCACCAGCCCCCTGCGCTCCATAGCCGAGCTTGGAGGGAATAGTCAGCTTTCGTTTCCCGCCCACCTTCATCCCCTTGACACCTTCGTCCCATCCTTTGATCACTCGCCCTACGCCTAGGGAAAATGAGAAGGGTTGGGCCCGGTCGACGGAACTGTCGAACTTCTTCCCGTTTTCCAGCCAGCCCGTGTAGTGCACAGAGACAGTTTGTCCCGCTTCTGCCGTGGCCCCGGTTCCCATCGTGAGATCGACATACTGCAATCCCGATGATGTCGTAACCTCAGTTCCTTCAGCGCCTGTTTTCTGAAACGGCATGTCGGCTCCTTTTGTGATGGTAGATCATCCGGCCACGATAGCGGACGACTATAGAGAATGATGCAGGTCCTAGATACAGGACTCTTGCCAACGTTTGAATTTGTAGTCCTGTTCTGAAGCTTGAGACTCATGCTGCCCTACTGATGGGCCTTGTAGGGGTCAGGCTTGGAAAAAATAACCACACTCGCTGTGTAACCATGCAGAAAGTTGCGACCGCCGACCGGACCGATCTCGCCCTGAGCAAAGAATCCCGCAGTAGGGATGGGGCCAAGGCGCTCTTGCACGACCCCGCTGTCATGATGAGGTTGGCCGAAGAGTCCCTCTCCTCGCCCGCAACAACTGAACAGAAGGGCCCCGAGGGGAGGGCTTTCGTATTTCATTCGTTCCGCCGCTAGGAGAACGTGCAAATCGTCGCTAGCTGACTTCGCGTCACGAAGGTGGAACTGCACGGTCTGGCCTTCTTGAACGACGTCTCCGATCGCAACAGCACCAGTCTGTTGATCGGCTCCGATAAGATTCCGAACGAGGAAATCTCCGCGCTCGAAATGACTTCCGTGCTCGTCGATCACAATACCCAAGTGCAACGCGTGATTCGCATCGCGGCGTTGGGCTCCCCCTATTGATTCAAAGACGCACTGAAGTCGTTTCAACGCCGGGACTCCGCCTAGTTCATAGATCAAATTTTGCTCCGCTCTCGTTACGACGAATCGTTCACCGATAGGGCAGCAGCCTTGCGAGATCACGGTTCGCACAACGATCGATCCCGTGAGTTGCACTCCCACCATGCCCCCGTCGAAAACCTGACCGTTGAGGAGCAATCGATTTTCTCCTACATCCCGGCCTCCTCCGGCAAGACCTCCGCCAACTTTGCCGCGAGGATACCGGTCAGCCATGAGAGACAGAACGTCTTGCATCGGCGTCGAAAAGGGATCGGCGAGAAGGAGAAAGGTCGAACTCTCATTCCCCGATTCCGGCCACCCAGACATACAGAACTGGTCCTGCAGCGGGGACACGGAAAGCTGCACCGGAGTCAATGTGACATCAGGAAGGCATGCCACCCAGACCGTTATGGCTGCTGCGGTTTCAAGCTCTTCAGAACCGGCGATGATGCCTTCACCGGAACAGCCCAGACAGACCTTCGCCCGTAGTTTCCTCTCCAGCATGGCAGAGATCATTGAAGCCTTGGACGCATGGTGAAGGGAAAAGAAGACGAAGATCAGATCAATGGGAACGGTGCCGACTTGCATCAGGATCGTATCGGTGAGATCGCGAATGGCGGCTTCCGTATCAGTTTTCCGTGAAAGTGCAGTCGCGAATTGAGGTACGGCCGGAATTGTCGCGCTTGTCGACTGAGTGGTCATGGGATGAAGGACACGCCTGTTGTTCGCCGGTAGGCTAGACCCCTGGGTCCATCCGTTCCGGACGGTCCTGAGCCAACTTTTTGTAGTAGCGCCATAAGTAGGAATGATAGTCGTCGAGTTGGGCTAAGAGATAATGAAGTTCGGCGGGATCCTCTGTCTCCACGGCGCGAGCCATTCGGGTTTGCAAAAATACGGCGAACGCGTTGGTTTTTCCCAGTGCAGTGATGAGGCTCAAGCTACCGCCGAGTTGGTACTCATTCATACGAATCCTCCTGATACGAGAGAGTCGCGAAAGAATAGCGAGGCACGAGAGGGAAATGCAAGTGAGAGGTTCCCCAGCCTGCTGAACGATGGCTCTCCACAGTTACCGAGCCCGTTGATTGAGGATGGTACGGAGTCTGGTGAGGGAGATGGCCTCGACGCGATAGCCGTCACGTCCTACCACTGTCGTCGCCATAGTCAGCGCGTTGAGAATGGCTTCTTCCGTGGCTTCGACTGTTGCCGTGATCAACGGGTTCAGATGCGTGTCGGCAAAGTGCGTCTGCTGGAACGTCCGCTCTTTCGGATAATGCGGAATACTATTCGCGGTCGAGAAGGCCAACATGAAATCTCCGCTTCCGTGTCGGGCAGTGGAACCTGTGCGTGCCAGCCCCAGCGCGGCACGCTTCGCTAGCCGAGTCAATTGACGACTATCGAGCGGAGCATCGGTGGCGATGATGATGATGATCGATCCCTCACTTTGCCCGGGTGAAATAGCCTGTGCGAGAGGAGGCGCAGGGTCATAGAGCCGGCCTACCGGCACGCCCCCCATGACGAGCTCGTGCCGACGCCCATGGTTTGCATTGACGAGCACACCGATCGTATAACCGCCTTCGCTCTCCGGTAATCGACGAGACGAAGTTCCAATGCCTCCCTTGAAACCATAGGACACCATCCCGGTCCCAGCACCGACAGTCCCTTCCTGCACGGCTCCAGACGAGGCACTGTCGAGTGCCTTCATCACATCCGCCTCAGAGACATGCCGCCCCTGTATGTCATTGAGTCGTCCATCGTCACATTCTGCTACGACCGGGGTCAAAGTATCGTCGGTAATGCCGATCTCTGGATAACGCGAGATCATCCAGTTCATGACCCCATTGGCGACGCGAGGCACGTTCAGCGTATTTGTGAGGGCTATCGGATACTCGAGGAAGCCTGATTCGTTGAGCCAGGCAAGCCCGGTCATCTCGCCGGTCCCATTCAAGACGAACGACCCTGCCGGCACTTTTTTATGCCACACGTCGTTGCGGGGGATGACAACCGTGACGCCGGTTCGCACCGGTCCGATCCCGGGTTTGAGCGAACCTTCGCCGGAGATGAGGGTGGTCTGGCCTACGGTGACACCAGCCACGTCTGTGATAGCATTGAGCGGTCCCGTGGTATAAGTGCCGACGACGATACCAAGCCCACGAGATCGCGATCGTGTTTCTCCTGGCTCATCAGCCTGGACAGAAACGAATGGGATTACACAGCCTCCCACAGCCAGAATCAGGAGTGGAACTGTCAGGTAGATACTTCCTTTAGGCCTCATGGCTCGACCCGACATGAGGGACTGTGATCTCAATTCGCGGGTGCTCCGCCTGAATGGCAGCGGCCAGCGAGAGGGCCTGCTTTTCTTCACCATGGACGAGAAAAATCTTACTCGGATTCGGATTGATTGCGCGTACGTAGTGCAAGAGATCCTGGCGGTCCGCATGGGCAGAGAGTCCGTTGAGCTTGACGATCTGCGCCCGGCGCGGGGTGGGCACACCGAAAATCGGCACGACATCCCATCCTTCGACGAGTTTTCGTCCGAGGGTATGCTCGGCTTGAAAACCAACGAAGACGATCACATTCGCTTCATCCTGAATGGCGTGCTTGAGATGATGCACGACGCGACCGCCTTCGCACATGCCGGATGCGGAAATGATGACGCAGGGGCCCTTCATGTCGTTAAGCCGCTTGCTGTCTTCCAGTGAAGAAACGAAATGAATATAGCGGGTGGCGAAGAGGTCGCCGGATGAGGTAAAGGTACGGGTGGTTTCTTCGTCGTAGCATTCCGGGTGGCGGCGGAAGACTTCCGTGGCTCGTGAGGCCAGCGGGGAATCGATATAGATCGGGATGGGGTCGAGGCGTCCCTCACCGACGAGTTCCTTAATCCGCATGACTAGCTCTTGTGTGCGCCCGACGGCGAATGCGGGAACGATAATCTTACTTTTGTAGGTTTTCGCGTGGACGAGAAGGTCCAGCGCCTTCTGTTTCATGCTCTCCCGATCGGCTTCGTGGAGGCGGTCGCCGTAGGTCGACTCAAGAATCAACACGTCGCATGACGGTGGAGATTCAGGGTCGCGAAGAATAGGCATGTTGGAACGGCCAAGATCACCGCTGAATAGGACGGTGGTCGTATTGCCTCGTGCCGCATATTTCACTCGAATGGCCGCCGATCCTAAGATATGGCCGGCGTCATGAAAAGAAGCTGTCACTCGCGGAGCGATTTTGAGCATGTCTCTGTATCGTGAGCCCTCGAATCGCCGGACCACCTTCCGAACGTCCTCGGTGTTGTAAAGCGGTCGAACACAGACCCTTCCCTTCCGCTGTTCCTTCTTGTTGACGTAGCTGCAGTCACTCTCCTGGACTCGTGCCGAGTCTTCGAGCATGAGTTCTGTCAGCTCTGCGGTGGCTCTGGTGAGGTATGTTTTTCCTGAAAAACCATGCTTCTGAAGCACTGGTAGGGCGCCGGAATGGTCGATATGGGCATGGGATAGCAAAACCGCGTTGAGCGACTTTGGGTCGAAGCCCAAATCTCGGTTCCGCCGATAGGCTTCGTCCCTCCTCCCTTGAAACAGTCCGCAATCGAACAACAACCGAAAACCCGGCATCTCAAGCATGTGGCGGCTGCCCGTCACCGAACGTGCGGCTCCGTGGAACGCGAGTTTCATGATGAAGGCGCTCCATTGTGTTGACTGATCACGTTCCAGGCCTCCTGAGCCGTCTCTGCATAGTGAAAGAGCCGCAGATCTTTCTCCTCAATCAGTCCGTTCTCGATGAGCCATTGCCAGTTGATCAGACGCTCCCAAAATTCTCGGCCGACCAGCACGACTATCACATTTTTCGTCTTCCCTGTTTGGAGAAGAGTCAGCGTCTCGAATAGTTCATCGAGCGTCCCAAACCCTCCAGGAAAGGCGACCAGCGCTCTTGCCCGGATTAAAAAATGCATTTTTCTGATGGCAAAATAGCGAAACTGAAAACTCAATTCCGGTGTGATATAGGGATTCGGGCGCTGTTCCTGAGGCAGGGTGATATTGAGGCCGATTGATTTGGCGTTCACGTCCGCCGCTCCGCGATTGGCGGCTTCCATGATGCCGGGCCCTCCGCCAGTGACAATGACATAATCGCAACGGCCGTCGATCTGACAGGTCGTCGAAACCAGCCGACTGAACTCCCGCGCCACGTCGTAATACTTCGAGAGCGCGAGTTGACGCCGGGCAATCTCCATCTGTCGCTCACGCATTCGATCGGTGGGAGATCGTACGGCTTCCTCCTCTGCGAGACAAAGCGCGCGTGCAGCGACCACGGGCTCCTGCAACCGCGCGCTCCCGAACACGACGATGGTCGATCGAATTCCCTGTTCACGCTGGATCAATTCTGGTTTCAGGAGTTCGAGCCCGATGCGAATCGAGCGCAGTTCCTCACGCTGGAGAAACTCTGGATCGCGATCAGCGAGAATGTAGGAAGGAGGAGTCTGTGGAGGCCGATCCATATGCCGGGATTATAGCGACCTCTACCTACCGCGGCAATCACGAGACATGTGATTCAAATCCGTCAAAGGCCCGTGGCGATGCCTCCCGCTCGAAAGCCTCCATGTGGAACACTTCAGAGGCACACACCGTTGATGCGGGAACATCCAAGTACAGGGGAAAACTGTTGAGAGTTTACGGTATATAGCTGCTCGCCTTTTGATGGTGGGCAAAAGCGTAATGTACCACGACCCAACCCTTGTCAAATTCCACCTGCAGTTCCTCTGTTCCTAATCCTCCCCCGCTATATGTGAGTTGATACAGGTCGCTGGGGACCGCTTCCAGGATGGGGAAAAACAAAGATAGTGGACGTGTGACGTTCACCGTAAAATATTTAATATCAAGAAAGTGATAGCGCACTACTGTGCCGCTGTCCACCCGTCGAATACTTCCAGGGGCTCCCAGGTTTTTCACGACATCGGCGAGTGTTGTGGTACCAGGCACAATGAAGGAAACATCGTCCGGACGAATGATCTCGTTGACCGTGAGGCGACGCCAGGCCAATGGGCATCCTTCCAAAATGACAGCGAGAAGGCACACAATGATCAACACGCCCCGTCGCTGAGCCTGCATCGTTGTTTAGTCTCCGAATGGCCAGAATTGGAGTTTGGGTGGCGGCTTCTGACGACCCATCACTATCTGCCGCACAATGCCGTCAGGAGAGAAAAATACGTACAAGTCGTTTCCGACGACGTTGGTGCGAGAGAAGAAGAGGATGGTCCCGGACTTAAGTGTGTAATTGTAGTAATGAAATATCTCATGATCATGAACTTCAATGACACGTTCTGGCGCACCAAGAATGTTTGCGACGTCCTGTCTGGTTGAAGATCCGACCTTGATCGACTCCACATCCTCTTGTTTGAAATCGTCATCATAGTTGCCCCTGAAAAATGCGCATCCTTGCACGAGAACGGCGGCAACAACAGCAAGCATCAACGATCGAACCAAAATCATGGCCCCCCCTTCCTAATGGCCGCCTTATTGACCATGACACCTCAGTACGAAATCGTCTTCGTAGACATCGTACATCGAGGGTGTGAGACCGACTCGTCGGTATACCGTTTGGGCCGTCCGATTGTCTCGTGCCACATATAGTCTAATGCCGCACATCTTGGTATCAGCTTTGCCGATCGCGACGACGGTATCATATAACAGGCGATAGACTCCTTTTCGTCTCCAGGCGGGATCCACATACACACTTTGGATCCACCAAAAAGCGCCGTTGCGCCAATCACTCCATTCATACGTGATCATAAGCTGTCCCAATAGCCGGCGTTCGCCGGCTTGTTCGAGTTCGGCAACCATAAAAAATCCACGGTCTGGAGATTCAAGGAGTGCGATGGTTCCGTCATGTAGTCGACCCAGATCGAGGCGGCGACCTTCTGTTTCAAGAGCCATGGCCGCACTAAACGACTCGATCATTGGCGCATCTTCTGGCCTGGCAAGTCTGATGTGCAGGTGATCGAGAACTGGCATGGACCTCATATCATTTTCTTCGGGCTTTGTAACCATCCAGTTTCCGGCTTGTACAAGCCGGCGCTGCACTCAATCTTGATTGCATCCTCAGGCAACAGGGCGATTGGACGCAGTTGTTGCTCAGGAACAAATGCGAGAAATCCGGTAAATGGATGGATGGCCGTCGGCACGAAGACCATGAGCAACGGAGCAGTTGGGGAAACTTGCAGCACTGGCGGCGCGCCTCCCATAACAAAACCTATAGCCCATAGACCGTCTCGGGGAAACGGAAAGGCTACCACGGCACTGCGCCCGAATCGGGAACGGAAATTGAGCAAATCGGTCATCCCCTTCAGGGTGACGTAGATACTACGGGCCAAAGGAACATGTTCGATCCACCGTTCGGCTTGAACAATGATACGATGTCCGCCTACATGCGTTGCGATGGCACCGACGATAACGACTAGGGAGAGAAACAGGAGGAGGCTGACTCCGGGCCACTGTCGATGTCCGACATTCCACGGAAGGTCTCGGGTCAACTCGTTGAGTGCTTGGAGTAGTGCGGAAAGGATCAGAAAAGTGACCCAGGCCGGGACGAGGACCAACAATCCGGCCAAGAAGAATTTCCAGGAAGCTTTTGACATCTCCACTTATTTCCTTCGCCCCAATCGAATGCGGTTTGTGGTGAGAAACCACTGACCGAGATAGAAGGCGCGCAGGGCTTGATCTGATTAATCTGTGTGAACTATCATTGCCTTAGTTATATGTCGGGATCACATGGAGGACATTATGCCGGAGCATACTGAAGCAAGGCGTCCGGTCAATATCGATAAGGATCTTCTCGCCATTCTTTGTTGTCCTGACACGAAACAGGATGTACGTTTGGCTGATGAGGCGCTAATTGCCAAGCTAAATGAAGCCGTCAGCCGCGGCCAATTGAAAAATAAGGCGAATAAACCGGTTCATGAACCTCTCGACGGAGGGCTGATCCGAGGCGACCGGAAGATGTTATATCCGATCCGCGAGGACATCCCTGTCATGCTCATCGAAGAAGGCATTCCTCTCGAAGGCCTGATCTAACAGGGCAAAATCTCAGCCGCTTTCTTCGAACAGTCCATAGATGGAATACACCGTCCAAGCCTTCTGATCCGAGTCTGATAATAGAAAAAGCACGTCCTCCAGCGATCGTCGTTGAGGGACCGACGACGAAGTCAGTAGGCTATCTGTTTTCCGTTTTTGACCCCGTCGACGTTCCGCAGTGCTGGCAGAGATATTCGTATAAATCCCCGCCAGGCAGTATGAGGAGGAGCCGTTCTCGTGTGGGTGTCGCCACTCGGCAAGAAGGGCAATAAAGCAGCGACGCATTTAACGATCTGAATTGGTCAGGCTGTCTAGAGGCATCGGATCCAGACTGTCTGCCCGGGTTGCGCGATAGACTGGCCGACCATGTTGGGTTCATAGGTCTACGCGGGAGACCTGACATAGAAGAATTCCACTCAGATTGAGACAGTGAGGGTCAATGTATGGGTATCCGGATTCCGAGTGATTGTCTGTTCACGATGCGGCGATAGGCCCATACTTCGACAGAAACTTTTCAACGTGCAGGAGCATCTTCGAAAGCTCTCCCACTCACACCAACTCCTCCGAGGCCTAACGCCGCGCAAAAGCCGTCCGCATTGATTCCATTTTAACAACAGACCATGCATCATGAGAAGAGACAGATGAAGTTGATACGAGGGGCCTGATCGGAGAAGGTTACACTGTCGGCGTCTTAGCCGATTCAATATCCGTTGCGGTGATTAGGCTAGACAAATAATCCGCAACAAAATTGAGTGCCTCCTCCCGCCCATCCGCACGACGCCCTTTTTCTCTCCGCTGGACCGATAGCTCGTGATCGAGGTCCGATTTGACCTCCGTGAGAACTCGCTGTAAGGACGAAGGGGTCAGGTTCGCATCCATATCTTCGAGCTCCTGGCACCGATCAAGCACCCAATTTAGCCCTTCGATCCGTCCCGCGTAATGTTCCTGTTCCGCAGTGTCAATCCGTGACATTGTGGTGGCGAATGTTTGAGCCTCATAGATCAGATTGTAGAAGCTGGTCACTGCCCGCTGTAAGGTTGGATTCATGTCGCTCCTTTGCGCAAACTATCAACCAGTTAATTATACATGAGAATGCCAGGGTGACAAAGGAAAAATTCTTGAGCTAGGTAAACAGGAGTGAATGAAACTCGTTCATGAAGCCGTAATAGAGTGGGGCGAAATCTTTGAGGCTTTCGGGGCTGGTTTCTTTAAGGCGTTTGAAGAAGAGGACCTGTGCGCGTGGGTTGATCTGTTCAAGCAGCTGGCCCAATTGAGCCATGGTATAACTGCCAGTCGGAACACTGAGGACATAGTGCACGAGGCGCTCGACAAATTGTTGAGACAGATATTCGCTGGCGAGGTAGCCATCTGGGAGCTTTCCTGAGGCCAGAAACTCGTCGAAGGGTATGGCTTGCGCGGCAAATGGGATCGATGATTGCTGGCTAGACGTCACGCCAATTATACCCCACCCTGTGGATAGAGGAGTAGCCTTATAAGAGACCAACTCTACTGAACATCCTGAAGCGCGTCAAGTGCACAGAAGAAGCATCCAAGATCTGAGTCTAAGGACTAGTAAAACCTCAAGAAGCTGCGCCAAATAGAAGGGGCGGAGTTCCTCCAAGAACTCCGTCCCAGTGAAACCGATGCACGCTTCTCGATCCGGGGGAAAAACACGCACGAGAGGGATCCACATTTTCGACTCGGTCGAGTGACTTACTGGCTGTGCGTGGACAGCAAGTTGGATTCGGTTCGTGTGCTGCGCGCTCTTCGTCGTACTCCTCGACCGTCTCACCAAGTGCCTCGCACAACACAACGGCAGATTCTTCTCTCAATGCATCTTCACACAGTGCTCGCCACGGTATGTAGAATCAACCCTGTGACCTAACCACATATTTGGTGCGCCACAGTTCGACCTTGTCGAGCACCTGCTGCACGGTGATCCTGTTCATCCTGTCGTATCGATTTTCCATCGAGGGCGCATAGTCCTCCCCTGGATCGCCGTAGGCATCAATCATGAGGTCGCGGAACTTTCGATAAGGACCGACGCGCTTGGGGTTCGAATAGCCTATGAGGCTCACCACCGGCCGATCGAGTGCGACGGCCATGTGGAGGGGTCCCGTGTCGGGAGTAAGGAGGAGCGCTGCGCCATCAATGATCCCGACAAGCCCGCGCAGGCCCCCATCGCCGAGCGCACTATAAGGCTTTGCACGTGTCCGCTCAAGAATCACTTTCTCTGCGTGCACTTCGCGCGGTGAGCGCCCGCCCACCAAGACCGGCTGTAGGTCGAATTCGTGATAGAGAGCATCGCTCACTTCTGCCCACCGCTCGGGAAGCCAATCCTTCTGCGGCTTGCTTGTCGCGACCACAATCGGGGCAATCGGGCGCTCGAATCGTGCAAGAAAGTCACGTTGCCACGTCCGCTCAGCCTCGCTCCAGGGGCCCAGTCCCCAGGCCACCGGTTCGTACGGGACACCCAGCCACTTGAGAAACTCGAAGTATTGCTCCTGCACATGACGACGTGGCCCAGGTGGGATGCGGTGTGTCGTGAACAGCCAGTTAGCGTCACGTGCGCGTGCGCGATCGAAGCCGAGCTTTATTGGCGCGCGCGTAAACGATGTCACGAGCCCTGCCTTGAATGAGACCTGGAGGTTGATCACGAGATCGAATGGGCGCGATAGTAGCGTGCGGCGGATCTCCGCGAACGCAGGCCATCCCCTTGAACGATTAAAGAGAATGACCTCGTCCAAGTCAGGGTGATCACGAACCAGCATCGCCGGTCCCGGCTGCAGTACCCACGTCACGTGCGCCGTCGGGTGATGTCGCTTGAGCGCAGTCAGTACTGGAAGCACGTGGACTGCGTCCCCGATGGCGGACATCATGACGATGCAGACCCGATCCATCTTCACTTGACTCACGCGCCAGCCTCCACGAACTCGGCTAACCGAGACAACTCTGCGTCACTGATCTCGAGAGCGTTGCGCTCGCGACGTTTTCTGAGCGAACGGTCGAGGCGAGCGAGATTTTGCACACTCACTGCGGGATCGTTAGCACGCCTGAACCGCACGCGGTCCACGTCGAGCACCCATGCATGCCACTGACCGGCCTCCCGCGAGACGTAGAGGTTCTTGGCATTCAGATCCGGGTGCAGGGCGCCAGCGGCTCGAAGATCACGGAGCAACGCACCAACTGCGACAAGCAAGGCAGCACGCTCCTCTGCCCTGCCAGACTGCCATGCACTTGGAAAGTCGTCTCCGTCGGGCAGTCGTTGTGTCACCACGTCACAACGGCAGAACCCGCGGCCAGCCGGGTAGAGCGCGTAAGCCACAACATCCGGCGTTGCCACACCTATTTTCTGGAGACGAAGTGACACAGCAAGCTCCCATGGAGCGCGCCCAGGCCAGACGTACCTGTCGCCACGGACCGCGGCCAACACACCGCCGTGCTTCGCGTGACGTACGACAACATCCAGCGCAGAGCCTGGCAATCGAACACCCCATGCTGTCGCACGCCCCTGGAACGCAGTCGCACCAGGTACCGATGCAGCCCATGCGTGTAGCGAGGGTGCCATGGAAAGAGCTGTGCGCACGCCCTCAACCGCCACAGTACGCGCGACGACAGTCGCCTCGCCGATGGTGAGCCGCTCGTATCCACTAGGTGCAACGATGTTCGTTCGATTCACCGTTTGACCTGAATGACCGAGAGTGCCTGGCCCTTTCCGTTGAGTTTCATCGATAGCAGTAGTTCGCTCAGGAATAAGAAACCGAACGATGCGCGGTAGGGCGCTGAGAGGATCATTTCGTCTTTGCTCGCCGTGCTACAACTACGGTTCGCACAGTTATCGAGCCGCCAGCGACCGTGTACCCTGCATGGCAATCCCCCCAATTTCCTTATAAACCACTACCCTCTTAAAGACTTCGTAGTCAGTCCGTCCACGATCTTGGCCCTGAGATCATGCGGGGAAACGGTGATAATGCCACCCTGCGTCGGAAACCCTGTTAATGACGGGAGGCTTAGTTAGATAGGGCTGTGACGGATGCCACGTTGGAGGAAAAAGCAGGGAAGCTTTCATGCTAACCCACCACCAACCATGGGGGAGATAATTTGGTGAATTCTCAATAAATTACAGGCCTTATATACACCCTGATCTCGACGAAATGCAACAATCGGGAGCTCGCTTTACCAATGGTGCAGCCTTACCTCTGATCTTCCCAATTCGAACATCTTCGATGTCCTTTGGCATCCGTGCTGACCAAATCCGTTGGTTCGGCTCCACAGCTGCAGAATGGAATAAATCCCTTGATGCAGAAACCCTCCTAACATCAGAAGGCTTCGTGACGAAGAGCGAACCGTTCGTATGAAAGCGCGTCCATCATTCATCCTCGTTGCAGCATGGTGGATGGTCTGTTTTTGATGATGTAGGCCCTTTAGGAGGATAACGCAGGTGGAATGTATCGCATTGAGTTGGAGGAGAGAACACCCAGGGCCGCAGGGTCGGGAACCCTGCGGCCCTGGAGAGATACGGGAACAGAGGGGTTAGAGCCAGGTGACGCGTTCGGCGGGCCGGATGTAGATGGGCTCCTCGACCTGAATGCGGGCCACTTCCTTCCCCGACTTATTGAAGCCCAGCACGGTGTCGTTGTACATCTCGAAGCGTTTGCCGTGGATCTGGGTCTCGAACACCTTGGGGCCCGGAATCACGTCGTAGCGGAAGATGATCTGCTGGCTGGCGCGCCAGAGCTGCAACACCGCGAGCAGCTCGCGGCTTGGCACCAGGTACTTCTCAATGGCATTGTCCACCCCAGGGCCGAACATCTGCCGCGCATAGCCGCGCGGGCTGTGCCGGGGCGGGATGTAGAAGCCGTTGGGCTCGGTCCCCCACTGGGGATAGAGCGGCAGCGCCACCTGCTCCACGCGAATCGCGTAGTAGAGCGGATGCCAGCGATCCTCCGCCCACAGCCCATCCTCCCCGATCCGCACCAAGGACTGCATGCGGATCTTCCCCACGCAAGCCGCCATGCAGCGGGTTTCCATCGGCTCCCCCCCCGTCAAGGGGTCCTTCCCCTCAATGCGCGGGTAGCAGGCAATGCACTTCTCGCTCACCCGCGTGGTCCCCCGATACATCGGCTTCTTATACGGACACTGCTCCACGCACTTCTTATACCCCCGGCAGCGGTTCTGATCGATCAAGACGATCCCGTCCTCCGGCCGTTTGTAGATCGCCTTGCGCGGGCAGGCCGCCAAACAGCCCGGATACGTGCAGTGGTTACAGATCCGCTGCAGATAGAAGAAGAAGGTCTCGTGCTCCGGCAGGCTGCTGCCCGTCATCTTCCAGGGCTCATCGCGCGAGAAGCCTGTCTTGTCGATCCCCTCCACCAAGGCCCGCATCGAGGTCGCCGTGTCCTCGTAGATATTGACGAACCGCCACTCCTGGTCCGTGGGAATATACCCGATCGCCGCCTGCCCCACCTTGGCCCCCGCGTCGAAAATGGTCATCCCCTCAAACACCCCGTAGGGGGCATGGTGCTTGCGCCCCACCCGCACGTTCCACACCTGCCCCCCCGGATTCACCTGCTCGATCAATTGGGTAATCTTCACGTCGTAGAACTGTGGATAGCCCCCATAGGGCTTCGTCTCCACATTGTTCCACCACATGTATTCCTGCCCCTTCGAAAACAGCCAGGTCGATTTATCCGCCATCGAGCAGGTCTGGCAGGCCAAACACCGGTTGATATTGAAGACAAAGGCAAACTGCCACTTCGGATGCCGCTCCTCGTACGGGTACAGCATCTTCCGCCCCAGCTGCCAGTTATACACTTCAGGCATTGTGTCGCTCCTTTCAGTCGAGGGGCGCGACCGGCGCACGTCCTCAGACTTTAATCTTGATATGTTCGCCCTTGAGCCACTTGATCATGAATTCGTTCTCCTGCCCCGGCGTAAAGCCGGTCCGCACCGGCTCCCAGGGACCCCGGGCCCCGATCCCCCCGTCCTCCGCCTTCGTGATGCGGATCAAACACTCCTTGGGCACCGTGTTGATCGCATGGTGATCGACCTGGTAGCCCCACTTAAACTTCCAGGCGATCGCGTGCTTGCCCGGTAGGCTGTCCGTCTGGTGCATCGGCATCAACCAGTTGCGCGTAAAGGACTGCTGCGCCCCGTAGCGGAAGTTCGACTGATAGCCCGTATCCACCGCAATGGCCCGCCCATCCGGCCGGGTCTCGTGCCCCTTCACCGATTTCGGCGTCGCCACATACGGCGCGTGCTTGGCCATCGTCACGTGATACGGATAGGCTGGATTATACTTGGCCCGGATCATGAGGCGAGCGACCTTGTAGTAGGGGTCGGAGGGTTTCCAGCCCCGATAGGGGCGATCCACCGGGTTGCCGTCTACATAGACGTAGTCCCCGTCGTTGATCCCCCGATCCTTCGCCGCCTGCGGGTTGATGTGTAACTGATGCTCCCCCACCCCCGGCGTCCGCTTATCCATCCGGTACGGGTCCCCGAAGTTCGACTCATAGATCTGCACCCAGTCGTTCACCGACCATTGGCTGTGCACCCGGTGACGCGTCTTGGGCGTCACACAGTAGAACTGATAGCCCTTCTCCCACAAGGGATTGGCATGCCGCTTGATCTCCTGCCACGGCAGCTTGATGTTGCGCACCGTCTTATCGTCATGGTGCTGCGCCGTAATCGGAATCCCGTAGTCATCCGGCCGCACATACGGGTTTGTGGTCATGATCGCGTTGGGCAGATAGGGCGTCGCCTCCGTCCCCTCCCGGTGCGATATGAAGTTTTCCCCGTACTCGATCGCCTCCGGCTCGGTCCGGTAGTTCTCGTAGCGCCCCGTCCGCGTCCACATGGGCTTCGACTCGTTCGTCTCCTCCCAGAACGGCGTACGTGGGTAGGTCCGCACCATCACCATCCACCCCTTCTCCGACTTCAGCATCACGTCCGCACTGTACCCGTAGAACGTGCTCGAGGCATCGAGCATCCGCTGCGCATAGACATCCACCCGGTTCTCATAGACAAACTTGAAGTAATCCCGCATGCGCGTGTCCCCGGTCATCTCTGACAGCTTCGCCGCCACCCCCGCAAAGGTGTCCAGGTCGTTGCGCGTGTCGTACAGGGGCCGAATCCCGCCTTTCCAGATTTGCACCCAGGGATTGGATACCGTGATCGTCATTTCCGGATACGTGAACTCCATCCAGCTGTTCGCCGCAAACGCGATGTCGTTGTGATTCACGTCCGAGGTCATTTCAATGTCCTGGGTAATCAGAGTCTCGATGTTCGGGTCCACGTTCTTGACCATGTCGTAATGGTGCTTGGCGTTGTTGAGCACGTTCACGTTGACCACCCACCGGAACTTGCTCGGGGTCGGCATGTGCGTCTTGCCCGTAAACACCTTGCGCCCGTACTTCGGCGTGCTCACGATCAAGGCCGTATCCCCGTGGTTCCAGTACCCCACCTCCTCGCCGTAGTAGTACGACTTCGTCTTGATCTCCTTACCGTGGGCATTCGGATCGAGCGTGATGTTAAACGGATCCTCCCCCGTGTGCACCGCGAGCCCCGCCCCCGACCACGGCGTCGCCGTCCATGCTCCAGCCTTGTAGTTGCCCGCCCAGGTGTGCTGGCCCGTGCCGAACTTCCCGACGTTGCCCGTGATGATGAGCACCATCGCCGCCCCTCGGGAGTTGATCGTCATGTGGAAATAGTGGTTCGTCCCCTCCCCGTTATGGATCGCGGCGGGCTTGATCGAGCCTGAATCCCGCGCCCAGCGGACGAGGAGGTCCTTCGGCGTCCGGCAGATCTGATGCACCGTGTCCAGATCGTAGTCCTGAAAATGCACCAGGTACAACTGCCATACCGGCATCGCATCCACATCCCGCCCGTTGAGCAGCTTCACCCGATAGGTCCCCGTCAAGGCCGCATCGATCCCGCTCGCCTGATAGTGCCACCCGACCTGTTCCCGATGGAGCGGCACCGCCTGCTTCTTGTTCAGGTCCCAGACCATCATCCCGCCCAGTCGCTGCACCTGCTCCGGCGTCAGCGACTGCACCCGCCCTGAGTAGCTCCTGCTAAAGTCCGGAAACTTGTACTCCGCCACCACGTCGCGCGGATCCAGGAATTGGAGCGTATCCGTCCGCACCAGCAGGGGACTGTCCGTATAGCCCTTCAGAAAGTCCACATCGTGCATGTTCTCATCGGCGATGATCTTCATCGCCCCCAGGAAGATCGCCCCGTCCGACGCAGGCCGCAGCGGCATCCAGTAGTCCGCTCGGTAGGCCGTCGGGTTATACTCCGGCGTGATCACCACCACCCGCGCCCCCCGCTCGATACACTCTAGCTTCCAGTGCGCCTCCGGCATCTTGTTCTCGACAAAGTTCTTCCCCCAACTCGTGTTCAGCTTCGAAAACCGCATGTCCGACAGATCGATGTCGGACGCCTGGGCCCCGCACCACCAGGGATTCGACGGGTTCTGGTCCCCGTGCCAGGTGTAGTTCGACCAGTACCGCCCCCCCTGGGCTTGCTCCGGGCTCACCTTGCGGATCCACGTGTCTAAAAGCGCGTTGATCCCCCCGTTCATCCGCGTGTTACCCATCTTGCCAATGATGCCGAGGACCGGCATTCCCGCCCGATGCTTGAACGTGCGCGTGCCCGCCCCCTTCATCATCTCGATCATCTCCGGCGCATAGCCCTGCTCTCGCAGCCGCCGCGCCCCTGCCTCCCCGCTATAGCGCGTGGCAATGACGATCATGGCCTTCGCCGCGTACGTGAACGCCGTATCCCACGACACCCGCAGCATGTCGTCCAAAAACCGGCTGTCAAACTTGTACTTGCGCTTCGTCTCCGCCGTCAGCTCCGGCGCCCCCGCATCCATCCACTCCTTCCACCCCTTGCGCATCAGGGGCCCCTTCAATCGATAGGGCCCATAGACCCGGCGATGGAAGGTGAACCCCTTCAGGCACATCCGTGGATTGTGCGCAAAGGTCCCCCGATTGCCATAGAGATCTTCATAGGTCTGGTGATCATAGTTCTGCTCCACCCGCATCACCACCCCGTTGCGCACGAAGGCCCGCACCCGGCAGGCGTGCGTATCGTTCGGCGAGCACACAAACGTAAACGACGAATCGTAGCGGTACTGGTCATGGTAGACCCGCTCCCACGAGCGATCCGGATAGTCTCCCAAGGGATTGCCCACTTCGATCACCGGCTGCAGCGCCGTCAACGCCAGCACCCGGTCCGCCACCGCCACCGCCGCCACCGTCCCTACCGTCACCTTTAAAAACTGCCGCCGTGACCACATCATGTCCGTCCCTCCTCCTCCCCTTTCGGGCAGCCTCTCCACTTTCAATCTAGTACAAACCTAATCCGATGTATTCCTTTTCAGAAGGCTTCGTTAAGACAAAAATCAAACTTGTCGTCGATCGATAAAGCACATCCCCATTGCCTGACAACATTTCCGAGTCATTGATGGTTATTGCGATACTCATTGGAACATCTCTCCCACGCAATATGCGCACCAAATTTAATATACCTGGATCGATGTGGATGCGGTGATGCAACCGATTGAATAATAAATGCACTACGCACAAAAGATGATTGCAAAAGGCCGCGCAAAAGGCATGTGCTATTGAGTACTTGATGTATCATTCAACAAACTCATCACATAGCGTAGGTATGGAACCGTTTAATAAATCAGCATAATAAAGTCAGCTTATGCACGTTACCGTTTCGTAGCGCCAATTGAAGGTTGTAACGAATGGTAGCAGTGATCGTTAACCAAAATTTACTGGGTTAGCTTATTTTTATAATGCAAATAGCCAATTGGCGGTTGCTTGCTTGACAGCTTTGTTATTGCATCAGTACAATTCCACCCCTCTGAAAAGCTCGGTAATCGAGCGGGAATAGCTCAGTGGTAGAGCATCGCCTTGCCAAGGCGAGGGTCGCGGGTTCAAATCCCGTTTCCCGCTCCAGTCATTAAGTCATCCAACCAAAAACCCATGTCTTCCCATACATCATGCGAAGAGCCTTTGTGCGGTTCCACGAACCGAGTGTTCTTTTCCGTATGTTTTGCCGACAAATAACCTAATATCGGTCGGCAGACTCGACATAGTGCTGAGGCCAATCAACGGCAGGGCTGAACCTTCCGGCCTCTATCTTGTAGCGCAGACACTCCGATCATGAAGGCGGTGCGACTAGTGCGCGCGCCAATGAGAATATAGCTGCAACCTTGCCCACATCCGTCAGACAGAAATTGAGATTAGATTATCAGTGTAGCGGTGGTTACCGGCCTACATGTATTAGATTAGGGATTGCAGCTTCCCTACTTGTTCGGCCGCGCGAGAAAGTTGATCGGGGGTAAGCCGAGTTCGACTAAATCGTCCCTGTTGGTAAAGAGCGATGACATCAGCCACTATGGGCGCGGCTGGTTTCCATTCTTGCTCGACCAGGCTGGCAAATTCCTTGGCGGTGGCGGATGGATGTTTGCGCACACCGTGTTTCTCCACAGTGCGGACCACGCGAGTATAGAGCTGGACAATCGTTAGCTCCGGATAGGATGTCGAAAGATACGTGGCCGCCCAGAGGCCTATTCTATCTCGAAGCACGAGGATGAACAGAGCCAGACCGATCACAATTACACCTGTGGCAATGCTCAGCATACCAGGCTGAAACGATCGAGCCACATCCGTTAGGCGGCTGAATGCCCGACTGATCGTGGAAGTTACCAACGAGCCCCAGCGACTCGCTCTTTCACGCAACGCATCGCTGCCTTCTCTAACTCCGTGAACGACTGCCAATTGGTCTCTTGCGCTAAATCGCACGAACAGACGATCCCACTGTAATCGAACTGATTCCCCCAGTCGGCGAATGGATTCCCAACGATCGGCGGCGATTGTTGCGGCAATAGTGGGTGTGGGGTCCATGGTGATCCATCCTGAATGGGGGAAGTAGACCTCGACCCACGCATGGGCATCTCGCTGACGCACGGTGAAATAGCTCCCGTATTCGTTCCATTCTGTGGCCAAAAATCCGGTCACCAGTCGAGCGGGTATTCCTAGTGTCCGCAGCATCACAACCATGGCTGTTGCGTAGTGTTCGCAGTATCCTGTTTTGCGTGTAAAAAGAAATTCGTCCAGCGGATGACTGAGCGTTGCCTCGTCTACATCCAGACTGTAGCTGTAATTCTCCAGGAGATGTTCTTGGATCGACAGCGTTTGCTCGAAAGGGGTCGTAGCCTGCTGAGTGATGCGATGTGCTAAATCTGCCACTTGCTGTGATCCCGTGGGAACCTGAAGATAGTGGGAACGTATGGAGTCAGGATAGACCAGGACGGACGCGTTTCGTTCGTCTGCGACGAGGCGCGGAGCATGAGACATGACAGAGTATCGAATGCGGGACGAAGGAGGAAACGGCAAATGGAGTCCACCCATGCCGTCGGCCTGTAGGGTGAGAAACTCGCCGCTCACGAGTTCAGGGAATGGAGCGGCGAACAGGACTGCGGTGTCGAGTGTTTCCAGCATGATATCTTGACGAACCGGTACAGACAGGCTATCAGAAGGACGGCTGATGGCTGGGCGAGCGAGGAACGTTCCTTCAGTCAAGAGACTCAACGAACGCCGATGGAGTCCTCGATGGCTCCATGACCGTCCATCATACTGATCGTAAGCAAGCCCTCTCAAGTAGAGTTGATCCTTTTCAACAGCTGGTTGGTCCGGCAATTCAACCCGCATGACAATCTGAGGATCTTGCTTAACTGAGCCGATGGTTCCCAGATCAACCCGATCGGAAAATCCCGTCGTCCGTAGTGACTCTCCACTCGGCTTTTGATATATGCCCGCACCGATGCGAGGGATAAGAAAGAAAATGATGAGCGTCAGTGCAATCGTCAGGACAGCGGTTCCGTTCATCAGCCAAAAGAAGCGGTGAGTGATACGACCGGGGAATGTCGTGCGGCAGACGGTTGTGCTCGAAGGCGTGATGATGGCGGAGGTCTTGCTCGTTTCTTGAGTCAGATGGTACAGCAGGAGTGTCCAGACAGCCGCAAGCAAATACAACAAAAAAATCGGGGCGTACCATGCTTCTGTGGTGAGCGCCGCAGAAGCCAGGATTGCCATGAGACTGATCGCGTAGAGGTGTTGATAATCACGTCGCTGTTGCAGAGTAAGTAACTTGATCCCCAGCAGCACGACCAAAAAGTGAATACCTGCAGGGAGAAGGTCTCGCGACACTATCGTAAGATCGATCAGCAGTATGACAAAGGCACCGATCAACAAGGTGTTCCAGATGGTTGGCGAGACTGTGACTTGCGTCATTGCTCGACGAATGTAAATGACCCCTCCTGAGTGGAGCAGCGAAATGATAAAGATGATCGCTGTGGGAAGAGCAAGCCAGAGCGGGACGCTCTGTGCGAGGACAAGTCCGGCAAATGCTATGCCCGCAAGGAGGACAGAACTGAGAGCAAAGGCCTGATCAAAAAGCATGGGTTAATTCTTCGAGTTGCGTGGCATGCAGTACTCGATCAGCTTGCATCGTGCTCGCCGATGTTGCTTGGCCCGACCAAGGTACAACCGCCACTGTGTAGCCCCGTTCTTCTTCGTAGGCGAAGGGGGGATGCTCGCTGTGATGACTTATTCCATCAGGTTCAGGTGCTTGCCGTTCGCACAGAGCCAGCAGGCGCAGCATCGTCAAGAGATGAGCGGACCCCGACCCGGGTCCTGAGTCCTCTGTGCCTACTATGAGGCGCACGGGATAGGACCGTTCGGCCAGTTGCCAGAGAAGTGATGCTACGAACGTCACGCTTCGTTCGAAGAGAGATTCTTGTTCATCTGGCGCCACGATTGAGAGCATAACGGTGATACGTCGTTGATCCTCTGCTTCAGTCTCCCGTACGATTAATTGAGATGTGCGGGCGGTTGTCATCCAATGTATGGCTCGCGAGTCATCGCCTGGTTGATATGAACGTAGGTTGTATAATTGGGTCCCATGTCCTCGCCGTGGCAGAGACTTCCCTTCCCCTTCGCTGACCAATTCATCCAGGAATCGCAAAGTGAGCGGCTTAATGGGAGGGCTGACGAGCAAATACGCCTCCGCGGGGTAAAAGCCTTTTTTGAGAAATAATCCGAAGGGGAATAGCGTTTGAGCACGAACCCCTTCGAAGCGGATCCAGCCTCGTTTTGTGGCAAGCAGTGGATAGGACAAGAGGACAGAGCTCTGCGCGTGCAGGAGATGGATACCAAGACCTCGGTCGACATCTTGGCCTTCGACGACATCAAGCAGCCGCAAGGAAAAGCTGGGCAAGTATCGGTTCCGGTTTGCGACAGAAAGTGTGAGGGTAGTCGGCTCGTTGGCCATGATGAGGTCCGGAACATGCCGGCGAAATTCCAAACGTCGAAGGCAGTGCTCCGAGAGCAATCCGGATATCACGATAAGGCTGAGCATCATCGCCAGAAGCAAATAAAACAGATTGTTGCCGGTGTTAATAGCGGCAAGCCCGATGCCTAATGTGAGGAGGAGAAACCTGGTCCCTTCAGATGTGAGGCGGATCGTCCGCCATCGAGACATGCCCTGTACAAAGAAGAAAACTGGAGGGACACGGAGGTTGAGGAATGAGTGGTTCACGTGCGTAACCCATCCAGTTGTCCAAAACGCTCATTCGTGACCGGCTAGACAGGGACAGGAACGGTTTCGACGATGTCGATCACCATACGCTCTGCCTGTTCGAAGCTCTGCGTCCGCATACCATGGGTCCGGTTCAGCATGACACGGTGTGACAACACGATCGGCGCCAGCTCCTTAATATCATCGGGAAGACAGTAGTCGCGTCCGCGGACGACCGCCAATGCCTTGGCAGCTTTGCTCAGTGCCAGGGCCCCGCGTGTGCTGACTCCCAGGGATAAGAGCTCGCTTTGACGGGTCGCCTGTACGATTGCAAGTAAATAGTCCGTGAGGCTTTCCTCCATATGCACCTGATCCGCGCGAGCTTGCAACGCCAATACTTCATGAGCTGACAACACCGCTTCTAGCGTGTCAGCAGGATGCAACGAATGCGGGCGGTCAAGTACCCTCCTCTCTGCGTCGAGTGTGGGATATCCAATACGGAGACGCATCAGAAACCGGTCGAGCTGTGACTCCGGAAGGGGGAATGTTCCATGATATTCCATAGGGTTCTGTGTGGCGATGACCATAAAGGGTTGCTCAAGTGGATGCGTCTGATTGTCGACGGAGATCTGTGCTTCGCTCATCGCTTCCAGAAGACTGCTCTGGGTCTTCGGCGTAGTGCGGTTAATCTCGTCGGCCAGCACGATATTGGCAAAGATCGGACCCGGTATGAACTCAAACCCCTGTTTCTGGCGGTTAAACATGGAGATGCCGACAATGTCGGAAGGCAAGAGATCACTGGTGAATTGAATGCGCTTGAACGAACAATCCAGCGATCGGGCCAAGCTGTGCGCCAGCGTAGTCTTGCCGACTCCAGGCACATCTTCGAGCAGAAGATGGCCGCGGGCCAGAAGGCAGACCACAGCCATCTCGATGACACGGGATTTCCCCTTGATAACCAGCGCAATATTGTCCTGGATCGCCTGGATCGTGTGATTTGAGCTCATGTTGGGATTAGTGGTCCTGGTAGTTCACGAATGCATGGTGATCTGACACGATCGAAGTCTAGCAAAGGGTCTGGAGATGGTCAATTTTCATATGAGTTATTACATTGATAGGCCTGGAAAGGACGGCGAGTAGGGTTTTGCGACGACGGAGCTATTCCGACTTACGTCTAATCCGGTACGAGGACCAGCATCCAGGGAGGACTTTCTTCAGCCATGTCAGAGAACCGTCGGGCTGTGCTGCTGGCGGGAAGCCCGGAGAAAACGGCTCCACGACGAATCTGAACAGAACGGAAACGATAGAATGAATCTTGCGTCGGAAGTGAGGAGAGCATTCGTGGAATCTGCTTCCGTAACAGACCGTAGTCTGAGAGGTTCGTGGTCTCGCCCGGCGCAAGGGAAGAGATACGCTTAAAGATCTCGCCGAAAATCGTTGGGAGATTGTCTGATGTAAATACCTGATTGCTCGGACGATAACGGACGTCTTCGAGGAGCTGTGCCAGGATCTCCCAGAAAACCTGGGTATCGACCGCTCCTAAAACACAGAGAGCGCCTCGGCGTGCCAGTAGATCGAGCAGAGCGAGGGGACCTCGAATCTCGAACTTCCAAGGCGGAAAAAGAAGTGCACGGTCCCCATGCTGAACTTCCAGAGCCCGTTCACCGGAATAGTAGATCTGCCGGAATACGCCTTTGGTTCGATGGAGGTCTTGGGTAATGATGCGGTCGGACAATCGAGTCGGTTCATAGGCAAACGTGGGTGTGGCAGGAGCCCAACAGGTCGCAATCGTGTATCGGGGGGCGAGTTTCCCAGCGTGGTCAAGGGCGCTCAATTCGAACATGTCCTGATTTCCGTAGAATTGAAACGAAAGCCCTGTCCGAGATTGCAGGTTATTGAGTCTCTCTCGTTCCGGATGAAGCGGACCTCCCAGTTTTGAACCCGGCTGAAGCCGGTCAATGCTATGAAGAATTAACTCGTGCTGCTGCCGTTCAAGGGCAGGCAAGTACATCTCGACAAGTTCTGCGGCAAACGATAGGTCGCCGGCCCCTAGATCGAGCAGGGAAGCCACGCCAGCCTCAAGCAATAGATCGAAAGGATTGAAATGAGACTGGGCAAATACCTGAATCTCTTCGCTTCGCAATGCAGTCACTGGCCACTGAAACATCGCGTCTTCGAGAATGCCGAACCATACACAGAGAGCGCGTACAGCCTTGGTTGGCGGGAGTCCCGTGAGTTCTTTCAGTCGGGGACCGGGCAGACTCTGAATACTGGTCGCTTCTGAGTTTCCCAGCGCGAGGGTAATCGCATCACGAATGATGACGGGAAGATCGACACGTTGAGCCTCCTCGATCAGGCGCCTCAGCGTGGCAGCAATCTGCTTTGACCCAACAAGTTTGCGGGACGCCTCCCACTCCCTGTCTCGCTCCTGCAGGAGTTGAGTAACCTGTGAACGAAAGTCTGCAAGGACCTGTTCGCTAGAAATCATTGATCGACTGGCGCTGAGCGTGAAAACGAATCGGTCGGGGTCGGTTGATTAAGTATGTGCAGGATATCGACCTGGTCCATAGGGGTCAAGCTTGCCGTCTTGCCCAATTTAAGAAACCTGTGTTAGGTAGAGACGACGTACGTTATGCGAGCTATATTCGTCACATGCAAGGTGCTGTTCTTCGTCGGGGCCTTGTGGTTCACCGAAGGCTGCACGAGTGGGGGAGGCGCGAAAACTACTGCCGCTTCACAGGAGGGTCAACATACGCTCTTCAAGGAATGGCAGATCATCGATACGGCGACGGGTCAACCAGTATCACTCGACCAGTGGATACCCTTGTTGCTCCAACAGGAGATCATCTATTTAGGAGAGGAACATCACAACCGGTTTCATATCGATGCGGCGCTGACAGTACTACAGAAGCTTCAGGCCGAGGGACGTAGGCCAGCCTTGGCGATGGAAATGTTCGGCTGGGATGGCCAGGCTGCACTGGATCAATATCTTCTTGGCTCTGACATGAGCCGTCAAGAATTTCTGGTGGCCGCGCGGTGGCAACAGAACTGGGGTGGTTCATATGAGGAATATGAGCCCTTGGTCCGGTTAGCAAAAGAGCAGCATTGGACTTTGGATGCGATGAATCCCCCGAAGCCGTTGGTGAGAATCGTGGCCAAGAAGGGTTTGGTTCAGGCAGAATCCGACCCGGTGATGGCAGAGTGGGGTATGAAAGATGAAATCATTGTCGACGATCCGACTTATCGCGCACGTATTCTTCAGCAACTCCAGGCCTGTCATGGTAGGAAGAGCGACAACCTCTATCAAACGATGCTAGAAGCCTCCATGGTTCGCGATGAAGGGATGGCTAAGACGCTGGTCCGTCGTCTCTATCAGATTCGCTCGGGGGGCGACGGCATGGCCGGACCGTTGGTGAGCTATACCGGGAGCGGACACATTCAGTTCAACCTTCCGGTTCCGAAGCGAGTGGGCCGCCGCCTAGCCGATCACGTCCGCCAGGTAAGCGTCTATATGACATCCTTCGATGTAGGCCGCATCGAGGAATTACAGGATATGATCCGGGAGAGGATCGCTGACTATCTCTGGCTGACACCGGTCAGCGAACAGGGCCCCCCGCGCCGTTGTTGAAAAATGCGAAACGCATGTGAATATTTGTGTTGTGATCGCAGTACGACTCGCTTTATACACTTTACTGCCTACACGGGCGAAGTGCCTGATCCAGGACAACCGGTGATGGCAAGCTGAGTGCCCCTTTGCGTCTTACATAGCCCAGCCCTTCTAACTCCTGACAGCAGGCCGGAGAAGTTCGAGTCGCGCACGCAGTTATTTCGCAATCTCCTAATCCTATTGTCTGCATCGCGAACCCGCACATCGCGGGCGAACGATTTGCCGCATGGACGAATATCTTTGCACAACCCGTTTTAACTGGTACCGCGCACTCACAGGGTATCCTTGCTGGTATCGATGGAAGTAACCGCTTGAGAGGCACCTGCCGCCGAAAACCTTTGGACCCTTGACAGTCTTCCCCGTCTGTTTCAGACTAGACGGCAATACGCATCGGTAATAGTGAGGGTTGGGAACACAGCGTATGCGAAATAAGATCCCCTGTTCAGCTGAGCGGCTAGGCCTTCTGGATCCACTGATGATCCAGGCAGTGGTTGATCGCAATGCCTTTCATGTCGGCAATCAATATCTCTCTGAAAATCGCGTTCGGATCGTCGAGGCGGATGACGCCCAGATTTCGTCGGCCGTCATCGGAAATTCCGGCCTCTATGAACAGACCATCCGTCTCAAGGAGGGGCATCTCATCTCAAAATGCAGTTGCGCGCTGCCGGAAGAGCCGATGTGTCGCCATTGTATCGCGGTCTTGTTGGAGTATCATCGCTGGACACAGCCGAGGAATGGCCAGCAGAAAAAAGTGCAGCCGTCCCCAACTGCGCAGCCGGCACAAGCTTCCCAGAACCGCGACAGCACACCTCCGGCCAATCCCACTTCAACGACAACCGACCTGAAGCTAGGCGAAGTGATGACATTTATCGAGTGGCTGCAACCTGCGATCAGAGCGTTGGAATACGGACAACCGTTGCCTGGTTCGCCGAAGATCGGTGGGGATCTTGCCTCCCTGATCCATACGATCCAGAATTTTGACGAACGCCGACGCGAGAGCGAAGAAATACGGATTAACCTGGAGTCCGACATGCGAGACCGAGAGGCCTATGTCGGACGATTGACGCAACAACTGCAAGCCTCCATGGAAGAGGTCAAGACTACCCAAGCCATTTCTCAGCAGCTGAAACAAGAACTGAGCGTTTGTAAAGACATCCTTGGGAAGGTCGCCGAGGCTTCCTTGGAGATCGGGAGTTATGATAGTCAACTCAAATCCATCGCAGGCGAAGTGTTGGCTAGGGGAACGCAACTCGACAAGCTCGCTCATTCTTTCAGGGAAGTTTCGACCGCATTGAAAGCGTTTACCAGGAATTCCGCCGGCTCCTAGCTGAGCTCTCCCCGGATTTTATTTCCTGCCCTCATGTGTACCTTGAAGGTGAAGGTATTGCGTCTGGTCTCATAATTTCAGTATGATCTTGGCTAAGTTTATCTCGTTGCCTAGGGAGGATTTGGACATGAAATGGAGTTGTGCGGGGATTGCAGCAGTGGCAAGTGCAGCCGTGCTGGCTGGTGCGCCTTACGTCCTAGCGAATGAGCCGGCCGGTGGAGGCGCACCTGATTATAGCGGGATCTCCACCTTGTATTACGTCTTGATCGGGTTGATTCTAGCCTACGGCGTCTACGATTCGTTCTTCAAGAAACTCTAGCCCGCCTTATTGGGTTGCTGAAGAGTCGCACTGTCGACGGGCGAAACAAACGCAAAGGATGCAGACATACTTACGACAATACTGCGCGGCGAATCTGCCCAGTAGACTTATGTAGACCTCGGTGGGATTGTCGCAACGGAAATCCTGTTCTCATAGGGTATTGGAGATGGGAGTTCAAGAGGCAGTGAGGCGCAGGGTTTGGTCAATGGCTGATCTATCCTCACAGTTCTATCTTGTCGCATCACCGGATGCCTGCCAGCCCAGGGTGGCGGACGATTCGAGTCGATCTGATTTGTGGGTGGCTGTGGACAATGCTGTGTTTCTGTCCACACTGTCGCCCGACTATTTCCCGGCGCGAATCGCTTTGGCAAAAACAGTAATTTGACTAACCGCCTGTTAGAGATAATCGGGAATAGCGTCCTGGGTGCCGCTTCT
This sequence comes from Nitrospiraceae bacterium, assembly GCA_035457905.1. Lineage (GTDB taxonomy): Bacteria > Nitrospirota > Nitrospiria > Nitrospirales > Nitrospiraceae > Palsa-1315. The sequence continues at coordinate 31,780 of DATIAT010000131.1, forward strand.
TCCTTCCCAAATAGACTCCCCGGCAACTTCCTTGTGCCTTTCCTCCTCCCGTTCTGATGCGCAGTCGCCGCTATATACCCGTCTTCGCGATGAAAGTCACGAATGCGGAAAGCCCGAATCCGTTAGTTCCGAAATCGAGGTTGCTGTCGGTCTTCATAAGAATCTTCTGTGAGCAAGGAAACATCAAAAGTATTTCCGAAAATCCATTGCCTTTAAATTGCGGCGCGACAGCATGCAATGCAGCCCCCTTTACATCCTGATTGAAGGGATGTGGAGCCCCACGGCTTCATCCACCCTCCGTAGCGGACTACTGCGGAGGACGGATAGCCGTGGCTTCCTGCGTAGGTGGGTGAATTGCCGCACCGACAAATTGACAATGCCTTTACCCAATGGGTGGGTGTGAGGCGAGAATCGGCTGAGTGATTCCCCCAGCTTGAGCGGTGCCTCCCTTGTCGAGAGCCCTGACGCGAGAAGGCACGTTCATTGTTTGCCCGACCAATCGCGGCCGCCCCGCTCGGAGCGCGTTCGGTCGCTTTGGGAAAGGGCCTTGACGCAAGGACTCCATTTCGATCAGGGAATCCCGTAATGACTGAGCAATCAACCAGGCCAGTGTCATACTGGGGCTCCAATAGACCGCATCGCGCAGACGATCGACGAGGTCTCCTGGGAGACCAACAGTGAGCCTGACCATTCGAGACTGTTGCCGTCCAGCTTTATTCGATCTGACTGAAGGGCTAGATATCTCGCCATGTCCATTCTTGTTCAAGTGATGTGGAGCAGCCTTATCTGTCGGCGACATAGGTATACCTCTCCAGATTATTTGAAAGGGAATGAATTCCCCTGACATGGTCCTAGTTTCTTGCTTAATGGACCCCCTGTCAGAATTGGATGGCCGCGCCGCTCCTAAAAGGCGTGGCGCGGCCTTAATGGCGAAAGCGTATGGCGGTGGGAAGTCTCCAGATGGGCATAATCCGGAGGTGGTCCCACCTGCTTGAGAAGCATAGAACTCATGAGTGGGGACCCACCGGCATTTCGCTTCGCCAAAAAAACTTCCATCTTCAGCCCATCAGCCTCGTGCTCTTATGTCCCGTGATCACAAACCACGGGGATACAGCAACCCTTGTACCAGATTGTTTTCATCGAAAACGTTCCCGAACATCAGGCATAAGTCGTTGAGGGAATGTGTTTTGAGAAATGATGGTGAACATGGTGGCATTCCTTACGGGCGTATCCGATTCAGTACAGTCCTTATCCTGGTAGATACGCGCAAAGGGAGGCCGTGGCAGATAAGAGCGGCGGAGAGCCGGAGATGGAGTGAACGTTATTGATGAAGATGTTTCATCGCTGCGGCACAGAGGAGGATGAAGAGCCCAATCCAGAGGGCAACTCGCTGGAAGGGGATCGCTTCGTAGGATTCTTCTCCGCTTTCCTCTGTGTCATCGGATTTGAAAAGCACTGTGTAAAGGAACAGCGTGAGAAGACAAAGCACGAGAAACAGCTTGATAAAGAAGACGGCTAAATATTTTGCGTGGTGTTGGATCCCGCTGCCGGTTTGTGAAGTGATGACCTGATTGACGTAGTGGAAATTGATGCCACCGGTAAACAGTAGAATGATGAGAAGAATTCCCGCGACTTTCTTGTAATGCTGATAAAACGCATCAGTAATCGGCTTAATTTGCTCCTTCGCGACTGCCTTCCTTAGCCCAGGGGTCACGGCCATGACAAGGAACGCAAGTCCGCCGATCCAGACGACCGCCGACAACAAGTGAATCCAATGATTGATGATCGGGATCAGTGTATTAAGGTCGGTGACCAGGCTTTGAAGAGCATCCATTCTGAAGATCGTTAATCGTTATTCGTTGACCGTTAACCGAAAATCCGAATCAAATCGAACTTGAATAATAACGCGTTTCACGATTAAGGTTTCACGATTAACGTCAAAATTTGAAGACTGGGGTATCGTTGCCGAATCGTTTCTTGCGGAGTTCTTCCATCAACTCAATGGTAATCAGAGGGATATTATGTTCGCGCGCATGTTTTTCTACCCCCTTTTTCACCATGGCGCGCAAAAAATATGGAATCCTGGTAAGTCGCTTTTCGGATTCTTCATCCCACGCCACAGGGCTCTCTTCCGTCGTATTAAACGCAACTTTAATCTTCTCGCCGCCCTTCGGCGTATAGAGACACCACTGGTCCTCGTCCAGCCAATCACCATGATCGACGTAGGGACGTGCGCGACAGCCGCCGCAGATGTCGGTGTATTCGCAGTCGCCACATTTACCTTTCAGGTGCGGATAGCGGAAGGAATTGAAGACATCGGATGTTTCCCATAGATCAACGAAGCTGGTCTCTCTAATATTTCCGGCAGACAGTGGCATGTAGGGACAAGGGGTCAATTCGCCGTTGGGAGTCACTCGCGCATAGTTCGTGCCGGCAAGGCAGCCGCCCCCCATGTAACCCGTCGCTTTGGTAATAGGAGAATTCGGATCCTTCTCGTAGGCTAGCCGTTTAAAATGCGGCGCACACCGGGCCCGGACGAGCATGCCCTTGTAATTGTCCTGACAGTTGACCAGGTACCCAAGCACTTCTTCGTATTGCGTAGGGGTGATGTCGGTCAGTTCTTCACCGCGCCCGGTACAGACCATGAAGAAGACATTGAGCACCTTGGCGCCAAGCTGGTGCGCCCAATCGATCACCTCAGGCAGTTCCTGATAATTCATGGGTTGTGCACTGAAGTGCACTTGGAACGCCAACCCGTTCCGTTTGCAGGCTTCGATGCCGGCGAGGGCGGCCTCCCACGCACCGGGTACGCCGCGGAAGCGATTGTGTTTCTGAGGAACGAGCGAATCGATGCTGACCCCCACGCCCATCACACCGATCTCGACCAGTTCTTTCGCCAGCCGGTCATCGATCAACATGCCGTTGGTTCCGAACACCACCATGAAACCCACCTTCACGGCATGGCGCGCAATGTCGAGGATATCAGGACGGACGAGCGGTTCGCCGCCCGTGATGACGAGAAGGCAGCCCTTGTTGACCAGAGCTATCTGATCAATGAGCTTATAACATTCTTCTGTCGAGAGTTCGTCCTCCCCACCAGCGGACTTCGTCGTCGCATCGAGATAGCAATGATCGCACTTGAGATTACATCGCTTCGTGAGGTTCAGCGCGATGAGATAGGGTTTAAAGTCATCGACGGTCCGGCCATCACCAATGAGTGCCGAGTGCTGAGTGCTGAGTGTTGAGTTTGGCAGAGGCCCAGACAACACCGCAGAGTTGAGGATAGGGAGAGACTTGCCCATAAATACGAGTCCTGGGTGCTGAGAATTGAGTGCTCGGTGTTGAGTTGGGAACAATATTAGCGAGCTGGCCCTATAACTCAGCACTCAGCACTTACGACTTCACCTTCCTGGTCAGGTTCGCGATCATGTCCTTCAGGTTGCCGGTTTTCATGGCTTCCGCCATATAGCCCTTGGCTTGTTCAATACCCTCTTGAGCCACTTCAGCTGTGATGACCATGACACCGATCTTATCGGCATGCTTTTCGATGAGGGCACGCGTACAGTCGCGCATGAACCCTTCAGGAGCCCGTTCGAGGCGTAATTGAGCCTCTGGCATCCAGGTGTAGGGAGAAGCAGGCACTGGTGAAGCAATTCCATCATTGGTGCCATTTGTTGCAGCGTCTACAGTAGCTTGGGCCTCTGTAGAAGCACCAGTTGCCTTGTTAGCAAAAATAGGAGTGTAGTCTTCGGAGGCGGCTTCCTGAATCATGGGCGCGGCATATTCCAACGTAATCGTCGTCATGCCGAGCTTGCGGGCAGTTTTTTCAATTTTGGCCTTGGCGCGCCGGCGTTGGAATCCGGCCGGAACTGCACGAATTCCTTCTTTGGCATCTTTCGTCCACTGCATGGGAACATCATCGTAGGCCAGGTCGGTCTCCAGGACCCCTTCGGCATGCGCTGCCGCGTCGAAAAGCTTCTTGTCAACCAGTTTAAATCGATCGCCTTCGGCGGCGCAGACGGGACATTTGACGGGAGTATCGCCCTTGCCGATGTAACCGCAACCGTCACAGACGAAGTAATTTTGAGCCATCCGGTCCAAATAAGCCTGGGTTTCAGCGCTCACTTTCGGCTTTTCTTCCACAATCTCGGTCATCATGCCACTGAGCGTCGACCCCATAAGATCTTTCACCACGGACTCATCAGCCTGCATTTTGTTGCGATCGATGCCCGCGGCATCCAGATTCCCACCCAGTGCCCGCATGGCATCCATCGCGCCCTTGGGTAGGATATGCCCTACAGCCGCATCGACTACCGTGTTACTAATGATGGTATGGCCTTTTTCGATGGCATAGCGGTGGATCGCCGTCTTGGCCACACCTCTGGCGAATATCGGGATTTTTTCCATCCTGCGGAGAGCTTCTTCCGTCCAGGCGATGGTGTATTCCGCCAACGTATCGATCGGCGGTACGTACTTCCTGTTTGAAACCAAGATGTTACAAGGTGCGGATCGCAGGAGATTTTCCGTGTTGCTGCCGATGTCCATATCATCGTCGCTGTGCACGCCAATCCGCCCGACAATGAGCAAGGCCGGGATATCCTTGCGCACGTATTGAATGATTTTTTCGAAGGCCTTGCCGTCCAGCAGGGTGGTCTTAATGTCGGTTCGCTCGGTCTGAGCGATTTCGCGGCAGATATCGAGATGCGACTGATAGATCTTCGCGAGGCCGCTGTCGATGATCTCCTCGTGCAATTTTTCCTGCTCTTTGAAGCGAAATACCTTACCGGCTTCTTCGTTGAGCACACCGGATATGCTATGAAAGGCCGCGTAGTGAAAATAGGGGTCGAAGGCCGATATGGCTTCGACAGGCATGTTGAAGGCCTTGCCTAGTGTGAGGCCGGTCATGAGTCCCCCGAAGGAATAGGGGCTACCGTCCACCGCCACCACAATTTTCCCATCGCTCATGGGCTGGGTTTGTTTGATAATCAGCATGTCCGAATTCCGCACGCGACGAAGCACGCGCTCGGTGTTGCTGCCGATCACGCTGTCTTTCACCGCACCGACACCCAGGGCGCCCATAATCACCAGGTCGTAGGCATTGGTATTGATGTCTTCGGCGAGCACTTTCCAGTTTCGGCCTTCGAGCGAGCGGCGCTCGATCGGCAGGTTGTTTTCGGCGCATTTCTTATCGACGTAGTCGAGGTAGGAGTCGGTGATGATCTGGAGTCCGCGGGTGATCAACGAGTCATGGATCTGGCGCTGCCGGTCGAGCTCTTTTTCATCATGGTATTCTTCGGGTAAGCCCGCCTCCATCTGTTTGAAGCGTTTGTCATGCATCTTGGCCGCATAGACATGGCTGCCCACAATCTTCGAGCCGAACGCTTTGGCGAAGTGAACACCGACATCGACAGCTGTGTTGGAATGGTCGGAGTTATCGACCGGGACATAGATCGTCTTATACATCGAGATGTCTCCTCAAGGTACCATCCGGACCAGGGCGAGCAGGAGTATTTGTCAAAATTTCCAATTGGTTTGCGAACTTCCACAACCCGAAAGAACATCGATGATAGCACCGGCCTGAATTCGAATGCAAGGCGTCGATGCGTGTCGGTAAGAGGATCCTAGGATGCCGGGGTTACGACGGACCTTTCGCCTGAATCCTTGGCGGAGCGAAGCGATTGACGGGATCGGAGAATCTCTTCAAGGGTCAGAAGAGCGTCGCGTCCGGAGTTCCCTTCGATCCCTCGGATTAAGTTCTTATCAGCATAGGGGCCAGATTCTTTTGGAGTTTGGGACAGAGATCCTGTCCACCTTCGCGGGTCTCGACTTCCCTGCTTCCGTTCCCAGGCTCGAAGGCAGGCCTTGGCGATAAACGAATTCAGCGGCGCCGGGTTATAGAGAAGCTTTCTAATACTTGTCGGCGTCAACATCAAAGGATTGTACCCGGCCGAAAGATATCCCTCTTCCAGCAATCGTTGCTCCAGATCGGTGTTCGGCTGAATCCCCAGGAAGAACATGAGAGGGAAGACTCGCTCTTCGCCCAAGATCGAAGCGACCTTCTTATAGGACTCCACGCTTTGGAGTAAGGATTCTTCGGTTTCTTTTGGACTGTTCAGCGAATAGTTGAGAATGACCTTGCCTTTGAATCCAGCTTCCGCGAGATAACGACAGCCATCGTACAGCCGTTCAAGTTTGAATCCCATATGGAGGTCGTTCAACACCTCCTGGGAACCCGACGTAATGGCAACTTCGAGATCTCCAACACCAGACCGAACCATCAGTTTGGCAAGCTCTGAGGTGATGAGCGACGTCCTGATGTAGCCGGACCATTCGATCTCCAGCTTCTCCGCGAGAATCCGTTCAAGGATTTCGGTGCATTGAGGATAGGCTTCCTTGCCGGTAATAAACTGAGCATCCGTGAACCAGAAACGTCTGGCGCCCCACTGGTGGTAATGCTGTGAAATATCCTTCACGACCATGGAGGGGGGCCGATAGCGGACCCTTTTTCCTTCAATATAGGGATACAGGCAGAACGCACAGTCGTAGGGGCAACCTCGCTTCGACTGGACCCCGATAGATTCGTCCATGTACTCCCGATACTGCGGGAAGATCGAAGTCAGGTAGGGCAAATCCACAGTAAGCGCATCAAGGAGGGCCGGCGAGCCCTGCTGGCCTTTTCGAACAGTGTTTCCCTCCCTGACAATATAGCGTTCCTTCTCCAACGATTGGCCTTCGATCACCTTGAGGATGGCGTCTTCACCTTCCCCAAGAATCCCGATGGTCCCCTCAGGTAGTTTCTCGATGAGCTGGTCGGCAAAGGCAGTAAAGGCTCCTCCACCGATCATAATCTGTGCCTTCGGGAACTCCTTCGCGATCAACCAGGGATACGAGAGTGTCGCGCGGATATGGCTATAGTAGCGGTAGAGCTGTTGTAGGCCAGCGAACGAGGCGACGACCCTCTTGAGAGGATTGCTCGCAAAGTAGAAATTAAACGCATGTTCCAGCGAGGAGTCTCCCTCATGCGGGGAAAAGATCTGAATATCGCGCCAGGAGAAGCAGACAAGATCCGGCTTGAACTCCGTGGCGGCATCGCGGACCGCACGGCTCCGTTGGGCTTCAGGAAAAAGAGAGAGATCAAGGATGCGCTGCCGCACCTCCGGCTTGCGCCGATGAATAAAATCGGCCAGATAAGTCACACCGATGGGATAGACCTTCTTGCAGGGGAGAAAGATGTAAAGGATAGAATCCATGGTCTAAATAGTCCAAAAGTCGTCAAGTCCTAAAGTCCAATAGTCGGAAGCCGGGGATGCAACGACTTTGCGACCTTATGGACTTTCCGACCATTATTTGGTTGCCACATGAATCGCCACAATTCCGCCGGTCAGGTTACGATATGTGACTTGACGAAATCCTGCGTCGAGGAGCACCTGTTTCAATCGTTCCTGGTCTGGGAAGTTCCGGATTGAGGCAGGGAGATATTCATAGACGCCGGTCGTATCATGCGCCACTCTTGTACCAATCCAGGGAAGAAGCCGGAACGAATACCAATCGTACAGAGCCCGAAGCCAGCCAAAGACCGGTCGGGAAAACTCCAGACACACAAAACGCCCGTCCGGTTGCAAGATACGATGAATTTCCGTGACTGCACGCCGAAGATCGCCGACGTTCCTCATACAAAACCCTGTCGTGACAGCATGGAAGGTCCCGTCGGGAAATCCCAGATGCTCGGCATTGGCTTCGAGGCAGGTGATCTTCTGTCCCAGACCCCGCCCGGTGATTTTCTTCAGCCCCTCGACAAGCATGGCGTGATTTAGGTCGGAGGCAATGACGCGACCCTTGGCTCCAATGCGGGGTTCGATCAGCAGTGCAAGATCGGCTGTGCCGGAGCCGACGTCGAGTGCCAGGCCTTCTGTCGTAATAGGGACATAAGAGGCAGTTATTTCCTTCCACTTGTGATGTAACCCGAAGCTCAGGAGCGTGTTGTTGAGATCATACGCCCCGGCGATCGATGTGAACATCCGTTGAACAGCTTGTTCACGTGCCGAGCCGGTCCAGGTCGATACGGCAATCGGGGCAGCTTGAGTGTCAGTCCCCTTCTGGACGGGCGGTGTATCCACATGCACCATGAGAGCGTGGTAGCATCTGCCTTCCAGGTTTGTCAAGGCGACCAAGCCTGCATGCTATAATCCCGCCTCTAATGTAATGCATAACACGATCATCATTAAAGGGGCGCGGGAGCACAACCTCAAGAACATCGACGTGACCATCCCGCGCGACCGGCTCGTCGTCATCACGGGGTTGAGCGGGTCCGGCAAGTCGTCGCTGGCCTTCGACACCATCTATGCCGAGGGGCAACGACGGTACGTCGAGTCGCTCTCGGCCTATGCCCGTCAGTTCCTCGAACAGATGGGAAAGCCGGATGTCGATTCGATCGAAGGACTCTCGCCCGCCATTTCCATCGAACAAAAAAGCGCCAGCCACAATCCCCGATCCACGGTCGGAACGGTGACAGAAATCTACGATTATCTCCGCCTTCTCTTTGCTCGTGTCGGACACCCCTATTGCTTCCAATGCGGCGATGAAATCACGGCTCAGACCGTGCAGCAGATGGTTGATGCAATCAGCCTGCTTCCCGAGGGGAGCAGATTCCAGATATTGGCCCCGATCGTCCGCGGGAGGAAGGGAGAGTATCGCAAGGAACTCCTCGACATGCGCCGGGCCGGCTATGTCAGAGCCAGGGTAGATGGTCAACCGGTTGACCTGGGCCAGGACATCGCGCTCGACAAACAGAAGAAACATACGATCGAAGTCGTCATCGATCGGCTGGTGATGAAACCGGGCGAATCGTTGACGCGACGCTTGGCGGATTCGGTGGAGACTTCGCTGAAACTCGCCGGCGGGCTTGTCGCGGTGCTGGTGGATAATGGGAGCATGTCACTCTTTAGCGAGAAACTCGCCTGTATCCGCTGCGGCGTCAGTTATCCGGAAATCACGCCGCGCGTGTTCTCGTTCAACAGTCCGCACGGAGCCTGTCCGGCTTGCGACGGCATCGGCTATGCCATGGCACCCGGCTGTTCTGATGATGAAGATCTCACCTTGATGGAGCCTTGCGATGTCTGCAAAGGTACGAGGCTGCGCCCTGAAAGCCTCTCCGTCAAGGTGGCTACACAGTCGATTGCGGAGGTGACGCATCTTTCCGTACGAGCGGCAGCAGACTTTTTCAATTCGTTGAAATTTACCGAGCGCGAATTGGTGATTGCCCATCGCATCTTGAAAGAAATTCGCGAGCGACTCGGGTTTCTGGTCAACGTCGGTCTGGATTACCTGACGTTGGATCGGGCAGCTGCGACCTTGTCGGGTGGAGAAGGTCAACGCATCAGGCTTGCCACGCAAATCGGCTCCGGCCTCGTCGGCGTTCTCTACATCCTCGACGAGCCGTCGATCGGCCTCCATCAGCGAGATAATCGTCGCCTGCTCCAAACCTTGCTGCGCCTGCGCGACTTGGGCAACACGGTGGTAGTGGTCGAGCACGATGCTGAGACCATGATGGCAGCGGACCATCTACTGGATATGGGTCCTGGAGCAGGGACGCATGGAGGGCAGGTCATTGCCCAAGGCACGCCGACCGACGTCATGGGGAATCTCGACTCGCTGACGGGCCAGTATCTTCGCGGCACCCAGATGGTCAGCCTGCCTCGCCGCCAACGCAAGGCTAAGGGGGTCTTGTCCATCGTAGGGGCTACGAAGCACAACCTGAAGGGAATGACCGCCAAGATTCCACTCGGTCTGCTCACCTGTGTGACCGGCGTGTCCGGGTCGGGAAAAAGTACGCTGGTGCTCGAAGTGCTGTTCCATTCCCTCTCTCAGTTGCTCTATCACAAGAAACCGAAGATCGACGGTTGCAAACAACTGCTGGGTGCCGAAACGCTGGATAAGGTGATCGACATCGACCAGTCTCCGATCGGTCGGACTCCGCGTTCAAACCCGGCTACCTACACAGGTCTGTTCAGTTTCATCCGGGATCTCTATTCCAATCTACCCGAGTCCCGTGTACGGGGGTATAAGCCGGGCCGCTATAGTTTCAATGTAAAAGGCGGCCGCTGTGAGGCCTGCCAAGGCGATGGGTTGATCAAGATCGAGATGCATTTCCTGCCGGATGTCTATGTCACCTGTGAGGTCTGCAAAGGCCAGCGATACAACCGGGAGACTATGGAGATCCATCATAAGGGAAAGAGTATCGCCGATGTGTTGAATATGACCGTGGACGATGCTGTGCAGTTCTTCGAGCATATTCCGTTCATCAAACGGAAGCTCGACACCTTGCACGATGTCGGGCTGCACTACGTGAAACTCGGCCAGTCTGCCACGACGTTGTCCGGAGGCGAGGCGCAGCGAGTCAAGCTTTCGCGCGAACTGTCGAAGCGTCCGACCGGCCGTACTATGTATATTTTGGATGAGCCGACAACCGGACTCCATTTCGCCGATGTGCAACGGTTGCTCGACGTGCTCGATCGGCTTGTCGAAGCCGGCAATACCGTGGTCGTGATCGAACATAATCTCGATGTGATCAGGAATGCCGATTGGGTCATCGACCTCGGACCGGAAGGCGGGGATCGAGGCGGTGAGATCGTCGCCGAAGGACCGCCGAAGGAAATAGCCAGGTCGAAGCGATCGTATACGGGACAGGTGTTGAGGGAAGCAGGGGTGGGATGATCGGGGTGACGAAGGGCGGATATTCCTGGAGTCGCCATAATGCGTTAAGCGGAGGCTGCATCTGGTCTCTTACTGTTGACCACGTGCTCCTCTAAAGCGCGACCGAGGGTCGCATGTCGTCGCACAGCGGCATTCACACGGCTAATGTTGTTCCACTCTCGCTATGACGACTCCCTCCATATCCATCCCTTCGACCCCCGCCAAAGAGAAAAGGTTAGGAGCGGCTGACGGCATCAATGGCCATCAGCCGCTCAGATGCTTTTGCGATGACTGCTACAACAAACATCTTTTCGCGCAAGTTAGAGCATTCGATAAGAAGGAGCGAAGCTAACGAGCCATTGCCCGTAGGCGTTAAAACTCTCTCGAGAAGGAGGACTATGCAAACAATTGCCCTGCTGATCGTGTCGAACATTTTTCTGACGATCGCCTGGTATGGATACCTCAAGTACAAGAACTCGTCTTGGTGAGTGGTTGTTCTCGTTAGCTAAGGCATTGCCTTCGTCGAGTATTGTTCTCAAGTGTCGGCGAATCAGAGCAGCCATTATGAGTTCGCGACAGCCCAATTGAAAACACTCCAGGAAGTGATTACCCTATCGTGCGCTCTGTTCGTTACCTGTAAAGAAGAATGGTGAGCGATGACCACTAAACAAAAAGAGTCGTCGAGAGCCAGAGAGCTGGCGAAGCCTGCAGTGCCACCACCCGATCGCGTTTCGACAGAAGATTTTGAAAAGCTTGGCGTGTTCTATTTGGGTCGGCCTTACGACCTCGCAACCAAACAAGCGAAACCTGGCTGGCTTCTGTACGACTCGAAAGATCTGGTCACCCATGCAGTCTGCGTCGGCATGACCGGTAGCGGGAAGACGGGCCTCTGTATCGGGCTCCTCGAAGAAGCAGCGATCGACGGCATCCCTGCCCTAGTTATCGATCCCAAGGGAGATCTGGCTAACTTGATGCTGACGTTTCCGCAACTCCGCAGTGAGGATTTTTCGCCCTGGGTCAACGAGGACGATGCGCGCAAGGTGGGACTCTCGTCGTCGGACTATGCGACCCAACAGGCTGGGATGTGGAAGAAGGGATTGGCAGATTGGGGCCAGAGCGGTGAACGGATTCAAAAGCTCCGCGATGCCGCCGATATAGCCATCTATACACCTGGCAGCAACGCAGGCATTCCGGTCTCTATACTCAAATCGTTCGCGGCGCCGTCGCGGGAGATCGTGGACGATCCCGAGATGTTACGAGAGCGGATTGGCACGACTGTGACGGGCCTGTTGAGTCTCATCGGCGTCGAAGCCGATCCCATCAAGAGTCGCGAGCATATTCTTCTGTCGACGATTTTCGACCACACCTGGAAGGCTGGATGGGATCTGGATCTGGCCGCGTTGATTCAACAGATCCAAACTCCGCCTGCGACGAAGATCGGTGTGTTGGATCTGGATTCGTTCTATCCATCGAAGGAACGCTTTGGCCTCACCATGCAGCTAAACAATCTATTGGCCGCGCCGGGATTTTCAGCCTGGTTGGAAGGAGAAGCGCTTGATGTCGGCCAGATGCTCCATTCACCGAAAGGCAAGCCCCGGCTCGCCATTTTCTCGATCGCGCATCTGAATGATGCCGAGCGGATGTTCTTTGTCACGCTGCTGTTGAGCCAGACACTCGGCTGGGTCCGGGCGCAGTCCGGAACGACCAGCCTCCGTGCCATCCTCTACATGGACGAGATCTTCGGCTACTTCCCCCCCGTCGCCAATCCTCCGTCGAAGCAACCGTTACTGACATTGCTGAAGCAGGCCCGCGCCTTCGGGCTAGGCGTGGTGTTGGCGACACAGAATCCCGTCGATCTGGACTACAAGGGCCTGGCGAATACCGGCACATGGTTCATCGGGCGGCTGCAAACGGAACGAGACAAGGCGCGGGTACTCGAAGGCCTCGAAGGCGCTTCCGTCAGCTCGGGTAAGAAATTCGATACGCAACAGATGGAACAGCTTCTTGCAGGACTGGGGAACCGGGTCTTCCTCATGAACAATGTGCATGAAGACGCACCAGAAATATTTCAGACGAGATGGACGCTCTCCTACCTTCGAGGGCCACTGACGCGAACGCAAATTAAGACGCTGATGGACCCTCTCAAGGCCGGTAAGGGGTTGGGGGTAAAGGGTAAGGGGACGGAAGATTTGGGACCATCGCCTCACCCCTTACGCCTCACCCCTCACCAGCAGAGGCCCATGCTTCCGCCCGATGTGCCGCAGCAGTTCATTCCTATCCGCGGTACGCTGCCGAACGGCAGTACCTTGATCTACCAGCCGATGCTGCTCGGCTCTTCGCAAGTGCGCGTATCGGACAGCAAGACCGGCATCGATGTCACCCAGGATGTAACTGTGCTTGCGCCGATCTCAGACGGACCGGTGACGCTGGACTGGGATCATGCCGTGGAGGCGGACTTGGCTCTGGCCGACTTGGAGTCCATACCAGTGGACAACGCCCAGTTCGGATCGGTTCCCAGTGCGGCGAGCAAGGCAGAGAGTTTCGGCGCCTGGAGCAAGGAGTTTTCCGGTTGGCTATTTCGAACTCGGAAAATCGATCTCTTCAAGAGCCCCAGCACGAAAGAATTCTCGACACCGGGTGAACCGGAACTAGATTTCCGCGTGCGGTTGCAACAAGCAGGTCGTGAAGTCCGGGACAAACAATCGGATGGGCTGCGAAAGAAATACGCGCCGAAGATTGCAGCCCTTCAAGATCGGATCAGACGTGCTGGGCAAATGGTCGAACGGCAGCAAGCCGAGTCTCGATCGAGTCAAATGCAGGCGGCCATTTCTGTCGGTGCCTCTATCCTGGGCGCATTCCTCGGGCGGAAGACGATCAGCGCGACAAATATAGGACGAGCGACAACCGCGATTCGCGGAGCCGGACGTGCGATCAAGGAATCGAAGGACGTGGGGCAAGCCGAGGAGAATGTGGCAGCGTTGCAACAACAGTTAGCCGATCTCGAAGCGCAGTTCAAGAAAGAGACCGATACCCTCGCAGCCGCGACCGATCCCCTCAACGAGAAACTCGAAACCGTCTCTCTCAAGCCCACCAAATCCAACATTGCTGTGAAACTTGTCTCTCTTGCCTGGGTTCCGTACTGGCGGGATGGGAAGGGGGTTCTGACCCCTTCATGGCAATGACAGGCGCTGTGAAAACGGTGTGCCGAACCCGCTCGAGACCGCTTCCTGCCCTGCCCCATTCTGGTCATGCGCGGCAATGGCCGGCTGATTCACGACGATCTGGTAATAACAGAATCCTTCATGCTCGGTGAGCTTCTTTGCGATGACCCCTGCGGTTGTCTCAAGCGTAGCAGCAAGCGTCTCGTTCTGAGTACCGAACACACTTCCGCCGCGAACCGTTTTTCCCACGAGGGATGTGACAGCGGCTTCGGCGCGCATGGCGTCACGAGTCACCCGACCCAAGGCCTCTAGGGAAATCTGAGGGTGATCGGCATCGAACTCTGGGTAGGGCAATTCCTGGGAGCCGGGTCTCACTCGCAATGCCGTCGCGCCATGTACAGCTGGAACCCGATAGGCCGTGTCGAAGAAGGCCTCCAGGAAAATGCGCATCAGATCGGCGCTGACACGTTGAGAGTCGACCGTAGAGGGCGAGGGGAGACCTGAATTGGCAGGGCTCCTCTCAATTTCCGCCGAGATTCCTGGAAAGAGCCAGGCGCTGCCGCCTCGATCGACGAACCCCTTCGAGGTCGTTTTGACAACCCCTCGAAGTCCTGCCTCCGTGGCACTTGATCTTGGTGTGAAACTCAGATCGCCGAAATAGGCCTTATTGTACGTCAGCAACATCCGAGCGAAGCGGGAAGAGTCCCGTTCGAGTCGCTCCTCATCCAATCCGGGATACCCATCCCATTGTTGCGCCGTTTCGATGATCTGCTGGAGTTTGCTCAAGTCGATATGCGCATTCGCATCGCCAACCATGTCGTCGAGAACATCGGCAAGGATGGAAAGGGAGATTTCGTTAGCGGCATGACTCCGGCGAATTGTTTCGATAACCTCCATCAAGGGCATCATGCTCATCGTGTATTTTTCGCGGGTTGTCGTGGACAGCGGCTCTATCGCGGCACCGTCGTCGCGTCGCGTGTTCGGCAGTTCGTCGTGGGCCTGCCCGGTGCAGGTCAAGAACTTCGCCGCGAGCTCTTTGTTATCGGCCAACTTCTGCTGAAACTCTCCACGGTGGAGGTACAGCCCGTCGCCGAGTTGCAGAACTGAGGAACTGCAGCCCGTCTGCATGAGTAGCATGATCAGAAGAGCGAACAAGAGATGTGGTAATCGCTTCATCGTTGCCTCGCGCAGGTGGATAGGCTGAAGGCTGTTAGAGGCAGAAACCAACTTCAGTCTTCAGCCTGAACACATGGGCATTGGCACATTGGGTCAGTGTTTGCGTTCTTTCTGCATGATCTTGTCGGTCCAGGCTAATAGGATGGCCGATCCGATGAAGGTCAGGTGGATGAAGATCTTCCACTTGACGTGCTCGAGATCTTCGTGCGCGATGTTCACGAACGATTTCAGGAGATGAATGCTGGAGATACCGATCAGTGAGGCCGCAAGCTTGATTTTTATCGTGCCGGGATCGATATGGGTCAGCCAGTCCGGTCGATCGGCATGGCCCTCCAAATCCAGTTTGCTCACGAATGTTGCATATCCGCCGATGATCACCATCGTGAGCAAATTCGCCACCATCGTGACGTCGATCAACCCCAGAACGCCCAGCATGAATATGGTCTCCTGCTGCTGATCAATATGTCGGATCATTTCCCATAGTTCGACGAGAAATTTGTATGCGTACAGTAACTCGGCCACGATGAGGCCCCCATAGAGTGGGGCTTGAATCCACCGGCTGGCGAACACGACGGTTTCAAACAGGTGCTCGGCGCGGTTGACGGGAGCGTGTGGGTGTCTCGCTGCGGTAGGCTCTAAATGATCGGAGTGACTCACGGCGCGCTATCCTATTCGGGGAGGGTGCGGCCTGTCAATTCGAACAACGGCGCTGCACTCATGAGAGACGGAACGTCGATCTTCGTGGAAGGATGATCAATCGTTAAGCATCGCAATGGAGGAGTCCTCTGTTTCGTATCGGCTCTGAGATACACGAAAGCGGAGCACGACGTTGATCATCTTGTCACCCTACGTGCCTTGTTAAAAGCGAAATCAAGTGCGGCGAGAGAGAATGCGGTCTGATCGTCGTGGCTATTTAACCAATTGATGGTCTAGAGCGTAGCGAACCAGTTCGCCTGTGGTCCTGAGTTGCAACTTGTCGAGAAGACGCGCTCGATAAGTACTGACGGTCTTGGAACTCAGCGCGAGGGACTGTGCAATGCTCTTGACAGACCGGCCCCGGGCTATCAAGACGAGGACTTCGAGCTCTCGCTCCGACAAAGAGTGTTGGCCGTAACCGGTAGCCATTTTCCCCCTGCTGCCGGCCATCTGTTCCCCGAGAGAGGCGGTGACATACATGCGGCCGGTCAGGACTTGTTTCACTGCTCCTGCCAACTCCTCCGGCCCGGTCTGTTTCGTGAGATAGGCCATCGCTCCTGCCCGAAAGGCCCGAATGGCATATTGCTCTTCGGTGTGCCGGCCCAAAACCACCAGAGGAAGCCTGGGAGCTGCGTTGTGTAACTTGGCAAGCAGCTCCAATCCGCTCTGATCAGAGGGGCCGATATCCACGATCCCTAAATCCCAAGGCTCTTGCTGCACCGCTGCAATTGCCTTCGGACCGCTGTCAACCTCTTCGACTTCAACATGAGGGAAGATATCTTCAAGAATTTGTTTCATGCTCTGGCGCGCCACTCCGTGATCGCCGACGACGAGAAGTTTTAGAAGTTGTGTCCCAATCACGGAACGAATCCCTCTACGAGATAGGCGAGTGAGTTGTTCATATCGGCCTGAGGATCGGCTCAAGGTAAACGTCAGCGGTGATGCAAGTCCCTCGACCCGTCACGGACTGGATGTCCAGCCGACCCCCGATCTTCCGAACCCGATTTTCCATATACGCGAACCCAATGCCCTTAGCCGGTTCATGCCCGACATCGAATCCTGATCCGTTGTCACGAATGCTCAGTCGTACCCGTGAACCGATGTGGCGGAGGGCAATCACGACACGCGTTGCCTGGGCGTGACGGACGCAATTGCTCAAGGCCTCTCTGGCAATCGTCACGAGTTCACGCGCCTCTTCACCGGTCAGAATCTCTTCTGCCGCCGGGTCGACTTCTACACGAATTTGCAGCCCGCTCACCCGCTTAAAGGTCTCTGCGAGAGCCTGTAACTCGGAAATCAGTCTAAAAGGGTCCACGCTCTCGGATTCCACACTGAGAATCATTCGTCGGATGTCTTGGATGAGTTTGTAGATCTGATCAGCAGCCTGATCATGGGAACTCGACAGAGCCGGTGTCGCATCCCTGCGTAATCCAGGGGATTGCTCAAGGGTTAACCCGATTGTATAGAGCGCTTGTAATACGGAATCGTGCAACTCCCGGCCGATTCGGCTGCGATCGTGCAGTAGTGCGCTCAATCGCCGCTCGGAAGCCGTGAGGGCTGCGGTCAGACTATTTTCAATCTGTCCATGCAGCAGGCAAGGATTCGCCTCGATTGCATGGCTAGGAGTTCCCTGCACGCGCGCTCCATGGTGATTCTCCGGTTTTCCGGAGGAGTACCGAAACCCGTCTATGATCTGAAACCCTCGCCGATCTTTCATCAGTTGCATCACCCTTTCAATTATGTGACACGCCGTAAACGCCTTCGGATTCTTGCCCGCACCGGGCCTCATCAGTTTGAGTGACCACTAGGAATATACGCCTGCCGTGTATTTCGTCACCTGGCGGAATCGCCAGGTGACGAAATACGTGGATTATGAAAAACCGGTGGCCCAACGAGTCGGTATTTATGTGCCCTGCCTGGAAAGGAGACACCGGATGCGTAATTTGAAAGACATCGAGTTCTGTGAAAATGAGTTGGTTGTGAAAACGTTACAGGGAAAGGAGCTCGCCCAATCCTATCGCCTTCGGCACAAAGTGTTTGCCGAGTCACTGAAATGGGTTCCTGAAACGGATGACGGACAAGAGATGGATCTGTACGATCTGTGGGGGGTAACCGTCGGCCTGGTCAGAAATGATGGTGCCGTGGTTGGGGTGGCTCGACTCATTCCCTCTTCCGGGCAGTTTATGCTCGAAAATGAGTTTGGCGCCCTACTCCCAGCCGGCTACCAAATCAGAAAAACTTCAGATACTGCCGAGATCACCAGGCTCACGGTGGATCCTGAAATCAGGGACAGAGGACTCTCGTACAGGCTGATGCTGGCACTGTTAAAAGGTATCTATCAGTGGGCGGTTGAGAACGGTATTCGGTACTATTATCTAGAGGTCGAGCATCGGTTCTTTCGAACGCTTCGAGCACTAGGATTCCCCTGTGAGATGATAGGGAAGCCTGTGGTGCTTCCTCCAGCTGGAGCCAGTTCCGTGGCAGCGTTGTACGATATGGTTCGATTCGACGAAGAAAACGCGATCCACAAACCACAGCTCCTGAAATGGATATCCTCCTTTAAAACGCTGCAAGGCGAGATGGTTATGGGTCGTACCTCCACGTATTCAAACCGCGAGAGGCTGGTATTAACTGGTGCGGACGCCTGATGGAATGCGAGTTGGGCCTTATTCGGTGGGAAGGCTGGGTGCTCGTATGAAGGAGCAAAGAAAACCGACTTCAATTACACCACATTTGGCAGGCCGTGTTCGATAGCAGTGGCGATCGCATGGGATCGCGAGGTGACGTCCAGCTTCGAAAAGATGCTTTCCAAATGGAATCGTATAGTCCGCTCAGTTACACCGATGATTTTGGCGATCTCCCAATTCGTCTTGCCGTTTTTTATCCAGTTGAGAATCATCATCTCTCGTAGCGTGAGTTCTCTGACGCAGGGAGCAACTGCTTGGGAAGTCTTCGGAGTGGTGCGCAAGAGCGCAAGATGGATGTGGTATCCAAAGTACTCGATGAGCGACATATATCGCTTTGCGTCCACACGCTCAGCGGATGCAAATGAGCAAAATGTTGCGACTCCGCAGGCAGAATCCGCTGATCCGGTCGTGATGCCATCTCCTAAACCGAACTCCTTGGCCGCAGCCACAAATTCCTGCTGCCTGTCCGAACTCGTGGTTTTGTAGGTTGATTCCCAGTGCTGTGTTCCTGGTTCCCGTAAAGCCGTCTGGAAAACCGGGTCGCATTCGAAGTACCCTTTCTGCCAGTACAGGCGGAGCCATTCTTCCGGATAGCTGACATTGAGCACATTGGTAAAGCCTTCAAATGAGCCAGTGCGACTGATTTTTGCAAGTCCGCCGATCACTCGGGGAAAAGGGAACAGAGTTTGAAAACGTGCGAGCACATCTTTGACATCTTCAGCGCTTTCCGATTGTACCGCGAAGTGCAGTACCTCGATAAAACCTTCGCATTCGGCTTTGGTTAGTTGGGTAAAGAGGTTCTTGGGGAAGGGGCGCTTCGTCCGAGCATGTGCCATACATATCCTCCGGAGGGATTGGCCGGACGAAGGCTACCATAATACCAGGCAGCTTGGCGATAGGGCATTTTTGCCCTAGCAAGATCGCCCTAAGTCGGCTATATCCTCACCAACATTCTAGGAACTTCTATTATCTTGGTAAAGCGTAATCTCGAATCCCTCAGCCAAAAGATGATGCGTGGTACAGATGACGGGATGCGGAATTTACGATACGAACTCTTGGCTTTAGGGTTAGTCTGTTTCCTATGTCCGTCACTTGGACATGCGCAGGCTCTTCGGTTCCAGCCACAGGGAGCGACTGCCGCTGGACAGGGGAATGCCTTTGTTGCCCAGGCCGATGATGCGTCCGCCATTCATTACAATCCCGCCGGACTCACTCAAGTCAAAGGAATCCAACTAGTCACAGGAGCAACCCTGGTTGGTGGGTCCATCAAGTTTACGAGCCCGACCGGGACAGAGACTCAAGGAGACTTTGGAGGAGCTATCGCGTTCCCCCCACCGAGCCATTTCTACATGAGTGCGAACCTGGGATCTCTCGGCTGGGACGGGCTGTCGAATGTGACAATCGGTCTTGGCCTTACATCGCCCTTCGGCTTGAACACCCGCTATCCGGTGGATGGCCCCTTCAACACCGTCATCACCTCTGCAGCGCTTCCGCTCATGGATATCAAGCCGACCGTGGCGTATCGGTTTAACGATCAGCTGGCCGTCGGAGTAAGCGCAGACATTTATACCTTCGCAAGTTTTATTGGAGAGGGACACGCGGAACAGAAGCAGGTAGGTTCAGGGCCCCTTCCCGGCGCCTCAATCGAACTCAATGGCAATGGAACAGGGGCAGGCGCAACCGCCAGCCTACTCTATACGCCCCTCAAAAACAGCGATGGCAAGCCACTCGCCTCTATCGGGCTGGTCTATCGTACCCAGGCTGTGTTGCCATTGAATGGGTCGTTGTTGATCAACGGCGCGAAGGTTGCCGATGCGTCCACCGAGCTCGTACTCCCTCAGATTTATAGCGGTGGTTTCGGGATCTGGCCGGTTCGTACGAATGAGCGAGAGTGGAAGTTGGAGCTCGACGTGGAATACGTCGGGTGGAAATCGATGCGTGACCTCGACGTTCAACTCTCCTCGGGCGCGGTCATTTCGCAGCCGCAACAGTGGAAGTCTGTGCCCGTCATAGCGGTCGGCACCGAGTACAAATGGTTCAATCCCGAGTGGCTGCCTCATTGGGACGTGGCATTGCGATCGGGGTACACCAAGACCGAGGATCCCGTTCCTGATAGGACGTTCAATCCTGGGATCATTTCTTTATCTTCCAACGCCCTATCCCTTGGGGCCGGGTTTTTGTGTCAAGGCCAGGGCCGGTTTCTGGGCATGATACCTTGCGGAGGAACATCCGCTCTCTGGCCGAAAGCGATTGGATTGGACGTGGTGTTTCAGGAATGGTTTTATGAACCGCGCACGGTTACTGGCAATCGCAACCCGACCGTCGATGGGACCTATCGTGCGTATGTCCATTTAGGGACCTTCAGCTTCACGTTCATGTTTTAGCAGGATGCACAAAGGTCCGCCCATCAGTCTTGTTCATTTTGTTTGTTTGGTTTGTCTTGTTTATTGGTTGAACCGTGCCCACGAAATAAACGAAACAAACCAGATGAACCAGACGGACCAGGAAGATTACCCCCTTTAACGGTGTGGCGGAGTCGGCTTCGCGAGAGCTTTCCGCAACTCCGAAACGGTTTTTGCATCGAGGCCGGTCGCCGCCAACTCGCTGTCTGTGGCAGCAGCGATGTTCGCCAGGCTGCCGTATTGTTTGAGCAAGCGGGCCCGTGTCATCTCGCCCACGCCGCTCACTTGATCGAGTGGGGAAGCCAGAAGGGCTCTGTCGCGCAGCTTACGGTGGAATGTGATGGCAAATCGATGGGCTTCGTCGCGTATGCGTTGCACGAGGTGGGTGGCCGGAGAGTTCGCGCGAAGCACAAGGGGATTTTTTCGGCCTGGCAAGAAAATTCTCTCTTCCTTCTCGCCGCGTGCCTTGGCCAATCCTATAATGGCTATATTCTGGTGCCCGACCTGTTTTAGACCTTCCATCGCTGCAGCGAGCTGGCCCAATCCTCCATCGACAAGAATGAGATCCGGGCGCGCCAGATTCTCGCTGGCTCCGTAACGACGGACAACGACTTCCTGTATACTGGCAAAATCGTTGGCCCCTGCGACGGTTTGGATTTTGAACCGACGATAGTCGGCTTTCTTCATCTGGCCGTCTTCCCAGACGACCATGGATGCGACCGACTGATTGCCCATGGTGTTCGAAATGTCGAATCCTTCAATGCGGCGAGGTACGACGTCCAGTCGCACCAGTCGCTTCAGCTCTTCAACGGCTTGCCGTCCGATTTCTTCGTCACGGAGATGATTGGCAACAGCGGCCCCGGCGTTTTCTTCCGCCAAAAGGAGCAGTTGATGCTTGACGCCCCGCTCGGGCGTCACGATGCGAACGCCGCTCCCGCGCTTGCCTGAGAGCCATTCTTCGATCACCATGGTATCGTCGAGCTCTGTAGGGATCAGCAGTTCCTTGGGCGGCTGACCGTCTCTGTTGTAGAACTGTTCAATGGCAGCTCGAACGAGCTCTTCATCGCCGGCATCGGCTGAGTGGGGCCAGAAAAAGTCTTTGCGTCCGATCAGGAGGCCTCCGCGCACAAAGAGAATCTGGAGATCCACCGCTGTGCCTTGCCGCGCTAGACCAATCACATCCTGGTCGATTGTCGCCGTTTGAGCGATGCGCTGTTTTTCGAGCGTGCGTTCGATGTTGAAAAGCCGATCGCGCAAGCGCGCCGCTTCTTCGAAGTCTTCACGATCCGCCGCGATTTCCATCTGGCTGCGCAAATCATCCAGCAATTCATGGTCGCGACCCTCGAGGAACTGACGGACCTGCGCGACAATGCGTCGATAGTCCTCTTTCGACTGATTGCCGGTACAGGGCGCCATGCACCGTTTGATCTCGAACTCAATGCAGGCCCGCTCCGCCTTGCCGTCGATCTCAATGGTGCAGGTAGCCAGAGGGAAGGCTTTCTTGATGACTTTCAGCGTCTCTCGCAAAGCTCCTGCCGGCGTGTAGGGGCCATAGTAGAGTGCTCCGTCCTGCTGCACGCGACGGACAATGGAGAGGCGCGGGAAGTCTTCTTTGATCGGCAGGCGAAGATAAGGGTATTGCTTGTCGTCCCGTAAGACCACGTTGAACCGGGGCCTGTGTCGCTTGATCAAATTGCTTTCAAGAATGAGCGCTTCGAGTTCTGAACGAGTGACGATCGTTTCGAGGTCCGTGGTGTGACTGACCAGGACTGTGGTTTTCGGAGAATGGTCGGCCCCTTTTTGGAAATAGGACCGTACACGGTTGGACAAGACCGTGGCCTTTCCCACGTAGAGCAACTCGCCCTGCTTATCTCTAAACAGATAGACTCCCGGCTGATCGGGCAAGTGGTCGAGTTTCGATTGGAGGTCAGCAGAGGTAGCCATAAGCTGTCAGCCTTCAGCAGTCAGCCTCGGATTCGATCGGACTCGGGTTTTCACCTCATCATTCTACGGTGTGAGGAGGAGACGGGCAACCTGGGTTGAGTATTTGATGCTGAGAGCTGACGGCTGATTGCTGATAGCTAGCTCAGCGCAGCGATCGCACAAAGGACGGACTCAAGGTTCCTCTGGCAACTTCCATAACCGGCCCCTTCATGGTGAGGCTGAAGTCTGCGGTGACATCGATGTTGAGTTTGCCTCCCGGCATTTTCACTGTGACCGGACTTGTCACCAGACCAAGCCGGACTGCCGCACTCGCAGCGGCACAGGACGAAGACCCGGATGCTTGGGTTTCGCCGGCCCCGCGCTCCCAGATCAGTATGAAGATCTCCCGTGGGCCGGTCGGCACGGCGAGTTGAACGTTCGTCCGCTTCGGGAAGAAGCGATGATTTTCTAGCGCCGGTCCCAATCTCAGGAGATCCTCTCGCGACCAGGACTGCCCGGCCGGTTTGAAGACGACACAGTGGGGATTGCCGACACTGACCCCGGTAAACGTGAGGGATTGGCCGCCGACGTCAATGGGTTGTTCAATCAATTCACCGGTTGTCAGTGTACAAGGGAGTGCAGCCGGCCGGAAGGTTGCCCGACCCATCTCCACGGTGACAGCGCTCGAATCTCCATGCCGGTCCACATGCAAGGCAATCGCGACCAGCCCGCCTCTGGTCTCGACGGTGAAGCGCTTCTTTTTCGTTTTGCCGGTCGCGTGAAGATAGCGGGCAAAGATGCGCAGGCCGTTGCCGGATTTTTCCGCCTCGCTGCCGTCAGGATTGAAGATGCGCAGGCCGAAATCCGCTTTCTTTGAAGGGGCCAGCGCGAGTATCCCGTCGCTGCCGAGGCCCCAATTGCGATCACAGATGGAAGTGACTCTTGACGGGGTGAGCGAAAATGACAGTTCTTTCGGGTCTATCACAATGTAGTCATTACCCAGCCCATGCCCGCGAAAGAATTCATTCTTCATGTGCAACTCCTTGCGCCGAGCAGATAGCAGGGAGAGATACCTAGCATGAACGGTGCGGAGAGGGGAAGAGGGCCATGGTTCGTGGCTCAGACGATCTTGACTCCGGGCGGACGTTCGATGAGTTCGACTTCATACCCATCCGGAGCATCAATGAAAATAAATCGGCTACCGGAGGATGTCTGCGTCGGACCATCCGTGACCCTGACCCCCATCGAATTGAGCGAGGCGATGGTTTCCTCAAGGCTATCCACCTGGAATGCCAAATGGACGAGATCTTCCTGCACAGTCACAGGTCCGCTGGGGGGGAAGCTGGTCAACTCAATCAGTTCGTCACTGTTAGGGACCTTGAGGAAGGCAAGCTGCGATCCTCGCGGCGACGTCTTCCGCTCCAGTACCTCAAGGCCGAGCACATCCGTATAAAACCGGATCGTTTGGTTCAAATCACTGACGCGCATGCGGGTGTGGAGGAGTTTCTTGACTCGCATGATACTCATTATAAGCAGTCAGCTTTCCTCAATCAGCAGTCAATATAAAACTCGTGACACTGATAGCTGAGTGCTGACGGCTGATTCCTATGCTTGTCTCGTCCTTGCTGGTCCTATCGTCTTGCGCAAGAGGATTTCTGAACTACCCGGGATCAAAAAGTTCGCCATGGAGCCGATCTCTTGGTAACCCTGTTGCTTGTAAAAGTGCCTGGCTTGGTCGTTGAAATCCGACACGCATGCGAAGAGATTCCTTGCCCTCGCAAAGACAGCCTTCTCGACATGAGCCAGCAACCGCCATCCTAGGCCGTTCCCTCTTGCCCAGTTCGCCACTCCAAGCAGTTCTATATAGTCGCCAAGCAAGAATTTCTGGCGGATGACCGCAATACCTGCCACTCTGCCATTCTGGTCCACGACGTAACTGTCCCGCCCCTGCGGGAGCGGTGTGAAATAGTTATCCCAGTCACTGGTTTGATAGCCCAGCCGCTTCCACGGATCAGAGTCGGTGAGCAATTCAATGACGGCTGCACGATCTTCCGCTGTCATGGGTCGAACGGGCGATTCAGTCATGGAGCAACCTGCCCATTACAGATTAAGAGATCGCTCATGGTCATGGGTGTGAGGTTTCGCTTTGGCAAGATGTGTTGGTGGAGGTCTTGCACCACTTCGTGTGTATGCATGCCTTTTCCATTGGCGTGCATCACGATCACACTGCCCATCCGGACTGAGCGCTTCAGTTGGTCTTCGATCTGAATTGCAGTAAGCGTTGGATCAGGATCGCCGGACACGACATTCCAAAGAATGAATTGCAAGCCCAGGGCACGGGCCACATTGACGGTGTCGTCGTTGAATTCTCCATAGGGCGGGCGAAACAATGTCGCGTGATGCCCGTAATTGGTCTTGAGCAGACGAACCGGTCCAAGAATTTCCTGTTTTTGCTCGTCCGCTGAATAGAGTGGCAGATGGGCGTGGACGTCCCCGTGGGTGCCGATTTCAAAAAATGGGATCTGGAGCAGGGCTCGTACGTGCAGATCGTGTTTCTTTATCCATTTTCCCGACATGAAGAAGGTGGCGGGGATCTTCTGGTCAATCAAATAGTCGATCAATGCCTGGTCATAGCCCGTTCCTTTCCCCACCGGGCAAAGGTCGAACGTCAAGGCAACTCCGGGACAAGAAGGCGGACCTGATTTGATCACTTGGGCCTCTGTGAGCAAAGGCATTGCTGAGGCACACAGCACCGTGAAGGCCAGGTACAGGATCCTCGAAGCACCGCGCAATCGCATGGTGATGAGTATACCCGATCCTGTGCGCGAAGCCGAGTTGACGCTGGCATTCCCCGCTGTTAGGGTGAATGTATGTCTTTGGCCAACTGGAAAATCGGCCGTGCGCTCGGTATCCCCATCCATGTGCATGCCTCCTGGTTTGCGGTGTTCTTCTTTGTGACCTGGTCATTGGCAACCGGCTACCTGCCTGATGCGTTACCCGGGCTGTCGGGTCTTCGTTATTGGGGAATGGGTGGTGTTGCCGCCCTTTTGCTGTTCCTCTCCGTTCTTCTGCATGAACTGGGACACTCATATGTGGCACTGCGCTACCAGGTCCCTATCAAGCAGATCACTTTGTTCATTTTCGGGGGGATGGCGCACATGGGAAAGGAGCCTCCCAGTCCGCGAGCTGAATTTTTAATCGCAATGGCAGGACCGCTCGTGAGCTTCATTCTTGGTGCCGGCTGCCTCGGCGGAACGATGGCCGTGGAATCACTGTTCGGACACTCGGGTGTAAAGGGACTTGTCGTCCTCGGAAGTCTGGTCGGTATCGTGAACGTGCAGCTCGGATTATTTAACCTGATTCCTGGGTTCCCCTTGGACGGCGGACGCGTCTTACGGGCCGGGCTCTGGGCCAGGAACAAAGATTTTAATCGAGCAACCAGTCAGGCAGCGCTCGTGGGAATAGGGTTCGGCGTCGCTCTTGGATTGATCGGCGCAGGTTTAATGGCGGGAGCCTGGTCTGGCAGTCTGGGACATTCCATTGCAACGAACGGGGGATGGTTGATCTTTATCGGCGCATTCCTATTTGCCGCGGCATTGGCAAGCAGGCGACAGGCGGCCCCTCGGTTGTTGTTGGCGTCGCTGTCGGTTCGTCAGATCATGGTTCACCACGTTGTGACTCTGCTACCGGATATGAGCGTGCAGGACGCAGTCGATCGATGCTTTGTCGTGCATGGATTCGGGGGATTCCCTGTATGCGGAGAAGGCGAAGTTCTCGGAGTGGTCACGGTGCAAGATGTGCGATCGCTTTCCACAGCACTCTGGCCGCGGACCAGTATCCGCGAGATCATGCGCCCGGCATCACCTGACTTCTGTATTCCACCGGACTGGTCAGCCATGCAGGCCATGGAACGAATGGCCCAGGGCGGATGGGACCGTCTTGTGGTGATGGAGAACGAAAAGATCGTAGGGCTCGTCACCCGGTCAGCAATCGCGCGTTTCGTACAGTTGCATCGGGCGTGAAACGTAAGAGGTGAGGCATGAAAGGTGAGAGGCGGGTCACATGTTACGATTAGTTGTCAGCACGGGCGATAGATATGTTCTGCGCAATTGAGATGCGCACAAGGTGGACCACGAGCAGGAATCCGTACACGACACAGAAAAACTTGAAGGTGGCACGATAAAAATCCGTCAAGAGCACGGGAAGACAAAGAGCAAAGACAAGACTTGCAATCAGCGTCACGAAGGTGAGCCGCTTACAGAACTCATGGGAGGTCTCCCGTCCAATTTGTTTCAACGCACGGGCATAGCGATCGGCTCGTTGAAGTTTGGCTGCCTGCATGACAGCTTCACTTGTGCCCCAGTACCGCAGATAACAATAGCCGCCGAAAATCAATAGCCAAGGCAATGCCCATAAAGGCCAATAGGCCATTCCCCCGTAAGTCTCGCTACTGAGCAAGGCGGCGAAAGAAGGGGCATAAAGCAACCCCAGGACCAGCGGCAGGACACGTTCATCGGTTGGACGTTCGCCATCAGGCCCTCCATGAATCAGCTCCCGCTCAAAGAGAGGGTAGCCGTACTTGAGGACGACAAGCGCGATGGCAGCGCTCATAGTTTTGTCCGGAACATAACGGATCCAGTTCTGAAACCAATTGACAATCCACCAACTCAGACTTTCACCCCAAGTTAACCCGAAGAGTGATTCGAGATAGAGATGCGCCATCTGCTCCCATTTGAGCACCCGCTGGCTCACCGATTCGGCGACCTCCGGGTTTAAGGCAAAGGTCGTTTGCTCATGCAGGGCCGCTTGAATAAAGGTTCCCGGCAGACTCATGACGATCGCGCCTCCGACTCCAAAGATATAAAGGAACCAAGAGTGGGACAGGGCGGAATTGCGTCCTGAACGGAGATATTTTAGAAAACCTGCTTGCCTGGCCATCCAGCCCCAATACAATGCGCCGGCGATGTTGACCAACGACCAGGGAAAAATCACCACATCTCCGCCGGTTTCCGGATACAACAACCAATTCACGACTGAGTTTGACAGAAGCGCTACGATGGCTCCCCACCAAGGCCCCAAGAGGAACGCAACCAGCGCCGTTCCTGTCATGTCGAGAAACAGGATACTTTCCAGATGGCGGCTTAAGGTAAGCCCGATGTAATTAAGCAACAAGCCTGCGGCGACGATGACGCTGGTCTCGTACAAGAGGAGATAGGAAACCCCACGGAGGGGCTTTGATGAAAGAAAACCGGACGTAGAAGGCGAATCAGAGATCGGTCGATCGACTTGGGGCGGCGATTTGCGTTCCTTTCTCGATGCCAGCGACGTCAGTCGGGTTTTGACATCCAGCAGTTTCTCCATGAGCGTCAGTACCGCCGCAATGAAGCCCAGCACCGTCCCGCCGAGCATGAGCATATCTTTGCCGAAGTCTTCAGGCATAAAGCGGTTCCCGTATTTTGGGAGTATCGGTTGCCATTCTACCCATGAAGGAAACTCCTCGCCAGCAAATGTCCAGAAGCCGACAGGCTGATTTGGTCTTTCCGGTTGATCTGGTCTGTTTGGTTTATTTGGTCTGGGATTCGTTCAACCAAATGAACGAAATGGACCAGATGAACCAAACAAGACCATTTCTAGGCTGGCGGGCCATTGGGCAGGGCAGGATCCGACTGCGTGGCTTTCGTGGCCGCGGACGATCGTACCACCGCCTGCTGTTGGAGATGGTGGGCAACCTCGGCACCGAGCAGCAAGAGCGCAGCGGAGTAGTAGACCCATAAGAGCAGAAGAATGATTTCCAGAAGAGATCCATAGAGATTGGCATACACGGCGGCATAGGTGCTGTACGTCACAAACAGGGCCTTGGCCGCAATCCACAGCAGGCTGAATGTCAGGGCCCCGATCATCGCTTCACGCCACTGCGGTCGACGCCGTGGAACGAACCGATATAAGCCCGTGACAGTGAAGAAAGCCAACGCGAAGGGCAGCGTGTAGGTGAGGAACAGATCATGGGCTGCAAGGGCCAGAAAGTCGAGCCCCCAGAGCCTTGGCGCATAGCCCGTTAAGACATTGACGATTTGAGTCGCGCCGTAGGAGAGCAGCAGTACGAACCCCGTGACAGCGAGCAACGCCACGGCAATGCCGGTAGAGATGAGGGGATGGCGGCGGTAGGTACTCTCAAATGCGACATTCAATGCATAGTCGAGCTCGTAGAACACCAACGTGCCGAACCAGACGAACGCCAGGAACACGGCCCATCGAACAGTTTCTAGCACACTCACCCGATGCAATTCCTGTACGGCGTGCTCTCCCAGCGAGGGGAGGAAGCCCTGAAGAAAGCTGAGAAGGGCTTTTTCCCCGATCACGTCCTGACTCACCACGAAACTCAGGCCGTACAGCAAGAGGAAGACCACCGGGAAAAGAGAGAGCAAAGAGAAAAATGCGAGCGACGCCGCTAGACTGGCGCAGCCATGCCGCAGAAATGATCGGACGAGATCTCGGAGAAAACGAAAGAGCTGCATACGCCGCGATGGGTGATGGGCTTGTCACCAACGTAACACGAGTCACCCTCTCGTGCACCTATTCATGGCGCCGTCCGGCGAGAGGACTATCTAAGCGTCAGGACGGATTGAAGCGCGAACCCGACAAGAGGGTTGGGAAAGACACCGAACAGGATCACGCCCGCCACGGCACAGGCCAATACGAAGGATAAGGCCGGTGAGTTCACCAGGCATGGCGGTGCGAGAGAAGAAGGAGTCGGATCGCGCATATACATGACCATTACAACCCGCATGTAGTAGTAGGCAGACACAACGGCAAAGATCAGGGCAATAGCGGCGAGCCATGCCAACCCTGCTTCGACAGCCGCCATGAACACGTAGAATTTTCCAATGAAGCCCGCGGTCGGTGGAATGCCTGCGAGTGAAGCCATGAAGATCAGCATGAGAAATGCTGCGACCGGCTGGCGCTTTGCGAGACCTGTGAAATCTTCGATCTCTTCTCCCTCAATCCCGCCCTTCCTCAACATGCCGATGACGGCGAAGGCGCCGAGTGTCATGAATGCATAAAGTGCAAGGTATATCATGATGCTTGCGAGGCCTGGCGTTCCTCCGGACGCACCTACCCCTCGGCCCGCTGCCACAAACCCGATCAATGCATAGCCGGCATGCGCGATGCTGGAGTAAGCCAGCATCCGCTTGATGTTGGTCTGGACGATCGCGACGACATTGCCGAGCACCAGAGTGGCAACGGAGATGAGCAGAAACAGGAACGACCAATCCGCCTTGAGCCCGCCAAGCCCTTCGACGAAGACGCGCATGAAGGCCGCAAAGCTGGCAGCTTTTGCCCCTACGGCCATGAAGGCCGTGACGGAGGTCGGAGCGCCCTGATAGACGTCCGGCGTCCACATATGGAATGGCACCGCGGCAAGCTTGAAGCCGAAGCCGACCGCAACCAGAATCGTGGAGATCAGCACCAGCGGATCGTCCGCGCCACGGGCCCCGACGGCTCCCGCAATCGATACCAGTTTGGTGCTGCCGGCCAGGCCGTAGAGCAACGAGATGCCGTACAGCAGAATGCCCGAGGAGAAAGCCCCCAGGACGAAGTATTTGGCTGCGGCCTCCAGCGAACGAGGCTTAGACCGATTGAGCCCGGTCATGACATAGAGCGAGAGCGACATGAGTTCCGTGCCAAGGTAAATCGTGAGTAAGTCGGCGCCGGAGACCATTACCATCATGCCGGACAAGGCGAGGAGGATAAATCCATAGTACTCGCCGAGGTGCACGCGCTCCACTTTCAGATAGGGCAGCGACATAAAGATGGTCAGACTGGCTATACCGTAGAGGAGGATTTTCCAGAATCTGGCATAGGCATCGATCACCACGAGATCGCTAAAGGCTGATACCCGGACATTCATCGTATTGATTTGCCCCCCCGTAAGCCCCAGACAGACGGCGAGGGCACCCACACTCAGCCAGGCCAGGAGATCTCGACGCGAGGCCGGGGTGACGGGGTCCAACACAATGACGAGACAAGCGGCGGCGACGATAATGAGTTCGGGGAGCAGGGCTAAGAGGTCTGCACCGTACTGACTCATCGCGATGGGCCCTGAGTCTTTGGTTGATCCCTGCTGTCCGCGACCACGTGCACCGCCCATCCGGCAGAGGGGTGGGCGGTCGGGGCAACCTTCGCACGGGACATGGATTCGATCGTGTTGGCTACACTCTGGTGCATCCGACTCACGAATGGATTGGGATAGAGCCCGATCCAAAATATCAACAGGACCAGCGGCGCCAGCATGGCGAATTCTCGCTGGTTGAGATCCTTGAGTTTCGGGAGGTGATGCGGGGATGGGACCCCGAAAACCACTCGCTGAGTCATCCAGAGAAGATAGGTAGCGGCGAGAATGATGCCCAGGGACGCCAAGGCGGTCGCGATCTTGCTCCAGAGAAACGTGCCAACGAGCACGAGGAATTCTCCGACAAAACTGTTCGTGCCGGGCAGCCCGAGCGAAGATAAGGCGAAGATCACCAACAGAGCGGCATACAGTGGCATTGGCGCCGCTAGTCCGACATTATCGGCAATCAACCGGCTATGGGTGCGCTCATAAATAACCCCGACGCAGAGAAACAGCCCGCCGGTCGTGATTCCATGGTTAACCATCTGGAGAACCGCCCCTTCGATACCCTGTTGGTTCAAAACAAACAAGCCCAGGGTGACGAACCCCATGTGGCTCACGCTCGAATAAGCGATCAGCTTCTTGAGGTCGATTTGGGCCAGCGCCATGTATGCGCCGTATATGATCGCGACGATGGAGAGAACGACCATCATGGGTGTGAAATATCGGCTGGCGTCGGGCAGCATCGGCAAACTGAATCGCAAAAATCCGTAGGTGCCCATTTTCAGAAGAATGCTGGCAAGAATAACGCTTCCGGCGGTCGGGGCCTCGACATGGGCGTCCGGAAGCCATGTGTGAAGCGGAAACATCGGAACCTTTACCGCAAAGGCGGCAAAGAACGCCAGAAAGAGCCACGTTTGCAGCGAAGCAGGGTACGTACCCTGGCTTAATGCGAGGATGTCGAACGTGTGCCCTCCATAAAAGTATAGGACCAGGATGGCCACGAGCAGAAGCACACTTCCTGTGAGCGTGTATAGAAAGAATTTGATGGCTGCATAGAGTCGATTGGGTCCTCCCCAAACCCCGATCAGGAGGTACATCGGGATCAGCATGGCCTCCCAAAACACATAGAACAGTACAAAATCCATTGCGACGAATACCCCGACCATAGCCGTTTCCATGACCAGTAATGAGGCCATGAATCCCCG
The DNA here is from genome assembly GCA_035457905.1 of Nitrospiraceae bacterium. Classification (GTDB taxonomy): domain Bacteria; phylum Nitrospirota; class Nitrospiria; order Nitrospirales; family Nitrospiraceae; genus Palsa-1315. Next base: position 63,835 of record DATIAT010000131.1, read on the forward strand.
GACTTTTGTGGTGATCGAGTTCCAAGACGCCAAGACGCAGAGGGGCATAATCCCGGCGGTCATCAAGACCAGCGGGAGACTGATTCCGTCGAGACCCAGACTATAATGAATGGGAGGGGACGTGATCCATGCGACATGCTCGGCGAACTGCATCTGACTGGCCTGTGGATCAAAGAGCCACCAGAGCGGAAGAGCGACGAACAGATCGGCCACAGTTGCTAAGAGCGCAATCCATCTCGCAGCCGATTCTGTCGCCAGATACATCGCGACAGCTCCCGCAAGGGGAATCACGAGAAGGAGTGAGAGCCAAGGGAAAGAACTGCTCATCGGTCCTCGATCAACCGTCAATCGGCATGGACAGAGAAACAACTGTGTATTGTTTCCCTTGACCAGCGGCCGTTGCGCGTTGATGCTCCTTACAAGAAGAAGTACATCGTAATAAGAACCACCGCCCCCAACGCCATACCGAGCGCATAATGTTGCGCCTGCCCGCTTTGCACAAACCTCAAGAGCCAACCTCCCCAGGCAATCGCGCGAGCCGTGCCGTTTACTGCCTCATCGATGATGTTCACATCCACGCGCCTCCACAGTTGGCTTGCGGTAAAGAAGGTGAACCGGACAATTGTCCGATCGTAAACCTCGTCGACATACCACTTGTTCAGGGAGGCCCGATACAACGACTGCCAGCGTTGGGAAAATCGCTCCGGGATGGAGGGGTTGAGGACATAGACATAATAGGCGCCAGCGATCCCGAGCAATCCCATTCCCGTCGCCGCTACCATGATGCCGACGGCAACTTCTCCCCCGTGCTGAACGCTTCCTGCAGCGGTCTCGAACGTCGGTCCGAGAAACTCAGAAATACCCAGATACCCTGTGACGATGCTGAGTACGGCCAGGACAATCAGCGGCAGGGTCATGGTTTGCGAAGGTTCGTGGACATGGTCCGCATGATGAGGATCGACGTGCGACGGGCCCCAAAACGTGACGAAGACCAGCCGGAAGCTGTAGAACGCCGTCATCAGCGCCGTCACGAGACCAAGGACGGTGAGGAACTGACCGAGGGGTCCGGCCGACCAGGCCGAAATAAGCAGATCGTCCTTGCTGAAGAATCCCGATGTCAAAGGGAACCCTGCAAGCGCGAGCGAGCCTACCACGAACGTCCAATAGGTGACCGGTAATTTATCCTTCAGACCTCCCATGCGCCGCATGTCCTGCTCATGATGCAGAGCGATAATGACGGACCCGCAACCGAGAAACAGGAGGGCTTTGAACGCGCCGTGGGTCAAGAGATGGTACATGCCTGCCGCATAGGCGCCCAGGCCGCAAGCCATAATCATGTATCCGAGTTGACTGACGGTCGAATAGGCCACGACACGTTTGATGTCGGTCTGGGTCAAGGCGATTGTCGCCCCCACAACCATGGTCACTCCACCGGTGATTGCCACCACCGTCATAGCGGTGGGAGACAGGTTATAGAGAGGAGCTAATCGAGCGACCATAAACACACCCGCCGTTACCATCGTTGCAGCATGAATGAGCGCCGAGATGGGAGTGGGGCCTTCCATTGCATCCGGCAGCCAAACATGAAGCGGCACCTGGGCCGATTTGCCGACCGCACCGGTGAACAATAAAATACAGATGAGGGTGAGCACGGAGACATCCCACGTTCCGCCGAACGGACCGAAGAGATTCATGACATCGCCCGCGGACTCGTGCGCGCGTGAAAATACCTCGTGATAGTCGAGCGAGCCGAAGCTGTACCAGACCAACAGGAGACCGAGCATAAATCCGAAGTCGCCGACGCGATTGACGATGAAGGCCTTCGTGGCGGCTGAGCAGGCAGTCGGACGCTCGTACCAGTGACCGATGAGCAAATAGGAACAGAGACCGACGGCTTCCCAGAAGATAAAAAGTTGCAGCAGATTGTCCGCCATGACCAACATCAACATCGAAAAGGTAAAGAGCGCGATGTAACTGAAGAAACGGGCATAGCCTGCGTCTCCGCGCATGTATCCGATGGTATAGACGTGGACGAGCGAACTCACGGTGGTGATGAGCAGCAGCATAACGGCAGTGAGACGGTCGATGGAGAAGCCGATATGAATGTCAAGAGTGCCCGAAGTCAGCCAGGTGTAGAGGGGGAAGCTCGTCTGGTGTCCGTTTGCCACATCGAAGAAGACGAGGAGTGAGAGTGACCATGACACGAGAACCGCCGGTACGGCGACCAAGTGGGCCTTCTCCTTGATCCAATGTCCGAAGAGCCCGAGAATCAGGAATGAGACCAGAGGAAGGAGCGGAATGAATTCGTAGGTCATCGCTGTTGAATGTTGAATGTTGAATGTTGAATGTTGAATTTCGGAGCGTCAGTAGACTTCATCTTGCAATTCACCATTGAACATTCATCGTTCAACATTGCGTTTACATCTACCATTTCAGCAACTGAAATTCGTCGATGTTGATCGTGGACTTCGCTCGGTACAAGGCAATGATGATGGCCAATCCGACCGCGACTTCCGCAGCAGCGACCGTGAGGGCGAAGAAGACGAAGACTTGCCCTACGACATTGTGAAAGTACTGCGAAAACGCAACGAAGTTGATATTCGTGGCGTTCAACATCAATTCGACCGACAGCAAGATAATGATGATGTTTCGTCGTAACAACACACCGATGACTCCTGTAAGGAACATGATGCCGCTGAGGATCAGGTAGTACGATAGTGGGATCATCGTGGTTCAGAATGCTGAAGGTTAAACGTTGAATGTTGACTAAGGATCATGACCTGTTGAAATTCACAATTTATGATTGCGGCACATCGCCGCCGATGTCTTTCTTGGCCAGGATGATCGCACCGATCATCGCCACGAGCAGGATCAAGGACGCCACTTCGAAAGGAAACAAATAGGTGGAATAGAGCACGTCACCGATCGCGCCGGTATTGCTGGTTCCCTCGACGGCAGTCTCTGTGCCGATGGGCGCGACAGGGGTTGTCCAGCCCTTCATCGTCGTAAGGATAATAGCCTCGATGATCAGTGTCACTCCCACCGCGGCAGCCATGGGCCATTGTCGATGGTAGCGGTCGTCTTGTTTCAGATTGAGCAACATGACGACGAAGAGGTATAGGACCAGAATAGCGCCGGCATAGACGATGATTTGAACGGCTGCGAGGAATTCCGCATGGAGTGTGACGTAGAGCCCCGCCACATGAAAAAACAAGATCAGCAGCGCCAGCGCGCTGTAGATGGGATTGCGCACCGCGACAACGAACACCGATGCCGCGGCGATTACGAATGCAAAATAGAAAAAGAACACTTGCTCCATCACACATCTTCCTCTGTGGCGCTAACAGGATGCCGCCACAGTCTGCCCGGCCCAACAGACCATCGCATGTGAAACGCGGGCGATTCAGCTGGGTTTTTGCGGCAGGTGCTTGAACGCAACGTTGAAGAACGCCACATTCGGGTGTTGGAGCTCCAACTGCTTCTCACGAATCGGGAACGACCGGTCGCCGATGGCGAGCAATTGTTCCTTATTGAGGTGCAGTTGCCGCTTGTCGTACACCGACCACTCGAATTCGCGCGTCATCCCGAGGGCATCCACCGGACAGGCGTCGACACAAAGCCCGCAGAAAAGGCAGCGGGTCATGTCCATGTAATACTCTTTCGCGTAGCGTTTAGCCGGCTCCCCAGGCACTTCCGCGCTGACCACACGAATCACCCGCGAGGGGCAGGCGGCTTCGCACAGATCGCAGCCAACACACTTTTCCGTCCCGTCGTCGTAGCGCAACAACGACAGCATTCCGCGATAATTGTCCGGGAGCGCCCGCTTTTCGTGAGGGTACTGCAGAGTGACCGGCCGGTAGCGCAACATGTGCAACATCGTCGCTTTCATCCCGACAAGGATGTCATAGAAGGTAATGGTTTTGAGCCAAGCTTTAAAAGTCATGTGCGTACGGTATAGCTGGTTATGCTGCCCTGCGTCGATAGATCTGATTCGAGTGCGCCTGCCGCCAGTTGTGTTCCCTCGCTAACGAAAAAAACGAAAATCCAAACAAGCCGGTTAACCCTCGTCACACCCTCGGAAAGAAGTACACGGTGAGGGATGTGACGATGATGTTCGCCAGTGCGATCGGCAACATAACCTTCCAGCCGAACCGCATCAATTGATCATAGCGCAGCCTGGGCAACGTCGCCCGAAGCCAAATGAACAGAAAGAGGAAAAAATAGACCTTCGCCGCGAACCATGCGATGTGTTCTACCCAAGCCAGCTGTTCGAGGCCGACAAACTCGAAAATCGTACCGGGATAGGGGGCATTCCAGCCGCCCAAGAACAGCGAGGCGGCGACGCAAGACACGAGCGTCATATTAGCGTATTCTGCGCTGACAAAGAACGCAAACCGCATCCCGCTATATTCCGTAAAGAATCCGGCCACGAGCTCGCTTTCCGCTTCCGGGAGATCGAACGGGATTCGATTCGTCTCGGCCACGGCGGAAATGATGAAGACGACAAAGGCAAAGATTTGGGTATGGATAGGAAAGAACCCGTCGGGGCGCGCCCCCCAGATGAACCAATGCCAGAAACCACCCGCCTGGGCCTCTGTGATCTCCACGAGGCTCAGGGTTCCCGCCAACAATAGCACGCCGACGAGCGCCAGCCCGACGTTCAACTCGTAGCTGATGACCTGGGCAGCGGCGCGCAACCCTCCCAGCAGTGAGTATTTGCTGTTGGATGCCCAACCGCCAAGAATAATGCCGTAGGCGCCGATCGAGGCAATCGCCAGAATGTACAAGATTCCGATATTAATGTCGGCGACGACAAAGGGTTTGACGGTGAGCCCGAAGATGTCCAGGGTGATATCCGGGCCGAAGGGGATGACGGCGAATCCAATCAAGGAGACGACCATGGTCAGCATCGGCGCCAAGGCGAACATCGCCTTGTTCGCACCGGCCGGCACGATATCCTCCTTAAAGAACAATTTGATGCCGTCGGCGACCGGCTGGAGAAGGCCATAGGGGCCGACTTCCATCGGTCCCATGCGGTCCTGCATCCAGCCGAGCACCTTCCGTTCGAAATAGGTCATGGTTGCGACCGTGATCATCACAATGCTCATCTCCGCCAGTATCTGGGCAAACGAAACCGCAAGTCGCAAACTTACCTCGGTCAAGACAACACTCCTGGGTGACAACTGAAACACACCGCCGGTTCTTTTCCGTTCACGTTGATTTCACCACTGACACGGATGTCGTCCTGTAGGATGGAACTTTGGTGTCCGGATCGACGGTGCAGCTAAAGAGTCGCAAGGCGTCCTGTGCGAAATGATCCGGGAGCCAAGCCAAACCTTCGGGTATACGATCCAAGACTTTCGCCGTCGTCGTAAATTCACCCAGGCCGTTCGAGAGTCGGACTCGATCCCCTGTGCTGATGGCATATCGGGCGGCATCCGCAGGATTCATCTGTAACAATCCGCTCGATTCAATCTGCAGCAGCCCCTTCGAACGAGTCGACAGCTTCCCTGAATGGAACAGGCTCTGGACCAACCCCAACTGGACCGTTCCTTCCTGAGACACAATTCGCGCGGGCAGAGTATACCGAGTCCCAATGTCCCGTCGATATCCCTCGTTCACGTATCGGTCGACGGCGGCAGGATCCACAGCGGGAGAGATCGGCGAAGGGCCTAGCGATCCATAACCTGGAACCACTGCCCGGATTTCTTTAAGAATTTCTTTAGCCTCGCCATACTCCAATGGCACGCCGAGGAAGACCGAAAGGGCCGACAGGATTTCCCAGTCCGGCCGGCTGTCCCCCACCGGGTCAATCGCGGGCCGAACAGCCTGGACATGGCCCTCGGTATTGGTGAATGTTCCAGCCTTCTCCATAGCTGAGGCGGCCGGAAACACCACATGAGCGAGCTCAGCCGTTTCCGTGAGAAAGAGCTCCTGGCAAACGAGGAGATCGAGTTTTCCCAGCGCCTCTTTTACTCCGATCTGAGGCGGAAGGGTTCCGACAGGATTTTCTCCGACGACGAACAGGCCCTTGATGATCCCGGCTTGCGCTCGTTCGATCATCTCGATGAGTGTGAAGCCTGCCACTACAGGGAGATCCTCTTTCCAGGCACGAGTCATTTGCGCGCGCGCCGCTTGATCGGTCACCTCAAGCGCGCCCGGTAACAATGACGCAACCGCGCCCATTTCCACTGCCCCTTGATCGTTATTCTCTTCCGCCAAGGGAGCGAAACCGCACCCCCGTGCAGTCAACTTCCCGGTCAAGAGAAGCAGGTCCAGAAGATTGAGACAGATGCCATAGCCGCCAGAGCTGCGGAGCAGAGCCTGCCCAGCAAGCACAACGACACGGCGTCCTCGGACCAGGGATGCGGCCATTTGCGCGAGCGATTCGTGCGTTACCCCGGTACTGAGGGCCAGATCGTCCCAGGAAAGTCGCTGAACCGCTTGCGAGACAGCAGAAACATAGTCAGGCGCCCGTTGCCGGATTACGCTATCAATATGGTTGTCCTCAACCACAGCCTTCAGCAGCCCCAGGATCGCTGCACCGAATTGGGTCGGTGCGACACAACAATGCTGCTTGGACAGGTTGGAAATGTTGCTGATCGTGCCGACCGCAGGTTGAATGGCCTCGATCGTCAACAACGTCGCGTCGTGCTTCTTGACGGCTTCCTTTACTTTAAGTCCGGTAATCGGATTGGTTTCGGTGATATTGGTGCCGACCAGGAGGAGGACATCCGCGTGGGTGATGTCCTCGAACGTCACAGTCCAGCGATGCGTGCCTTGCATCAACTGCATGGCCTGTACCGCATTGACATGACCGTATCGCGCACTGCTGTCGAGGTTATTGGTCCCGATCGCAACGCGCATGAACTTCTGAAACAGATACAGTTCTTCGTTGGTACAACGCCCAGAAATCAGTCCGCCGAAAGCCTCCGGGCCGTGTGATAACTTGAGCCGGTTGGTCTGCTCGGCCACCCACTCCAACGCCTCTTCCCACGTGGCTTCGACCAGCACGCCGTTCCGCCTGATCAAAGGATGGGTGAGCCGACTGGGGTGGCTCGCCGCGTGAAATCCGAAAAACCCGCGCACGCACAGGTCCCCGCTATTGCGCCCGGCGCCCTGAGCGCTGTTGACTTCGATCAACTCCTGGTCCTTGGTTTGGACCGTCATCTGACATCCATCGCCGCAGAACGCGCAGATGGTATCCGCTCGTTTGAGCATCCAAGGACGATATTCGTACATTGAAAGCCGACTGGTGATGGCGCCGACCGGGCAAATCTGCACGCAGCCCCCGCAGAATTCACAGTCCAGGGGATGGGACCCGAAGGATTTGATTTCGGTCATCGTGCCTCGCCCGACCGGAGCCAGAGCCTTGACGTCCATAACCTCGTCGCAGTAGCGCACGCAGCGTAAGCATTGCACGCAACGGTTCATTTGCGTTTCGATCAAGGGGCTGAAATATTCCTTCTGGAAAATGCGCTTGGTCTCCTGAAAGCGGCTGGTGGCAGTGTATTGATGGGAGAAATCCTGAAGGTCACACTTCCCCCCCTGATCGCAGACCGGGCAATCCAACGGATGATTGGCCAGGATAAACTCGAGTACCGACTTGTGTGCGTTGTTCACGACCGTCGTCGCGGTCCGAACCGACATGCCTTCGGTCGCCACGGTACTGCATGAGGTCTGGAGCTTGGGCATCTTTTCAACTTCGACCAGGCACATGCGACAGTTCGCATCCGGCTTGAGTTTCGGGTGGTAACAGAAGTGCGGGATCATCACACCGACCCGGCGGGCGGCTTCGATCACGAGTGTGCCTTTCGGCACCGAGATGGAAATACCGTCAATCGTCAAGCGGACGGTCTCTGTCGTGGTAGTTGCCATAGCGCGTCTTCAAGTCAGAAAGTCTTCAAGTCGAAACGTCCGACGCCCTAGACGTTGTGACTTGACGACTTTACGACATTCGACCATTCTCAATGCCTCGCTGCGACCGGCTCCAGCTTGATCAGATTCGCCGCCTCTGCTTCCTGAATCAGTGTGACATACTCAGGCCGCCAATGTTTGAGCGTGCTCATAATCGGCGCCACCGACGCATCGCCGAATGCGCAAACCGTGCGGCCCTCGATGTTCTTGCATAGATCGACCAAGGTTTCAAGGTCCTCCATCCGCCCGCGTCTGGCGACGATTCGACGCATGGTTTGCACCAGCCAGGAACTTCCCTCGCGACAGGGGCTGCACTTGCCGCAGGACTCATGATAGAAAAACTCCATGAGGCGGAGCGCGGCCCACACCATGTCCGTGCCTTCTTCCATCACGGTCACCCCACCGGAACCGAGCATGGAACCGGCGGCGGCAACGGACTCAAAGTCGAGTTTGACGTCGAGGTGGTTCGGCGTGAGGAATGGCGCTGACGCCCCTCCGGGGATAAAGGCTTTGAGCGATTTGTCGGAACGCATCCCTCCAGCCTGCTCATAGATCAATTCTCGGAAAGTAACCCCCATCGGCACTTCGTAGTTCCCAGGCCGTTTCACGTGGCCGCTCACGCAGAAGACTCTGGTACCGGTGCTCTTCGGGGGAGAACCGATCGATGCAAACCATCCGGGACCCCTGCTAACGATGTGGGGGAGGTTGGCCAGAGTCTCGACGTTGTTTACCACGGTGGGCTTGTTGTAGAGACCATTTGTCGCCGGAAAGGGGGGTTTGAAGCGCGGTAGACCGCGCTTGCCTTCGAGCGACTCCAGCAAGGCTGTTTCTTCTCCACAGATATAGGCACCCGCACCTCGATGGACCCACACATTGGCAGTAATTCCTGTGCCCAGGATGTTTTTCCCGATATAGCCGGCGTTCCGAGCTTCGGCAATTGCCTGTTCCAAGATCCTGGCACCGAGGACGAATTCGCCTCGAATATAAATGTATGCGGTTTCCGCCCCGATCGCGTAGCAGGCGATCACGATGCCTTCCAAGATTTGATGAGGATCTCGCTCAATGAGCTGGCGGTCCTTGAACGTGCCCGGCTCACTCTCGTCGGCATTGCAACAGAGAAATTTCAGGCCGGTATAATCCTTCGGGAGAAAATTCCACTTCAAACCGGTCGGAAAGCCTGCACCGCCACGCCCCCTGAGCCCGGATTTCATCACCATGGCGGTGACTTCAGCCGGTGGTATGTTTCCCACAACCTTGCGGAGGGCCTGATAGCCGCCTGTGCGCTCGTAATCTTCGAGCGAGCCGGTATAGCCGGGCTGCATCATGTTTTTGAGCAATATGAGTTCATGCTTTGACATATGCTTACTCTGCTGACAAGAAACAGGTTGCAGGCTGACAAGTTTCTTGATGTCAGCCTGTCAGCGTGATGGCCTTTCAGCTGATCCCACCGGTTCAGGCCACATGAACGGACCGGTCTTGAGCGCGCAGGTCCCGTGTTGTCTGAGATCGGCTAGGATTCGGTCGAAGGTTTCTTCCGTGAGGCGTTCGTAATAGTCTTCGTTGATCTGCATCATCGGGCCAGTGCCACAGGCGGCAAGGCATTCAACCGGACTGAGAGTAAAGAGCCCGTCAGCTGTAGTTTCACCCGGTCCGATTCCAAGTTTCGTCTTGACCCACCCGATAACCGTATCCGATCCGGCCAGCGCGCACATCAGAGACTTGCAGACTTGGAGATGGAACTTTCCTACGGGCTTGAGATTGAGCATTGTATAAAACGTAGCTGTCTCATAGACTTGGGGCGGGGTCAGGCGCAGGATCCCCGCAATCTCCTTCATCGCCCCCTCGGATACGAAACCCTCGTCCCGTTGCGCCAGATACAGCAGCGGAATCAAAGCAGACCGCCTTACCGGATACCGAGACAGGATGCTGTCTATTTCCGACTTGTATTTTTCGATCAACATGTATGCATCCTGAATGTTCAATGTTGAATGATGAATGACAAATGGACTGACATTCTCTGATTCAACATTGAACATTCACCATTCACAATTTATCTGTCGCATTCCCCCATCACGACGTCATAGGTCCCGAAGATCGTGATGATGTCGGAGATCAAGTAGCCTCGCGCCATATGGTCGAAAGCGCCCATGTGTACAAATGAAGGCGCGCGAATCTTCAGCCGGTAGGGACGTGGGCTGCCATCGCTGACGATGAAAAATCCCAATTCACCCTTCGGAGCCTCAGTTGCACAGTACGTCTCGGCCTTCGGCGGCTTGATGCCCTGGGTGTAAATGATGAAATGATGAATTAAGCTCTCCATATCCCGCATAACCAGTTCCTTGGGCGGGGGGATATGCTGCGGGGACTCGGCTATGATCGGCCCAGCCGGCAGCTGATCGAGGCATTGTGCAATGATTCTTGCACTCTGCCGCATTTCTTCCATCCGTATCCAGTACCGGTCGTAGGTGTCGCCATTCTTGCCGATCGGCACCTCCCAATCGACTTTGTCATACACGCCGTAGGGCTCGGCCTTTCGGACATCGTAGGCGACGCCCGACCCTCGCAATACCGGCCCGGTACAGCCGAAGCTGATTGCATCCTCGGCCGAGAGCACAGCCACGTTCTTCGTGCGACCGAGCCAAATCCGGTTGGACGCGATGAGCGAATCATATTCCTTAACCTTCTCGGGAAAAACATCAAGGAACGCCTTCATCCGTTGGACCAGTTCAGGGGTGAAATCGCTATCGACACCTCCGATACGATAGTAGTTGAGGGTCAGACGGGCTCCGCAGAGCTTTTCGAACATGTCCAACAGTACTTCGCGTTCCCGAAATGTCCAGAAGAACACAGTCATCGCTCCGATATCGAGCGCTTGCGTGCCGAGCCAGAAGAGGTGTCCGATAATGCGTTGCATCTCAGCCACGATGGTCCTGATATATTCGGCCCGGATCGGCACCTGGATCTCGAGGAGTTTTTCCACGGCACGTACGTACGCGTAGTTGTTGGACATCGCACACACATAGTCAAGCCGGTCTGTGTGCGGGACGATTTGCATATAGGTCAGACCCTCGGACAATTTTTCTACGCCTCGATGCAGGTAGCCGAGGTCCGGTGTGGCTTTCACAATCCGTTCGCCGTCCAGCAGGAGCACGACACGCAACACGCCGTGGGTGCTCGGATGCTGCGGCCCCATGTTCAGCAGTAACTCTTCCTTCCGCTGGGACCCAGGTAGGTCGGTCTCGCCCCGAAAGGCATTTTTCTCCTTCTCGGAGACTTCGCTTTCGACGACGTCAAGCGGGGATTCGTCCAATCTCGGAATGAAATCGAACTGGCTGCGCCATCCGCGCCCTTCGGTCGGGAAGTCTTTTCTCAACGGGTAGCCCTCGGCATAATCCTCTGGCAACAAGATACGCCGGAGATCGGGATGGCCGGAAAAGTGAATGCCCATCATGTCGTAGACTTCGCGCTCCAGGAACTCGGCCCCCTTCCATATTCCGGTAACTGATGCAATTGACGGGTCGTCCTCCGTGATGCGCGCCTTGACGCGAAGACGCTGCCGAAGGGGGAGCGAATGCAAGTGGTAGACGACTTCGAATCTGAGCTGATCTTCGGGATAATCGACCGAACAGATATCGGTGAGATGGTCGAAAGCTGCCTCCGGCGCATCATGCAAGTAACGCGCAATTTCCGGCAGACGATCAGCTGCCACAGAGACAGAGGTCTCGGCGCGTGCGGCGTCGATGCGTGTCCCCAGGATCGCGTCCGGGAATTTCGCCTTCAGGCTGTCGAGCAGTGCTTGCATAGTTCTTGATCGCGAGACGGGCGCAACTTGCCCCTCTCGTATGTCTCGCTTCCCTCGCTCATATCGCGACTCATCTCACGAACACTTTCTCCCGCTGAATTTTTTCCTGCAACTTCAGCAATCCATCGAGCAACGCTTCAGGGCGAGGCGGACAGCCCGGCACATAGACGTCAACTGGAATAATCTGGTCGACACCTTGCACCACCGCATAACTGTTGTAGTGATTGCCTGAGGTGGCGCAGGACCCCATGGAAATGACATAACGCGGTTCCGGCATCTGGTCGTAAATGCGGCGAATCACCGGCGCCATCTTGCGGGTCACAGTGCCGGCAATGATCATGAGGTCTGCCTGCCGTGGCGAGGCCCGAAAGACACCGGCGCCGAAACGATCCATGTCGTATCGAGACGACACGGTCGCAATCATTTCAATGGCGCAGCAGGCAAGGCCGAACGTCATCGGCCACAAAGCCGACTTCCGGGACCAATTCACAACTGCGTCCAGATTGGTCGTCAGAATATTCGCTTCAAACTGCCGCTCTAAAAAGCTCATGTCGCTTTGCTCCAGTGTTGAGTGTTGGGTTGTGAGTGTTGAGTTTCCGAACACAACTCATCACTCACAACTCAGAACTCAGGACTGCGCGCTCTCGGCGCGCTAATCCCACTCCAGCCCCCCCTTCTTCCAGGCATACCAGAACCCGGCCAACAGGATGGCAATAAACACGAACATCTCGATAAGCCCAAGCAGGCCGAGCGACTGAAACCGGACAGCCCATGGGATCATGAAAATGATCTCGATATCGAATATGACGAACAGCATCGCGATGATGTAGTACCGCATTGGAAACTGGGTGCGTGCGTCGGAGAACAGCGGACTTCCGCTCTCATAAGGCGTCAGTTTGAGTCGATAAGGACGATTCGGACGAAAGAGCGCGCCTGCGAGCAACGCGAAGATGCCAAAAGCAATGCCGACGCCGATAAACAAGAGAATCGGTATGTAGTTCTCTGGAATGGCGGTGTTGCCCATAGCTTCAGTCTCTCAAGTCATAAGGTCATGAAGTCGGAAAGTCTCGATCATTGACGTGATGAATTTAAGACATTGTGACCTTCGACAAGCCCGGCGTCAGCGCTGAGCCGAAGAAAGGTCTGAATTTCAAGCCATCCAGTTCCGGACGGCTAATCCTTTTGTGTTGAACGAGCACTTTAAACGTGCTGCCCATGCCATCCGGCTTCAGGAGATGAATCGCAGCGCGAAATGCCGGGCTCTCCGGCTCCAATTTCTCGATCATCTCTTCAACGCCGAGCCCCAGCAGAAAACTCATTTGGTTCGTGAACCCCGTCACGTGAAGTCCTTGCTTTTCTCCGGCAGCGGCCAGGCTCGAGAAATCCACGTGAGCGGTCATGTCCTGCTCACCGATCAGCATAAACGGATCGTCGTTCGTTCGCTGCCGATAGTAGCAGAGAAACGTACCGTCCCTTCGCTCAGCCATATAGAGATCCTGCGCCGTATGACCATAATCAATCGTCAACACGAATCCACGATCCATCCGCCGAGCGACCTGCTGCATCCAATCTATCGCCAGAAGATTCACCTCAGTTCGATAACCTTCCGGCCACTTCGCACTCAGGGGTCGAAGATAGTGCGCGAGCGAAGTAGTCGAGAGAGGCTTGAAACAGCTTACAAACCTGCCGCCTCGATAGTCCACGAACAGTTCCTCGGTCTGCCCGCCCGTAACTTGAATCCGATGCACTGGGAAGGCATCGACCAGCTCGTTGCTGAAGAACAGCCCGGTTACACTCTGCTGGGCCAGCCCATCAAGGTCTTCCATCAAAGTAACAAATCCTGGTTTGCCGAACCAGGAGGCCAGGTTTCGGCGCTGAATTTCCCGCATCGCAGCACTCCGTTCGATCAGGACGTAGCGAACACGCGAGGCGAAGTCGTCCTGCCCGGCATGGATTTCCGTCAGGCAGTCCCGGGCTAACAAACCTCTCCCTGCGCCCATTTCGACGACTGTGAACGGGGTGGGACGGTCCAATAACCGGTCCATTTGTCTAGCTTGCGCCACAATCGCACGGCCAAGAATCGGATGCACATCGGAGCTGGTGTAGAAATCACCGGACCAGCCGATTCGTTCTCCCTCTTGCCCGTCCGAGCGCATGTAGTAGCCAAACTGTGGATGATAGAGCGCGAGTTCCATAAAACGGACAAAAGGAATTGGTCCGTTTCGAATGATCTCGGACGAAATGACAGCCACCAGTTCAGGGTGCCCGGTTATCACAAGCAACTCCTCTTATCCTCTTGACAACACAAGAAAAGTGATACCAAAAGCCTTCTAGACACCCCACCCTTTTCCCTTCAAGGGACAATAAAGGTCCAAAAGTGAAGTACATTACATTAGCCTTGAGTTTGCTGGTAAGTCAAGGCAGAGACTATTGGAAACTCAGGCAAATCTCTCCTATTCGACCCCTTGCCCCCAGAACGCGCACGATCAGAATGTGCGCGTTCCACGGCCGCAGTAGGACCAGCACCGGTGCCATTCCTGGAGAGAAAAACAAACGAGCTTGGAAGGATCGTATTCTCTCTTCTTTATCTCTCCGGCTCAGCTGAAAGGGATGTGGACTGAGGCATTCGACATTGCGTCTGCCATATATCAGCAGGCACTGACGGCCCCGCACGACGGCATTGCAACGCTTCGGCGCAGTTTTAGAGTCATGCGTGGCGAGATGTGAAACGGTCGGAGTAGCTGTGGAGGACGATCGCATCACGGCGACGCCGAAGGTCCACGCCATTCGTCAGCCGAGCCTCTCTATCCCCCGTGGCACTTCTTGTATTTTTTCCCACTTCCGCAAGGACAGGGATCGTTGCGACCCACTTTCTCGTCGCTTCGCTGAACAGTCTGAGGTGCGGCTGGCTCTTCTCCACGATTGAGCATGAGTGTGGGTTGGGGGCGTGAGATAACAGGCGGGGGTGGTGGAGCGGCAGGACGCTCCTCGTGTCGGACTGCCTGCACATGAAACAGCCGATCGAGGGTGTCGGATTTAATTCGTTCCATCATAGCGGCAAAGAGATCGTAGCCTTCGCGCTTGTATTCGATGAGTGGATCCTTCTGGCCGTAGCCTCGCAATCCGATCCCGTCTCGCAGGTGATCCATCGCTAGAAGATGGTCTTTCCAGTGGTGGTCGATGACCTGGAGCATGAAGTTCCTCTCCAGGAAGCGCATCAATTCAGGACCCAGTTCCTGTTCCCTCCGATCATAGGCGTCCCGTACCTGTGTGCGAAGGTCTTGGAGCAATGCCTCGCGCCCTATGCCACGGAGTGATTCTCCGCCATCGCCCTTGCCCTGGGCGATGTCGAAACTGAACTGGCTATGCAAGATTTCGGCAAGGCCTTTAATGTCCCATTCTTCGGAATATTGCTCAGCCGGGCAATAGATGTTCAAGGCAGACTCTACAAGGCTATCTATCATGCCGCACAGCTCTTCCTTCAGATTCGTCCCGCCCAGAACGGCGCGTCGGTGTTGATAGACCACTTCGCGCTGCTTGTTCATCACATCGTCGTACTCAAGGAGATGTTTCCGGATGTCGAAGTGGTGGGCCTCGACTTTCTTCTGGGCATTGGCAATCGCTCGGGTGACCATGCCGTGCTCGATCGGGACGCCTTCTTCCATGCCGAGCTTAAGCATCAACTGGGAGACCCGTTCGGAGGCGAAAATGCGCATCAGGTCGTCTTCCAATGACAGGTAAAAGCGTGACGAACCGGGGTCACCCTGACGACCGGCCCGGCCGCGGAGCTGGTTGTCAATCCGGCGGCTTTCATGACGCTCAGTCCCGAGAATGTGGAGCCCGCCTGCTGCGATGACTTCTTGTTTATTTTTCTCGCAGTCGGCGCGAATCTGTTCGAAGATTTCCAGCTTGCGCGCATCCGGCAGATTCTCTTCCCGATACAAAATTTGCTTGAACATGAAGTCCGGATTGCCACCCAGGAGAATGTCGGTTCCGCGGCCTGCCATGTTCGTGGCAATGGTCACAGCGCCCTTGCGTCCGGCCTGGGCGACGATCTCGGCTTCTCGTTCATGCTGTTTAGCGTTGAGGACGTTGTGTTTCACACCGTTCCGGCTTAAATAGCCCGCAAGTCGCTCCGACTTTTCGATGGAAATCGTGCCGACCAGGACTGGCTGGCCGCGCTCGTGGCATTCCTTGATCTCTTCGACGATCGCGGTGAATTTTTCCTTCTCAGTCCGGTAAACGACATCCGCGTAATCCAGCCGGATCATGGTTCGATTAGTCGGCACTACGTTGACGTCGAGATTATAGATTTTGGCAAACTCCGCCGCTTCCGTGTCCGCCGTGCCGGTCATACCACTGAGTTTCTTGTACATCCGGAAATAGTTCTGGAAGGTCACCGATGCCAGGGTTTGATTCTCGTTGGCGATTTTCACGCCTTCTTTGGCTTCGACGGCCTGGTGCAGGCCGTCGCTCCACCGGCGTCCCGGCATGAGCCGTCCGGTGAATTCATCGACGATGATGACTTCACCATCCTTCACGACATAGTCCACATCCCGTTTGTAAAGAGCATGGGCCTGGAGCGCCTTGACGACGTGGTGAACAAGATCCATATGATTCGGATCGTAGAGATTCTCCACTCCTAGCAATTTTTCGACCCTGACGTTGCCGTCCTCGGTCAACGACGCAGTCTTCGTTTTTTCCTCGACCGTGTAGTCGCGCTCGGGTTTCAACTGCGGGATGATCGCGTTGATGCGGTAGTACAGATCGGTCGTTTCATCCGTCGGGCCGGAGATAATCAAGGGCGTGCGGGCTTCGTCGATAAGGATACTGTCGACTTCGTCCACGATGGCGAAGTTCAACTCACGCTGTACGCACTGGGCAAGGTCGTTGACGACCAGGTTGTCACGGAGATAATCGAACCCATACTCGTTGTTGGTGCCGTAGGTAATGTCGGCCCGATAGGCTTCAGTCCTCGTGCAGGGACGGAGAGACTGGAGCCGCTTATCCGAAGCGCTATACGTGGGATCGAAGAGGAAGGACGCGTCATGCTGAATGATGCCCACTGAAAGTCCCAACGCGTGATAGAGCACGCCCATCCACTGCGCATCGCGTTTGGCGAGGTAGTCGTTGACAGTAACGAGATGTACGCCTTTCCCTTCGAGCGCATTCAGATACACCGGCAGCGTGGCCACCAGGGTTTTCCCCTCACCGGTCTTCATTTCGGCAATGCGGCCTCGATGGAGAATGGTGCCGCCGATCAACTGCACATCGAAATGGCGCATGTTCAGCTTGCGACGGGACATTTCACGGCAGACCGCGTAGGCCTCGGGTAAAATGTCGTCCAGAGTCGCCCCGGCTTCATAGCGCTTCTTGAACTCCTGGGTCTTGTCCGCGAGGGCGTGATCGGAGAGTGGCATCAGACCGGATTCCAGGCCATTAATCCGCTCCACAATCGGGTAGATAGCCTTGATTTCACGATCGTTTTTACTGCCGAAGATCTGGTTGAGTAGTTGCATGACCATGATATTGTCACTCGGAACGAACGTCGACGATTCCGAAAATACTTTGTGCAGTATACAACATCCTTTATGTGAATCCTATAATAAGCAGCGGCGCCATGCTTGACAGGTCGACGGGGCCTCCATTACGATTTGGGCGAGTTTCCGAGGCATTATCTGATGAACCACACGCTCCTGAAATGCGCGTCGATCGTCCTGGTGCTCTGCGTCCTTTCCATCGGTGGATTAGCACAGGCGAAATCGGTTGAACATGCCGGACACCACGCCCACCATCAGGCTGCCACGCATGGCACTCTACTCTGCTCCTGGATGTGCGCCGCCGGGACCATTCTCGATACCGCAGTGGTCACCTTTCAATCCGAGTTCGGTCCGATTGCCCATGTCGCCCTCCCTCCTGCTTCTCAGCCGGCAGTAGAAACGTGCCGGACATCTTCCGGTCGCGCCCCTCCGTCTTTCTCCCTATAGTTTCTGTCGCTCTTGCCTCAGCGGTCGCGTACGCACTTCGTTGTCTGAGGCAAGAGGGTTCGATTCTGTGCTCAGGTTTTCCCAATGCACGTGATGGGGAATATCAATCGCTGAATGGAGAAGCCGATGAGAAAAACGGCCAAAGTTGTCGTAATGGGGTTGGCGCTGGTTGCCTGCGCGTACACCATGATGCAGGCGCCGCAGGCCTGGAGCATGGGCTCGCGAGTTCCCGCGGTCGGAATGCAGGTCGAGGATTTCAGCCTGGCTGATTTGACAGGCAAGGAACAGAGTCTCAGCCAGTATCGCGGCAAGATCGTGCTCGTAAACTTCTGGGCCACCTGGTGCAAACCCTGTACGACGGAAATGCCCGCTATGCAAACAGCGTATGACAAGCTGCGCGACAAGGGATTTGTTGTGCTGGCCGTGAACGAATTGGAGGACGACGCCAAAGTGCGCGAACACATCAAGCAGTACGGTCACACATTCCCGGTCCTCATGGATCGTGACAACAAAGTGGCCAATCAGTTCGGTGTCTTCGGACTACCCGTGAGCGTCTTCATCGACCAGGAAGGGCGTGTACAGGAATACATCAAGGGCGGCCTTCTGACCGAAGAGAAGATCAACGATGTCGTGTCAAGGATTCAGAAACAGAGACCGGTGAAGGCAGCGGCTCTTCAATAAAGACCTTATGAACCACAGGCTTCGACAAATCGCAGTCGCAGGGTTCGCGCTTTGGCTTGTGGCACTCAGCGGGATTGTATACCCACAGCTGACCGCCCACATGGGGCAGCATGAGCATCACAGTGCGGCAACTCATGCCACAGCGCTGTGTTCATGGCTCTGCGTGGCGGCGGATGCCGTCGAAGGTGCAGCGATAGATGTGGCACCCGTCCACTACTCGACTTTCCTTGCACAAGCGCCTCCCTCTACCCAACATCATCTCTCTCACAAATCGCAGCCTCCTTCCCGCGCGCCTCCTCTTCTCTAGTTTCCTCACCCTGTACGCATCTTCATCATCGGATCGCTCTGACCGAATTCCGTCATTGTATTGAGGGAATCAGCCGGAGATCCCCGATGATTGGCGCGTACAGCCTGTACCCTTTTTGACCACCTCCCTCTGTAGGAGAAAGGATGTTTCATGCGTGTTCATGTCAGGCGATTCATCGTCAGCCTCGTGGCCTCCGGGTGGTTGTTCGGCGTCATCGCGCCATCTGTTGAAGCATCTTGCGGCTCCGTGAGCTGCTTCGTAGTGATCGGCTCCCAGCAGCAGGTGCCGATGGCAGGCATATTGACTCTGAATGCCATCTACAATTACACCCCGATGGAGGCTCCTTCTGGACAGGGCGGAAGCATTCCATTTTCCAATCAAGGCGATCAGACATTGACCCTCGCCAACCTGAACGTGAATCAAATCCGTACACTTAATCGAACCGCGACGCTGGACATGAACTATGGGTTGACGGAACGATTCGGCCTTCAAGTCACGCTCCCCTTCAAGCACGTGACCTCCGATGCTCAGATCGGAGGCGTCAACCCAGTTCCGTACAGCGACAAGGGGCTCGGCGATATGCGCGTGGCGCTGAAGTACAACGTCCTGCCGACGTTGCGGAGCATGATCGTGCTGGGATTCGGCGTCGATCTGCCCACGGGCGACTATAAGCAAGAGGTGCAACCCGGGGTGCTAGCTGAATCGACGCTGCAACTAGGCCGAGGCAACGTCGGCCTAGTCCCGACTATCTATCAAAGCTACGAATTGATTCCGCACCGGCTCAATCAATTTGCGCTGGCCAGCTATCGGCACACATTCAAGAACAGCGACGGGTATAAATTTGGTGACGAAGTCAACCTCGGCCTCGGGCTCAATATCATCCCGCTCGAGCAGGCACAGTGGTTAGTCCTGACTCAGCAGGTGAATTATCGCTGGATGCAGAACGATGCAATGGACGCCTCGCTTTTTCAGTTTAATCCTGCGACGGGAACTTCGATCTTGCTCGATCCGACTGTCAAATTTCGCGCAATCCCGACTACAGGGTCAGACTACGTCGCCTATTCTCCCGGCATCATGCTGAATCTGTGGAACTTTGCGTCGTTCTACTTCATCGCCCAGATTCCGGTGTATAGGGATTTCAACGGTAACCTCGAACAGCAGACCAGTTATGTTTTCGGGCTCAGCAAGTCGTTCCAGTTATTCGGTGGGTCGTAAGGCGAAGAATACATGATCGACAGGTTCTTACAGATGGGGACAACCCATCGACGAAGCACATTCTCCCGTGCGATAGCGGGGGTCTGTGTCGTACTCTGGGTGGCAGGGTCCATCTCCACGCTGTACGGAAGTCTCTCGCCGCAACGGACAACGCCCCACTGTCCGCAATCTCATTCCAATGCTCCGCATCACACCTCTGGATCCTGCGCATGGCATTGTGACGGCATCGATACCCAATCGTTCCCAGGCCGATCATGGCGACCATCCGTGACCCCGACAGGATTTTGTTCAAGCCATCTCAGTGCTACGGCGCACGCCACGATTCTCAACGGAGGAATCACAAGCCGAGGGCCGCCTCGGATCACATTGTCATAGCCATGACGTCTTCTACGAACAAGACATAATTACCAAGAGGAAGCAATCGGAAGCATCAGAAGGGATATGCACATGAAATCGATTATGAGTCGGACAACTGTCATCACAGGCGCAGGAACGGCAATGCTGGGATTGGCATTGATCAGCCTTGCAAGCTGCACCTCAGGAGAGTCAACTTCCGGAGGTGTTACCAGCGGCGGCAGCGCGGCATTGCAAGGACCGCTAGTATTTGTGCACAACTCGACCGACCGGACCACATCAGTAATGGCGTTGAGAGGGGATACAGGCAATTCCGTAATCAGGACGATGGGCAATGGAATCGCTGAAACAGGTCATGTCAATGGTGCTTACAATGGAAATGCCCCTGGGGATATGCAGTTCTCAGAGGGTGAGTGGGTTTTTGTTAATGTGGGGGGGAATGTCCCGGGAGGTGCAGGTGTCACGCCGGATAATGTTGGAAGTCGAGTTGCGCTCATCGACCCTCTAAGTGGAGCAACCCCGATTTTTGAGGACCTTCTACAGATCGGAGAAAGACCGGTCCATATCTATAGGGACCCGGTCGATGGCGAAGTGATCTGGTCCATGATCGATGGGAATGCATCGACCGGGATCGATAGTGTGAGTGCCCAGATTGGTACGAGTGGGCCCGTAATCGATTGTTCAGCAACCGGGGGTGGAGCCGTTACAATTCTCCACAATTCTCATGTCGGTTCAGGAGGTAATGTTCCCACAATTATCGGGAAGATTTGTCTTCTTGCAGCTGGCCATAAGGTGGCGGCTTTCTCCCAGCCAGCCGCATCAAATCCAGCCAATCCTAAGCTCGCGTTCATTTCAAGCACTACAGCGGGCGAAGTCTCGGTCATCGATAATCAAGAGACCCTTCCAGGCGGTGCAGCTAACCCAAACTATTTGAAACTCATCGCTCGTGTTGATCTGTGCACTGACGCAGGGCAGACTGCGCAGGTTCCTGCTCAGCCTTTGTGCGATGATGAATCGGCCACGGCACTCACCACAGCATTCACGAGCAACAAGTCCAATCCTCACGGCATTCGCTATTCAAAGCTGACAGGGAAGATTTACAGTGTCCAAGAGAATTACCGCACTCTCGTTGAAATCGATCCGGCACTTGTGGTTTCTGGCCCAGGACACAATAAGGGCGCAATCACACGGGAGCTAAATCTTGCCGGGACACCGTATACCTCGTATGGAATCACGCCTGATGGACGCTTCCTATTTGTTAGAGGTGTGGACACCACCACGGATCTGACACATGTGATTGGTAAGATAGGCGTCGTTGATTTGACCGCCGATCCATTGGACGTCGTCCCGTTCAATTTGCCGGAGATGACGGATGTGGTTCCTTCGACATTCAAATTCGCTCCGAATGGCCAGCGGCTCTACATGCTAGCTGCGAACACCGCGACGGGCACAGGAAGTCAGCCTGTCAATCAGAAAAAAAATATTCTGTTTGCCTATGACACTTCAACTTTCCCAGCGGCCCCGACCTTGTTACGGCAGATCGGATTGTTGTCGACAACCGGTAATCACAACTTCGACATCTATGCCGATGGTGCAGCAGGAGCTGGTTCGGCGAAGTATGTGCTGGTGTCTAACGGGTCGACAGAGAATTCCGTTTCAATCATCAATACGACGACCAACCAGATTACCCAGAGTGTGCCGACAGGAAACGGTGCATCAACCGTGATGGTTTACTATCCTGACGCGGCTGCGGCAGGCAACCAGGCCACGTCATCGCTCACAGGCGGAGCAGGTGCCAAGCCAGCTTCATTGCCTGAGCGGCTTGATGATCACGGCATGCCAGAGTAGGAAAAGCCCTCGCATGATCTTTTTGAATCCATATCGGGAGGAGGGGATAGGCTATCCTACGCCTTCATAACTGGCACCATTTTGCTATGGAGAGGACCATCAGATAAGACCCTACTCTTCTCGCATCCCCATATTCGGTCGCCGGCTCGTGCATGAACAATTGAGGGTTGTGATCTCTCGATGCCTGAGTTTGGCGGTTCTCTTTCTCGCGGAGTGATCGAGTTTCTGAATAATCATGGTACGGTGCTGGTGCGGTATCGGCCCTGCAGCGAGACGCCTGATCAGTTAGCTGCGGTGCATCGCGCACATGCGTCAGGCTGGAATCGCACGGCGCGGGTTGATCGTGGTGAGGAGAGGCTGGTGACCATTGAACAGGAGGGAAAGTTATGAACGCATTCATCAAGATTGGCTGTGTGGTCGGGTTCGTTTGCGCGATGGGAGGTCCCGCATTTGCTGGCGAGGAGAAAGTTATGCTCATGCTTGGCGGCAAGTACTGTGATGCTTATTTGGGCAATGTTGAACGTGCACTGAAGCGCACCGTTGGCGTAAAGACAGTCGATTTCAAAAGCATGAAAGGCCATGCGGTAGTGACCGTCGAGTCCGGCAGGGTGAAGCCGGAGCAACTTGCCACGGCGGTCAACGGTGTGAAAGGCGACAGCTGGTATTGCACGGCCGAGGTCATGAAGTGACGGAACGCCTTCCCGGCAGGATGCTGAATAGGCCTGCAAGTGCCACAGGCCATGACGCGCAAAGTGCGAAAAAAGCGAAGTCCGAAGTTCGAGGTTACTCGAATTTCGGACCTCGAACCCTCGCCTGCCCCTGGTCCATCTCCCTGACTCGCTTCACCTGTTTCGCTCCAGCAGCGGCTCAAGTATCGGGAAAATCTTCTCGACGATGATCCGATAGCCCTCTCCAGTCGGATGAATGCCGTCGGCCTGGTTGAGCGAGGACGAAGCGGCCACACCATCGAGAAAGAACGGAATCAGCGCCAGGTGATACTGCTTGGCTAAGGCCTGGTAGAGCGCCTCAAATCCACCGGTATAGTCCTGTCCATAGTTCGGCGGGAGTTTCATTCCTGCCAACACAACCGTAACCGAGGCCTGTCGGAATTGCTGAATAATCCGTTCGAGGTTGGCCTTCGTCTCCTCAAGGCTAAGACCACGGAGCCCGTCATTGGCGCCGAGTTCAAGAATGACGATCGACGGTCTGCTGTTCAGGACCCATGAGACCCTCCGCACCCCACCGGCAGTCGTATCACCGCTGACCCCAGCGTTCACGACCCGATAGGCATAACCGGCTAGATCGAGTTTCTTCTGCAATTGAACGGGGTACGATTCATCCGGCGCGACACCTAAGCCGGCAGTCAGACTGTTGCCGAACGCAACAATGGTTGGACGTTCTGCCGGCACTTGAGTCTTCTGGGAGCTTGATGACGAAGGCGGAGCGGCGTGTGTCTTCCCGTAGATATATCCGAAAAAGAGAATCGAGAAGAGGCAGAAACAGGAAAATAGTTTGGCAAGAAACCATGAGCGGTGCATCGTCATTCAGTATAATATAGGCCGGACGTGGACGATACTGTAGGGACCTGACCGACTCTATGATTACCCTCTCTCATCTGACGATGCGGTTGGCCGGTGGAGGCCATGAGATCACAATCCTCGACGATATCACCCTCGAGATTCCCGATAAGCAGCGCGTCGCCATCGTCGGTCCCTCCGGGAGCGGGAAGTCAACCCTACTGGGCCTCATCGCAGGACTGGATCGTCCGACATCCGGGTCCATAACGTTAAACGGCACGGAAATTTCGACAATGCGCGAGAGCGCCCTGGCGCGCTATCGTCGCGAGCAGATCGGTTACATCTTCCAATCTTTCCATCTCATTCCCACTCTCACCGCCCTGGAAAACGTGCTGGTACCGCTGGAGTTGGCAGGGATACCCACGGCGCGGGACCGTGCGACGGACCTGTTACGCACGGTCGATCTTGAAGAACGGCTGCATCATTACCCCGTCCAACTGTCGGGAGGCGAACAACAGCGGGTGGCTGTTGCCAGAGCGTTTGCCTGTCACCCGCCGATCCTACTGGCCGACGAACCGACCGGCAACTTGGATTCGGCCACGGGACAGCACGTGTTGAATTTGCTCCATTCGCTCCATCGCGATTACGGCACAACATTGGTCCTCGTTACGCATGACCACGCCATTGCGTCTTCGATGGAGCGCGTGATTGCGTTGCGTGACGGCCGCATCGAATCCGATGCCCTCACCGACCCGCACGGCCGGGTTACGGAGTGATCCCCGCGTGAACCCCTTCATCTTCAAAATGGCCTGGCGTGAAACCAGGGGAGCCTGGCGGCATTTTCTGTACTTCTTCGCTTGTATCGCCATCGGTGTCGGGGCCCTAGTAGGGGTTTCCCTCTTCGGTGCGAATATGGAGCGAGCCGTCACGAAAGAAGCGAGAGGGTTGTTGGGCGGCGATCTCGAAATTCGTCTGACACGTCCTCTGAGCCTCGCGGGGCGGGCGGTTCTGGATTCGTTGAATAACCGAGATATCGCGTTCACCCATGTCAGCGAGCTTGTCGCCATGGCCGCGCAGGCGACTCCCGGGCCTTCCCGCGCACAATCCACCCAGATCATCGAACTCAAAGCGGTCGAATCGGCGTATCCCCTGTACGGGGCACTCCGACTCGAACCGGCACAATCGCCGGACGTTCTGCTCCACCCGGATACGCACCGCTGTGGCGGACGTTCCTGTTTCGGAGCAGTGGTGCAGGAGTCGCTGCTGATTCGAATGGGTCTTTCGGTCGGAGATCGATTGAAGATCGGTCAGGCGATGTTTCTGATCACCGGCATCGTCCGAACCGAACCGGATCGGATGGCCAATGCCTTCACCCTTGGCCCCCGGGTTCTGATTACGCAGGAAGGACTACAGGCGGCGCAGCTGATCAAACCGGGAAGCAGAGTGCGGGAGCGGTACCTGATAAAGACGCCCATCGATATGCCGCTTGAGCCGCTTCTCTCCGAGTTGCGCGACCTGCTGGAGGCGGATTCCGCGCGCATATCCAGCTATCGCACAGCCCAGTCTCAGTTGCGGCAATTTCTCGAACAACTCTCCCGTTATCTCGGTCTGATCGGCCTCACCGCCTTGTTCATCGGAGGGCTGGGTGTCGGGACTTCAATTCATGCATTCTTGCGGGACAAGTTGCGGACGATCGCGATCTTGAAGGCGGTCGGCGCGGATTCGACCACGGTCGTTTCAACCTATGTGGTGCAAGCGATCTTCTTAGGATGTATAGGGAGCCTCGCTGGAATCTTTTTGGGGATAGCGCTCCAACGAGGGCTGCCTCCCCTTATGGCTGTGTTCTTTGTCTCCGACCTCCTCGATCAATTAGGCGTCTCCACAGAACTGTCCTGGTCCTCGTTCTGGCCCTTGATCAAAGGAGCGATACTGGGGCTGTTGTCGACATTGCTGTTTACCATGTGGCCTCTACTCAAGATTCGAGACATCCACCCTGGGGCGATCTTCCGACGCGAGGCAGAGCAGACAACTGTCGAGCAGGAGACTCCCTCCTCACGATCGTGGTTAGCATGGGGACTGGCCGATCGCTGGAATGTCGGCACGGCTGGAGGGATTATCCTTGGACTTTGCGCACTTTCAGTATGGCAAGCCGACTCGTGGTCGATCGGGTTCCTCTTTCTCGGTGCATTATCTCTAGCCATCGCGATCCTCTTTGTCTGCGCGCGGGTGTTCGTGCGAGGACTGGCCTGGGTACCTTTGCCTCCGGTCCTGAGCCTTCGCTATGCCCTGAGCAATGTCGTGAGGCCGGGAAGCCAAGCGACCGGGATCATGGTCGCCATCGGTATCGGTGTGATGATAATCGTTACTGTGTCACTGGTGGAACAGGCCTTGCTGAGTCAGATACAGGAGAACAGACCGGCGGACGCTCCGACCTTTTTCTTTATCGATATTCAGACGGATCAAGCGAACGAGTTCGTGTCGTTGATCA
Organism: Nitrospiraceae bacterium; assembly: GCA_035457905.1. Classification (GTDB taxonomy): domain Bacteria; phylum Nitrospirota; class Nitrospiria; order Nitrospirales; family Nitrospiraceae; genus Palsa-1315. The sequence continues at coordinate 89,951 of DATIAT010000131.1, forward strand.
ACCGAGAGACCGGGCATGGCCGCCCGGAACTTACACCGCTGGTGCGTTCCCGGCTTCATGCGATAAACGGACAGGTCGTCAAGGTGGAAGAGGAAGTGGGGAAGGATCACAAGCGCACGGAAGGGAAGGAAGCGAGGGGGAAGCAATGGTATTTCACCCGTGAGTATGTGCTGACCTTCCTCGACCACCTGCCGAAAGACAATACGTTGGTCAAAGGGGAATGGTGGAAGCCCGGGCAGGTCTTCCCGACCCCGCAGGTTTCGGTGGAAGAAGAGGCTGCCACGAATTTAGGTCTTCAGATCGGCTCGATCGTCGAGTTTGATATTCAGGGAACTACGGTGGCGGCGGAGGTGAGCAGCATTCGCAAAGTCGAGTGGGGGAATTTCTCGACGAACTTCTACATGATTCTGTCTCCGGGCGCGATCGCAGGAGTGCCGTTTACCTATGTGGCCACGGTGCGGGTCCTGCCACAGCAAGAGGTGCCATTGCAGGAGGCGGTCGTCACTTCATTTCCGAACGTCACTGCAATCAATATCGGCGACGTCCTCGAGGGATTTGCACGGGTTCTCGATCGTTTGTCGTTGGTTATCAGGGCGGTCGCGTTATTTTGTGTCGCTGCAGGCGGGTTGGTCATGGCGGCGGCACTCGCAGCAACACGCTATCGCCGTCTCTACGAGTCGGTGATTCTGAAGGCGCTCGGCGCAACGCGCAGCCTGATCGCACGCGCCTTTGCCATGGAGTATGTCTTGCTGGGTGCCGTCGCCGGGCTGATCGGGCTCGTCCTCGGGAGCGGTTTGTCCTGGGCTGTCCTGCGGCTTGTGTTCGATCTTTCCTGGAGCATGCACCCCCAAGTGCTCGGAGTCGGGCTTTTCCTCACGATGGCGCTCACACTGATCGTAGGTTTTGCAAGCACCTATCGGATTCTCGGGCAACGGCCGCTGGCCGTGCTTCGTCATGAGTGAAGGGTGGAGGGAAGAGGCCAGGTGCCCTTTGTGCTCGCAGAGCCTCCACGATGAAACAGTGGTCGCTCGATGCGTGCAGTAAAGGGCATCCTTGGCCTTTCCCCTAAAAAAGGATGATATAGGGAAGAAAAATCAGTCGGGGAAGCGCGCAGTGGAAGAAAACCGGCAACTTCCTTCGAGTGTGTGGCACGCACCGCATCAATTGGGAACGAGTTTAAACAGGCTGCCTCCTTGAGTCATGAGGTAGAGTTCGCCTGAGGCATCTTCGCCAAAGCTGGTAATGGAACCACCTGGCGGACTGAGTAACGGCCATTCAGTCTGTTCTGTGGCTTGCCCATTCTGATGGCGGAAGCTCCGTACGAATCCCGCGCAAAAATCGGCATAGAAGTATGTGCCTTGCCGCTCCGGCTTGGCAGTTCCTCGATACACATACCCGCCTGTCACTGAACCTGAACAGGCGTCGTTGGAGTGCTCGTAATCGAGGACCGGCAACGTCAGGTTGCCAGGGTTGCAATTGTTGGATGGATTGAAACAGAGAAAACCTTCCATCAATCGCCAGCCGTAATTCAGCGCGCGTCCAGCATTCGGGGCGAGTGAGACATTAATCTCCTCTCGTGCATCCTGCCCCACATCGCCGATGTAGAGGTCTCCCGCTTGGCTGTCAAAAGAGAACCGCCAGGGGTTGCGAAGACCCAGGCTCCAGACTTCCGGCGCGCCCCCCACCAAAAAAGGGTTAGGAGGGTTACCGGCACAAGGCCCGCCAAGGGCAGGGTTGATGCGCAAGATTTTTCCGAGTCGTGTGTTCGTATTTTGCCCGTTGTTATTCGGATCTCCACTGCTTCCTCCGTCGCCGACGCCGGCATACAAACATCCATCAGGGCCAAATGCCAGCATGCCCCCGTTGTGGTTTGAAAAGGTTGGATCCCGTGTGATGGTGAGTAGGATAAATTCAGAAGCTGGATTCGCAAGGTCCAAATTCACTCTCTGATAACGAGCGATCACAAGATTGCCGCTCCCATCAGTGTAGAAGACATAGAACTGGCCATTCGAGATGTAACCGGGATCAAGAGCCATTCCGAGAAGCCCCCGTTCACCGCCTATCGACAGGCGGTTGCTAATGTTGAGGAATGGCTCCCCTAACAGCGAACCGGTTGTCAGATTGAAAATGCGAATCAGCCCGCCTTGCTCGACAATGAGGAGGCGGGTGGGGTCACGCGGAGACGCGGTAATGAAGACCGGTGCATTGAGACCGGCACTGATCAGTTCAAGCTTCAGATCGTTGGATTGTAGCAGCGAAGAGCCTTGGTTAGGTTCATTGTCGGAACAACCGATCAGATATCCCGCCGCGACAAACACCAAACCAGTTATCAACAGCAGTTGGATCGTTCGCATCGGCCCTCCCGCGGGATACGAGGCTGTATGCCGTCAGCCTACTAAAGAGCCCTGATTCGCTTCAAGTCGTGCCAACGACCGATCTATTCACAACTCCTATGATGATCCTCCTCCCTGTTCGTCACCAACAGCGGTGGTCAGATGTGCGCCCAACTGCTGTCCTTCTCGCTCACGGACCGCAACGGCGATCCGCAGCTGTTCGAGATACTGCTCCAGCGTTTTCCCGCCGAGATCGATCTTGCGCGTTGTGAAAAAGTTCCGTACGTCTCGTTCGAACTCAGGTGTGGCGAGGCTGACGATTCCACCGCACATTCGGCGCAGCCCTTGCTTGGGGAACATGTGGTCCATTTTATCCCAGTTGGTTTTCATAAAAGCCCAGGCTAGTTCTCTGCCGTAGATATTGCCCAGGCCGGCGCTCACGAGAAATGGCGCATCTTGCGTACGGATTTCACCGCTGATGGTGCGAGCGAGTGTGCGCTCGAGCAATGCCTTGGGCTGGAATGCCGCCAGCGAGAAGAGATAGCGCCGTTCTTCTTGCGGTGTGGTAGCCGTGCGAAACCGTTTGTCAAATTCTTCATATCTGGTTTCGTCGCCCGTATGCGCGAGGATCGTGATGAGAGAAGGCACGACATTAGGGTCGACGGCCGTTGGGTCGTCGCAGTACGTCCGATACAAATCGGCTGCGCGTCGTTGGATGGCCGGATCGTTGCCGAGTTTACCCTGCGCACCAATCAGTTCACCCCGCAATTGCTTTGTCAGCTCGTTCTCGCCGTTTCGGGGGGCCCAGCCCAGATCTGCAACGGCCGGACCGACTCGACTGCGTACGAAGGCTTCGAGCGCGGGCCGGTCTTCCATAGCAATAATCCGGTTCAGGAACGTGAAGGAGTCGAGTAGCACTGCCCAGACATTTCTGTCTCGTTCCTTGGTGAACCTGGCTGTCAGATCAAGATAGTCCGTGAAAGGCATGAGACCCGCCACAGTGGTGGCCCAGGCGTCGTTGATGAGGTTGAACCGTTCGGTGGCGGCGAGACTTTCGACACCGGTGTCCAGGATCCGATAGAGCAGGTCAGACATATAACGCACCCGATAGAAGCCGTGGCCTCCTTCGTTAATCAGAACGGACTCCCAGTTACGGGGGAGCAGGATCGTTGTGTCCTTCTCCGTTAGCAATATGCGCGAGGTGTTGCTCTTGCCTTCGGCGACAACTCGAATCTGGAGCGGGATCTGCCAAGTAGCTGATAAGGAGTGAGGAGTGAGAGGTAAGGGGTTAGTCAGATAAGTGAATCGCTGCTGGGACAAGGCGAGCCGGCCCGACTGATCAATCTCAGCCGTAATGAGGGGATGCCCTGGTTGGAAAACCCATCCGTTCATGAGGTCCGGCACCGGCTGCTTGGCGATCTTCCCCAGCGAGACCCAGAGATCGTTCGTGTCTGCGTTCCCATAGGCATGCGCGCGCAGGTAGTCGCGGACGCCGTCACGGAAGACCGTCGGCCCTATGTGCTGTTCTAACATCCGTAGCACCGATGCACCCTTTTCATACGTCAGGACATCGAACATTGCATCGGCATCCTTGGGGGCTTGCACCGGATATTCGATCGGCCTGGTACTCTGCAGTCCGTCAACAGAAAAGGCCGCGGCGCGAGCCACGCCGAAGGTCTCCCATCGCTTCCATTCCGGCTTCCAGTCATCTACGGCCAGCATCTCCATGAAGGTGGCAAAGGCCTCGTTCAGCCAGAGTCCGTTCCACCAGGACATGGTGACCAAATCCCCGAACCACATGTGTGCATTTTCATGCGCGACCACATCGGCCACGCGTTCCAGCTCGCCGTGCGTGGCGTTCCGCCGATCGACTAGTAGAGCCGTTTCACGATAGGTTATGGCACCGAGATTTTCCATAGCGCCAGACGCAAAGTCAGGGATGGCAAGCAAGTCCAGCTTGTCACCCGGGTATGGTATCCCGTAATAACTCTCAAAAAAGGCGAGCGACGCAGCCGCGATCCCCTGGCCGAATTCGGCCAGGTGTTTCTTTCCGGGAGCGGCCCAGAGGCGAAGAGGGGTGCGGCCGACCATCACCGGCTCAGTAGCCTCGATGCGCCCGACGATGAATGCGACGAGGTAGGTGGACATCTTGATCGTATCGGCGAAGCGCACCACCTTCTTCCCACCTGCTAGGGTTTCTGATGTGATCATGGTGTTGGAGACTGCGGTCAACGTGGGATCGATGATCAACGTCGTCCCAAAGACGGCTTTGAAATCTGGTTCATCCCAGCAGGGAAAAGCGCGGCGGGCATCGGTGGCTTCGAACTGCGTCGCGGCGATACTGTTCGTTTCTCCTCGCTCGTCTTTGTACCTGCTCCGGTAGAAACCCCTGAGCTGGTCGTTCAGTGTGCCGAAGAACGCGACCTTCAGCCTCCAATGACCTGGTAAGAGAGGCTCGGCGAATGTGAAACGGCAGCGCTGCAGCGCCGTATCTAATGCAATATGGGCTCCTTGTGCCCGACCTAAATCTCCTTCGATCTGTGCCGATGTGATGTCGAGTTCGATGGCATTGAGAACGATTTCGGATGTGGGCTGCTGGACCGTGAGCGTGATGGTCTCTTCTCCGGCAAAGCGTGCGGCAGGCAGATCTGGCTCCAATCGCAAATCGTAGCGGATCGGTATTACATGCCTTGGAAGCCGATATGGATCGAGTGTGTCGGAGAAAGACGCCTGGTTCATATTCTCCTCTTGCGGTCGTTCGGTCGCCGCTTGCGCGAAGGAAGCCTGGAACCAAGAGCTGAGGAACGGTGTGAGAGGAATGGCAAGGATGAATCGGACATGCTTAATGAGGGCCTGTAGGGTCTGTCGCCTGCTGATCAGCTTAGCCCACATTATTCACGAAGACTTCTACTGCAACCGTCGATACGCCGCTACGACGAGCCTGACGGCGGGCGTGCTCGCCGCTCGGTCGGTCAACATACTGTTCAAGTATGCCTCCCTCCTTCGTGTCTCCGCACGCCCGTCTCGCGTGGCGTCTCGGCGGTTTCCTCACAAACTCTTGTGAATAATGTGGGCTAGTCATGTCCTCGTCACAGGGTACGACTCGACCCCGTTGGGAGTGCCTACGATGAGCAGATCTGTTCGACCGACAAAGAGGCCGGTTTCGACGACTCCCGGAATCAGGTTCAAGGCGATCTCGAGTTCTCGTGGGTTGTCAATCCGTGGAAGATGCACATCCAGGATCACGTTGCCTGCCTCCGTATTGAACGGCGATCCGTTCTGTTCCCTGAGCACGACTCGGCTCTGTGTGAGAGACTCGATATCTCGTGCCGTGTTCCCCCAGCCGAAGGGAATGACCTCGATCGGCAGAGGGAATGATCCTCCCAGTACGGGAACCCGTTTGGTATGATCGATCATGACGATGAACTGCTTGGCCGAGGCCGCGACAATCTTTTCTTTTAGGAGAGCGCCGCCTCCACCCTTGATGAGATTGAAGCCGGGATCGACCTGATCCGCCCCATCGATTGCAAGATCGACCACCCAGACATTATCGGTATCGACGAGCGTGATGCCCTGTTGCCTGGCGAGCGTGGCCGTTTCTTGCGATGTGGCCACTCCACGAAGTGCCATGCCTGCTCGCACTTTTTCCCCCAGCGCAACGATCATATGTTTCGCCGTTGAGCCGGTCCCGAGGCCGATGATCATGCCGTCACGGACGAATTCAACGGCGGTCAACGCCGCAGCTTTCTTCAAGTTGTCGAGGTCCTGGTTGCCCATCATGATGCTGAAGCATGAGAGAGGGACGCGGCGATGGATGCGGCGCCGAGCAAAGCCGTCTGCTGATTCATGATCACTTTGACCGGAATTGAACTCATTAAGTTCTTGTAGCGGCCCTTGTTGGTGAAGGCCTTCATAAAGGTTCCGTCTTTCAGTTTGACCAGCAACTTCGGAGCAATGCCGCCGCCCAGATACACGCCGTTCAAGGTCATGGCCTTCAGGGCAAGATTGCCGGCTTCGGCCCCATAGATGGAGGCGAAGAGGTCGAGCGCTTGTTTGGCGATATCCGCCTGACCCTTGAGCCCCGCCTCTGCAATAACCGCCGCCGGATCGCCGGCTTTGATTTGCTCCGAGAGCCATGTGGGCTCATTTTTCTTGCTGTCGCGGACATATTCATAGATGGCGTGGAGCCCTGGGCCGGACAATACACGTTCGTAACTCACATGCAGGTAGTTGCCACGCAGATGGCGCAGGAGTTCGATTTCGTTGTCGTTGTTCGGCGCAAAGTCTGTATGACCGCCTTCCGACGGCATGGGCTGATAGCCCGAACCGTTCCAGAAGAGGATGGATTCGCCCAGTCCGGTGCCCGCCGCGAGCAGGCCGATCGCCTGCTTGTGCGCCGGTGGAAATCCTGCATTGAGGACCTCGACTTCGTCCTGCCGGAGCAGGAAAATCCCGTGCGCCATGGCCTCAAGGTCGTTGAGTAGCTGCACTCGCGGTATATCAAAATGTTTCGCCAGGGTTGCGCCATCGACCACCCACGGGAGATTCGTTGTACTGCACCGGTTCTGGATGACCGGGCCGGCTATGCCAAAACAAGCGGCGTCAACCTTCAGCGGTTCTTCCGCCGGGCACTCCGACTCCGGCCCGGTGGCGTCGTTCTTTTCAGTTGCGAATTCTCCGATGTGCGTCGGGGGCTTCGGTGGAACGAGAAATTCCTTGAGCATGTCATCGAGTGACGAGTACTCGGCACTGGGAAATGACTCCAAGCAGACGGGTTCGACGCGGTCCTTCTTCCAGTCGAACAGGGCCAGATAAGTCTTCGTACCCCCGATATCGCCGGCAAGAATCATCTCGTCCTCATGCGCTCGTCCGCTGAAGGTGCATCGGAAGTTCGGCTGCTGCAGATCGATCGATGAACCAAATGAGTCGGCCTTCCTCTGGCTTGACAAACGATGCTGGAAGCTGTCGATCCGCCTCAGTTTGTGGATGGAGGACGCGTCTAACGACTCGCGCCTTACCGGCTCCTGTCACGAGAAACAGTATCACACTCGCCCTGTTGATCGCAGCTAGGGTCATGGTCAGTCTGTCAGGCGGTTCTTTCGGAGATTTCGTCGCCGCGATCGTGCGTTGATGGTCTCGTAAGATTGGGGCTCCAGGAAAGAGAGAAGCCGTATGCCCATCTTCGCCCAGCCCCAAGAGGATGAGGTCAAGGGATGGATGAGCCGATGGTGCACACTTCGTCGCCAGACGCAGCTGCCGTTCGTATTCAGAGGCCGCCGCCTGTGGGTCACTGGATTCACCGGCCATACGATAAACCTGCGAACCCACAATTTTCAGAGGGGTGAACAGGGTCTTGGCAGCCAAGGCATAGTTACTTCTAGGATCGTCCGGCGGTACGCCACGTTCATCGCTGAAGAAAAAGATGGTCCGGGACCAATCGAGACGATCGACAAAGGCAGGAACGGTTAGGGCTTTGTAAAGGGCTTCCGGTGTCGTGCCGCCTGAGAGTGCGATACAGAATCGACCTTTCGAGCGGACGGCCTCGTCGCCTACTTCCAGTACAAATGCAGCCGCCGCTTCAGCCGTTGCTTGAATGTCGCTGTGGATGCGGATGTCTGGTTCGACGGACATCCTATCTCTTTCGGATGTGCCGAGCCTTCGGACGTCGGGCTGGCAAGCGAGGCATTAGGAGTTTCGTCAGTGAGTGAATTTTCACTATAGGGTTTCTGCCCAAGGGTAGGACGATAGCCTCTTGCCCATGAGCTTGGAGTGCCTGAATGTCGCCGGCGGCCTGGGCCTGCGCGAGGATGCGAAAGGTGAATGATTTCCCGGGGATACTAAGATCGGGGGTCATCTGATCGACGAGCTGCAGGAATAGGCCGATTTTCGGACCTCCTTTATGGAGTTGGCCTGTCGAATGGAGATAGCGCGGGCCATAGCCTGCTGTCGTGGTGACATGGTGATGAGTGACGAGCGCTTTTCGCAGCGCGCGAATGGCCTGTTCCATTTTGGCGGATGGTGTCGTATAGGCCAGTATGGCAACGTAGGCTCCTGGGTGGCAGTGTCGCTTGAGTTGCGCTGCAGCTTGTGTCGCAGTTGCGGTGATTTGCTTCGGTAACCGCCCGGTGAATTGGAGAGCTTCCAGAACGCGGGCGGTGTTGTCTTTGCTTTCTTGGACGTTCGGTTGATCGAACGGGTGGATTCCCAGGAGATGACCTGCAATGGCCGTGGCAACTTCCCAACGGAAAAATTCTGCCGCGAGATCGTAGCGATCTTGGAGTGTGAGGGTCAGGACCGGATGGCCCCATCGCATGAGCCCTGCGATCTGCCGATCGATTTGTTCATTCTGATCTCCTTTCACCCTCAGATAGACAAAGAGCCGGTCCTTGGCATAGGCGGTCGGTGAGACAATTGGCTCATTCGCCACGGGAATGAGGCCGGTTCCTTCCTTGCCCGTACTTTCAGCGAGAAGCTGCTCCGCCCACAGACCGAACGCGGCAATTTGTGGTGATGCGATCAGAGTGACCTTGTTCCGCCCTACCTGCGCCAGGGAGGCCATCACTGCACCAAGGCTGGCGCCGGGATTGTGCTCAAGAGGGGACAGGCTTCGACAGGCCTGGGCCATGACTGTGGCACGGGTGAGCAATCGTGTGATATCGACCCCCATCAGAACGGCAGGGACCAATCCGAAATAGGAGAGAACCGAGTACCGCCCGCCGATATCGGGCGGGTTCGTGAAGATGCGCCAGAACTGATGCTCCGCTGCCAGTTTTTCCAACCCGGTACCGGGATCGGTAATGGCAAGGAACTGTGCGCCTCCACGATGGCCCGGAGTCTCGTGAACAAATTTCCAAAAATGGGCAAAGAGCGACATGACTTCGATCGTTCTACCCGATTTGCTGGCGAGAATGAAAAGGGTTCGAGCCGGGTCGATCGACCGCGTAACCTGTTGAACCCATCCTGGAACGGTGGAATCCAGAACCCACAAGCGAGGGGATCCCTTGAGTGATCCAAATGATGCTCGCAACACTTCCGGACCCAGGCTGCTGCCACCCATCCCGAGCAAGACGACATCCCGAATGTCACGCTTTTTTGCAGACTTCGCGAAGATTCGCAACTCCTCGGCTCGATCCTTCATGTATTCGATGATTTCCAGCCAACCGAGGCGATTGACGATGTCCGTAGGATCCTGTTTCCAGAGGCGATGATCCTTGGCCCACAATCGCTCGACCGCATGGGACGCATCGAGTCGTGCTATCCCCGCAGCGACCAGGGATTGAAGTTCGGCGGGAAATGATTGATCAACCTTACGAATCATGGCGGGCCCTCCGCATATTGTAGATATCAGACGAGTGAAACACAAACAGAAGATCTTGCTTGTCTGGTACAGAGCTCGATGTATGAGAATGGACCCGTCTTCGGCAACTATCTGACCATAGGTTGCGCGAGTTTGAGAGACACGGTGCGCAGTAGGGAAACGGATGACTGGAGTTGGCTTCTCGTAGGTCTCGCCTCCACAACGACGGTCGATGGCATTGGCGGAGTTTTACCTTACGCCGGAGAGAATGTACCCAAAATGCTTTGGGGTAGAGGGATTGTTCGCGGACGGATACCAGGTCGTTTGACAGGGTATCGGCCCCTCCCTATAATGCCGTTGTCACCTGTGAGTCTTCTCAGGCAAGGAGCGTTTGCATGTCGTTTACATTCCAACAGCCGTCGAACCTCAAGAAAAAACGTGAGCATGGATTCCGTAAGCGGATGAGCACGAAGAATGGCCGGAAGGTCTTGGCTCGTCGTCGCGCAAAGGGGCGAGCCCGCTTAACCGTATAGACTGAGCGACACTGACAAGGGCTGCACGAAGGAATCTTCGCCCTCCGTTATGTGCCCCAGACAAGGCAGTTCCCATCACAGGATGATAGGATGCGATCATGAGCGAGTCCGGAGATCTGGGCTCGAAGAAGAGGTCCTGTGCAAGCTGGCCCACTCCCGTGGTGATGGCGATGGCGCAGGGTGGAGAGGTCAGGGATCTGTTCCTGAAACGACGGAGTGACATTGAGTATGCCAAGCAGCATGGTCATCGTATCTCAACCGCCTTATTTAATATGGTGATTTGCCGGACTGACACGGATGTCAGCCGGGTTGGTATTGTGGTTGGAAAACGATTCGGAGGGGCCGTCAGTAGAAATCGAGCAAAGCGGCTGTTTCGGGAGCTCATACGTCAACTACGAGGTCGATTGCTTCCCGGACACGCTGTGGTGGTCTTCCCTAAACGGGATTCCATTTCGCAACCTTTTGCCGTCTTGGAGAAAGTGTGGCTATCGGCGCTTCAGCGCCAACGGCTGCTCCGTTTTCATGAAGACTAGCGTCCGCCGTTGGTGCACGGCTCAACTTCCTGATAACGTATGTAGGTCTGGCCCTTCCTTCGGCCATCCAGCCGTCCTAAGGCGACTTACCTGAGCATGTATGGGCCACGATTCGATATGGGGAACCAAATAGGCAAAAGATGCTGGTTCGCGTCTGCCGACAAGATACCTGTTTGCCGGGAGAAAAAATGCTATGAGCCAGTAGGGGCACAATTGTATACCTCGTTCTAGCGGCTTCTTTTTATGGACAAACGCGTTGTTGTATTTCTTGTACTGTCATTAGCGATCATCCTGGGATTTGACCTGCTCATGAGGCAAATGGGGTGGATTCCTGAACCGCCTCCTCCTCAAGACGGCTCTGCCCCGGGCTCTTTATCGCAGCAAGGGCCAACTCCAGCCCCCCTGACAGGCAAAGACAACAGTTCGACCGGTCCGAGTGTACCAAGCCAATCGGGTCAAATGCCCGGCGCTCCTTCGTCGCCGATATCGCCATCGACATCGGAACAGACAATAACAATTGAAACAGACCTGGTTCGTGTCGAATTGTCGAATCGTGGCGGGGTCATTCGAAGTTGGGAGTTGAAGCGATACCATACCTCGCCTCCCGAATCGAAACCCGTCCAGCTTGTCTATCATGAAGGGAAGTTCAAGGGCCCGCTCTCGCTGACGGTCACGAATGCCGACCTCGACAGGACGATCAGGGAAAGCTTCTACACTATCGAGAAAGATTTTACGAAACTCGATGCTGCTCATCCTGTCGGACATGTTACGATGCAGTTTCACGATTCAGTCAACCATGTCGGCGTGGAGAAACGGTTGACGTTTCATCATGATAGTTACATGGTGGATGTGTCGGTCGCCGTCGACGGTGTCACTGAGCCTTATGATGTCGGATTAGGAACAAATTTCGGCATTGTGGAGTGGGGTGACGGGTTCATCGGTGTGATCGGATCAGCCTCGCGGGTTGACGACAAAATAGAAAAAGAGACGCCGGAAAAGGAACTTGAAAGGAAGGGTGCGGTTCAGTGGGTTGCATTGCAGGATAAGTATTTTCTTTCTGTCTTGATGCCGAAAGGGGCTGCGTCCGCACTTGCCAAGACGGAAGGCGAAAAAATTGTGTCGGCCGGGGTCCGGATGGCCGGGGCAGGAGCACCAACTTCAGTGGCCCTTCAGCTCTATGCGGGCCCAAAGGAATACGACACCCTCCGTTCGTTGAACGTGGGCCTGGAAGATATGATCGATTTCGGGTGGTTCATCTTCGGCAGTTGGACGGTGGTAAAGTCAGTCGCCAAGCCGATCTTCTATGTCCTGCGGTTCATCAATGACTACACCCATAACTACGGGGTTACGATCATCCTGCTGACGTTGGGGATCAAGCTGTTATTCGTGCCGTTGCAATACAAGAGTTATAAGTCGATGAAAATGATGAAGCTGATCCAGCCCAAAATCGTGGCAGTCCAGGAGAAATACAAAGGCGACCGTGATCGGCTGAACAAGGAGCTCATGAAGCTGTATCGGGAGCAGAAAGTGAATCCGCTGGGTAGCTTTCTTCCGATGTTTTTGCAGATGCCAGTCTTCATCGCCCTGTTCAATGTTCTCTACATGACGATTGATCTGCGCCAGGCTCCTTTCATGCTCTGGGTTACCGACTTATCGTTACAGGATCCCTACTATGTGCTTCCTGTGCTCATGGGGATAACGATGTTCATCCAACAGAAGATCACACCCACAACGATGGATCCGGCACAGGCGAAGATTATGCTGATCCTCCCGGTGGGCCTGACGTTCTTGTTCGTAAATTTTCCCGCAGGCCTGGTGCTGTATTGGCTGACGAACAATGTCCTGACTATCGCACAACAAGTGGTCACGGATCGTTTTTTCCTGCACAACAAGGCGCTGGCTCCTGCAGGAGCCGAGCAGAGCGGCAGCACGACCGCGTAGGCATTTTTCGGGTATGCTGCCCGTTACGATAGAGCCTGCCTCTTTTGGAGTGACCACAGACAGTGCTGTGTCAAACGCGAAACATGCGAAGATCGCCCGACGCGAACCGATTTGAGATCCACGTCTTCCTACCCTTCTCACTCCTACGGTCCGTCTCGCTCGACCACCCTGCGTGGCCGCACCCTTTTGCCTCGGACATTCAGGCCAATGACGTTCTAGTATCCCGAAATGGTTGTTCCGCACCCTGCTCGTGAAAGAGGCGTCATGCATGGAGGACTCGAAGACACGATCTGTGCCGTTGCCACTCCCTCAGGCGAGGGCGGCATCGGGATCGTCCGTCTAAGTGGTCGGCAGTCGCTTGCCGTCGCTTCTCAAGTTGTCCGATTGCGGTCCGGCCACCCTCTCTCCTCAGTTCCCTCTCATACGTTGCACCTTGCCGATCTTGTGATTCCCGCATCGGACAAACGGAAACCGGTGAGAATTAGTCTTAAACACTCGCCTGTCCCGGTCCTCCTCGATGAGGCATTCGTGGTCTATATGAAGGCTCCCCGGTCGTTTACGGCAGAGGATGTGGTGGAGATTCAGTCTCATGGCGGGTCGTTGGTGTTGGGGATGATTTGCAAGATATGTGTTGAGTGCGGCGCACGTATGGCGGAGCCGGGAGAATTTACAAAACGGGCCTTTCTCAACGGACGATTAGACCTCACTCAGGCAGAAGCGGTACTCGATACGATCAGAGCCACATCATCCGTAGGCTTGAACATTGCTCAACGCCAGTTACGCGGAGAGCTCGCTCGTGAGGTGGAGCAGGCGCGGAACTCGCTCCTGACGGTGCTGGCTCACGTGGAGGCTGGGATCGATTTTGCGGAGGAAGATATTTCCTTTCTTCAACGCGATGAACTGCTGCGTGCCGTGAGAGAGGCGTATGAGGTGGTTCAGAAACTCGAAGCGACGGCAGAGGAAGGTCGTATCTTGCGAGAAGGTGCGCGCGTCGTGATCCTCGGCCGTCCGAATGTTGGGAAATCCAGTTTGATGAACTGTCTACTGAGGGAAGAGCGTGCAATTGTCACTCCCATTCCCGGGACGACGAGGGATATGATCGAGGAATCCTTCGATCTTGAGGGGGTGACGATTCGTTTGATCGATACAGCAGGAGTGAGGGAAACGGACGACCTTGTCGAACAGGAAGGGATCAAACGGACACGTATTGCACAGGAGGCAGCGGATCTCTTACTCCTGGTGTTGGACGGGAGTGTGCCTCTCACGCGCGAAGATCGGGATCTTTTGAGTGCAGTCACGGGTCGCAAGCATTTAGTCGCGTTGAACAAAGCCGATTTGGCCGATGAGGCCGCGTCCGATAGTGCGCTGGCGGGTCATTCTTCATACCGTATTTCTGCAAAAACAGGTTTCGGAATTGATACGGTGAAGTCGGTTCTTCGCGCTCAGCTGGTCTCCAGGGGTTTTGAGGCTGCAGAGAGCATCACCGTGACAAACGTGCGACATCGGGATGCATTGCGCCGGGCCGGTGAATCTTTGAGCCAGGCTCTTGAGTCTGTGCAGTGCGGGATGGCGGGGGAACTTGTCTCGATCGATGTGCGCGCTGCGGCGGATGCAGTCGGAGAAATTACAGGCGCCATTACGACGGACGAGATCCTTGGCCGGATCTTTTCAGAATTCTGTGTCGGCAAGTAGGAAAGGTTGGAAGTGAGCCAGGCAGTCGATGTCATTGTAGTGGGTGGAGGTCATGCCGGTTGCGAGGCCGCCTTGGCCGCAGCGCGCATGGGTGCACGAACGTTGCTACTCACGATGGATCGCGACCGTATCGCGCAGATGTCGTGTAACCCGGCGATCGGGGGGATCGCCAAAGGACATTTGGTCAAGGAAATCGATGCGCTGGGTGGAGAGATGGGCAGGAACACGGATCAAGCCGGCATCCAGTTCCGCTTCATCAATACCAGCAAAGGCCCGGCCGTACGAGCGCTTCGCGTCCAATGCGACAAGAAACTATACCGAGACGCCATGCAACGAACGTTGCACCTACAGGATGGGCTGACGATCGGCGAAGGAACAGTCGATCGACTATTGACGCATGCCGGTTCGATTACAGGCGTGGTGACGGATCGCGGCGATCACATACAGGCGAGGGCTGTCATTCTGACATCAGGTACATTCCTTAAGGGTCTTATCCATATCGGCTTGAATCGTTTTCCCGCAGGACGGGCCGGAGAGGCGTCAGCCGAGCACCTGTCCGACTGTATGCGAGACCTGGGGTTCGAAGTCGGCAGGCTCAAAACCGGCACACCTCCTCGACTGGATGGGTCGACCATCGACTTTTCAGTGATGATACCGCAACCGGGTGATGATCCGCCGTCGCCATTTTCCTATCGGACCTGTCGCATTGAGAATCGGCAGCTCCCCTGTCATCTGACACACACGAATCGCGCCACGCACGAACTGATACAGACCAATCTGGACCGGTCGCCGCTCTACAGCGGCATCATAGAGTCGGTAGGGCCACGATACTGCCCGTCAATCGAAGACAAAGTCGTGCGCTTCTCGGATAAGGAACGTCACCAGATTTTTATTGAACCGGAAGGGTTGGAAAGCTGTGAATTTTATCCCAACGGGATCTCCACAAGCCTGCCAGTTGACGTACAGGCTTCAATGCTCAAGACTATTCCTGGGCTGGAGAATGCCACAATGCTTAAGCCCGGATATGCAATTGAGTACGATTATTTTCCTCCACGTCAACTACACCAGACTTTGGAGACCAAACTTTTGAACGGCCTATATCATGCCGGACAAATCAATGGAACGTCCGGATATGAGGAGGCAGCAGCTCAGGGACTCATGGCCGGCATCAACGCAGTTCTGCGGCTTCGAGATGAGCTACCGTTAGTACTCGATAGATCACAGGCTTATATTGGTGTGCTTATTGATGATCTTATTACGAAAGACGCGCGTGAACCCTATCGCATGTTTACATCACGGGCAGAATATCGGCTATTGTTACGCCACGGAAATGCTGATCTTCGATTGACCGATATAGGAAGGCGAGTCGGACTGATCGACGACGAGGTCTATTCAAGATTTCAGTTAAAACAAAAAACAATTGATTCTGAGCTCACACGTCTCGAGCAGCTTAGACCGAAACTCACTGAAACTGTTCGTAAACGCCTGGCCTGTGTTGAAATTGATGAAATTTCTGGGCCATGCACTGCAGCTCAGCTTTTACGACGACAGAGGGCGAACTATAAAACTCTGCTGAAAGCACTGGGAGTCAATCAATTGCAAGACACTGAAACAATTGATGAAATAGAGCTTCAAATTAAATACTCTGGTTACATAAAACGTCAACTTCAACAGATAAACCGATTCAAAAGTCTCGAATCAAGGTCGATTCCTCGTACGTTCGATTACGACGCCATTCTTGGTTTTTCTCGAGAAGTCAGTGAAAAGTTAAAAAATGTTCGCCCAGCGTCAATCGGCCAGGCATCGAGAATTTCTGGAGTCACACCAGCCGCAATTTCCCTTCTCCTTGTAGCGCTTGAAAGGTTCAGAGAGGAGCCTGGTCGAGATAATTTTAAACCGGCCTTATCATAAGTAAGGTTGCGGATATTTTCTTGATCCCCTCTCGATTGTCTTGACCTCATATGATAATTCACGTAATTGTTCTACGTGGAACATGAAGACGAATTACGCGAATTCACAATTAGTTCTGCAAGAGAACTTGGGCTGACAATTGAAGAAGCCCATGCCGAACATTTCATTCGATATCTCTCTCACCTCACTGAGTGGAATAAGACGATCAATCTCACGACGATCACCGAGCCTAAAGAAATAATCATCAAACATTTTGTTGACTCGCTCACAGCGCTTATTTCGACAGACTTTCCACAAAATGGCGTGGTACTTGATGTGGGATCAGGGGCGGGATTTCCTGGCATCCCACTTAAAATCGTCAGATCTGATATCAGATTGATATTACTTGAGCCAATTCAGAAAAAATGTGCCTTTATTAATTCTGTGATCGGTGTACTAAAGCTTCAAGGGGCTTCTACGTTTGGAGGCACCGTTGAACAATATGCAAGCCGTTCAATCACGCATGCGATAGATGCAATTGTAATACGGGCTTTGAGATACGACAAAATAATGAAACATGTCAATAAGGTACTGAATTCAAAAGGAAAGATTGTTTTGTATCGAACATGTCCGGTCGGAAAACACGAAATCGGAGAAGAATTTCATTTGCAGAATGAAACGACACTTACTCTACCCGGAGGGTCTGGCAGGCGGGTTATTACAGTTATCGAAAAAACGATGTAATGCTCGTCATGCGAGAGTGTTCCACGTGGAACATTCTTAATAGATGCTTTAAGGTGGTCATAGCGCAAGATTAATCAAATATGGCAAGAATAGTAGCGATCGTAAATCAGAAAGGTGGTGTAGGTAAGACCACAACGGCCGTCAACCTTGCGGCTGGCGTAGCGCTCATGGGTAAGCGTGTCTTGCTTGTGGATATGGATCCACAAGGAAATGCAACAAGTGGATTGGGAATTGATCCTCGTTCTTTACAGATTACTGTTTACAACTGTCTGATTAATTATGTGAAATTCCAAGATGCTCTACGAGTTACTGAGGTGACTGGTTTGTCACTTTTGCCGGCAAATGCTGACTTGTCAGGAGCTGAAATAGAGCTGGTGAATATTGAGGAACGGGAAAAACTGCTTAGGAATTTCCTGCGGGATATTAATCCGATGTTCGATGTCATTTTTCTCGACTGTCCTCCTACGCTGGGAATTCTTACAGTGAACGCGCTCGTCGCAGCGCAGAGTATCCTTGTTCCGGTTCAATGTGAATACTACGCGATGGAAGGTTTAAGCCGCCTGGTAGGGAATATTGACCGCGTTCGTCAAGCCTTTAATCCTGAAATCAAGTTCGAGGGGATCATCTTGACAATGTTTGATGCAAGGAATACGTTGGCCCGTCAGGTCGTTGAGCAAGTCCGCGAGCATTTCAAAGAGATTGTCTACAAGACCGTGATCCCTCGTAATGTGACACTCGCAGAGGCTCCGAGCTACGGACGCCCAGCTCTCTTATACAATGTTGCATCGGCAGGATCCCAAGCTTATTTGTCTTTAGCCAAGGAGTTTTTGAGCCATGGAGAAGAAAGCACTCGGTAAGGGGCTTGACGCTTTACTGCCTACCACCAAACCATTCTCGACGCCTGAATTCCAAGAAATTCAACATCTACGGGTCGACGCGATTGTGCCGAATCGATACCAGCCGAGACAATCGTTTTCTCCTCAGGAGTTGGCAGAACTTACCGCTTCGGTAAAGCAAAGTGGTTTACTCCAACCAGTTTTAGTGCGACGAAAAGGGGATGGAATGTACGAACTCATTTCCGGGGAACGGCGTTGGCGGGCAGCCAAAGAGGCCGGATTGGAGAAAATTCAAGCAGTCGTTCGCAATTGTGGAGATGAAGAAGCTGTCGTCTTGGCATTGGTAGAAAATCTTCAACGAACCGATCTTAATCCCATGGAAATGGCCAGGGCTTATCATCGGATGGCGAACGAATTTGGACTGACTCAGGACATAATTGCGCGACGAGTCGGTCGCGATCGATCATCAATTGCGAATGTCGTCCGTCTCATACACCTTCCTTCAGAGATCCAGCAGTTAATTGAATCACATCAACTTTCCATGGGGCATGCCAAGGTGATTCTCGGTGTTTCTGGACAAAATGAACAACTTAGAGTCGCCCAGCTTGTCGTTTCGAAGTCTTTAACGGTAAGAGAGACGGAAAAACTCGTAGAATCCTTACTGGCCGGAAAGAAGCGAGGAACAAAGGAAATACAGCGAACGCCATGGTCTGATGTTGAAGATCGATTACAAAAGCGATTGGGTACCAAGGTGATGATTCGAAAGGGGAAGCGTGGTGGAAAAATCGTCATCCAATACTTTTCTGATCCAGAACTAGACGGGATTCTCGAAACACTTCTTAATTAATCGGAGATCCATTTTCCACACTATAAAAAATATACAAGAAACAGAGGCACACTTGTTGCTTCTACGTATATGTCACTGTGCTCATTCTTATCCGCCACTTCCCATACGACACCACAACTGAAGTAGAAATATAGAGACACAGACCAGGGAGAATCGTTCATGTGGGGGCAGGAAAAAAGGGAACTGCCGAGCTCTAGTGAGCCGGATGGCAAAGAGGGGATCATGGTTACTGGCAACCCAGCGGTGAGCGAAGGGACCGGAGATATAAATGCCTTTGTGGGAAAGGGTGTTGAGTTTAAAGGTACGATCACATATAGCGGCACGGTTAGAATTGATGGCTATCTCGATGGAGAAATTCACACCGACGGCGTGGTACTGATTGGCGAAGAGGCCGTCATCCAGGCAAAAATCACCGCGGGAACTGTTGTGTGCAAAGGAAAGGTTACCGGGGATGTCGTCGCGAAAGAGTGCGTCAAGCTGCGAGCCCCGGCCGTGATAAATGGGAGCGTCAAGGCGCCGGTCGTTTCCATGGAAGACGGAGTGCTATTTAACGGTGCGCTTGAGATGGACCAAGGAGTGCGTGAGTTCCCCAGAGAAGCCTCCCTGCATTCCGTCGGGGTGATCATGTCTCCCGGCATTAAGCGGGCCAACGGCTAGTAAGGGTATTAATATTTAGGTATTTATGGGCGTATCGGTTGTGTGGCAAGCGGCAATGGGTATGCGAAATACACTTTAGGAGGCGATTATGTGGGCAACAAAAGAACGGGTTCAGCACGTTGAGCAGGGAAATGAGAACATTACGCTCCTGGGAAAAGGTGTGGACTTCAAGGGCATAGTGAGTTTCGATGGCACCGTCCGTGTCGATGGACGCGTCGAGGGTGAGATACATACAACCGGAACTTTGATAGTCGGAGAGCATGCTGTGATCGAGGGAATTGTGTCAGCGGGAGTGCTTATGAATAGCGGTAAGATTAATGGCACCATCACAGCAGTCGAAAAGGTCCACATTCTTAACCCTGGTGTTCTTGTCGGCGATATACGGACCCCCGTCATTGCAATCGAAGAAGGTTCTCGGTTCCACGGCATGTGCGACATGGGTGCTCATCATTGGAGTGGTGAACATGCCATTCCAGTCAATGTCTCTTCCGGCCTTGTTGCCTCCACCCATTAACTGCGGGGAACAGCCCTCTAGCCCTTCTCGTAACTCCCCAGTACAATAGCGATTCCATGGGACGCCCTACAGTTCTACTTGGAATGAGCGGAGGGGTGGACAGCTCCGTCGCCGCGGCGCTTCTGGTTCGCCAGGGCTACGACGTCCATGGCGTCACGCTTCAGGTCTGGGAGCACGAAGACGAAACCGTCGCGCCCTCTAAGCGCTGGGAAGAACGGGGGTGCTGCAAGGTCGGCATCGCCCGATATGTTTCACAGACATTGAAGATTCCGTATGAGGTCATTGACACCAGAAGCACCTTTCGGGCCGGCGTTATCGACGATTTTATCGCCGGCTATCTTGACGGGACAACGCCTAATCCCTGTGTCCGTTGCAATGAGCGGGTTAAACTGCGAAGCCTCATCGAACTTGCCGACGCGCGCGGGATCAATTTTGTGGCTACCGGACATTACGTTCGCATCGGTGAGGCTGACGGAGTCCCAACTCTTCAGCGAGCAGCAGATCCCAGAAAAGATCAAACCTACTTCCTCTATCGCCTCCGTCAGTCATGGCTCCCTCGACTTCTCTTTCCGGTAGGAGGTATGCAGAAGGGAGATGTATGGACGGAAGCAGAAGCTTTGGGTCTCCCCACCGACGAATTGAGGGAAAGCCAAGAAATCTGCTTCGTGAGCCACGGCGATTATAGAACCTTTATCCAGAAGGAGGCGCCTGTCGCGAAGAAGCCAGGGAGCTTTGTGGATAATGAGGGACGATACCTAGGCGACCATGATGGAATCGCCTTTTATACGCCCGGTCAACGACGAGGCCTCGGTATTGCGACAGGTCGCAGACTCTACGTCCAAGAGGTACAGCCCTCTACGAATACTGTTGTCCTTGGAACAGAAGAGTCCCTGCATCGCAATCAATGTGATGTCGAAGATCTGAACCTCTTCGACCCCTCGCTTCTTAACAAATCGACAGAGATTCACGTCAAGGTTCGATACGCGGCAGCTGCCACGCCCGCAACTATTAAGCCTGTCGCAACGGACACTCTTCAAATTCTCTTCCGAGAACCACAGCGTGCATTGAGTCCTGGACAATCAGCGGTCTTCTATAGAAACGATCGCGTGCTCGGCGGTGGCATCATTAAACGGCTCAAGCCTCACCACAGTCCACAACATCATATTGACAGTCCTCATCCGTGAATGCTAACTTACGCCGCCGCTTTTCGTGCGAGCCACGAAGGCTCCTCCCTTTGTCACAATAACGAGCGAACGGACCGGTATAGTGATTAAGACAGCAGTGGCGCGACGTTATGCGCAGGCGCTTTTTGAGCTGCTCGACGCATCGACCATAGAACGAACCCGTGAGGCCTTAACAGGGCTAGGCCAAGCGATCAAAGACTCGGTCGCCTTGCGTCATGTTCTGGCTTCACCCTCTTTTGGCGCCGATGACAAGATCGCCGTGCTTGCAGAACTTGGTGCGCGCCTGGGATGTCCACCCGTCGGAAATGCATTTCTAGCACAATTGGTGAAGAAAAATCGCGTCGCCTTTCTTCCTGAAATCGCCGAAGTCTTCGCAAAACTCGCCGATGCGTCAAAAGGCGTCCAACAAATCACCGTATCCTCCGCTACAGCTATCTCCCCGGGTGAACAAAATCGAATCAGAAATCGCTTGCGCGAAATGCTCAAGCGTCAGGTCGACGTCACCTTTCATATCGATGCCAGCCATCTCGCCGGCGTGCAAATCCATCTCGGCAGCACGGTTGTCGATAGCACTGTCCGCGGACGGTTACTGGCGATGCAGAATCTGTTGACTAAGGAGTAGCCATGCAGATCAAGGCAGATGAAATCAGTTCGATTATTAAAGAAAAAATCAAAGGTTTCGACAAGCAAGTTGATGTCAAAGAGGCCGGCTCGGTCATTCAGGTCGGAGACGGAATTGCCAAAGTCTACGGTCTCGACGGTGCCATGGCCGGGGAAATGCTCGAATTCCCAGGCGGTCTCTACGGGATCGCTTTAAATCTTGAAGAAGACAATGTCGGCGTCGTGCTCATGGGCGATGACGTTGGGGTCAAGGAGGGCGATCCCGTCAAGCGCACGGGACGTATTGCCGAGATTCCTGTCGGAGAAGCGCTCGTTGGGCGTGTGGTCAATGCGATCGGCCAACCGATCGACGGCAAGGGGCCGATCAAGTCTCAGCACTCGTCACGCATAGAAGTGGTCGCCCCCGGTGTAAACACCCGCCAGTCCGTCCGAGAACCTCTACAAACCGGCATCAAGGCCATTGATGCCATGATCCCTATCGGACGTGGGCAGCGGGAGTTAATCATCGGCGACCGTCAGACCGGCAAGACGGCGATCGCTGTCGATACCATTATCAATCAAAAGGGCCTCAATGTCTTTTGTATCTATGTCGCAGTGGGCCAGAAGCGCTCGACCGTCGCTCGAGTGGTCAAAACCCTCGAGGAGAATCACGCGATGGAATACACCATGGTGGTTTCGGCAAGCGCCAGCGATCCAGCCCCGATGCAGTTCCTGGCGCCGTTTTCCGGCGCGGCCATCGGTGAGTATTTCCGCGACAACGGCAAACATGCATTAATCGTGTACGATGATCTGTCGAAGCACGCAGTCGCGTATCGTGAGCTCTCACTGTTACTTCGAAGGCCGCCAGGCCGCGAAGCCTATCCTGGCGACGTGTTCTATCTTCACTCTCGACTGCTGGAGCGGGCGGCGAAGCTCAGTGATAAATTGGGCGGCGGGAGCCTCACGGCGTTGCCGATCATTGAAACGCAAGCCGGCGACGTGTCGGCTTACATTCCGACAAACGTGATCTCCATTACCGACGGCCAGATCTATCTGGGAAGCGACCTCTTCTATTCCGGTATCCGTCCTGCGATCAACGTCGGCCTGTCTGTGTCCCGCGTCGGAGGATCAGCCCAGATCAAGACGATGAAGCAGGTGGCCGGTACGCTCCGATTGGACCTCGCGCAATATCGTGAAATGGCGGCCTTCGCTCAATTCGGCAGCGAGCTTGACAAGGCGACGCAGATGCAGCTCGCGCGCGGAGTACGCATGGTAGAACTGCTGAAGCAGGGCCAGTATAAACCGATGCCGGTGGCCGATCAGGTGCTGTCGATTTACTCGGGTGTGAATGGTTTCCTCGATGACGTACCGGTCGACAAAGTGCAGCAGTTCGAAGGAGATCTGCTCCATTACATCCAACAGCATCATCCTGACCTGAAGAAAGAAGTCGTCAGCATCGGAAAGATCGACGACAAAGTCGGTGGCCGGTTGAAAGAAATTCTTACAACCTTTAAACAGAAGATGGGGTACGGAGTCAAGTAGCCGTCGGCAAAGAATTTCTGGCTGATCTCTAATACCAAAAACCCGGACATGCCGAGTTTGCAGAGTCTGCGCCGTAAAATTGGGGCGTTTAAGAACACACAAAAGATTACCAAGGCCATGAAGATGGTAGCCGCGGCCAAACTCAAGCGCTCGCAGGATCGCATCCTGGCGGCGCGTCCGTGCGCGCACAAAATGCGCAGTGTCCTGAGTAACCTAAGCCAACGTGTCAATCGAGGGGCTCATCCACTGCTCCAGAAGCGCGAAGGGAAAAAGGTCGAGATCCTTGTTGTAACAAGTGATCGCGGTCTCTGCGGCGGATTCAACGGCAATATCGTTCGCAAAAGCTCAGATTCCGTCCGACAGTGTGAAGCACGAGGGGTACAAGTGAATCTGAGCATCGTCGGACGCAAAGGACGCGAGTATTTCCGACGTCGAGCGTGGGCGATCCGTCAAGACTGGACCGACGCATTCGACAAACTCAGTTTCGAACACGCGATCGACATCGGCGGCGACCTGACCGACCACTTTGTCAAAAGCAGCTTTGATGAGTTGTATGTCGTTTATAACGAATTCAAGTCGGCCATCCAGCAACGCGTCATAGTCGAGAAGCTGTTCCCGGTCGATGTAGCAACAGGCTTCGGCGCCCTACAAGCGGAGGGTACGACCGGAGGTAGTTATCTCTATGAGCCGGACGAAGCAGAACTCCTGAATGTCTTGATCCCAAAGCATTTTCAGATCCAGACTTATCGCATCCTCTTCGAATCGGCTGCGGCAGAGCACGGAGCGCGTATGGCAGCAATGGACGGCGCGACACACAATGCCGGACAGCTCATCAAGAAAGTCACACTTTATTGCAACAAGACCAGACAAGCAGCGATTACCAAAGAACTTATGGACATTATGGGCGGCGCCGAAACACTCAAATAATAATGTTGAATGTGGGAAGAACTGTCGTTGAATGTCCTTCTTTCACAATTCATCATTTAACATTCAACATTTTCAGTGAAGGTGAAAGATGAGCACAGGAAAAGTCATTCAAGTGATCGGGCCAGTCGTGGACGTCGAGTTCCCCCCAGGACAACTGCCGAATATCCACAACGCCCTCAAGGTCAACCAGGAAGAGAACAAGACTGCTGGCTTGCCAGCAGTCCGGTTGACGTTGGAGGTTGCTCAGCACCTCGGGGAAAACCGGGTGCGTGGCGTAGCCATGTCATCGACAGACGGCTTGACCCGCGGTATGGACGTGCAGGATACGGGTGCGCCCATCTCCGTGCCAGTCGGACGCGAGACGCTCGGTCGTCTCATCAATGTGCTTGGAGAGCCGGTTGACGAGAAAGGTCCCGTTTCGACCAAGAAAACCTATCCGATTCACCGGCCCGCCCCGAAGCTCGAAGATCAGGAAACCAAGACAGAAGTCCTTGAAACCGGCATCAAGGTCGTCGACCTGCTCGAGCCCTACAGTAAAGGCGGCAAGGTCGGTCTCTTTGGCGGCGCCGGCGTCGGTAAGACCGTCATTATCATGGAGCTCATCAATAACATCGCCTTGCACCACGGCGGATTCTCCGTCTTCGCCGGTGTCGGCGAGCGGACCCGTGAAGGCAATGATCTCTGGCACGAGATGCAGGAATCCAAGGTCATCGACCCCAACGACTTCACCAAATCCAAGGCCGCGCTGGTCTATGGCCAGATGAACGAGCCTCCAGGAGCCCGGCTCCGTGTCGGCCTCACCGGCCTCACGGTAGCGGAATATTTCCGCGACGAAGAAAACCAGGACGTACTGCTCTTCGTCGACAACATCTTCCGGTTTACGCAGGCCGGATCGGAGGTGTCCGCATTGCTCGGACGTATGCCGTCGGCGGTCGGCTATCAGCCGAACCTATCGACCGAGATGGGTGCGCTTCAAGAACGGATTACGTCCACCAAGCGAGGGTCGATCACCTCAGTGCAGGCCATTTACGTACCCGCAGACGACTTGACCGACCCGGCCCCGGCCACAGCCTTCGCTCACTTGGACGCTACCACCGTATTGTCGCGGCAGTTGGCCGAGCTCGGCATCTACCCGGCTGTCGACCCGTTGGACTCGACGTCTCGGATCCTGGACCCGCAGGTCATCGGCGAAGATCACTACAAGGTCGCACGCGGCGTGCAGTCGGTGTTACAGCGATATAAAGATCTGCAGGACATCATCGCAATTCTCGGTATGGACGAATTATCCGAAGACGACAAAATGGTCGTCGCCCGCGCCCGGAAGATTCAACGTTTCTTGTCACAGCCCTTTCACGTGGCCGAAGCCTTCACCGGCGCACCCGGCAAGTATGTGAAGCTCAAGGATACGGTCCGTAGCTTTAAAGAGATACTCGACGGCAAGTACGATCATCTGCCGGAGCAAGCTTTTTACATGGTCGGGCCGGTCGAGGAAGTGATTGCGAAAGCGGAAAAGATGGGGATCAAGGTCTAACAGGCAGGCACTCTTATGCTCGCAGGCCGCGCACACTCAGAAGGTGCTCGATCGATGCGTGCACGTCAGAGGATCCTACCTCCTAGACCTTTTGGCTGGAAAAGAGGAAGAAGAGATGGCCGGGAAGATTTTGCTAGAGGTGGTGACGCCGGAAAAGCAACTGCTGAGCCAGCAGGTGGATGAGGTCATCGCGCCAGGTTCTGAGGGTGAATTCGGCGTGTTGCCTGGCCACTGCCATTTTCTGTCAACGTTGCGTATTGGCGAACTTCGGTATCGCATCGGCAACCAGACGAATCATATGGCGGTCCTCTGGGGTTTTGCAGAAGTCACGCCGACAAAGGTCACCATCATGGCTGAGATCGCCGAAAAGGCAGAAGACATCGATGTGAATCGTGCCCAAGCCGCTGTCGAAAAGGCTGAGCAGCGACTGAAAGCCGGCGGCCTGCCCTCTGAAGTCAAAGAGGCCGAAATTAGTCTTGAAAAAGCTCTCCTCCGAAGGAAAATTGCCGACCGCACCCGCAAGGTAAGCCACTGATTTCCTTTTGCGCAGTTTTCGTCTGAGAACTCGGAAAATACACATATCCAGTCTTTAACCTGGTGATCGGCGTCCATGGGAAAAACTTCTTTGACTTTCTTATGGCCGTAGCTAGTTTCTGTCTTCCTTTTCATTCTAAGTCCAGCCTTTTCCCCTCGTGCGCTGGATCATCCGTCGCAATTTCCCTTACTACCCTACGTAGGAATCCCGTTCGTCTGCATCCACCCCAAGAAGATGTCACCGTTTTCATCGGAGTGAGTGGCATGGCATATCCTGCGCCGTCACGCTTGTCTGCCACCTAAGACGCTCTTCGCGATTCATGTCTTCCCCTCACAGTATTGACACATTTACTTTGTCCTCCCTCACCTCTTAGCTATAATCATGCTGTCAAAAGGATCGGCCTCGTTACAGACATTCGGTCCTGGTCTAGAAACCAGGAACCTCAACAAACGGTTATGCGATAGCAAGGATGTCAGATGATCAAAGCGCTCCTGGTAGAGGACAATGACATCGATGCTCAGCTCACTCAGGATCTTCTCTCTGAGTGGAGTATCGAGGAGTTCCAAGTCACTCGTGCAAAGACGTTAGCAGAAGGACTCGTGCGTCTGAACCGTGAGCGATTCGATGCCGTGCTCTTGGATCTGTCTCTCCCGGACGCATTCGGGCTTTCGACGGTCAGGCAGGTCCATGCCACTATCCCGACGATCCCCGTGGTCGTTCTGAGCGGTGTGAGCGACCAAAACCTGGCGCTTCAGGCCGTCCAACAGGGAGCGCAGGACTACCTTGTCAAAGGTCAGGGTCATCCCGAGTTGTTGGCTCGTGCCATCCGTTATGCCATTGAGCGGAAACGCTCCGAAGAACATCTGACCTTTCTTGCACAATACGATCACTTGACCGGCCTGGTGAATCGAACACTCTTTCGTGATCGCTTGGTTCAAGCCATTGCTCGAACCAAGCGCTTGCAACAACAGATCGGTCTCATGCTCCTCGATCTTGATCGATTCAAGACGGTGAACGATACCTTCGGCCATGACATGGGTGACGAATTACTCAAGGCCGTATCGGAGCGACTCAAGGCCTGCGTGAGGGAGATCGATACCGTTGCACGGATGGGCGGGGACGAGTTTACAATTATTCTAGAAGGGATCTCTTCAGTGCAAAACATCTTCGTAGTGGCAAAACGAATCACCGAGTCGATTGCCACGCCGTTCGAGTTAAAGGGGCACCACATCTCCGTCGGCGTCAGCATCGGAATTACGATCTATCCTCAGGACGATCATTCTGTCGACGAATTACTGAAGCATGCCGACATGGCCATGTATCGAGCCAAGCAGCAAGGCGGCAGCGCTTTCCACCTTCATGAAGCATCCGGACTCCACTTGACCTAACATCCTTCCGTAACGATTGCGCCTGTCGAACCCGTAGAATCAAAAGTAGAGGCAGCTTCTGATTTGGCTATGACTTCACCTTCTGTCGATCGCATATTGATCCTTGTATCGCCGCTGTCCCCGATATCCCGTCTTATCCTCGGCCGATGTCACTCAACGGCTGGTTCGTCACGCTCATGGTCCCACGAGGATTCGGGGCAAGAATGTTTGACTCGCCGAGCGCCTCTCGACCGGGAGTCTGGTGGCAGTCGGGAGTGACTACCGTCCCCCAGTGTTGATTCTCACTGCATGTATTGTCGACAAGAAACGCTTCCGCGTGATGAAAGAGAAGTATCCCACTGAGCACGTTCTCCCGACACCGGTTCCTCACCAGCTCCGGATGGCTCCCAGGATCCCGTACAGCGATACCGAAATGGTGGTTGCCCTTACAGAGACTATAGGCAATCCTCGGCTGTGCTCCGGCGAACACAAAAATCCCCGATTCGCGGTTGCCGCAGACTTCGTTTTCGACAAAGGTTAGCCGCGATTGCGGTCCACATATCACCACGCCGGAAAGGATGCCTTCCATGGCACGCGACTGTGTTACAGCGCAAGAGGAGTCGAGCAGATTCATCGCTGAATTCTGATCACTTCCGACATATCGAAACGTGATGCCCGAGATGAAACCGCTTGGGACCTGCTGGAGATAGAGAGGCCCCCTCGACGGGAGAAAATCTGTACCTCGTCACGACCGGCCCCTACCAGATGGATTGGCCGTCCTGTGATAAAGACCTTGTCTTCATAGACCCCGGGACGAACAAAACCCTGGTCATACTCTCCGGCATCAAGTAATGCTGTACTGGGCCGCGGGTATGAGTCGCCGCTATTCGCATCAACGATCAAGGTCTTTCCTCCAAATGGATTCGGTGGCGGATCGGTCATCATTCCGAACTCCCCTTCAGAGTGTCTTTCATCATTTACAGTCGCCAGGATTCTACTTAGAGCAAGTAGAGTCCTGGCGACCGACCGGCATTATTTCGACCACTAGCAAACAAGTTCAATTCTCCACAAATCGTTTACTGAAGCCACTTCGCAGAGTAA
>DATIAT010000132.1:0-23833 GCA_035457905.1 Nitrospiraceae bacterium
GCGTATTTCATCAAGGCCCGGACACAGCTGTGGTCCACCGAGAGGCCGGATATATAAACGCAGCCCTGTTGTTACCTGGTGCATCGCGTGACACGCCGTCGTTGCAGCGAAGGCTGGGTCCATATATAAATTTGTGCTAAAAATCTGCGCAATGGATCGAATTCTACAGAATCAATGGAATGTATAGAATCATCTCAAGCCCTTGTTCGCAAAGAAAAAACGGGGAAACCTTCGTAAAATCAAGCCATTGATATTATTGGTCTTTTCGAGCTTTTAAGGCGAGGGCCCTGGGTTCGAGTCCCAGCCGGCTCACCACCAGCTAATGTCACCAGTTGCGGCACGCTGTGTCGCTTTCCTGTTACGACGAGGCGTTCGACTTCGTTCATTGCGTTCTATCGCCCAGCGAACTTTCGCGAGGTAAAATCGAGCCATGAACGCCATTACCAAGCGTACACGGGCAGATGCAAATCGCTTCAGCAATCGCTACAATACGCCATCATGCGAGACCTCGATGCTCTCATCCAGTACTGCCTCTTGAAGTCCTCTCAGCCTATGGTGCACGATCCTTCGCTTGTATTCCGATTCGAAGTCCATGATCGGAACAGAAAGGAGCGGCCATGTCTCCTACAAACTCTCGAGTTTGCGGAGTTCAGTTCATAGGCCTTGCCACCTATCTCTGCATTCTTGCTCTGACACTCTTTTCGCTTGCCTCCCCCGTTCTCGCAGGGACATTGCTTGCTTCCCGAGGGAGTATGGCCACAGGTTCTGAGGTCATACGCTTCGACCCCCAACAGCCGGTCAGCGGTACCAACCCGAGCACCCTGGCAACGTTTGCGGGTCTTGGGCATCAGGGAGCGCTCGACATCCG
This sequence comes from Nitrospiraceae bacterium, assembly GCA_035457905.1. GTDB lineage: Bacteria > Nitrospirota > Nitrospiria > Nitrospirales > Nitrospiraceae > Palsa-1315. The sequence continues at coordinate 869 of DATIAT010000132.1, forward strand.
TGGTCATCGGTTCTTCCTGGATGCGCGTGAGTTCGAGGGAAGCCGACTCATCATGATAGACACGTTGAAGGCCACTGAGAATGTCACGGAAACGGGGTTGACAACAACCAACCCTGCCTTTTCGGGTTATCAATGGGATGCAAGAACGCAGTCCTTAATCGCTGTGCGATTCGGCAAGGGGATTGCCGGCAGTCACGTCGTCAAAATCGATTCCGCTACCTTCCAGGCGACTACTTTCGTCACATTTTCTGAGACCGGCCTGGGCAATAGCGCGCTCGATTCCGATGGGCACTTCTTTACGAGCCTCGGCGGTCAATTATTCATCGTCGATACGACGACCGGAGAGGTCCAGCAGACGGGCATTCGAACGAGCTGGCACCCGTGCCATGAGGAACCATCACCGATCCAATTTGCCTTTCACTGGGACAACACCACACATACCCTGTTAGGGATGAGAGCGGTATTTGAATGTGTCGCTGCACCGCCGGCACCAGTGTTTCCACGTTTTGTCGGGAACGAACTGGTTCGTCTAAACATCGCGAACGGACAATCAGTCGTTCTCGCGCGCATCGGAGAAGGCGGAGTTGGCTCATCCGCGTTTGACCCGGAGGGCCGGCAGTTATATGTCAGGATTTCCGGCCAACTCTTTGTCTTCAATACCGCGACCGGGCAGGTCGTGAGAACAGGCATCCCAGTAGGCGATTGGCATACCTTTCAGTGGGAACCCGGATATCCACCATCTTCTTCCACTGTCAGCAATTAAATATTCCTATCAACGTCGTCCCTCCCTCTCTCAAACTCTCCTGCGAATCAAGCGCGTAACAGAATTAGATCATCGCGCCGTTGAAGACGTCATTCTACCCAAGTGGTACGAATGTCCCTGGCAGTTTGTCGAGGAGGATTGGCGGGGTCAATCTGTCCAGAGGCAGGCATCCTGTCGCTCCTCGAAAGAGTCCATGAAAACAGGAACTTGGCCTTCTTCTGATAGATCCTGGGACAAGCTGTGCGTTGGCAAGGCAACCGTTCCGTCAATACGTATTCTTCATATGTGTCCGAAAAATGGACCTCAAATGTCATCTGAGACAGATGGTATCTCCTTTGCTCCGCGAGTTGAATGTCACTCAACTCATTAATGCGGGAAGGAAGCAGTCCTTCATTAGAACGGAATGAAACAGTTCCCGTTCCGTTTCAGAGTGAGTTGTCGAGGATGCTATGCGGAGGGCGCGAGAACGAAGGAGGGGTCCATGAAACGACTTGATCTTACAAGAACGAGTCTGTTCGCCGGTCTGGCCTTCATGACATTCCTTGCCGGAGCTGCGCTTCCACAAGGAGGCGCGTCTCATGCTTCCGAGGCAGAGAATTTACGGATCGTAGAAGGCTCGAAAGTCACACTCCAATATGTGGCCAGCGTTCCCGGCTTGACCGGCATCAACTATGCCAACGTCAGCGAGTTTGTTCAAGGTCAGCATGAGATCTTCCCGGCAGTGGAGCAACAAATAGTGGGAATGGGTCCTGGTGAAGAAAAGAAAATTGAACTGAGTCCAGGAGAAGGTTTTGGCGCCCATGATGATACAAAAAAGTTAACTGTCCCAAAATCCCTGTTGCCATCGGAAGCAAAAGCAGGAGATGTCTTGCAGAATGATGCAGGCGACCTGGCTACTGTGGAGGGAGTAGGAGATTCGATGGCGGTGATAGATTACAACCATCCACTCGCAGGAAAACCGCTTGTCGTGCAGCTTAAAATTTTAAGGGTCGAAAATCCGTGACCAATCCTTCTCAACCATGACGGGGACGCAGGAGTCCGTCTAATCCCTTGTCGTGTTTTTACACCTAACGGAGGAGGCTACCATGGGATCTTTTTTCAAAATCGTCAGCGTCACATCTTGTGCGTTCTTGATGTCTCTTGGTCTGTCGTTTGCCATGCTGGTAGGTAATGCGGTTTCGGGCACAGATCGAATGAAAGCGGGCCCGCCTGGTGAACGAATCGGAGGGCAAGGTGGACGGGATTACGATCAAGGGACCTGGAAGTATGTTGCTGCTCGACCTGGTGAGCGAATCGGCGGGCAGGGTGGACGAGACTACGATCATGGGACATGGACATATGTCGCTGCTCGACCTGGTGAACGAATCGGCGGGCAAGGTGGCCGAGACTACGATCAGGCAAAACAGCGGCATGTCGTTGCCCAAGCTGGTCAGAAGGGCGATCAGAAGAAGGATGGATCCTCAGAAGGTATCAAGACGGTCAAAGGCGATGTGGTGCGTGCTGAGGACAATAGCTTGGTCATCATGACGCAGGACGGTAATGAAATGCTTTTGCATATTGACAATACCACTGAGAAGCCGAGAAACATCAAACAGGGTGAGGGTATTGAGGCAAAGGTGAACAATCAGAATCATGTGGTGGCGATTCTCTCGGAATCAGCGGTCCACGATCGCCGAAATGCCAAATAATGACTTGCTCTTCTGAGTATTGTGGTTCGCTGTTCGGACAAACCACAGGCGACGCCGATGAGACAGGCACTCATTCTTGTATGGATCGGACTCGCAGCCTGGTGGCCCGCCTTAGTGTTAGCAGAAGAAGCAGTGGTCGGCGGAAGCTATCGCGGGATTGCCGCATTGTATTTTACAGTCATATGGGCCGTCTTGTGCTATGGCGTCTACGACGTGTTCGGGAAAAAAGCCTTCTACATCGGTGCGCCGATCCTAGGACTCCTCATCTACCTCATTCTACCGTCGGGGTAATGTCGATATGAACAGAGTCAATGAGGAGAGTCCGCCGATCGCACTGTTCCCATGTTTCGCAAGATGCCATCGGGAGGTCCGATGACGGTCCACAGGTTCGTTTGTGCAGGACAGTCCAGTCCATTCCATTCCCTTAGAACTCTTGTGGAGGATTGTCTCTCTGATGTAAGAACGGGCTGTGTTCGCCGACGTTGGCATCGGCCGGTAGGGGCTGTTGCTTTGCGGGAAGGTGCTTGAGAGCTGGTTTGTGGTTTACTTCAGTGTTTTCTATCCTCTTCTTTTAATGAGGCGACGAGACGGTTCATCATATAAACCAGACCCAGCACGACTGCCAGGACGCCCAGGATTCCCACCAGGACCCACCCGAGTACACAGCTATATTCCTGATTGCAGACGTCGAACATATACTCCCAAAACTTCGTCATGTCGGTTCTGGCCATGATCTGTCCAAACATCGTATCTACTCCTTGGCTCTCCGATGGGGCGTTAGCCCGCGTTATTCATGGGGATCCGACGCGAAACGAGCTATGGGTAAGCCTGCCACTCGAGGGCCCGTTTCAGCGACGAATCTGCGATTGCACGAAAGCGTACGTGGGCAATTCGCGTTAGTATAACACCCCCATCTGCATACTTGACAGCCTCGAAGGACTAGTGAATAATGCAGTACACTAAAGGTATTGTTTCGCAGATGAAGAAACGCGCCGGAAACTCTACGCGCATCGCGCGGCGAGCTTGCCCGTTGCGGATAAAGCGGGCAACTATTTGTGATGCGCGAAACTCTGTGCCAAGCCTTCGATCTGAGCCTGTGCCCGCTGCGACAGCAGCTATCCTCGCCTGACTCATCGACTCACATATTTCCCCGTCAACGACAAGAACTTGCACGTAATCCGATCCGTCGAAGACGGCACAACCTCGACCCGGTCGGACGGCGGCAATTGGGGAATCAGGTTGGTCTTGCATCAGTACAAGTGGGGCGCGGCCCGCCTGGCTGATCGTGGTTCCACGTTGTCCGTGACAGTTCAATCACATCACTCATTTTAATTAATTGGAGGGTTAGATAAGCCATGAAGAACTACAGAATCATCACACTCGCGGTTGTCGGGCTCTGCCTGTCCCTGTCGTTCCTTGCCTCACCGGTGCTGGCCGAGGAGAAGGATGGCGTCATAATGAAGGACGGCAAGATGTGGAGATTGCAGGACGGGAAGGAAATCGGCCGGATGGATCGCGAGACGACCATGACGAACGGTTCGAAGGTCTTGATGAACGGCAAAATGGTGATGAAGGACGGGAAAGAAATGCAGTTGCAGGATGGCCAAATCGTCATGCTGGACGGGAGAATGATGGAGAAGGGTAAGTAGTTTTCAGAGTCGTTGAATCGAGTGACGCTCGACCTTCTGGCGGCTGGCGGAGCCCATGCGGCTCCGCCCCGCCAGTCCGGGAGGCGCCCTTGATCTGACTCTTAGGGCGAGTTAGTTTATCTGTATCTGTCCCTGTGGCACTCGATTTGTCGCGTGTCTCCAACGCTTTAGAATCTTCTAGACAAATCCCTTAAAACGATTTCCAGCTGTTTTGCCCACGTAGCAGCTTTCGGGCCCTGCCTGCTCGTTTGGCCGGTCGAGCCTGATTCGGTGGCAAAGCCATAGCTGCTTCGCACCGAACCGCTCGTGCGGTTGGCCATAAGAGCAATGAAATATCACGCTGTTCGACATGTCGATTCAGGCTGCTACACTTGCTGAAGGTATTCGAAGAGGTTGCGCAGACTGTACACACTCGAGCGTCGGTTCTCTTAAGGGGAGCGCAGTTCATGCCTCAGGTACTGGGCGCACCGATGACCACTCCATCCTCCTATTGCGTCGCGGTTCTCTGCCTTGCGCTTACTGCCTGTGCAGGAGGGACGTATACTTCAAAAGAGACGGGAGAGAAGACAGTCTCGCGCGTCGATGAGCGAGGGACCAAGCCCTTCGTACATGAAACGGACACAAACGGGCAAACGAAAATTCACGATACCTCGGCCCCGGCGGCCAAACGGCGCTCCTCGGCTCAAGGGACGAGCGATCGGGTCAGGGCGAAAAAATCGGCGCCCGTCGCGACTCTCAGCGTTACTACCATACGGCAGCCGGACGACCCGATTTATGTGAATCTGACCGCTCCAGTATTGGACGATAAGATGCAGCAGGTAGAAAAAGCGAAGGGCGCAGTCGCGCAACAAATTCGCAGCGAGTTCGCATCCGATCCCGTCATTAAACTCGTTGCGGGAAGCCTGGACACTGCGCGGGAGAAACCCCGCGCTACTCCATCTCTCGCCGATGTCGAAGTTTCCTCCAAGGTGTCTATCAAGGAAGTCTACGGCTTGAATAGCAAAACCGGTAAACCAGGTAAGATGGTCGCGGTCGTGTACGAAGCCACCATCACCTCACAGATCCCACACGCCACCTATACCATTTCAGAAACCGGTGATGTGTTGAAAAATGCGGAAGTCTCCAAACGTTTCGCCAGGCAAGTCCGACAGGTTATCGTAGAAAAGATCGGCCCGAGCATTCCCGCCAATTGATCCGTGGTCTCTTCCATCACACGTCCTTTTTTCAGCCCCCGGCTAGCGAAACTGCAGGCCGATCACGAACGATGCTTCATATCCGTCCGCCACCGGCATCGGAGTCAGCATCAGCTGATCTCCACCACGGCGAAAGATCCAATCATGCCGGTTTCGCGCGGTGCGCGGTCCTTTCACGGCATAGGGCTGGCCGGCATGGACGCGATCCGACAGCATATCATCGAAGTACAATTGCGACGTGAATTCGAAACTCCGCCCGGCCATAGGCATGGTGCGAATCTTGAAATGAATATGTACCGTCCTGCCCGGATACCACCCGGGATACACAGTGACGAACTGTGCCGCGCCGCGCGCGTCGGTTATCTGATAGCCACGTAAAAACTTCTGGCCGACGGTGCTGAACCCGATGTCTTCCACATCTGAATAGACGCCCAGCGCATCGCAATGCCAGATGTCCACCTGGGCGTCCGGTAATGGCTGGCAGCCTCCTGTATCCAGGCGCGAAACCAGTAACGTCAGAGTGAGAAGCGTCCCCGGCCTGACTCGCCCGTCTGTCGGATCTGAGCGAATGTCGGATCGATTCAATCGTTCGTCGATGAAATACGGGCCTTCGGTTTGCTCCGGCCGGACTACACAGGATGGGATTGCTGTCTCGGCGACGGCCCGTCGAGGAAGCAGACTGTTGGCGAGCGACCAGGCCGCACCTGAACCCAGCAACACCATCGCTTCGCGGCGAGACAGGAGAATACCGGCAGGCGTGTCTTTATGTGTCAATGGTGTTCTCCTCGCTCGAGCTTCCCGATCTACCCCCAAAAATCAATCCTACCGATAGTGTTTTCAGCAGGACAGCCATAAATCCATATGATGGAACAAAATCATTCTCCATTCTACCTGCATGTCGTTTGAGGCCTTCTGGGTACAAGCTCAAGTACCGGCCCGCTGGGCGTAAGTTGGCGTTGTGTAGAAAGAAAATCCTCTTTTCTTGGATGTGACAGTGGGTCGCAATAGTCATCGGCGAACCGATGAGTGACCTCAGTTAAGGCTGGTGATCCAAGCCTTTTGACCGCACTACAGAAGGGGTCAGATTCCAGATCGCCTGCCATACAGACGGGTTGTCTAAGATTTCAGGGCCTGCTATGGTGATGCGCTTCCATTTCCTTCTCGATGGAGGAAATTGCCCCGTGACTGCTGCGCGAGAGAATTCGAGAAACACCGCAACTTCGAATCACCCTAAGAGCGCAAGGACGAAGTCAGTCGGTCCAGCGTCTTCATTTCGAATGTGCACAGTACCAGCTTACCAGGGTCTCGTGGTTACTGCCGACAGAGGCCCTCTTCCTGGGAGGACTACATGGCCGTAAGAAATGGGCGGATGAAGGAAGGCAGTCTGAAGGACGGTGAGTTGGACGCCAAAGCGTTGTTGCGGGTGCTCAAGGAGGTCAAGCGGGGCAATTTCAATGTTCGGCTGCCTAATGAATGGACCGGCATCGGCGGGAAAATTGCCGACGACCTGAATGCGATCATAGAGACTAACGGGAAAATCGTCCAGGAGTTTCATCGCGTCAGTCAAGCCGTCGGAAAGAAGGGGAAGTTGTCGGAGCGCGCTTCGTTTTCAGGGGCTACCGGCGGGTGGAAAGTCAATATCGAATCGGTCAACGGCCTCATCAACGATTTGGTGCGTCCCACGAACGAAATGGCGCGCGTCATCGGCGCCGTCGCGAAAGGGGATCTGACCCAAACAGTGTCCTTGAAGGCAGAGGGCTATCCGCTCAAAGGCGAGTTTCTGACTGCCGCCAGAACCGTAAATGAGATGGTCACGCAACTCGATGCCTTCGCGGCTGAGGTGACGCGGGTGGCGCGCGAGGTGGGCACGGAGGGCAAGCTGGGCGGGCAGGCCGTCGTGCCCGGTGTGGCGGGCACCTGGAAAGGCCTGACCGACAACGTGAATTCGATGGCGAGCAATTTGACCAACCAGGTGCGCAACATCGCGGACGTGACGATTGCGGTGGCCAATGGCGACTTGTCGAAAAAGATCACGGCTGACGTGCGCGGCGAGATACTCCAGTTGAAGGAAGCCATCAATACGATGGTAGACCAACTCCGCAGTTTCGGGGCGGAAGTCACGCGGGTGGCGCGCGAGGTGGGCACGGAAGGCAAGCTGGGCGGGCAGGCCGTCGTGCCGGGTGTCGCCGGCACGTGGAAAGACCTGACCGACAGCGTGAATTCGATGGCGAGCAATTTGACCAACCAGGTGCGCAACATCGCGGACGTGACGATTGCGGTGGCCAACGGCGACCTATCCAAGAAGATCACCGCGGACGTGCGTGGTGAGATCCTTCAGTTGAAAGCCACGATCAATACGATGGTGGACCAGCTGCGCAGCTTCGCGGCGGAAGTCACGCGGGTGGCGCGCGAGGTCGGCACCGAAGGCAAGCTGGGTGGGCAGGCGCAGGTGCGGGACGTGAGCGGCGTGTGGAAGGATCTGACGGAGAGCGTGAACCTGATGGCCGGCAACCTCACGGCGCAGGTGCGGGATATCGCCGAGGTGACGACGGCAGTGGCAAGCGGCGACCTCTCCAAGAAGATCACCGCGGACGTGCGCGGCGAGATCTATCAGTTGAAGGAAGCGATCAACACGATGGTGGACCAGCTGCGCAGCTTTGCGGCGGAAGTGACGCGGGTGGCGCGCGAGGTGGGTACCGAAGGCAAGCTGGGCGGGCAGGCGCAGGTGCGGGACGTGAGCGGCGTGTGGAAGGACCTGACGGAGAGCGTGAACCTGATGGCCGGCAACCTCACCGCACAGGTACGGAACATCGCGGACGTCACGATCGCCGTGGCGAACGGCGACCTGTCCAAGAAGATCACTGTGGACGTGCGCGGAGAAATCCTCCAATTGAAAGAAGCGATCAACACGATGGTGGACCAGCTCAATGCCTTTGCCGCTGAGGTCACGCGCGTCGCGGTGGAAGTCGGCACGGAGGGCAAGCTGGGCGGGCAGGCCGTCGTGCCGGGTGTCGCGGGCACGTGGAAAGACCTGACCGACAGCGTGAACGCAATGGCGAGCAATTTGACAGGACAAGTCCGCAATATCGCCGACGTGACGATTGCGGTGGCCAATGGCGACCTGTCCAAGAAAATCACCGTGGACGTGCATGGGGAGATCCTCCAGTTGAAGGATACGATCAACACGATGGTGGACCAGCTGCGCAGCTTTGCGGCGGAAGTGACGCGGGTGGCGCGCGAGGTGGGTACCGAAGGCAAGCTGGGTGGGCAGGCGCAGGTGCGGGATGTGAGCGGCGTGTGGAAGGACCTGACGGAGAGCGTGAACCTGATGGCCGGCAACCTCACCGCACAGGTACGGAACATCGCGGACGTCACGATCGCCGTGGCGAACGGAGACCTCTCGAAGAAGATCACGGCGGACGTGCATGGGGAGATCCTCCAGTTGAAGGATACGATCAACACGATGGTGGACCAGCTGCGCAGCTTTGCGGCGGAAGTGACGCGCGTGGCGCGCGAGGTCGGCACCGAAGGCAAGCTGGGTGGACAGGCTGTCGTGCCAGGTGTCGCCGGCACCTGGAAGGACTTGACCGACAACGTGAATGCGATGGCCAGCAACTTGACAGTGCAACTTCGCGACATGTCGAAAGTGGCGACCGCCATCGCGAACGGCGACCTGACTCGCAAAGTCACGGTCGACGTGCGTGGTGAAATCCTCCAGATCAAAGACGTGATCAATCGCATGGTCGATCAGCTCAGCGGCTTCGGTTCGGAGGTTACACGTGTGGCTCGGGAAGTGGGCACCGAAGGCATGCTGGGTGGCCAGGCGGTCGTGCCGGGCGTGGCCGGCACCTGGAAAGACTTGACCGAAAGCGTGAATCTGTTGGCCGCGAACCTCACCACACAGGTCCGAGCCATCGCGGAGGTGGCTACGGCAGTGACCCAGGGCGACCTGACGCGATCCATTCAGGTCCAGGCCAGCGGCGAAGTCGCTGAACTCAAGGACAATATCAACGTCATGATCCGGACACTCCGCGCCACGACTGACCAGAATACTGAGCAGGATTGGTTGAAGACCAACGTCGCCAAGTTTACCCGCATGATGCAGGGGCAGCGCGATCTGGTGACGGTCGGAAAGATGCTATTGTCGGAACTGACACAACTCGTCAATGCTCAATACGGCACTGTGTATCAGATGGACGTCAACGAGAGGGGGCCTTTTCTAAAACTGCTGGCCGGATATGCCTGCGGTCGGGAGGTTATGCAGCAGTCTGAAGTGCCGGTCGGCACCGGGCTGATCGGTCAGTGTGCCATCGAGAAACGAAATTTCCACCTGAAGAATATTCCCCCCGACTATGTGCGAATCAAGTCGGGCCTTGGGGAAGCGAGACCACGCGATCTTGTGGTCTTCCCCGTGCTCTTCGACGGCCAAACCAAGGCGGTGATCGAATTGGCGTCGCTGGGAGAGTTCACGCCGACTCATCTGACACTACTTGAACAATTGACCGAAACCATCGGCGTCGTTGTGAACACGATTGAGACCACGATGCGGACGGAAGGATTGCTGCAAAAATCCCAGAAGCTGGCAAGCGAGCTGCAAACTCAGCAGGGCGAATTGCAGCAGACGAACGACGAATTGGCCAACAAAGCCAAACAGTTGGCGGAGCAAAACGCCGAGGTGGAGCGGAAGAATCGGGAAATCGAACAGGCCCGGCACGCGCTGGAGGAAAAGGCCGGCGAACTCGCGTTGGCCTCCAAGTACAAGTCTGAATTTCTGGCCAACATGTCGCACGAATTGCGCACTCCGCTCAATAGCATACTGATCCTGGCCCAGCAGCTCAGCGAGAATCCAGCGGGAAATCTCTCCCCGAAACAAGTGGAGTTCTCCAAGAACATCCATGCAGCAGGCGCCGACTTGCTGAACCTCATCAGCGATATTTTGGATTTGTCGAAGATCGAGTCTGGCACAGTCACGGTCGAACCGGAACAGGTTTCGTTCGCCAAGGTGCGCGAAGCAGTGGAACGCAGCTTCCGCCATGTAGCCGAGTCCCGCCAATTGACCTTCAACGTCGAGATCGACGCGCAACTCCCACGCGCCATGGTTACGGATTTCAAGCGCTTGCAGCAGGTTTTGAAAAATCTCTTGTCGAATGCCTTCAAGTTCACATCACAAGGCCACGTGACGTTCCGAATGAGACGGGCAGTGACCGGTTGGAGCCTCGATCACACGCTGCTTTCCACCGTGCCCACCATTATCGCCTTCGAAGTACAGGATACCGGCATCGGCATTCCACAAGAGAAACAAAAAATCATTTTTGAGGCGTTCCAACAGGCGGAAGCGGGCACCAGTCGGCGGTATGGTGGTACCGGGTTGGGATTAGCCATTAGTCGAGAACTGGCAATGTTGTTGGGAGGAGAGATCCGGCTGAACAGTACGCCGGGGGGGGGAAGCACTTTTACCCTCTACCTGCCGGAAGTGTATATGGGTGCTTCCATTTCCTCGAACCGCGGCACTACGAAGCTTGTCGAGCCCATCCCGCTGTTGGCTCAACAGGCCGACCGATTGGAAGACATTCCCGACGATCGCGAAACGTTGCTCCCAGGTGAACCGACGGTGTTGATTGTCGAGGACGACCCTCATTATGCCCGGGTGTTGCTCGGGATGGCGCGTGAGAAGGGATTCAAGGGTGTCGTCACGGCCCATGGGCGGTTGGCGCTTTCGTTGGCCAGACAATATACTCCCGTGGCTATTACCCTCGATATCTTCCTTCCGGATATGCTGGGGTGGACGGTGCTAAGCCACCTCAAACAGGATCCGGAAACCCGGCATATCCCGGTGCAGATCCTAACTGTGGAAGAAGATCGCATTAACGGGCTCGGCCACGGGGCCTACGCATATGCCCTCAAACCCTTCTCGACCGATGAGCTGAGTGGGGCGTTCGACCGGTTGTTGGCGCATAGTCAGACACGCCGGAAGCATTTATTGCTTGTCGAAGACAATGAAATCGAACGCCAGGGTTTAAGCGAACTGTTGGCTCATCAAGATGTTGAGATTACGACTGCCGAGGATGGCTCGCAGGCCTGGGAAGTCATCAGAGGTCAGGCGTTGGACTGTGTCGTACTTGACCTGCGACTGCCGGACATGTCGGGTTTCGAGATTCTGGAACGCATGCGCCAGGATCCGACGCTGGTGAACCTGCCCGTCATCGTTTTTACCGGTAAAGAGCTTTCGGAAACAGAAGAAATTCGTCTGCGGGAACTCTCCCAGAGTATCGTGCTCAAAGGAGTTCAGTCGCCGGAGCGGCTATTGGACGAAGCCTCCCTCTTCTTGCACCTCGTCACGGCGCAATTATCGCCGGAGAAGCAGCGGATGCTGGATCAGGTCCGCCGGAGCGATGACGCTCTCATCGGTAAAAAAATTCTGGTTGTGGACGACGATATCCGCAACATTTTCGCGCTGACCAGCCTCCTCGAAGGCCATCACATGGATGTCGTCAGTTGTGAGACTGGGCGAGAGGCTATCAATCTTGTCGAGAGCGATCCCGAGCTCGATATGGTGTTGATGGACATCATGATGCCGGAAATGGATGGGTATGAAACCATACGCCACATACGGACGAATTCTCAACACCGTTCACTGCCGATTCTGGCGCTCACAGCCAAGGCTATGAAGGGGGATCGGGAGCGGTGCCTCCAGGCAGGGGCGTCAGACTATATCGCGAAACCGGTCAATACCGAAGAACTGCTCGCGCTGTTGCGCATCTGGTTGTTCGGTAAAAAGAAGGCGGTGAAACGATGATGTCGCGAGAGTCCGCGTCAACGGACAAAGATCATTTCTCTGTGAATCGTCAAGCCGATCAGCCTCACAGCTCCCTGGACCCAGATACGTCGACTCCAGCGCGTATCCTGATCGTTGACGACGATTCGATCGCACTAACTGCCATGGAAACGCTGCTCGAGGGGCCAAACCGAATTATCGTAAAGGCAGAGACGGGTCAGGATGCATTGAGGCACCTACTGCGTCAGGATTTCGCCGTGATTCTGCTCGATGTTCGGATGCCGAGGGTGGACGGCTATGAGACGGCCGCGTTGGTACGGCAGCGGGAGCGCTCCCGCTACACGCCGATTATCTTCCTCTCGGGTGTTGACACCTTGGATTCCGACGTCGTGCGCGGGCTCATGAGCGGCGCAGTAGATTATCTGGTGAAACCGGTCGTGCCGGAAATTTTGAAAAATAAGGTCTCGGTGTTCGTTGATCTCTATCGGCTCAGAGAACGGGTCAAGCAGAAAGCTGTTCAACAAAGTGAGGAACGATTTCGACTGCTCGTCGAAGGTGTGCGGGATTACGCCATTTTCATGCTTGATAGCGAAGGTCTCGTCACCACTTGGAACAGTGGAGCTGAGCGCCTCACTGGCTATCGAGGCACAGAAATTCTCGGCCGGCATTACGAATGCTTCTATCCATATCAAGAGCTCGCGTCAGGCCAGCCGGTCCGCGATCTGCAGATGGCGGCAGTTGCTGCGAAAGAAGCTCGTTCCGAACAGGATCGCTGGATGGTGCGCAAAGACTCCAGCCGTTTCATCGCCAATGTAGCGGTCACCGGCTTGAAAGACGATGGGGGAATCTTACAGGGATATGCGGTGGTCATTCGCGATGTGACCGAACGCAAGGCGGCGGAGGACGCGCTGCGCCGATTAACGTCTGAGCTCGAGCAGCGCGTGGCGACGCGGACCAGTGAGCTGGTCCGAATGCGCGACCGATTGCGCGCCTTTGCGATGCAACTCAATTTGACCGAGCAACGTGAACGTCGCCGTCTGGCGTCTGATTTACACGACTACCTGGCCCAACTGCTCGTCGTGGCGCGGCTAAAAGTCATGCAGACCACCCCGCTGATTTCTCATGGTAAAGCGGTCGCTCTGCTGAAAGAGGCTGACCAGGCGGTCACCCAATCGCTGGAGTATACCCGCTCGTTGGTCACCGACTTGGCTCCGCCCTCGCTGCACGAGTTCGGTTTACTGGAAGCATTGGAATGGTTGGCTTCCCGGTTACAGAGGCATGGCCTCTCGATTTCGGTGAAACAGGATGTCGAGACTTTGTTCTTGCCCGAGGATCAGGCGGTTTTGATGTACCAGTCTGTTCGGGAATTGCTGTTCAACGTCTTAAAGCATGCTTCGGCGGATCATGCCACCATTTCCGTGACTGTGACCCCTGAAGAGACACTCGAAGTCACTGTGGCGGACGATGGTCACGGGTTCGACCCTGCGTCAGTCGCGACGTCGTTCACCGGTTCGAGCGGTTTCGGACTCTTCAGCACCCGGGAGCGAATGGAAGCGATGGGGGGACGGTTGGAGATACACTCCACGATCGGTCAGGGCACCCGGGCTTCGCTGATTATTCCCTATACGGCCGTCAATGCGGCGGGGAAACCGCCCAGCCCTCAGGAACCGCTCGACACACAGCACCCAGTGCGCAGTACCAAACGCAGCGCTTCGCACTCGGCTCTCGCCCCGTTGCGGGTGCTGTTGGTCGATGATCATGCCATGGTGCGACAAGGTCTGCGCAGCCTCTTGGAAGGCCACGACGATGTGCAAGTGGTGGGAGAAGCCGGCGACGGCTTGGTCGGGATCGATATGGCAGGATCGCTGAACCCTGACGTGGTCGTCATGGATGTCGCAATGCCGCGCATTGATGGTGTCGAAGCCACACGTCGTATCCGGCAGGACCATCCCACCATCGCGGTGGTCGGGCTCTCCGTTCACGGCACAGGCCAGGTCGAGGCCGCTATGAAAGCGGCCGGTGCGGCAGTGTTCGTCTCCAAAGACTCGGCCGGAGACGAACTGTACCAAGCGATCATGGCGGTGGGGGGAATGAGGAGTCGTGATGTAGAGCGAGAGACCATGAAAATGGAAGGTCATTCTCGGAACCGATGATGAGAATTCTCATAGCCGACGACTTCCCGCTCTTTCGACGGGGGGTAAAAGAACTGCTGACCGACGGACTCGGAACCGTCACGTTCGGGGAATGCGACAATGCCCATGATCTCCTTGAACATGTCCGTTCCAAGAAATGGGATGTTGTTATTCTGGACATCACCATGCCCGGCACCACCGGGACCGACGCGCTCAAGCGGCTGAAGGCAGAGCGCCCGCGCCTGCCTGTCATTGTGCTCAGCATGTATCCGGAAGACCAATACGCCATCCGCATGTTCAAGGCTGGGGCAGATGCATACCTGACGAAGGTGAGCGCACCGGAAGAGCTCGTGCAGGCTATCAAGAAAGTCTGCGCCGGTGGGCAGTATGTGAGTCAGGCTCTCGGCGAAAAGCTCGTCGACATGCTTCGTCCAGGCGGTGATGAGCCGCTGCACGAGATGCTGTCCGATCGCGAGTACGAGGTCATGCGTTTCCTCGCTTCGGGCAAGACCGTTTCTGAAATCGCGGAAATTATGCATTTAGGAGTGACCACGGTCAGTACCTACCGCGCCCGTATCCTCGAGAAACTTCGTATCAAGAACAACGCGGAACTTATGCACTACGCGGTTCAACAGGGCATCACGTAATCCCTCCGCCAGCCTATCGCCTTCAATTCAGCCATACTGTTAGAAGTCTTGTCGTTGTATCGATGACACCGTAAGTCGATAGTTCCACGATCCCAAAATCATGCTTCCACCGATAGTGTGATCTTGTTCCTCCCGCTATAACGGCACCAGCCTCTCCCTCCTGGAACAGTAAAGCTTGTTCACGCGGATGACCAAGAGCATGTAAGTGTGCAACTCACGATTCAACCTTGCCTCCCGGGTTTGGTATGAAAGGAGCACCCCATGACGAGCACGTCGTCTATCCAGTCTGCCATTCGAACAGATCTCATCCTGAAAGGTCCCTGCACCCTGCAGGCTCTGCTGAATCGATTGCCGCAGTATTCTTGGAGTGAGGTGTTTGCTGCCATAGATCAACTCAGCCGAGAAGGCTCTCTTGTCCTCCGCCATCCGACCCGATTCGACTATGAAGTGTCGATCGCACCTGTTCAGCCGACATTTCGACCGTCAGCCAGACGATCTGATGCCGGAGGCGACGACGAGTTATCAGGTCGAGCCGACGTGGTCCACAAAGAACGGGTCTCGGCGTGAGCTGCCCACGGTGCCAAGGCCTCATGTGGCCCATCGAGCTGCGCGATGGGGGAGGAGCACGAGAATACGGCAGCCCACCGGCATTTCGTTGCGTTCAGTGCGGGGAGCTTCTTGACGAAGTGATTCTCATGAACCGGAATCGCTCGGCGGCACAGGGCGTTCTGCAGGGAGGACGAACCCGATTTCATAGCAGGGGCATTCGCGTTCAATTGAGCAAGTCCTAAAGGGATGGGTGGCGAGACAATAAGGAAGGACGCAGAGAAGAGGCCTCATGAAGAGGATCGTGGCGAGTTGCTTTTTCTCTCAGAAACTCCGAGATGATCTGGGCACCGAGGCGGGCAAGGGGTTGTGGCATGAATTCTCGAACTATATGGCCATGCACAAGCTGAGGGCGGAAGATGTCAATTTGTCCGGCACCTATTGTCCCTCGTGTCTTGTCCATTACGGAGATTTTATTGTGCCAAATCGCGTTGTCGATGACCACCAGCGGTCGATGAGGAAGCCGTGATGAATTCTGTCAATACAGGGAGCCGGCTCTGGTCGATCGTGTGCGGAGGAGGAGAGCAGCGCGTGGGATCGTTGATCCGCACCTGGTTGGGCATCCCCAAACCGAAACAGTATTGCGTCTTTGTCGGAACTCGATCGCTGTTCCAGCATACCGTGGATCGGGCAGTCAAATTGTCGGAGCCGGCGCATATCGTTACCGTGGTTTCCCATGGGTACGAACGCGACGCTCAGAGTCAACTGCGAGGCCGGGCGGGATGCATGCTTGTTTCACCGCCAGCACATGGCAAGACAGTGGCTGCGATCTATGTGCCTTTGACGTATATCAGGGCTCGGGATCCGGAGGCGACCGTGGTGGTCTATCCCTCTGACCATTTTGTGTATCCGGAACACCGTTTTCTTCATTCCGTCCAACAGGCAGTCTGGATTGCAGAGCGGCGCCCCGAACGAATAGTCTTGCTTGGCATTCCCCCGGACCATCTGGAGCTTGACTACGGATGGATCATGCCAGGTGAGAGACTCGATGGACCCACCAATTACCGGATGTGGAGCGTACACTCATTCTTGGAGCAGCCCACCGCAGCCCAGGCCGACGCGGCCTTAGCTGCAGGCTCGCTCTGGAACACCTTCGTCCTGACAGCCAAGACAGAAGTATTGTGGGAGATGGGATGGCAGTATTTCCCGTCCATGATGTCTCGGCTTGAGCGTCTTGCGGCAAAGATCGGAACTTTGCAGGAAGCCGACCTGTTGGACGCGGTATATCAAGGCATGCCGGCATATGACTTCTCGTCAGACCTGCTCCAACGGGTAACGGGCCGCATCGCTGTCGTCGAAATGACGGGTGTGCTTTGGAGCGATTGGGGCAAGCCGGAACGTATCACCAACACGCTGCGCCGGATTGGCCGGCCTCCGGCGTTTCCGCTCACTTGCTTGAATCAACCTTTTGCTCCGCTCCCGGTCGGTGACAGCGGAATTGTACCCATCTCATAATCGGCGCTATAAGCAGCGTGATCGCCATGATGGTGATGATCTCGAAGAATAATTGAAAGCCGAACGACAGGTGATCTGCCAAGATCGCTAGCAGAACGTCGAGAAAGTTTGCTGGTTTGGCATCTCACTTGGGCACAACGAAGGAGGGAATGAATCATGTTAGAACAAATAATGGAGACTGAGATCGACATGAGCGAAAGACAGGTTGCCTATGAAGGACCTGGAATCATCATTCTCTCCTCTTCGCTACAGCTCTTGCACATGAACCGCCGTGCTGGTGTGTTGCTCGGTGATCTGGATTCGCTGACCCCGGAAACCCGAAAGGCGATCGGTCGATCGTGCTCTCTTCCTCCTTTACTCGTCCGTCTAGCCGATAAGATCCTCTGCGCGCTTCGACAGCGATACGAATCCGCCGATACCAGGAAATGTGAGATTAACTACGTGGTTGTCAACTCGGTCAAGCAAGTGATGATGCGAGGCATCGGGTTGCCAAGAGGAGATCGGTTCGAGAGCGCACACGTCGTGTTCGTGCTGTCCGACACGAAAGGTTATCGTCTAAACATCGGCTAGATTTCCAGAGAAATTGAATGACCTAACTGCCAACACCGTATCGCGGAACCAGGCGACCCTTTCCTGAAACGCTCGGTATCTCTTGGAGAAGGTGCCGATGCCTGTGGGAATGGCGGAAGGAGGCCCAAAGTGCATCGTGCGGCGGATCGGTGATTACAGAGCCGGTTGTCTCGCTTGCTCGATCATCGCGACAACTGTGGTGCGGCAGGAGGCACTCGAAGTAGTGTGGCCGCTTAAACGCCGTCAGATTTCACTCGACAGTATTACAGGCGTGCGCATCGTCAATAGTCGAGATCTCAAACCACAAGTAAGCTGGGGGATACGCGTCGGAGCTGGCGGTCTTTGGGGCGGGTTTGGCTGGCTCTTGACTCAACGGCGAGGGATTGTTCAGATGTACATTTCTCGGATCAATGATCTTGTTTGGATCGATCGTAAGGCCGGACGTCCTTGGCTTGTTTCGCCGGAGCGACCTCAGGAGTTTGTTCACGCACTATCAGATCAGAATCCGGAATTGCCCGACCATAGATGAGTCTGAGTCCGGACCGAAAGGCCCGCGGAATGCTCCAGTCTCGTTAACCCACCTCTTTGCTGCTTATAAAAATCAAGGGTTGCGATCCGGTGAATGCATCAATCCAGCTGTCTGGATATCGTTGTGCGATCTCTAAACCGACACGACGATCACAGTAGAATTTGTACGCTTGTTTTGCGTACTATTGCGGTTGGTGCAGTCAGTGCTTGGCCGGCTAATTGGGGAGGATGCATACAATGACCACACGTTCTGTTATACCCGTTGCCGCTGCTCTATTTTGCGCGATCTTTGTTGCGGCCTGCGACTCAGGATCGGCTCCCAGTAAGGCATGTATTGAGGCCGCCAAGATATACGCGGAAGCGCTGGACCAGGATCAGCGGTCTCCTGAAAATGAAAAATCGGCGAATGTGGAAGCGCGAAAGCAAAACATTGCGATGCTGGAGGAGCGGAAGGTTCAGGCCTGTGGGGAGTAACACAATCCATCCGGGCATGGTGAGGCCGGTCGCGATGGCATCGTGAGCAGACAGCTGGAGGCGTGTCATGGTCAAAGTAGCACTGTTCGTTCGCCTGGAGCAAAGCCGGGAAAAGAGAAAGACGTGGAGAATTTTCTCCTGGCGGGTCTTCCGATCGTGCAGGCAGAGCCGGCTACGACGGCCTGGTTCGGGATCCGCCTGGGACCGTCCACCTTCGGCATCTTTGACGCTTTTCCGAATGAGGCAGGCCGGCAGGCTCATCTTTCCGGCCAGGTTGCAGCGGCGTTTATGGCGAAGGCGGGTGAGTTGTTGGCAAAACACCGTCTATCGAAAAAGTCGATGTCCTTGCAGCCAAGCTACCCACCTAAGCAATTGACTGCGGTAAGCCGCTTCGGCACAACACGGCTCGACGGTTTGCAGATCTAGAAGCACCTCTCAGGCTGCCGGACTGGACCAGTTCGACCAACCAAACCAAAGAAGAAGAGAAGCTGGTATGGCTACTGTCCAAGGGGGATATTCACGACAATGGGAGCGGTTGTGGAAGGGTCCTGTTTGACGACATAGGTTGCGTGTTCCCGTGAGCCGGTTCGGTTGCTTGCGGTGATGAATTCTTGAAGTTGATCGGGAGAAGGCTGGTCGAATATGACGGCTTCTTCCCTCGTAATCGGTTCGGACGGAACGCGAGAGACACGAACCGTCAGATGGGCGAGCCCGCTCTCCATAGACAAAGGAATGAATTGTCGTTGACCGGTGGCAATCTTCAGCGAGGTCTGACCGCTTTCCTTTTCAGGCCATAACAGCTGTGGCATTGAGGAACTCACTGTTTTCCAGACCTGCAGATAGGCGTCTTGATTGAGCTCAATGGTAAGCGCTACCGGCTGAGCGCTCTTCGAAGCCGTCGCCGCGTCCACTTCCCGTTCCCGGCCATCTGTCTCACGAATCACAAAGCTGTAACGGACGCCGAGAAGCTTGGGCTGGGTGGCCGTTCCTGCTGCTTTGCCCGATTGTAAAAGCCCTTCAGGTTTTCGTTCGAGCCGGTCCGCTTGGGGAGCAGACTCGGCCAGGGGTTTCATGGCCTGTTCTTTGGCCATCGATTGCATTTCCAGGCGGTCCGGCTCCCCACCGTAGAACAGGGCGCGTGCGCCGGGCGCCGATGTCGCGGCGGCAGGAATTCGTCCGGTGGCCGGCGGTTGTATCTGTTTAAGTTCCGGCGTGGTGGCTGGTCTCACGGAGTGCATGGCGAGTTTCCGATCTGCCGGCGAGGCCACTTCCTCAGCGGACTTGCTGGACACACCCTCTGGTGCTTGGGTTTTTCCGACATCGGAAGCTCGTTGTTCTTGTGGTGATGGGGGCGAAGATCGTTCTCGCTTGGCCGGCTTGTCGAAAAGTTTGTCTTTCTTCTCCGGAGCCATCGCCGGCTCCGGAGATTCTTCGGGCTTCGCCTTCGGTTCAGTAGTTCGGGATGGTGTTGACTTCTCTTCAGTAACGACCGATGGAGCCGCTTGTCGAAGACTGTCCTGATAAATCCTGATGCCCAGCACGACTGCGAGGACGGCTGCCGCGAGACTGCCGGCGAACGCGAGGCCCGCCGGACGGCGGAGCCAGTCCAGCCATGCCGGCGAACCACTGCTGTCTTGGGCGCTCTTCTGCTCCAATGACGCGAGGAGCTTGCGGTGTACGACCGGATCGGCAAGCAGCTCTTTCAACGCCTGTTCGTCGGCCAGTGCATTGAACAGCTGTTGGTCTTGCAGCGCAGCGGTATAGAGCGTCTGCTTCTCTTCCGGCGTCAGCGTATCGGCTGCGAATCCACCCAGCAGTTTTTCAAGATCGTGCTCAGACATTCTCTTCGTCGCTCGTCGTTCGTGAAGCGTCTCTCGCGAAACGCCAAGAATTTACAACTCAGCACTCAGCACTCAGGACTCAGCACTCAAGTGTTCATTCCCATGATCCACCCATCATGCTCAATAGTTGTTTGCGGCATCGTAGGTCCCATGTATAGATGGTGTTGATGGAGTTCTGGCCCATGATCTTTTGAATTTCCGGAAAGCTTTTCCCTTCCAGCTTCCACTTGAAGAGATCCCGACATCGTCCTCCGAGTTGAGCGATCGCGGCCAACAGCCGGCCCACGCGTTGTTTCTGATCCAGTTGCGCGGCCGGATCGTCGTCGGGATCGGCGAGCGGGAGGTCTTCAAGCGATTCCTGGTTATACTCGCCTCGCCTGAGCGATTTCCGATGGGCATCCAACATCTTGAACCGGAGGACTTGGAAGGCCAGGGGAACCAGCTCGGTCAGCTCCGTCACGCGCGGATATTTCTCATGGAGGACCACCAGCACCTCTTGAGCGAGATCCTCGGCCTGCGCTCTCGATACACGTAATGTCGCGAATCCGAGGATCCTTTCCCGAAGATTGGCGAGTATCTGCTCTCGATCCATAGGTTACGAATGCTGTGTCAGCCGGGGCTGCGCGACGATGTCGCCCAGAGACCGGAAACCCAGCTTCAATCCCCGACAGACTGCCACCTGCCGATCGAAACGGTTCCTGGTGAGGATCATGTCGCGAAGGGTTCTGAGCCCCACTCGCCCCCAAGCAGCCAGATGAAAGACCGAAAGTGGATAATCGGTGCCGAAGAGCAGCCGTTCATGGATCTCCGGGTAGTGCCGCAAGTGAAGCAGCATACGCAAACGATTCGGCAAGGTGAGGGCGGAGATGTCAGCGTAGAAGTGAGGGTAGCGTTTCGCGAGATCCTGAAGCACCGGAAGGAATTTCTCGTAGACGAACAATCCGTAGCTACAGGCATGGGCCGCGATCACCGTCGTGCCTTGGTCGAGGGCGAGGCGGAGCCGGTCGGGATCTCCCACCGATTGATCTTTGCCGATCAGGCTGAATTCATAGCCGACGTGACTGAGAAAAGGCAGCTTCCGTTCGGCGAGCACACGGTAGAAAGACTTGTACTGCGGGTTTGCGGGGTCGAACTGTTGCGCATTAGGGAGGACTTTGACCAGGACCGCACCGGCGTCGGCGCAACGATGGACTTGGTCGATGGCGTCCTTCCGTTGAGGGTTGATCGAAACACCTGCGAGAAATTCGTTCGGGTAGGCTTGCGCGGTCTTCAGGACGTAGTCGTTGCTGATCAGGAAATCCGTGTGCGACAAATCGATCGCGCCGTTGGATCCATAGTAACCGTCCATCCCGAGTAGCACGGCCTGTTGCACATGCCGGGAAGCGCGGAGCTCCAACAGGAGATCGTCCACATATTTTTGATTCGCCTCGCGAGGCTTGTCCGGTCCGAGCGAATGCTTCCACAGGAGAAAGCGAAACAGGAGACTCTTGAGCATCTTCGGTGAGATGTAGCAACCGTTGTCGCCATCGGGCAGAGCGGCAAGATGCACATGGCAATCGATCAATGATTTGGGGGGCGTATCTCGTGAAGCGTCGTTCGTGAAGCGCGATGAATCAGAATCGATTCGTTCGTTCATGGTTTCCCGCTTGACGAGATACGCTTCACGCTTCACGAGAGTGGAGTCGTTCCATCGCAATCCGTTTGAGACTACGCAAGTCCATTTTTCCGGTGCCCAACAACGGCAGGGCGTCGACTTTGATAAAGTTTGCACGTGATGGAATATAGAGGTTCGGGAGACCGCTCGCACCGAGCTTGGCGACGATGCTGGGAATCTGTGACTCCTCGACGGTGTGAAGGACCGCGAGTTGCTCGCCCTTGCGCTCGTCCGGAATACCGGTGACGGCAAATACCTGAGTGTCGGCCCCGGCGGCCTGTTGTAATGCCTCTTCCACGCGGCCATGCGGGACCATTTCTCCGCCGATCTTCGAGAAACGCGAGAGCCGATCGGTGATCGTCAAGAAACCGTCTTCATCGAGCGTCGCAATGTCGCCGGTGATGTACCAGCCATCGCGCATGGCGTTGGCGGTCAGATCCTCACGCCCCAGGTATCCAGTCATGACGTTGGGACCTCTGACCAGCAACATGCCGGGTGTGTCGGGCGGCAATGGGGCGAAACTGTCGGGATCGACAATCTGCACAGACACACCGGGCAGCGGTTGGCCGACAGTTCCTCGCCGTGAGGCCGGCTGGAAGTATCCCGCAGCCCGGAAGTCCGGGCAATTGACGGCGACGACGGGAGCGCATTCAGTGACGCCGTAGCCTTCGATCGGTCCGATGCCGAACCGGTCTTCAAATGCCTGGGCGAGCCGGGAGGGAAGCTTTTCAGCGCCGGTCAGGACTACGCGCAATGAACTGAATTGTTCCGGCGTACAACGGCGCAGATACAGCTGAAGAAAGGTCGGCGTGGTCACAAGGAACGTGATGCGGTAGCGGCGCACGAGTTCGCCGATCGCGGCGACGTCGAGCGGGGAGGGATGAAACACGAGGCCTGCGTTGTTGAACATGACGAACCAGAAGACGAGATAGCCGAACGAATGGAAGAACGGGAGAATGCCGAGCACTCGCTCGTTCCGGTAGAAATGGA
>DATIAT010000133.1:0-22918 GCA_035457905.1 Nitrospiraceae bacterium
GCTTGCGCGTCACTTTATGTCGAAACTCCTCCATTTCAAGTCGCTTCACGATGTCATCGACCCGCTCCCGGATTTGAGCCAGACCATACAGCCGCGCGATCACCCAGAGGTTCTCCTCCACTGTGAGCGCCTGAGGCAAGGAGACATAGGTCGAGGAAAAATTCACTTGCTCCAAAATAGCCTCACGGTTAGTCGCCAGATCGAGCCCGAACATCTGAATAGAGCCCGCTGTCGGGGTCACCACTCCGAGCAGCATCTGAATCGTGGTGGTTTTCCCCGCCCCGTTTGGACCCAGCAATCCGAGAATCTCTCCCGATCGCATGTCGAACGAAATATCATCGACAGCGGCGAACTCGCCGAATCGTTTCACAAGATGTTGAACGCGCAGGACAGGTGTGGACATGGATGATCAGCGACTTAGCAGGATGCTGAATGCGCACGAATACGAGCAAGGAGAGCGTGGACAACAACCGCTCTAGGTGTCCATCCCCCGCTCCGCACGAGATGACGATCGTGGGAACTGCTTCATGATCAAGGCGGCTACGCCAGCGACATCGTCCAGTCCGAACAGCGGCACGGATAAATCCACACGCTTATCCGATACCACCGCGAGCAGCCCATCGGTGGAGATGGGAATTTCACCTATCTGCTCACGGACAATGACAATCTTCTGGTACCCTTCGTGTTTCCACCCTTCGGCAATGATCAGATCATAGGTATGATCGAGAAAGCGGTCTCGCACATCTTCGACCTTCATCTGATCGGACACATCGGCAAACATCGCCATACTTCCCTTGGAGAGCACCACCACGGCACTGGCGCCGGCTTGCTTGTGCCGCCAGCTATCTTTTCCTTCCGTATCGAGATCAAACCCGTGTCCGGCATGTTTCACCGTCGCCACTTTATAGCCGGCCCGGACCAACTCAGGAATCACACGTTCGATCAGCGTAGTTTTCCCGCTGTTAGATCGGCCGACAAATGCGAGGATGGGTGTAGACATAAGGCCGTTTTCCACTAGTCGTGAATCGTGAACCGCATAATATTTTGCCCTTCACCTATCTGACGACTACCGTTTAACGGTTCACGATTTTCGGGGTTCACTTCACTACACGTGACCGCCCAACAGTTGAACCGATACCAGATCACCCTGGTTTACTCGTTCAACTTCGACGGGAATGTCGATCAAACAATTGGCCTTCACCATGGAGGTCAGGATCCCGGACCCTTGCGCACCGGTCGTCCGAACCTTGAAGACTCCGTCTTCCCGAGTAAGCACCCCGCGCAAAAAATGGCGACGATCCGTCCGCTTGGAAAACTTCTCCTGAAAGATCGCCTGCACGACTGGCCGACCGTAGTTCCGGTGCCCGCTCATTTTGAGCATCGCCGGCCGCACGAGCTGCTCGAACGTCACCATGGAGGACACGGGGTTTCCCGGTAAGCCAAAGGCCAGCTTGCCCTGAATCTTGCCGAACGCAAGCGGCTGCCCCGGCCTGATTGCCAGCTTCCAGAAATTCATTTCTGCGCCCAATTCATAAAAGACCGCCTTCGTGAAATCGTAATCTCCCATCGACACGCCACCGGACAGCACCAGAATATCCGCCGTCAATCCATGCGAAATCTTTTCCTTCAACGCGGCGGGCGTATCCCGCGCAATACCCAGCAGTAGTGGAATACCGCCCGCCTCCTGCACCGCCGCCGCGATCCCGTAGCTATTGGAGTTGATGATTTTTTCTTCGTTGAACCGCTCGTCCAAATCTGCCAATTCATCACCGGTCGAAAGGATCGCCACCCGGGGCCGTTGATAGACAAATACGAACGGCTTGGCGAGGATCGCCAACATTCCCGCTTCCCCCGGCCGGATCTGGGCTCCCTTCCCGATAATGCACTCGCCTTTCTTGACATCTTCGCCTTGAGGTCGGATGTTGGCGCCCTGCTGTTCCGGCTTGAAGACGCGCACCGAATCTGGTGTATGCTCGGTATCTTCGACCTTCAGGACTGTGTCCGCTCCCTTCGGAATCGGAGCCCCGGTCATGATGCGAATCGCCTGGCCAGGACCGACAGACTTTGAAGGCATTTTGCCGGCCGCCACATCTTCGATCACTGTCAGCGTCACCGGTTTCTGAATCGCGTGTTCCTGCCTGATATCGCTCCATCGCACGGCAAATCCATCCATTGCGCTGTTGTCCCACGGCGGATTATCCCGTTCCGCCACGACGTCTTCACCAATGACACGGCCAAGGGCATCGAGAATCGAGATCTTCTCCAATCCCAGAACCGGTGCGGCCTCCAAAACGATCCGCTGCGCCTCCTGTAGCGGCGTGAGCCCTTCTGTTGCGTCTGTGGCCTTCACAGTCTTACCTTCGTTAGTGCGCCTGCCTGGATGCACTGTTCACGAGAGACCCGCTCTTTTTACAAAACGCCTCGACCCTGTTCGCAATGTCGTGGTAACACTCAGCCGTGGCGGTATCGGAATTGAACATCGCAAACGGCTCTCCGGCGTCGGACTGAAGCACGACGTCGGGATCGAACGGAATGCGCCCCAGGAAGGGCACGCCCATATCGATCGCTGAAGCTTCCCCGCCGCCTTTCCGGAACACCTCGATGTGGTTATGACAATGGGGACACTCAAGTCCGCTCATGTTTTCGACAATCCCTATGATCGGGACTTCGCTATCTTTGCAGAACGTGACCGATTTGCGCGAATCGAGCAAGGCGACTTCCTGGGGTGTCGTCACAATAACCGCACCGCTCACAGTTCCAAGCAAATCGATGGTCGTGACCGATTCGTTGCCGGTCCCCGGCGGCAGATCGACAAACAAGAAATTGAGATCCTGCCAATCGACGCCGCCCAAGAGCTGGTTGATAAATTCATATTTGTAGGCATCGCGCCAGATGATCGGATCGTCCGAATTCTGCAACAGGAAAGACATTGAGGCAATCTTGAGGTTATACGCCTGAAACGGAATAATCCCTCCTGAGCTGCTGATCTTGAGCTTCTGCCCCTCGGCTCCCACCATTTTGGGGATGTTCGGGCCATGGATATCCATGTCGCAAATACCGACATGCCACCCTTTGAGCGCAAGACTCACAGCCAGGTTCGTCGTACAGGTACTCTTTCCAACTCCGCCTTTGTTACTCATGATGAGCACTTTATATTCGATCCGCTCCATCCGTTTGGCGACTAACCAGCGACTGTGTCCCTCCTTGTCCTTCTGACAGGTTTCATTTTCATCGCAGATGGCGCAGGCCCACATGTACACGCAGGCATCACTGCCGCCGGAGCCGGAAGGTTGAATGACGTTCAGTTCACGAGCCATGTCTCTTCTCTCAATAAGAATCCGTTACGTCCGGTTCGCGCTGTTTCGTTATTGTCGTCGATCTGTCGGCACACCGACGTAGTCGCCCTCGCCCACGTTGGAGAATCCCATCGACGGCGCCTTGCCCATTCCCGCCGCTGCTGTAGCCACAGCCGGTACACCTGATTCCTGCGGCGCTGGCTTTTTCTTGTTGAAAAACCCCGCGCTTAGGATGCCGACTTCGTAGAAGACATACATCGGCAGGGCCATGAGACATTGGTTGAACGGATCCGGCGTCGGGGTGAGAATTGCGGCGAAGATGAACGACCCCAGGAGAGCCCACTTGCGATACCTCTTGAGAAAAGGCGCATCGACCCACCCAAGCTTCGCCATGAGAGTGATCGCAAGAGGGACTTCAAAAATCAACCCGAATATCATTAAGAACCACAGGGCAAATCCGACGTACTGCGCGATGGAAATCTGAGGCACGAAGCCGGCGTTTACGCCGTAGGAGACCAAAAAGTTCAACGCAAACGGGAGTACGAAGAAAAACGAAAAACCAGCCCCTGCGTAAAATGCTGCGGTGCTCAACATCACAAACGGCGCAACGAAACGGCGCTCCTGGGCGTGGAGCCCCGGCACGACGAATTGCCATACTTCCATCAGAATATACGGGGTCACGGCAACGAAAGCGCAGAGACCGGCTACTTTAACGTTTTGCCATAACGCTTCGGCCGGCGCGAGAAAGATGAACGGAACGACCGGCAAGTCCGTCGGCGTCCATGACAGGGAACCCGGTGTAAACATGTTCTGGAGGGGAATGCGAAGCCACTTAACCAACGTATCGGCATAGAAAAAAGTGCCCACAAACACTACGGCAGTGATGATCACCGCGCGCGTCAGCCGGACCTGGAGCTCCGCAAGGTGCTCCATCACCGGCATTTTCTTATCTTCCAGTGGCTTGAATATCGTGTCCTGCAGCCACTGGTTGAGTGAATTCAGGCCTTTGGACATACGATCCGCCCATCCGACGGCTAGCCGCAATTGCTCGGATGCCGAGCGATCGCGGCTAGCGTCATGAGTGTCACTTGGGATTGACCGCTACGAACAGATTATTTCCCTGCCGGCTTAGAAGCAGGACGGCCAACTCGTCTTTCTTCAGCTTGCTCGAAGCCTTCTGGTAGTCTTCAAGCGTCTTCACGGTTTCGTGGTTCACTTCCTGAATGACATCGCCGCGTTGGAGCCCAGCTGCTTCTGCAGGGCCGCCATTTTCGACCGATGTCACGACGACGCCCGTCATCTTCGCCGGGATGTTCAATTGACTCATTGTTGCAGGATCCAACGCCTGCACACGGATAGAAGCTAAAACATTGTCCGGAGGTTTCACTGTCTCGACCGGCTCCTTGGGAGTCACTGGTTCCTTTCGCGCTAACATTTCATCCGTCGGCCGCTCCGCCACCTTCACGGAAATCGTCTGTTCCTTGCCGTCCCGCAACACCTTCACCTGAGCATCTTTCCCGACCATCGTACGCGCTACAAGGTTTCGTAACTGACTCACGTTTTGGACGTCTTTCCCGTTAAATGCGATCACCACATCACCGCGACGGATACCGGCCGCCTGGGAAGGCCCATTTTCATTCACATCGCTGATCAAGACACCCTTACGGTTTTCAGGTAACTTGAATGACTTGGCCAAGGCCGGCGTAATCTCTTGAATCGCGACACCCATCCAGCCACGGACGACCTTGCCGGTTTTCTGCAGGCTGTCAACGATGTCTAACGCGATGCTGCTGGGGATGGCAAATCCAATGCCCTCCGACCCGCCGGTCCTTGAGAAGATGGCTGTATTGATTCCGATGAGTTCACCGTTCAGATTGACCAACGCTCCGCCCGAATTGCCGGGATTAATCGCAGCGTCGGTCTGGATGAAGTCTTCGTAATCCGCAATCCCGACATTGCCGCGCCCCAAAGCACTGATAATGCCCAGAGTCACAGTGGAGCTCAGTCCAAACGGACTGCCGACGGCCAACACAAGGTCTCCCACCTGCAACTTCTCGTACTCGGCCCATTTTAACGACGGGAGGTCCTTGGCTTCGATTTTGACCACAGCTAAGTCCGTCTTGGGATCGGTTCCGACGACTTTCGCAGTGAATTCACGTCGATCGCTCAGCGTAACGGTAATCTGCGTGGCCCCTTCTACGACGTGATTGTTCGTCACAACAAACCCGTTCGGATCAAAAATAACACCGGAGCCCGCGCTTTGGTCAGGGCGTCCATGTCCCGGAGGCATCGGGGGAGGAGTCGGGAGTTCACCTTCCGGCGCCTCTTCACCCGGAGGTCCACCAAATGGACCTGGAGGCAATGGTGCCTTCCGGCCTCGCCCCTTGCCTTCTCCGCCCCCGGTGACCGCAATGTTCACCACCGCCGGTGTGACCTTCTTGACGATTTCCGAAAATCCTTGGGTCATCCCGACTGGAGCCCCAGCGGCTACGGCTGTGGGCTGACTGGGTAGAACAGTAACGGCGAACGCGCTGAAGAGCAGCCCGACAATGGCGATAAGACCTCGACTATGGAATACCCATCTCCGCATGACCATAACAACGTTCCTCCACATGGTTAACTGACGCGAGTGCATGATCCGAGCAGCATATTGTACACCATCCATTCCAAGGGCTTCAAAGACTAATGGGTCCGGATTAACCTGTATTGGCGTTGGCGAGACCATCCTTCAGAAACTGCGAACTGTTTTTTGAGCCGCCGCGTCGGATTCTAACACCTCACGCCACGAGTTCCGGAGCTTCAGAACCAGTCGTTTAGCTGCTTGCTCAAAGGACACGACACGAAGCGTATTCGGCGCACCTTCGTATGTCGGAGGCCAGATACGCCGCTCATCCTGAGGACGCAGATAAATAGCCGGATACCATTGATTGATCCCCGATGCACTCGGACGATCCAGTGTGGCCCATCCCCGCCCCTCCGCCTGTATCAAAATTTTATTGTATTTCAAGTCCAACAGAACGAACTCCAGCAGCGACCAATTATCTCGTCGAAATCCTGGCTGAGCGTGCGTGGTCAGTCCCAGGAAGAGCGTCACGGGATATTCCTGCTCGGTGCTGGAGACTACTACAACGGACAGATGATCGAGCCCTCGTTGTCGCCCGAGTTCCGCGAACTTGACCTCTCCTCGATCCAACTGCGAGCCGTTATGCGCATACAAGATCACCTCTGTTATCGCGACAGGGATCGCACGGCCGAGGTCCTGTTGTAGGCTTTCTCCAAGACGAGCCAACGCCTCTTCAGGTAGATTCGGAGTCGCATTCGTCTCTGCCGTATCCGACACAACCACAAGCCCTGTCTGTAGTGGTCGCTGACTGATCCTCACAAGAGCGTCGCTGTCGACCTGATACTTTGAGGCCACGTAATCCCCGATCCGTGTGGGTGGAACAGCATTGGCGCAGGAAACCAAAAGCACGCCACTGAGTATGAGACTGAATTGATCGAGCCCCCGGCGCATCTTCAACCTCAAGCTACATTGTACGTTCGCCCCCCATCCACTGATCTGTCAAGTCTAACGGAGTCCCAGTGCACGGTTGCATTCAGCCTGACATTTCGGTACGGTGCCTCCCTTGAACTCCGGCATCCTATCGGGTTGAGACAGACAGCTTCCCCCAGCCAATGAATCTCAAAGGACACCCAATAGCCGTACCTCAACGACTCACAATGCGGTGGACCATTCTTTTGTATCTTCTCCTAGCAGGCGGGTTGTGGGGATGTGAGAAGGTGACGTCGGTTTTTCACCGAGATACCTTGCCGGACATGGGTCCGCGTCTGGCTAACTCAGTCAAGCTGACATTCGATCCCTCCTTCACCAGCCTCAAGATGCAGTACATTGATGGGTGCAATAGCCCGCACCAGCTCAACGTAGGGGAAGAAGTCGAGTCAATTATGATCGACGCGGCCGCCCAAAATTTTGCCGCCGTGACCGTCGCCGGTGGGGTCCCCGCTCAAATCCTACCTGATAAGGAGATTGTGGTCGCGCTCCAACGCTCGGACCTCAAACTTTGGGCCGATAATGTCTATGATCGGGGGCCGGCGGACCTAACAATCGAAACGCTCGTAACCCTGAAGGATGCCACAGGAAAAGCGCTTGGCTATCAGACTGTTTCCATCGCACATAACCAGCGGCTTATTCTGGAGCCGAGCCCACGACGATGCGATTACGGCAATATGGACGAATTCGTGCATGACGCCGGGATCGCCCTCTCGACCCAGTTCATCCGCGCCGTCAGAACCCAGCTGGCAGCAACTGGTGGAACCACCCAGGCCACAGTGGCAATTGTGCCCGTGAGTCCAACTATTTCGGAAGGGACCATACCAACCCGTGGCGCCTCATCGGCACTCATGTTTAAGGCCACTGTGCTGGACGAAAACGGCAATTTGGTCTTCGAGGGAGGTGAGCGCATTCGTGTGCGCATCGATCTCGCAAACGGAGGAGAACAGGAACTTCAGGGTGTCACGGCAACCTTGACGGGAACCGCTTCGCTTCTCGCACAGTTCCCGACCACCTCGATGGCCATCGGACGACTGCCATCGGGCCAATCCCGCTCGATTGAATTTTCGGCAACGGTACCACAGTCCGCGCAACAACAGAGAGCTGAGATCCGTGTGGCGGTCTCTCAATCAGGAAACCGCAGTCAGCCACCGGATCAAACCTTGGCACTATCGATCCAACCGACCGGCATTAAGGCCGACGACGTGGATCACATTCCAGCCGCGAACACAGGATTTCAGCAGCCCCATACCTATTTGATCTCAATCGGAATCGGATCGTACCGTGACCGCAGGGTCCCGTCCCGCAAGTTTGCTTCATCAGATGCCCGGATGGTCTCGATTTATTTTCAGACCCTTGGTGGCTTGCCAGCCTCAAATGTTCTGTTGCTGCAAGATTGGAAGGCTCTACGTTCGGATATCGACGAAGCATTGCTGGATTGGTTGCCCCCTCACATGAACAAGGAAGCAATCGTCATTGTCTATTTTGCCGGTCAGGCTTTCCTCTCTTCTACGGGAGAACCGTTTCTCATTCCGTACGATGGGACCTCCACGATCACTTCACAAGCGTACTCGATCAAAGATCTGGACACAGCTCTGTCCCGCCTGAAAGCGAAGCAGACGGTCTTTCTGTTCGATGGCATTGTGTCGCGTATGGGATCGAATGACCTGACCAAGACCACCTTGACCGCTCTCCCTCAATGGAATCCTGGAGGAGGTTCGACTCTCCATATCATCGGGACTGGCAGCATCGGGCAAGGGTTGGAAGACGACCAACATCAGCACGGTTTGTTCACGTACTATCTGCTGCGGGCACTGCGCGGTGAAGCCGACAGCAACCGGGACGGCGACGTGACACTCGGCGAAACGGTGGCCTACGTCGGCCAGAAAGTGCGCTGGGCCTCCAAGACCCTGATGAACCAGGAACAACGTCCGTTTGCTGCTCCGGCGGTCAGCTCAACCGATCCTTCCGCTGCACTGATATTGACCAAGCTCTCTGCAATCCAGGGCGCCGAGGCCAATTAGCGCGAAGCTGAACGGTCCGGGTAAGCCTGAGAATGCAAGACAAAAAAAGAGGGTGGAGGACCGAATCCTCCACCCTCATGAACTTACCGTTACTACGGAGCTACTCGCCTTTGCAGAAGGTCCGCTCGTAGTTGATGATCAGCCAGGCTTCATCCTCCGTAATTACCGCTGGAATCAAGGAGATCATGCCTGTGCCTGCGCTTCCGTTCTTGATCACCCACATGAGCTCGCCATCTTTCCGCTTTTTATGGAACTTGCAGTTCGTGAAATCGCGTGGGCTCGGGTTCAAAACCTTCCCTGCCTCGCCTTGGCCATTACCTTCCTTACCGTGACAATTGAAACAGGTGCCCTTACCTTCGAACAGCGCTTTTCCTTTGGCAATGTTCTCCGGAGTTGCGGGATGCGGATTCTTGTTGGCCTTCGCCTCGGCAATCTGCTCCGGTGGAACACGTGGCTTGAGTGGATCCTTCTCCTCGGCTCCTGCCACTGAGACCGACAACATCATCAGCGCTGCGCTGATTCCTAGAAACTTGGACAAATACCCCATCACACTTCCTCCTTTGTGTTTAAACCCCGCACCTCAGCTCGGCATTGAGCCGCTGCCCCTCGTAATCAGTTTAAATTAACAAAACGGGGGCGAATATAACAATGGCTTTCCATGCATGTCAAGCAATCCAGATGCCATCTCGCATGTCCTCTCTCTTCGATTCATTCGGTTCAACGTACCATTCCCGACTTCATATTCCCATTCTTGCCGTCGAATTCCATTCAGCGCCATCGGCGGAAATTTTCAAGGCTTGTGCCAGAACACCTTCGCTGTGAGATGCCATTTTCCAGCAAGTTAAGGTCCTGATATGATCCCAGAAATCCCGGAAGTCTCAAGAGGGTGGCGCCAATGCGCCCCAACTCCTGCTGCGCCGCCCCATTCCTCACGGTCGCGTGCTGGGAAGTTGCTCGGATTTGAATACGGAAAAACTCAAGATTAGGTGGGGGAGACTATATGCTATGCCGTGTGAACCGCACGGAAGCGCAACTACCGTTTGAGGACGATATCGCGTGCGACTTTGCCGCTGGGACCGAAAGGCTTTTGAGGTTTGCCGTTCAGCTCAGCTTTTACTCCACCGGCGTTGCCGAGCGTCAGAACGAACTGGTCCTGGCCCTTCCATCTGGCCTTTTCTCCAGGCCGGAGTAATGCCTCCTGGGGACTGCCGCCATCGATTTGCACAACGACCCAACTCAGTTCTGTTGCCTCAAGGTCAAGCGCCAACTGTCCTTCCGTTGCTTCAGACCCTTCAAGTGAAATGCCTCCAAGCGGCCCCTCGCTCCCTGGCGAGGGAGGAACTGGAACCGGTAGTTCGGGTGCGACCGAAGCTGTGGATGCCGGAACGGTCGCGGGCCCGGCACTATCGCCTTCGCCTGCTTTGGCCTGGGCAGCAGGGGATTCGCTCGGTTTGGACTTGGAGGCCAGTGGAACCGTCTCGGCTTGTGGGCTCGGCGGCGCGGCTTGAGTTTCTGGAGTCGGGGGTGCGGTCCGTTTGGATGCGGATGCCGGAGCGTCCGAAGTCGAACGATGGACGAGAAGCGACGACTGTTCCCGGCTTAGGAGGAAAACAAGAGTGAGGATTGCGACTCCGATTGCGATCGCGACGGCCTTTCGATTGGCTTGACGCTTACGATCTTCTTCCGCCTGCTGAACTTTCAGACGTTCCCGTTCGACTTGCTTGTCGTAATAGGCGCCGGCCGATTGGGTGAATCGGTGAATTGCATCGTCTTCATCAAGGCCGAGGGACCTGGCGTAAGAGCGGACGAATCCTCGCGCAAACACT
The DNA here is from genome assembly GCA_035457905.1 of Nitrospiraceae bacterium. Taxonomy (GTDB): domain Bacteria; phylum Nitrospirota; class Nitrospiria; order Nitrospirales; family Nitrospiraceae; genus Palsa-1315. The sequence goes on from DATIAT010000133.1 coordinate 10,697, forward strand.
TGATCGGGCAATTTGGCGAAGTTCCCGTCCTCCAGCGCCTTCACGAAGTCAGTTCGAATTCGCGTCTTCGATGCGACCTCGTCGATGGTAAGCCCCTTGGTCTCCCGCACCTGTCTGAAAAACTCTCCGATCGATTCCATGAGCGTCACTCTATGGCTTGAGCCGTGCCAGCAATTCTTTCGCGGCTGCGGCATTCTCGCCGTTCTTATCGAAGGTCAGTACCTTCGTCAGCGATTCTCTTGCGCGTCGTTCAAACCCCAGCTTGTAATATACACGCCCCAGTTCCAAGTGCAACAACGCGGGCGGGACGTTGGGTGGATTGACCACCAACGCATCCTCGAACGCTTCCATCGCACCCTGGTAATCACTCTCATGGGCCAATACCCGGCCGAGATGGAATCTGGCAAGATCGGGCGTGGTATACAAGGGATTGGTCAGGGCCTGACGGAATGCCGCGATCGCTTCAGTCCACCGTCCCTGTTTCTCCAGAATCTGACCCAAGTATGTGTACGCTTCTGAGTAGCTCTCATCGAGTTTCGTTGCCGCTCTGAATTCCTCTTCGGCCTGGGGCAATTTACCCTGCAACGCCAGAATATGGCCGAGGCCATATCGTGCCTCTTTGTTATTCGGGTTGAGCTGCACGGCCTTCTGGAACGACACAAAGGCCTTCTGCTGATCGGTCTCCAGGCTTGCAATGCCTTCCTGGTAATACCCTTTTGATTTCTGTATGGAACCCTCCGATGTGGCACAGCCGGACAGCCATCCGGTCAACAGGACCAACACGAGCAATGGAGGTGCGGATAGTCGAATGATCGAACAAACAATGAAATCCTGCATCACTAAATGTCCTCGAAATGAGTTAACTGTTTAAAGGCTCGGAACCGTTCATGGATCTCTTTGTAGTCCAGGATTCGTAAACGGTCAAGACTAAAGGATTCTACAGCAAATGATGCCATAACGCTCCCGAACACAATTGCTTGCTTGAAGGCCTCGGCTGAACGATTGCCGGTGGCGGCCAAGTAGCCCAGGAAGCCCCCGGCGAAGGTATCCCCTGCTCCAGTTGGATCGCGTACGTCTTCGAGCGGAAAGGCCGGAGTTCCGAACACCTGCTTCTCATTGAACATCAAAACTCCATACTCCCCACGCTTGATGATGAGATGCTTGGGCCCACGCGTGAGTATTTTCTGTGCCACCTTCACCAGATTTGTATCTCCACCGAGTGCCCGGGCCTCCCCGTCGTTCACGATCAGAATATCAACCCGCTCCAAAACGCGCCACAACGCATCTCGCTTGCCGTTGATCCAAAAGTTCATCGTATCGCATGCGATCAACGGCGGACTCGAGAGCTTCTGCAGTACGTCCAACTGAAGTTCCGGATCGATATTGCCCAAGAATAATACGTCAGGAGATCGGTACGCATCGGGTATCTTCGGCCGGAAGGATTCAAAGACGTTGAGTTTCGTATCGAGCGTATGCGCTTCGTTGAGCTGGTGGGTGTACTCCCCTTTCCATCGAAACGTCGCCCCGGGCCTCCGCTCCAATCCGGTCAAGTCGATTCCACGGCTTTTGAGAAAAGTCAGATGTTGCGGAGGGAAATCTTCTCCCACCACTGCAATGAGGTCGACGCTGGTAAAGTAGCTGGCTGCAGTTGAAAAAAATGTCGCTGAGCCCCCAAGGACCTCGTTGACCTCCCCGAAGGGTGTTTTTACTGTATCTAACGCGACCGATCCGACTACGAGCAGCTTCCCCATGGCTTACCGAATTCCCTTCTTCCTCGGAACAACTCGATCGATCAACAAGGCCAACCTCCGTCGGAGTGGTGCAGCCATCCGATCCGGCGAAGTGATAATGGCATTCTGCAATGCGCGGTGGCAGCCGCACTCCGTGACTTTGGCCACCGCGCCCATTGCCGCTCGCAACAGTCGCTTGGCCAGCGCAACATTCTGGCGGAGCGTGGTCAAAATCGACTCGACGGTGACAGCCTCTTCCGTCTCATGCCAACAGTCGTAATCGGTTGCCAGGGCCACTGTCGCGTAGCAGAGTTCCGCCTCGCGGGCGAGCTTTGCCTCAGGAAGATTGGTCATGCCAATGACGCTTACACCCCACTGGCGATACAACTGGGACTCCCCCTTAGTCGAAAACTGCGGTCCTTCGATACAGAGATAGGCACCGCCCTGATGCACGGTGGCGCTGACCGTCCGGGCCGCGTCCAACAATGCCGCGCCGAGCGAGGCGCAGACCGGATCGGCAAACCCCACGTGCGCAACGATACCTCCCTCGAAAAATGTCGAAATCCGCCGTTTGGTGAGATCAATGAACTGATCCGGCAACACCACATCACCCGGCGCGATCGACTCCTTCATGCTGCCGACCGCACTTACGGAAATCACCCGCCGAACGCCCAGCGACTTCAGCGCATAGATATTCGCACGGTAGTTGATTTCGGAAGGATTGATTCGATGTCCACGCCCATGCCGCGAGAGAAAGGCGATACGAATACCGTCCAATTCGCCGAGCACCACCTTGTCGGACGCAGCCCCGAAGGGGGTTTTGACATCGAGTTCGTTGACTTTCCGAAGCCCTTCGACATCGTACAAGCCACTGCCGCCGATGATCCCGATGTCCGCGCGCTCTGTGCCCCTCGATCGTGTCATCCGTGGTCTCCAAGTGCGGCAAGAAATCGATCCATCTGTTCGATCACCCGTGCCGCCGTGTGCTGGACGGATTCCGTTTCATTGATCGTCAACCACCGAATCCCCGGTTCCTTTCGAAACCACGTCAATTGTCGTTTGCAAAGATGTCTCGTGTCCCGTTTGAACCGTCGAACCATTTCAGCCTTGTCGTATTCACCGGACAAGTGCCCGGCCACATGCCGATACCCTAAGCCCTTGAGCGCCGCACTGGTGCGCTGATACCCTCGAGTCAGGAGCCGCTGGGTCTCTTCAATCAGACCGTCAGCCAACTGCCGATCGATCCGTTCTTCGATACGCTCGTACAACGCTCTCCGGTCTCGGTTCAATCCGATGATCAAGGGTGAAAATCTCCGCTCGGCAAACCCATGGTGCTGCTGGAACTCCGACATCCGACGGCCGGAGAGATGGTATACCTCCAACGCTCGGATCACTTTCGATTCGTCGCGTGGGTGCAATCGTGCGGCAGCCGCAGGATCCACCTCCACAAGTCGCGCGTAGAGGCGATCATGGCCCTGGTCTTTTGCCTCCAGCTTCAGGGCTGCCCGAACAATCGGGTCAGCCGGCGGTGCGTCGCACAAACCCATGAGAAGGGTTCGCACATAGAGCCCTGTGCCTCCCACCACCAACGGAAGGCGGAGTTCCCGATGAAGGCGGTCGATCTCATCTATCGCCCGGCGGCGATACAACCCTGCATTAAACGATTCGTCGGGATTGATGAGATCGATCAACCGATGGGGAATACTCTGACGCTCCTCTAAAGCCGGTTTATCCGTTCCGACATCCATACCACAATAAACCTGCCGCGAGTCCGCAGTAAGAACCTCCGTCTCGAATACCTTTGCCACCTCAACCGCGACACGGCTCTTCCCCACGGCAGTCGGTCCAACTATGACAACCACCGGCCTCCGACGAATCTGGGCTTCGGAAAGTTGCCGCATGGCCCTCGCAGGAACTGCCATCATACCCATCCTATCCGGCCGAATAGCTTGGCAAGCTCGTCTGTCGAAAGACGAAACGCCGTTCGGCGCCCATGCGGACAGGTCATGATCAACCCTTCCTCCACCCAATCGTCAATCAGTTGCTGAATTTCAGGAAGAGCCAGAGCGCGTCCTGCGCGCACGGCGCCATGACAGGCCAACGACGCCAAGACCGGCTGCACCTTCATGTCCATTGATGAGACGCTGTTCCACTCGGTCAAGTCGTCAACCAAGTCTTGCACCAAGACGGCCGCGTCCACCTTACCGAGTCCGATCGGCACTCCACGAATCGCCACGGCCATGGTGCCAAACTGCTCGATCAGGAGGCCGAGTTTCTCCAGCTGATCAGCGTGCTCGAGCAACAGTGTAACCTGCGCCGTCGGCAGTTCGATCGGCTCGGGGATCAACAGCGGCTGCGAGGGAATATTCCGGCCCTGCCACCTCCGCCAAAGACGTTGAAAGAGGACGCGCTCATGCGCCGTATGTTGATCGATCACTTGGAGCTCCTCACCTACCTGCGCCACGAGGTAGGTCCGGAGGATTTGTCCGAGCGGCACAATGTCGGGCTTCCTTCCTTGTCGATACACTACGGTTGCTTCACGGGCAAAAGCCAACTGATGCCCCTCGATGGTGCTGGATAGAGATGCTGTGTCACTCGCATCAATCGGAAATTCTTCCCGCTGAGCTGGGATCGAAGCGCATGTGCGAGCGTCTACAAACGATGCGGCTTGGCGATCAGCGGCCGAAGGGAACTCCGGAGCCGTCTGCTGCAGCCCTGCTTGCGAGAGACCCACCACAACCTTCCGCTCGGAACCACTGAGCGCATGCCGGACCGACTGGCGCACCAACTGATGAAGGGCCTCTGTTTGCGCGAAACGGACCTCCTTCTTCGTGGGATGCACGTTGATATCGAGTTGGTCCGGTCGAATATCCAGAAAGAGCACAAATGTCGGATGGTGCCCTTTGGACAGAAACGATCCATATCCATCCATGACAGCATGAAACACGGTTGCATTGCGGATAGGACGCCGGTTCACAAACAATTCCTGCGGCGTTTTCGAAGACCGCGCATGGACCGGATCCACCAGTACGCCGCGGATCGACATTCCCGCCGTCCTGCCTCGAACCTCGATCGTCCGATCGAGAAACGCCTGGCGGTAGACCTGAAGTATTCGATCTCGATCCGCTGTCACGGCGGGATAGTTGAGAATCTCCCGATCGTCATGCGTCAGACGGAAATGCACCGATGGCCAGGCGAGAGCGGCAAGTTGCACGACGTGGCTGATATGAGAGAACTCGGTCGTGGTCGATTTAAGAAATTTCTTTCTGGCAGGTTGATTGAAAAATAAATTGGAGACGTCGATCCTGGTGCCGGGCACAGGAGGCGCGTCTCCGATAGCGCCGCCCGCTCCGGCGATTAGCGTGAACTGCGACCCCACCGTATCCTGTTTCGTCGCGGTCGTTACCAGTACGTGCGAGACTGATGCGATGCTCGGTAGCGCCTCACCGCGAAAACCCATCGTCGTCACCGAGAGGAGATCCCGGTCGGATCGGAGCTTGCTGGTGGCATGCCGCTCGAAGGCAATGGGAAGATCTGCGCGGTTGATCCCATCTCCATCATCCGCAACTCGAATGAGGGCCAGCCCGCCACCTTTGACATCGATCGTGATATGCGAGCCCCCCGCATCGAGACTGTTTTCTATTAATTCTTTGACGACGGCGGCAGGGCGCTCGATAACCTCGCCAGCCGCAATGCGGCTGACTACGTCGCCCGGGAGCACATGAATCTTAGCGGGGCAACTCGCGGCGGGCATGGGACTAGACTCCAGAAAGCACCGGAAAGAAGGAAGCCGGCACGAGCCGTCTCAACAGACGTTCGTTCATCGAATTTCGGCCAACTTATTCTTCGCCAGCTTCGCTTCGTCGGATGTCGGAAACTCTTCGATCACCCGTTTGAGATTCTTTTTTGACTTGGCAATATCTCCGGTTTCCCCTGCGGCGAGTCCCGCTTTGTAGAGCGCCCCCGGCACTTTCTCGTTTCCCGGATATTCCGCTGCGAGGTACTCGAACGATTGCATCGCGCGCACATAATCCTTCTGCTGATAGGAGGATTCTCCCAACCAATAGTATGCATTCGGCGTCAGAGACGTGCCGGGAAAGTCCTTCACAAATCGCTGAAAGCCGGCCGCCGCAAGGTCGTATTTCCCGTTGAGATAGTCGTTGTACGCTAAATTGAAAGCGGACGTGGGAGTAATCGTGGGAACACCGGGTGCTATCGGCGGTGCGTCTGGCCCAGAGGACGGTTTCTGTGGTTTGGCAAGACGACCAGGATCACCTGGCACCTGTTCGACCTTGGGCATAGCCAGAATGCCCGTAGTCTCGTCGAGTTTGGCCAACCGGCCCTCTAACTTTTGGATGCGCGCAGACAGTTCGTCGAACTTCGGATCGAGTTTCTGCCTGGCGGATTCGCTGTCCTTCACCCGTTCCAACGACTCCACACGTCGCTGCAGAGCATCCAGCCGCTTTTGGTCTTGATCTTGAGTCTTCGATATCGTCGCCAACTGGTCGCGTATCTCCACAAAATCCGCGTGCTTGGCGCAACCAGCCAGCGAGAATAGCATTCCGGCAATGAAAACGATCGATCCCCTTAACCCTGTTTTCTTGCGCATCACAGTTATCGAGACTCCTTCAACTGGGTTAATTTATCGGACGCTTTTCCTGCCTCAGGAGTGCGTGGATACAACGTCACCACCTGCTTAAAGGCCGAGGAAGCACGCTTCTTATCTTTTATGGCCAGGTATGCATACCCCTTCTTCAAGATCGCCGAGGGTACCTTTTCGCTCTGTGGGAAATCCAGTTCGACACGGTCGTACGAATCGATCGCCTGCCTATACTCCTTCTTGCCATAGTGCGCTTCACCGAGCCAAAAGCGTGCATTTGGGGCGAGGTCCGAATTCTCATAGTCACGCAAAAATGCGATGAATCCCTGCCCTGCTCCATCCAAGTCCCCATCGCGAAACAGCGCCAGGAGGCGTTCATATTCAAGCTTATCGGGGCGCTCGCTACTTTTGCTGACTTGCGGCCGCGGCGACTCCTCGGATTCGATCGTCGGTGTCACCCCTTCAGCTTGCGCAGAGAGCGAAACCGCAGTCGTTTCCTGCTCAATCCGTGAAGCTTCAGCCGGAGGCGCTACTGCCGACCGCTGAGCGGGTTTGGTGATTGACTGACGCGTCCCTCCCTTGTTTCCTCCTCGGAGATGCGCACCCTGTGCGACCTGGTCGACAGCCTTGGAGAGCGCATCCAGGCGATTGTCCTGTTCATTAATGCGGGTCGCAAACTTTTGGGCGACGGATGCAACGCTCCTATTGACTTCGGCCAGGTGGCCGGTCACCGCTTTATTCATTTCATTGATATGAGCCGCCGACGCTTTGCCTGCCTGCTCTCCCTGGCTCACCCGCTCGCTCAGTTCTGTCAGCGAATCCCTGAAGGCTGTAAGCGACTGACTGAATTGGGCGAATTTTGCCGACAACTGTTCAGTCCGAATATGCTGCTCCTCCAGACGTCCGTCGAGGCCCTTTGCCAGTCCGCTGTTCGTCCTCTGCACGACCTCGATGATCTCTTTCCGCACCACCTCCATCTGTCGGCTCACGTCGTCGAGGCGAGCGTTCACATCCATGCGGAGTTGATCACGGTCCTGCTTGTTTTTGACATCCTGCGCATTCAGACTCTCACGCATCTGGTTGTAGCGGGCGGTGTTATCCGACTCCAGCTTGCCGGCCACTTGTTCGAGCCGCTTGATTTGTTGCCTGAGGTCTTCCTGTTTCCCCTGGAGGTCTTGAGCTTGGTGCGACACCCGGTCCAGCTCGCCTCGCAATTGCGGCAACTCCTGCTCCCGAAGAGCGGAAATCTCCTGGCTCTGCCGCGCGCGGGTCTGCGCCGATTCATCGCTCGACTGCTTGATGCGCTGTTGAAGACTCCTCTCCGTCTGTTTGAGATCGGCTTGTTGGGCAATGCAACCGGTCGATAATAGGGTACAGATCGCAGAGATCGTCGTCCACGTTCCCTTTGTATTCGAATGGTTCCACATTGTTCCACCCAAGTGTGATGAAAGAATCCTCGCGCGTGCTCCGCGGACAACAAACCCCTAAGCGCCGCTGGACAGCGCAGGTCGTCTACTTCCCGGCTTTCACAACGAGATGCCCTCTCCGGTTCTGCTGGTAACAGGACTCTGCATGTTCAGTGCAGGACGGTCGCTCCTTTCCATACGATACCACTGACAGACGATTAGCATTGACTCCGAGTTCAACCAGGTAATTCCGGACAGCTTTTGCCCGTTTTTCACCGAGAACGAGATTGTAGGCTGTGGTCCCGCGCTCGTCACAATGGCCTTCGACCTTGACCAACGCGCTCATGTTGGACTTCATCCAGTCGGCGTTGCGGGTCAACGCTTGGCGCCCTTCATCAGAAATCGTCCAGCTGTCGTATGCGAAGTACACATCCCGCAACCCCGCAGCAGCTGAAGCGGCCTGCTCAGCCCTGATTTCATCCATTTGTCGTCCCGCACTGCCGGAGGGATCTGCTTTCGCCAGCATTGTACCGCTGCCGACTCGCTCTTCTGAAGGGTTCTTGTCAAGGCCACGAAGCCCACCACCGGAAGACTGAACGCCGGTATCCGGGAAGTTACCGACACCGGACTTGGAACTATCTGTCCCCCCCTTCGCCATCCCTTGACCGGACTGAGAATCGCCGCCGGATTGGACAGACTTTTTGGAGCAGCCGGGCATACCAATCAATGCCAGGCACATCACCAATGCTACTCCACCGGTATAGAATGTCTTGTTCATAGAACTGTCTCCTTTTCCTGGGTTAGTTATCAAAATCCATTGCCTTCATTCAATCAATACCGTCGAACTATCATTCTCACGATGCCGGAGACCAGGCAGGCGCACTGTTGTGCGTTCCCTGGAAGGTGAGCCGTTCTAGGTCCTTACCATCGGCATCGATCATATAGATGTGGCTCTTTCCATCAGACGTCGAGCTGAACGCCAAATGCCGCCCATCCGGCGACCAGGAGGGCGAATCATCGACACCTGGTCCTGTCGTCAATTGCATCCGCTTCTGTCCGTCCGGCGAGATGACACAGAGTTTATACTCTCTTTGCGTCCGGCACACGTAGGCGATCCAGTTCCCGCGCGGCGACCACGACGGCGCCGCATTGTAATCGCCTTCAAACGTCAACCGGCGTACATTCGATCCGTCTGACCCCATCAGGAATAGCTGAGGCCCTCCACCTCGATCCGATACGAACACCAACTCCCTCCCGTTCGGAGACCAGGAGGGGGATAAGTCGCCAGACGGATTCATCGTCAAGCGCTGGATGGCTTTTGTCCTTGTGTCCAGCCGATAGAGTTCGGAATTGCCTTCGTGGCTCGATGCAAACGCGAGAAAGTTTCCATCAGGAGATAATGACGGTGTAATGTTCAACCCCCCCAGTGAAATTACCGTCCATCGCTTGCCTGTTGCCAACTCAATCATATCGATGTCCTGCGTGTGGCGATTGCGATAGGCGGTAAAGATGAGGAACCGGCGATCCGGAGACCATTGTGGCATGAGGTTCAGGAATCCATCGGCGGTGAGTTGGCGAGAATCATGGCCGTCGTAATCCATCACGAACAACTCTCGAGCAGCCCCCTGCTCAGCTACATAGGCGATTTTCGTTCTGGCAATACCGGGCTCGCCCGTGTAACGGAATACCAGTTCATCGGCAAAGCGGTGTGCCATCAGACGCACAACCGATGTCGATCCTGCGTAGCGTTTTCCCCCCACGAGTTCATCACTGCCATTGTCATAGACGAACCCTTCCATGTTCACATCGGCGTCTGTGCCCGCACCTTTCAGGGCTGCTTTCCCCCAGACTAAGACCGAAACACCCTTCTCAGCCGCCTGTCTAAATACAGCCTTGGAACTCGGTTCCATCCCGTTGCCGATGGCGGCGGCATGAATCCCAAGGCTAGGTAAATCAACCAGATCAAAGACCAGAGAGCGTTTCAAATCTTTTTTTAGAACCTCTTCAATCCGCCCTCCTAACCAGTCAGGACCACCCGCGTTTTGTATGCCCACAATGCCCAGAGAAATTTTTTGGAAGTCGGGGCGGGTGGCCTCAAGAAACACATCCGCAGCCCCAGATTCAAGAATACCAGCGACTCCTGCGAACAACAGAACTCCTCCGAGCCATGCAGTGACGATTTTCAGCTGTGTCATCCGGCCAACTCTCCGACTCGAAATACCATCTCTACATCTTTGTAACTGTCCGTCATGTCATTAGGAAACTGGGGCAAGGCTCGTGGCCGGAGCACGGCGCGTTGACCCGCCATGTCAAAATAGGCATTCCCTGACGACTGTTGGACGACCACATCTTTGATCGTTCCATCGCGTTGAAGCCGAAACCTGACGATCATCGTATAGGTTTGTCCCATCATATCGATCGGAGGTGGTTCCCAATGGCTGCTAATTATAGACTGCACACGAGCCCAGTAGGGATTCGACCCGGCCGTACCGGAAATTTTCAGGGTGGTTTCGGGAGTCTTCGCTGTTGGAACTCTCACCTCTTGCTGAGGCACTGGCTTGACAGTCGCGTCACTCAACTTCACCTCTTTCGGGATGTCCAGCTTGGCCGCAGGCTGAAACTGTTTAATCTTTTTCAGCTCTTCTTCTAACTCACGATTCACATCGTCGCTGACTGAAGACCGCTGCGGAGCCTTGACGACCGGCTCATGCGCCACATCCGGAATACGCGGGATATCCAGCGTTTTCGCTGCCTGTTGAGGCTGAGCCGGTGATTTTGTTGCGGGGCTTAGATCTCCAAATTTCGGCGCATCCGGTGGAAGCTGAAGGTCTCGTAACATATCCTTTCTTTTCTCGCCTGCCGGAGGCGAGGCAGAAGGGACTACGTTTGGAGGTGCCTTGACTAACGGCGTGGGCTTTGAGTCTGAAAGTTTTACTGGTTCGACCGGCTTCGCCGACTCGGCTTGTCTCACAGGTATCGGCAGACTGACCAACGACACATCCACAGTGGTCAAAGGGCGTTCACCGTGTTGCGGTAACCGAAACCCGGTCGCCACGAGTAGGACCACCACATGAATAACAAGCGAGAGTACCAGTGTTTGCTTGAGTCGAGCGGAGAATCTAGATTGCGCGTCCTGATCGAACCTCGTTTCTGACAAGAGCGAGGCCTGAAACGCCATAACCTCCAGTCCTCTCGAACAACTTGCGTCAATTTTTTCCCGACGGGAGGCGCGGAATTTGTGGCGCTCCTACACGCTCGGGACCAACGGGATCCGTGACCATGCCGATTTTTTCGATCCCAGCTTTCTTAACCCCGTCCATGACTTGGACCACAACGCCGTATGGCACCTCGCGATCCGCCCTGAGATAGAGCGACGCATCGGGATGGTCGCGTTTCAAGAGTTTCAATTTCTGTTCAAGCTGGGCTACCCCGACCTGGTCTTTATCCAGGTACAGTCGTTGGTCCTTCTCAATCGTAAGCACCGTGCGCATTTCCGGTTTGATGGTATTCGTGGCAGAGGTCGGCAGCTTGATATCCATCCCCCGATACAACATCGGCGCGGTTACCATGAAAATAACCAGGAGGACAAGAACGACATCGACGAGGGGAATGACGTTGATTTCTGCCAGGAATCGGCGATGCCGAGACTCTAGGGTCATCCTTGAACTCCGACCGGGACCGGCTTCGTCTTCGACGAAGGGATTGAGAGGGATGACATCATCTCAATAGCAACCGAATCCAACCGAAACGCCGTGCTACGAATTCTGATGAGGAAATAGTTATAGGCAATGACGGCCGGAATAGCGGTAAACAGACCGGCTGCCGTCGCCACTAAGGCCTCTGCAACACCAGGAGCGACAGCGGAAATACTGGCAGTCCCTTGCGCACCAATCTCACGAAAGGCATCGATAATTCCCATCACGGTCCCGAGCAGTCCGATAAAAGGTGTAATGTTTCCCGTTGTGGCAAGGAACGGAAGATACGTCTCGAGACGTGACAACTGGCTCTGCACGAGGTGGGAAGCAGTGCGCTCGATAACGTGCTGATCAATCGGCTCCCTACTGCCACCGTTTTTCTCCTCACCCTTCCCGGATCCCACACGGTCCATCACCCCTTCGAATACAACTGCGCTGGGACTGCCTTGGATTCGTCGAACTTGCCGATACAGTTCATCGAGGTCCCGAGTTTTCACGAGAAGCGCCAAGAACCGCTTATCTTCCTGGTCCGCCACACGAAACATCCGCCATTTCGAAAAAATAATCGCCCACGAGATGACCGAAAAGACGAAGAGAACCAAGAGCACGATTTTCGAAACTACGCCGAGAGAACCCACCAGCCCTATGAGACCTGTCTGAAACATGCGGCTATACCCTTTCCCGTCTCCAGGAAGCACTCACAGCCTTGCCTACGGAGTCTAACAGACCTGAGGAAAATGGCGGGGCCGACGGGATTTGAACCCGCGACCTCCAGATTGACAATCTGGCGT